>PUXW01000004.1 GCA_009659925.1 Nitratiruptor sp. | reverse complement strand
CCCGCTTGAAGGCTTCAATCGCCCGCTCAAAAGCCTCCTCGTCCTTGCCTTCCACCCGGTTCTCAAAGTCGAAACCAAACCGCCCAGCCCCGCAGAGGTTGGAAAATTCGAACTCGTTCTTGACCCGATAGATCTTGGGTTCGGGGTTGAAGATGGAGGTATGTTTGGTCTCGTAGTAGAGGTGGCAGGCGGCGCTACAGTGGGCACATGCCCCTGGAATACGGGTGAGCTCCCAGGCGTTGGCACTGTATTTGAAATCGGAGCTGATGAAGGCACCCACGGGACAGACCGCCACACACTCCCCACAAAAGGTACACTCAAGGGTTGGAGCATCTTTGGGGACGATGTGGGACTTATACCCCCCATAGTAGATTTCGATGGCATCGTCTCCGATCACCTCGTTACACACATGGACACACCGCTCACACAAGATGCACAGACTCGGATCGTACTGGAGGTAGCGCCAATGTTGGATGGGGCGGTACTGCTCCTTGGCGGTGAACTCCTGGGAATCCACCCCAAATTCCAGGTTCTTGTTCTGCAGCTCACACTCCCCACTCTTGTCACACACCCCGCACTCTAGGGGATGGTTCACGTCATAGAGCTTCATAATGTTGCGCCGATGCTCCAAAAGAGCTGGGGAGTTGGTGAAGACCTTAGCGTCTGGAGTGGGAGGGGTTTGACAGCTGAGGATGAATCCATCGACCCCCTCCACCTCTACGACACACAGGCGACACGACTCAATGGGCTTCACCTTGGAAAGGTAGCACATGGTTGGAATGTAGATCCCCTCCCTCCTGGCAACCTGGAGGATCGTCTCTCCCTTGTTGGCGTGGACCTCTTTTCCATCGATGTAGAACTTGACCATCTCCAACCCTTATACCGCGACCATCGCAATGTAGTAACAGCGCATACAGCGCTCCGACTCGGCGATTGCCTGTTCCTGGGTGAGCCCCAGGTTGACCTCCCTGTAGTTGTTCTTGCGCTCTTCGACGGTGAGGATCTCGCTCTTTTGCCGAGGCAGTCCCGGCATCCAGCCCCGAATCTTCTCCTTCTTGTCGTAGACCTTGAGGGCTCGCAGATGGTCCTCCATGATCTCCTCGTCGGTAAGGCTCACCTCTCCGGTTTGGACATAGCGGCTCATAACCGAAGCGGCCCGTTTGGCTTGACCGACGGCGTTGACGATGGTCATCGGGCCATATTCACAATCGCCGGCGGCAAAGACCCCCTTGCGCGAACTCATGTAGGTCTTGCCATCGGTCTTGATGGTCCCCCAGCTTGTAAGCTCAATCTCCCACTCTTCTGGCAGATGGGACAAGTCGGCACTCTGGCTCACCGCAGGGACGAGATAGTCGCACTCGATGGTAAAATCGGCCCCCTCGATCTTCTTCAGCTGGGGCCGCCCCCCGTTGGGATCGGGGATGAGCTCGAACCGGTTGACCTTGAGGGCCTTGATCCGATCCTCCTCATCGGTGATGATCTCCTCCACGGCCGAATAGAAGATAAACTCCACCCCCTCTTCCACCGCTTCGTGGTACTCTTCGTAGGTGGTGTTTCGGATGATGGTAGCTTCGTCCCGGCGATAGAGCATGATTACCTTCTTGGCGTTGGCTCGGATAGCGCATCGGACCACATCCATCGAAGTAAAACCCCCGCCCACGCAGACCAGGGTCTTGCCGGTCAAATCGACATACTCTTTGTCCAGCATCTGCTGCTTGCGCACCTCTTCGGGCACGGGGATACCATACTTGACCCAAAGGTTGATGCAGTCCAAGAAGTTGATGGCCCCCCAGTATCCCTTGATCTCGGGGCGCTCGTTCTTGGCTCGGATCTTCTTGGAGATCCGGGTTCCTGTGGCCACCAAGATGGCGTCATACTCCTTCTCGAACTTGCGCATATCATCGGCATTCACCCGTTTGCCGGTGATGAACTGGACTCCGGGTAAACTTCCGACCAACTCGATATCGCGCCGATACTTCTCGATGGGCATGCGATACTGGGGTACTCCAACGGCCACCTCACCCCCCAGAACGGGGAGCTCCTCGTAGACATCGCAAGCGACCCCCTCCATAGCCAGATAGTAGGCTCCCGTCAATCCGGCCGGCCCAGCCCCGATGATGGCGACCTTCTTGCCATTGAGGGGCTTCGGTTTTCTGGGATGGAGCCAGAAGAGGGAGTGATCATCCTCAAAATCGGCTCCGATACGCTTGAGCTCCATGATGGAGATGGGCTCGTCCAAATTGGCACGGCGACACTCATCTTCACAGGGGTGGGGACAGACCCGTCCACAGGTATGGGCCAAGGGCATAGTCTTGCGGGTAGCTTGGAGGCTATCGTCAAAGCGCAAATCCCGGACCCCTTCGATGTAGGCGGGGATGTCCACATGGGCCGGACAAGCATCCATACACGGAGCGGTTACCTTGGCAATATAGCTGATCCCCGTGTCGTGGTAGTATTTGGAGGGTTTTTGCTCCTCGATGAGCTCCCGGATCTCCCCCTCGAAATGGGTGAGGATATCCAGCAAAGGCTTGGGAACGGTCTTGCCAATCTCGCACTTGCTGGTCTCCATCATGGTGGAGCTCACCTCCTTGAGATGCTCCACATCGGCCCAGCTCCCCTCTCCTCGGGCGATCTTATCGAAGAGGTCGTAGAGGATCCGCCCTCCCCAGCGCCCGGGGGCACACCGACCACAGGCCTCGGAGTAGACCTGGTATTGGTAGGCGTACTCGGTTGCTAGCTTGACCACATCCACATCCGGATCGAAAAGAGCAACCCCAGCCCACCCAATGAAGGCCTTTGAATCCCGGTCGGCATTGTAGTGGACCGGAAAGTTGTAAGCCGATTCGGCCCACTCCTCCCGGGGCTTGCCCCGGTTGTCGATGAGTTCACCTTTCCAGGTTGAAAAGTAGACTTTACTCATGGCCGAGTCCTCACTTCTTGCGCACGACGATCGTCCAGTCGACCTCGTTGAATTTCAATGAGTTGAGCAGCTCGTGGCCGGCCTCTTTGATCAAATCGGCGCTCTTTTGGACCGCTTCAAAGTTGGATTTGCCCTGATGGAAGATCTCGAAGAGGAAGATGGCCACCTCTCCCTCCTTGACCTCCTTGTCCAATAGCTCCATCATCCGATCGTAGAAGTTTTCGTGGAGGTGTCGCAAATCGTATCGTACCATAGCCCATCCTTATCTATCGATCTCACCAAAGACGATGTTGGTCGATCCGATGATCGTCACCACATCGGCCAGGTAGTGGCCTGGCAGGAGATCTTGCAAAATACCGGTGTGCCAGAAGCTGGGAGCTCGGATCTTCATGCGATAGGGATAGGGCTCCCCTTCGCTTCGGATATAAAAGCCCAGCTCCCCTTTAGGAGACTCAGTCGGGACATAGACCTCTCCCACTGGCGGACGCATTCCCTGAGTCACCAGCACAAAGTGCTGCATCAGGGAGTAGTTCTGGGTCATGATATCCTCTTTGTGGGCACTGATGTACTCGGGGACATGGGCGAGCAACTGGGGTTCGGTCTCCTTGTACATCGGAATGAGTTGCCGGATGATCCGGATGGACTGGCGCATCTCTTCCATGTAGAGCTTGTAGCGCCCATAACTATCGCACGTCTCCGAGACCGGAACATCAAAATCAACTTCATCGTAGAGCTCGTAGGGCTCCTCTTTACGGATATCGTAGGGGATTCCAGAACCACGGAGCATGATTCCGCTACAAGCCCACTGCTTGGCCATCTCGGGAGGAATGACCCCTACATTCTCCAACCGCATACGCCAGATCCTGTTTTCGCTCAAGAGGCCCTCGTAGAGTTCGATCTGCTCGGGAAGGATATTGAGGAACCAGTTGAGCCGCTCCAACCACCCCTCCGGCAGATCGAGGGGTACCCCTCCAATGCGTACAGCACTATGGGTCAAACGGGCACCACAATAGTCCTCCATGAGGTCCATGGCATACTCCCGCTCCCGGAAGCAGTAGAGGAAGACGCTCATTGCCCCAACATCCAAAGCGTGGGTAGCAAGCCAGAAGAGGTGGGAGATGATACGATTGAGCTCCAGGAGGATCATCCGGATTACCTTAGCCCGCCGAGGGACCTTGTCCTCGATACCCAAGAGTCGCTCGACGGCTAGGGCGAAGGCGTAGTTATTGGATGTAGCGGCGATGTAATCCATCCGGTCCGTGGTGGGGAGGAACTCGTTGTAGATCATGTTCTCGGCCATCTTCTCCATCCCCCGATGGAGGTAGCCGATATCGGGCCAGGCCTTGGCGACTTGCTCCCCATCCATCTCGAGGATGAGCCGGAGCTGGCCGTGGGCCGAGGGATGTTGGGGGCCGAAGTTGATCACCATATGGTTGTCGTCCCGCTCGAAGACGAGATTCTCAAAATATGGCTCTAGTCTGTTGCGCTGCTGCATGCTCACCCCTATCTGTCGCGATTGACGATTTTGGCTTTCTTCAGATCGAAGGTCTCGACGAATGGAGCATCGTCATTGAACTTCTCGATGCGGATCGGCTCACTATTGGGATCGGCACAGCGTGGGACCTCGTGTTTGATCCGGGCGAAGTTGCATGTATCATTGGGATCGACGAAGGCGGCATCCCGCTGCTCAGGTCCGATGATATCGCGATACTCCTTGCCAAAGATCTTATCCACCTCGTACCACTGGGCCGCCTCATCTCCATGGAGGGGATAGGTTTTGCGTAGTGGATGGCCAACCCAATCGTCGGGCATGAGGATCCGCTTGAGGTTGGGATGGTTGTTGACTTTGATCCCAAACATATCGTACATCTCCCGTTCACTCCAATCGGCGCTTCGGAAGATGGACTCAACGCTCTCGATAGCCTCGTGCTCTTTGATACGGCACTTGACCCGAATCCGTTTGGCCTTTTCGAGGGAGAGCAGTTGGTAGAAGATCTCAAACTCCCCATCCTGGGCCAGGTAGTCGATGGCACTCAACTCACTCAAGACATCGTATCCGAGCTCCTCCTTGAGGTAGCGCAGGACCTCTTTATTCTCCTTCGCATCGATGTGAATTACCAGCTGTCCCCGTTGGATGTAGGCCCGCTGGATGGGATAGTGCTCTTGGAGACTGGCCAAATCGGCGGCAAAGACCGGATCCTCCACAGGCTCCTCCGGGATGCGCGGGGCCACCCAAAAGCGATCGTTGTAGTAGGCTTTGGCCTGGAGATTGTCCTTGGGTCTATAGGGTCTCATCACACCAACCTTTTTGGCTTTGGTTTTTGAAAGATTGAGCGTTTGCGGATCTGCTTTTGCAAGAGCATGACCGCGTATTGCAAGGTCTCTGGCCGTGGGGCACATCCGGGTAAATAGATGTCGACCGGAATGACCCGATCGACCCCTTGGACCGTGGCGTAGGTGTTGAACATCCCTCCGGTATTGGCACAGCTTCCCATGGAGATGACCCACTTGGGCTCAGCCATTTGATCGTAGAGCCGCCGGATGAATTCGGCATGTTTCTTGGTCAAGGTTCCCGCTACGATCATCACATCCGCTTGGCGGGGACTGGCTCGAAAGATCACCCCAAACCGGTCAAAATCGTACCGGCTCGCTCCACTTGCCATCATCTCGATCGCGCAGCAGGCCAACCCATAGGTGAGGACCCACAAGGAGTTGGTACGCCCCCAGTTGACCAGCTTGTCCACCGTGGTGAGGGCGACGGGAAGGCCACCGCTTGCCGCGTAATTTACCTGATGCTGTGCCATTCCAAGGCTCCTTTCTTCCAAGCATAGATGAAACCAATTGCCAAGAGGAGGATGAAGAGGATCATTTCGGCAAAACCGAACCATCCCAAGATCTTGAAATCCACCGCCCAGGGGAACATGAAGATAATCTCCACGTCGAAGAGGATGAAGAGGAGGGCGATCAGGTAGAATTGGGCGGAGATGCGGTTGGGCTGTTTGTTGGGCTCTGGACCACACTCATAGATGGCCACTTTGAGCTTTTCGGTATCGAGCCTAGCGAGGGAGCGGCTCACAAATCGGGCCAGGGCCGTTGTGGCGGTGAAGGCAACCGCCGTGATGACGAAGAGTAAAAAGGCACCAAAATAGGGATGGGCCACATCCATATGACTCATCATGGAGACTCCTTTTCTTCAGGTAGCATACCTCTACTCTACTGGCAAGTGTATCAGAAAAAATTTGAAAATTTTTTTACACCGCCGATAATTTTTTCTTTTGGACCTGGATGTTTCATCAAGAAACAACTCTACTGGAGGAAGCCCATCGACTTGGCATCCCCAAAGGCTCCACTCCGCTCCCGCTCAATCTCCTCGATGAAGTCGGCCATCGTGAAGATGGGCTCCTCCCGCACCGCCACCTTATAAGCGGTATTCTTGATAACCAGGTGGATCTGCCCTCCCGTCAACTCGTAGCGGGCAAGCTTCTCAATAGCAAAGTCCGGCGCATATTCTGCCTCTTTTGGTAACATCTTCTCCCACAGCTTGATGCGCTCCTCGAAGGTGGGCCGCTTGAATTCGATCTTGTAGTTGAAACGCCTCGAAAAGGCAGGATCGATGGTCTCCAGGAGGTTGGTGGTGGCGATCAGGATCCCCTCGAAGCGCTCGATCTGCTCCAAGAAGATGTTTTGCATCTGGTTGTGCATCTTGTCGGCGCTGTTGCCAGGAGCGTAGCTCCGCTGACTGAGGAACTGGTCAGCCTCGTTGAGGAGGAGGACCGGCTCCCGGGCCACTTTGGAACGGATATCGTGGAAGGTGTCGAAGATCTTACGCACATTCTTCTCACTCTCTCCCACATACATGGAGAGGATCTTGGAGCAATCGAAGCTCAAGACGGGGCGCTTCAAGGACTTGGCGAGGGAGAGGGCGGTTAGGGTCTTGCCCGTTCCTGGAGGTCCGTAAAAGATGATACGGGCCTCGATGTTGCGATGCTTCTTGATCCCCCACCGTTTGAGGCGTTGGATGACCTTGGGATCCATCTGGCGCAAGAGGGCCTCCAAGGTCGCCCTGGTCTGGGGATGGAGTACCACATCTTCCAGGGAGGTGGTGGGTTCGATGAGTTCGAAGATATCTTGTTCTTTGATGAGGTTCTGAAGCTTGAGGCGCTTCCTGGAGCGTTTACGCTCCGGATGGAGGAGACGCCGAAGGATGCCATCGGGAATGAAGAAGGTTCGGCTCGATCCTCCAAAGGGAGGGAAGACCTCCTCATAGTCCAAAAGCCCTTGAGCCACCAGTTTGCCCCCATCTTCCAAGAGACTTCGATAGAGCAAACGCTCCCTAGTGGTTGAACTAATCAGGCGCAAAAGGGCATTCATCTCCCGCAATCCCCCATCCCCTCCCATATACTCCTCCCGTAACAGGGCAGTAAAGAGGAGGCGTTCATGCCAGTCGAGACCGACCTCATCGAAGAGCCGCTCTAGCTCCATCGGTTCCGAGGTCATCTGGAGCCGCTTGTCGATCTGCTCCTCTATTACGGCAATCTCCCTCTCGATGAGGGCGAGTTTGGGGGCGGGGGGACGCTGGGAGCGCTGCCAATAGAGCTCAATGCGGCGAAACTGATCTTGGAGGTAGTCGAGATGGTCCTTGTAGGGGCTCAATTGGGGTGGAGGCGGTTCAAGCCGACCTGCCTCGAGGAGGCGGAAGAGCAAAGGGGTTGGAACAAGCTCTTTGTGGAGGAGTTCCAGATCGCTCTGGATCGTTTCGCTGGCAAAGCCTCCGAGAGCCACCCACCCAAGATCGAGGAGGCGCCGTAACGAAGGGAGGAAGCGGAGGTGGTCGAACTCTTTGATCTGGGAGAGCCCATCCAACAGATCGAAGACGACAATCCCCTCCTCTCCGAGGAGATAGCGCCGCAAAATTTCGCGCAGGATCGTCCCCTCCTCTTCGGTGCATTGGAGGTAGGGAAAGATGGTGGTCTTAGTAATGTCGGAGGCTTTGAGGAAGGCTTTGAGATGGTCCATCACCCCTCCATCAGCGAGTAGAGCAATTGGATCTCCTCATGCCAGATGGAGTCGTCGATAGTCTCGAGGATGAGGGGGATATCGTCGAGGCGGGGATCCCTCATAATGTAGCCAAAAGCATCCAAGCCGATATGGCCTTGGCCCAGGGAGTGGTGGCGATCCTTCCTCGAACCGAGGGGAGCCTTGGAGTCGTTGAGGTGCATCCCCCGTAGGAAGGCGAACCCCACAATCTGCTGGAAGGCCTCCATCGTCTCTTCGTAGGCCTCTGGAGTGCGAAGGTCGTATCCGGCTGCAAAGAGGTGGGCCGTATCGAGACAGACCCCGATCCGCTTGGGATCGTCGCAATGTTCGATGAGGAAGGCCAGGTGCTCCAATTTGTAGCCCAGATTGCTTCCCTGGCCAGCAGTATTCTCGATGACCAGGGTCACCCCTTCGCTCTCCCGTAAAGCGGTATTGATGGAGTCGGCTATCCGGGCGAGAGCCTGATCCTCCTCCATGCGACCTAGATGGCTACCTGGATGGAAATTGAGTTTATCGAGCCCCAAGGCGTGGCAGCGGTGGATCTCGTGGATGAAGGCTTCCAAGCTCTTTTTGCGCTTCGGCTCCTCGGGATGGGCCAAGTTGATGAGGTAGCTATCGTGGGGAAGGATGTGGCGCGGATCGATGCCACTTTGGGCCAAATTGGCCTTGAATGCTTCAATCTGCTCCTGGCCCAAGGGTTTCGCCTGCCATTGACGCTGGTTCTTGGTGAAAAGGGCAAAAGCCTTAGCTCCGATCTTTTGAGCATTGAGGGGGGCGTTTTGGACCCCGCCGGCACTGCTCACATGGGCACCGACGAACTTAGCCATGAAACTCCTTTATGAGAATACGAATCCCGTTGCGGCGATCTTTGAAGGAGATGGAGCGGGAAGAGACCTCATATATTATATCCAAACGGGGCGTATGAATGCGCTGGATGAATCCATCCTCCCGAAAGATGAGTCCTTGACCATCGAAGATAGGGCGCTTTTGAAGGAGGTTCCACAAAAAGGTCGATGGGTAGGCTGGGGCAAGAAAGCGCCTGGCAAAGAGGGAGGCTTCCATACAGCGTCCGTCGAGACAGACCCGCTCCGGTTCGACATGGAGTCGGAAGAGGGGTTGGCCCGCCTCGTAGAGCTCTAGATCGACAGCCTCCTGGCTGCGCTGCAAAAAGGCTACATCGCCATAGCGCAGTTGGGGAGTGTGGATGAGGAGGAAGACCTCCTGTTTGGGCGGCTCTTTGAGGGCGCATCCAGCCAGAAAGAGGATAAAAAGGACGAGGAACTTCGGGTACACTTGCTATAATACTCCTTAAAAAAGGTTGGGCCTGTGGATCTCGTTTCATTTCTTGGCTACCTCATTTTCTACGGTGCCATTGTAACATATATCGTCCTTGGCTTTATTGTCGCTTTTGAAGCGATGTTAGCCCTCAATGGAGTACCCGGAGCTATCGAGTGGATCAGGATGCACCACTCCCCCCGCACCTTCTGGCGCATGCTCCTCCTTTTCCTTCCCATACTCCACCTCCTCTATCTCCTCTTCGAGGTAATTCCCAACCTCTTCGGGGAGCCGAGATCCCCCTTCGATCTGGAGCGCATCTACTCCAATGTCTTTGGAAAGGATCGGGGGTGAAACTCGCCATCATCGGTCTGGGCTATGTGGGCTTGCCTCTGGCGGTAGAGTTTGGCAAGCGGTACGAGACTGTTGGCTTTGACATCAACGCCACCAGAATCGAAGAGCTCCAACGAGGGATCGATCGAACTCTGGAGGTGAGCCAAGAGGAGCTATCGGCAGCCAAGAAGCTCTCCTTTACCACCTCCATCGAGGATATTCGTGATGCCACAATCTACATCGTCACCGTCCCAACTCCCATCGACGCCCATAAGAACCCGGATCTATCCCCTCTCATCATGGCTTCTCGCACCGTGGGTCGCGTCCTCAAAAAAGGAGACATCGTCATCTACGAATCGACGGTCTATCCAGGCTGTACCGAGGAGGTCTGCGTCCCGGAGCTGGAGCGAGAGAGCGGGCTCAAATTCAACGAGGACTTCTTCTGCGGCTACTCACCAGAGCGCATCAACCCAGGGGACAAAGAGCACCGCCTCCCGACCATCAAGAAGGTCACCTCGGGTTCGACTCCAGAGGTAGCCAAAAGGGTAGATGAGCTTTACAAAAGCATCATCCCAGCTGGCACCCATCTGGCCCCCTCCATCAAGGTGGCCGAAGCGGCCAAGGTGATCGAAAACGCCCAGCGGGACATCAATATCGCCTTCGTCAACGAGCTCGCCCTCATCTTCGATCGACTCGACATCGACACCCTGGAGGTCCTGGAGGCGGCTGGGACCAAGTGGAACTTCCTCCCCTTTCGCCCGGGATTGGTGGGAGGACACTGCATCGGGGTCGATCCCTACTATCTGGCCTACAAGGCCAAGGAGGTGGGCTACCACCCCCAAGTGATCCTCTCGGGTCGCAGAACCAACGACGAGATGGGGCTTTTTGTCGCCAACAAGGTGGTCAAGCTCCTCATCCACAAGGGCCACACCGTCAAAGGGAGCAAAGCCTTGGTCCTTGGCATCACCTTTAAAGAGAACTGCCCCGACATTCGCAACTCCAGGGTCATCGATGTGATCCAAGAACTGCGAGAATTTGGCATCGAAGTGGATCTTTACGATCCCTGGGCAGATCCTGCAGAGGTAGCACACGAGTATGGCCTCCAGCTCCTCTCCCACCAGCCAGATTTGAGCCAGTATGACTCCATCATCCTGGCGGTAGCCCACGACCAGTTCAAGCAGATGGATCTTGCCTCCCTCGATCCCTCCCGTCAAGTAATCTTCGATATCAAGGGGATCTGGCCCAAAGAGATGGTGGACAAACGGCTATGAGGATCTATCTGAGCCCTCCCCATCCAAGTGGCAAGGAGCTCCAATACATCCAGGATGTCTTTACCAGCAACTACATCGCCCCGGTGGGGGCCTATCTGGAGCGTTTCGAATCGGCCATTTGCACCTATACCAAAGCCCCCCAGGCTCTGGCCCTATGCAGTGCGACAGCTGGGCTCCATCTGGCCCTACGGGTTTTGGGTATTGGTCCAGGGGACAAGGTGGCGGTGAGCAACTTCACCTTCATCGCATCGGTAGCTCCAATCCTCTACCAACAGGCCGAACCGATCCTCATCGATTGCGACGAGAGTTGGCAGATGGATTTAAACCTCCTGGAGGAGGCCTTGCGCAAAGAGCGCCCCAAGGCGATCGTCCTTACCCACATCTACGGCGGGATGGCCGATATGCAGGCCCTCGTCGATCTGGTTCAAAGGTATGGGGCCCACCTCATCGAAGATGGGGCCGAAGCCCTGGGGAGCACCTATGATGGGAAACATGCTGGCACCTTCGGGATCTTTGGAGTCTACTCTTTTAATGGCAACAAGCTCCTCACTACCGGAGGCGGTGGTATTCTCGTTGGCCAGGATGAGGCCCTCATGGCCCAGGCCCGCAAGTTGGCTACCCAGGCCAAAGAGCCCGATTTTCCCTGGTACGAACACACCACCTACGGCTACAACTATCGCCTCAGCAATGTCCTTGCCGCCATCGGTGTCGCCCAGATGGAGGTGATCCAAGAGCGCATCGCCAAGAAGCGGGCCATCTTCGCGAAGTACCGCCACCACCTGGAAGATATTGCCACCTTCATGCCCGAAATCCCCCAAACCCGCTGCAACCGCTGGCTCACCGCCCTCACATTTCACGACAAGAACCCCCTCCAGGTCCAGGAGGCCCTTATGGCCGCTGGGATCGAATCGCGTCCGGTCTGGAAACCGATGGATCTGCAACCCCTCTTCCAGGAAGCTCGCTGCTATAGCAAAGGGGTCAGCCACGATCTTTTTGCCCGGGGCCTCTGCTTGCCAAGTGGCACCCAACTCCAACCCCACCAGATCGAGGAGATATGCGATATCGTACACAGCTGCTAAAGGCGACTATAACCAAGCGGATCCTCTTCTTCCTCCTTGCCGATGGAATGCTCTCCCTCTTTAGCCTCTACCTGGCCTATCTGCTCCGGTTCAACTTCGCCATTCCAGAACCCTTTTGGGGGAGTTTCTGGAAGCTCTACGCTCTTTTAACCACTCTCAAGATCTCCTCTTTGATCCTCTTTGGCCTCTATAACTTCACCTGGCGCTTCTTTGGGCTCTACGAGGCCAAGCGCCTCTTTCTAGCCATTACCCTCGCCTATCTTGGAGCCGCCCTCCTCCTCTGGCTCTTTTACGACCTCTTCACCCCCTTCCCCCGTAGCGCCATCATGATCGACTACCTCCTCTCCCTCCTCTTCCTGGGAGCCATCCGGGGCTTCAAACGGCTTTTGCTTGAAAGTAGCGCCGCCCAAGCCCCCCGGGAGGCTATCCTCTACGGCCTCAACCGCCACCTCCTCTCCTTGGCTCCAGAGCTTGGCTACAAGATCGTGGCCATTGTAGACGAGAGCCGGGCTGGGAGCAGAGTCGCCGGAGTGCCTATCATCCCAGAAGAGAGGGCCTTGGGTCTACCAGCCACCACCCTCATCATCGCCAAGGAGCTTCCCCCCAAAGAGCTGGGAGACCTCATCCACCGCTTCAAAGCATCGGGGATCACCCAATTCAAACGGCTCTCCCTGCAAAGTGAAGGAATCGAAGATATCTCCATCGAAGATCTCTTAGCCCGACGCCCAGCCGATTTGGACCAGAAGCAGATCGCCTCCTTCATCAAGGGCAAGCGGATCCTCATCACGGGGGCTGGAGGGAGTATTGGAAGCGAGCTGGTGCGCCAAGCTAAGGCCTATGGGGCAAGCCAGATCATCGCTTTTGAGAGCAGCGAGTACAACCTCTATCGCCTCAAAGAGGAGCATCCAGAGATAGTCTCAATTCTAGGGGATGTGACCTCCGTGGAGGATGTGGATGCCGCCTTGAAGGAACATCGTCCCGATTTGATCCTCCATGCCGCCGCCTACAAACATGTGCCCCTTGGCGAGGAGAATCCTCGAGCCACTGTCAGGAACAACGTCCTTGGGACCAAGGTGATTTTGGAGCAAGCCATCGCCCATGAGATCCCCCATCTGGTCCTTATCTCCACCGACAAGGCGGTCAACCCCACCAACGTCATGGGTGCCAGCAAGCGGGTTTGCGAACTTCTGGCCCAGAACATCCCAAGCTCCAAGACCACCATCAGTACTGTGCGCTTTGGCAATGTTTTAGGAAGCAGTGGGAGCGTGATCCCCAAGTTCCAGGACCAAATCCGCTCGGGAGGCCCCGTGACCATCACCCACCCCGAGATCCGCCGCTACTTCATGCTCACCAGTGAGGCCTGCCAGCTGGTCCTTCAAGCCGCCTCCCTGGCCAAGGGGCAAGAGATCTTCATCCTCGACATGGGCAAGCCGGTCAAGATCGTCGATCTGGCCAAACGGATGATGGAGCTCATGGGCAAGGAGGTTCCCATCCTCTTCACGGGGCTACGGCCAGGGGAAAAGCTCTACGAGGAGCTCTTGATCGAAGGGGCCGAGCGGGGGACCAAGTACGAGTCGATCTACATCGCCAAGGCCGATCGCATCGATTTTTCTTGGCTCGACCGGCAGATCGACACCCTCCTTCAGGCCAGGAATCGAGATGAGATCGTCAAAATACTCCAGAGCATCGTCAAGGAGTACCGCCCCCAAAACGCTCCACCATCAGCTGCATCCGCTCCCAGTGGCTCCCCCGCCAGTAGATCCGCTGACAACCAGGACAGTACCAGAAAGTCTCACACCACTCCCTGACCTTGGGGGGAATGCGCTCGAGGATAGCCTCTTTCGCGATCGGCTCTAAAAGGGTATTGTCCACCATACAACGGCTAAAGGGCCTTTGAATACGCAGCTGCAAGTCGGCAAAAAGCCGTTCCAATTGGGCTTCCAACCCCTTGGGCTGGACCAAATAGGCTTGAGGAGTCTGGCGAGCCAGATCCCGATCCTTGGTGAGGATGGTGCGCCCCTGGGTGGTGGCGATGTGGATGAGCTCCTCATCGCCGATAGAGGAAAAGTAGAGGGTATCGAAACCAAAAAGGCGCAAATACTTAGCCAGCCGCGCCAGATGGACATCGGCTACAAATCGCCAAGACTCCACGGTTTACTCCTGGTGGCATAGGCCCGGGTCTGAAGGCTGACGAAGGAGTAGCACTCGGGACGCCCATCCTCGAAGAGGATGGCCGTGAGCCGGTTCCCATAGACCGCCCCCGTATCGATCCCGAAGCTGAAGCGATCGATCCGGGGAGCGAGGAAGGGGTGGTGGCCATAGACCACATAGCCGTAGCGCCCATCGTAAAGCTCGCTCCAGAAGAAGTGGACCGCAGGATCGAAGAAGCGTAGGGGTACGAAATTGCCAGCTTTATCGAGGTAGCGCACCCGCAAAATCTGGACCATATCCTCCGGCCCGAGGCGCTCCAACCTCGTCCGGGGTAAGATCCCCGCATGGACGATGGTGATCGAGCCGATACGAAAGTACAAGGGGAGGCTCTCAAGAAAGGACCAATCCTCCTCTTCCAACCCCTCGTAGATGGAGCGCTCCAACTCGTTGAGGACTATCCCGTTGGCTTTCGGCCCCCCTTGGGTGCGCCGATAGCGCAAAAACTTCTCCTCGTGATTCCCCCGCACACACAAAATCGCCTCTTCGTTGAGGTAGCGCAAGAGCTCTAGACTCTTTGGCCCCTTGTTGAGGACATCCCCGACGCAAATCTCCAGATCCCCCTCTTCCACACCGATCTTCTTCCGCAGGGCTACGAACTCGTCGTAGCACCCATGGAGATCTCCATAGACGATGAGTCTTATAGCCGCACCTTTACCCGGTTGCGCCCCTCCCGTTTGGCCTCGTAAAGGGCTTCGTCAGCCCGTTCCAGGAAGGTTGCAATGGTATCCTCCTGAAGGAGCTGGGTAACGCCAAAACTACAGGTTACCCTATTCACCTCGGGAAACTGGTGGGTCTCAATGACCCGGCGCAGCTTCTCGGCCACCATCTGAGCCCCCTTAAGGCTCGTGCCTGGCAAGAGGATGATGAACTCCTCCCCTCCCCAGCGTACAAAGTATTCCGACTTTCGGATATTGCTGCGCACAACCTCGGCCACCTCCTTGAGGATCTTATCCCCCACCATGTGGCCATAGGTATCGTTGATCTTTTTGAAGAAGTCGATATCGAAGATGATCATGGAAAGGGGCTGGTCCATATGTTTGGCCTCCATGATCTTCACGCCGATGATCTCATTGAAGGCATCCTTATTGATCGCTCCAGTCAACTTGTCCCGTTTCCCTTCGCTCACCCGCAGTTTGGGCTTGACCACCACGCTCCGGCGCTGGATCTCCCGATCGTGCTCCTCCTTGAGACGTCTCAATCGCACTTCGAGAATGGTGGGAATGAAGGCCAAAAGAGCAGCAAGAACCGATGGGACCACATAGTAGATGGGGCGAATGGGCATCGGATCGAAAATGATATAAACTTGGATGAGAAAAGAGAACCAGACGATGAGCAAATAGATAGTCAAATACTTGATGTAAACGCCAATCATCGCATCACCCTTTCCAGAAGTTGCCCTATTTTACTTGCAAAATTCTTAATTGCAGATTATAGCTCCTGGGCGGGGGAGAATTGGAGAGGAAATTGAATAGATTGGAGACACACTTTGGTGTCCCGGGCGGGACTTGAACCCACGACCTTCGGATTAGGAATCCGACGCTCTATCCTGCTGAGCTACCGGGACCTAGGGTAATTGTACCATATCTACTTGGAGCCGCAGATATAGGTCACGTCACAGGGAGCATAGGCGCTATGAAGAAGGTTCGGGCTGCTTTCTAAACGATCCCCAGGGCGAAGGTGGTAACGTCGTCCATCTTGTTCGATGATCAGCTCCCCCTCGACGATCCAGCGCACTTCATGGTGAGGATGGCGGTGGGGCGGATAGCTTGTTCCGCCCCGATCGCTCCAGAGGAAAATATTGCCAAAGCCCTCCCGATGGAGGATTTGGCGGATTTGGTTGGGATCGCTAATTCCTGTATGGACGACCTTAACCATTGCGCTTTTTGATGATCTCGTCAGCCACGTTTTTAGGCACTTCGGCGTAGTGGTCGAACTCCATCGAATAGGTTCCCCGTCCCTGGGTCAGGGAGCGCAGGGTCGTCGAATACCCGAACATCTCGGCCAGCGGAACCTTGGCGTGGATGATCTTGTTGCCGGCTCGATCCTCCATGCTGGCCACTTGACCGCGGCGGCTATTGATATCCCCGATCACATTCCCCATGTACTCCTCGGGCACTTCCACCTCTACTTTCATAATAGGCTCCAGGAGGACCGGGTTGGCCTTCTTGGCCGCCTCTTTGAAAGCCATCGATCCTGCGATTTTGAAGGCCATCTCGCTCGAGTCGACCTCGTGGTAGCTTCCGTCATACAAGGTGGCCTTTACATCGACCACCGGGTAGCCAGCCAAGACCCCGTTTTGCATGGCCTCTTGGATCCCTTTGTCCACGGCGGGAATATACTCTTTTGGAATGACGCCCCCAGTAATCTGGTTGACGAACTCATACCCCTTCCCGCGCTCTTGGGGCTCAAGCTTGATGAAGACATGGCCATACTGCCCGCGACCACCGGTCTGCTTGGCATATTTGTACTCTTGATCGACGGGGGTCTTGATGGTCTCCCGGTAGGCGACTTGAGGTTGCCCCACTTCGGCATCAACTTTAAACTCCCGCTTCATCCGGTCAACGATGATCTCCAAATGGAGCTCACCCATTCCAGAGATAATGGTCTGACCCGTCTCCTCATCGGTGTGGACCCGGAAACTTGGATCCTCCTCGGCCAATTTGGCCAGGGCGGTTGCCATCTTCTCTTGATCGGCCTTGGTTTTGGGCTCGACCGCTACCGAAATGACCGGCTCAGGGAACTCCATGCGCTCCAGGATGACCGGATGGTTCTCGTCACATAGGGTATCCCCGGTGAGAGTGTACTTGAGCCCCACAACCGCTCCAATCTCACCGGCTGGGAGCTCCTTGATCTCCTCCCGCTTGTTGGCGTGCATCTTGAGGAGTCGGCCAACTCGCTCCTTTTTCCCCTTGGTGGAGTTGAGAACATAGCTTCCACTACTAATTTGGCCCCGATAGACCCGAATGAAGGAGAGTTGTCCGACGAAGGGATCGGTCATGATCTTGAAGGCGAGGGCGGCAAAGGGACCATCGTCGGTGGACTCGACACTCACCTCTTCTCCCGTTTTAGGATCGATTCCCTTAATCCAATCCACCTCTGTGGGAGCAGGAAGATAGTCGACCACCGCATCGAGGAGGGTTTGGACCCCTTTGTTCTTGAAGGCGGAGCCACACAGCATTGGCGTCAAGGACATATCGAGGGTTCCCTTCTTCAAGCCCCGCTTGATCTCCTCGACACTCAGTTCCTCCCCGGCGAGATACTTCTCCAAGAGCTCCTCATCAGTTTCAGCTACGGCTTCGAGCATCTTCTCCCGATACTCTTCAGCCAATTCCCGGAGCTCCTCAGGGATCTCGATGACCTCATACTTGGCCCCAAGGGTCTCATCATCCCAGACGATCCCCTTCATCTCAATCAAATCCACAACCCCACGAAAGTCCTGCTCGGAGCCAATGGGGATCTGGATGGGGACCGGATTGGCCCGCAAGCGCTCCCGGATCTGTTTCGCCACACCGAAGAAATCGGCTCCGGTCCGGTCCATCTTGTTGACGAAGATGATCCGGGGCACATGGTATTTGTTGGCCTGGCGCCAAACCGTCTCGGATTGGGGCTGAACTCCCCCGACGGCACAAAAGACCGCGATGGCCCCATCGAGGACCCGCATGGATCGCTCCACCTCAATGGTAAAATCCACGTGGCCCGGAGTGTCGATGATGTTGATCTGGTGCCCCTTCCAGAAGCAGGTCGTCGCCGCGGAGGTAATGGTGATTCCCCGCTCCTTCTCCTGCTCCATCCAGTCCATCGTAGCCGCCCCTTCGTGGACCTCCCCAATCTTGTGGCTGATTCCCGTATAGTAGAGGATCCGCTCCGTCGTCGTCGTCTTTCCAGCGTCGATATGGGCGGCGATCCCGATATTGCGTACCTTCTCTATTGGTGTCTTTCTCGCCATTTGCTATCCTTGCCGTGGAGATCTTACCATCGATAGTGGGCGAAGGCTTTGTTGGCCTCGGCCATCTTGTAGACATCCTCTTTCTTCTTGAAAGCCGCTCCCCGCTTGTTGGCCGCATCGAGGAGCTCATTGGCCAGCCGCTCGGCCATGGTCCGCTCATTCCTATTCCGTGCCGCTTCTACAATCCAGCGAATTGCAAGGGATTGTTGACGGATGGGGCGTACCTCGACGGGAACTTGATAGGTCGCTCCCCCAACCCGTCGGCTCTTTACTTCAAGGATGGGTTTGACATTTTCGATGGCCTCGTTGAAGACCTCAATCCCCTTGAGCTCCTTATTTTTCTCTTCGATGAGCTTCAAGGCGTTGTAGAAGATCTTTTGGGCAACGCTCTTCTTTCCATCCCACATCAACTTGTTGATGAACTTGGTGACCACTTTGCTATTGTAGATCGGATCGGGCATAACCTCCCGAACAGGCGCTCTTCTTCTCCTCACGTCTAGCTCCCTTCAATGAAAAATTTACTCAGGCACTCAAACCCTGCCTGTGGCTATGGGTGAGATCTCAACTCGCCCTTAGGACTTGGGTCGCTTGGTTCCATACTTGGAACGGGACTTCTTCCGGTTAGCCACTCCAGCAGTATCGAGGGCACCCCGGATAATGTGGTACTTCACCCCTGGCAAGTCCTTAACCCGGCCCCCACGCACCAGGACGATGGAGTGCTCTTGCAGGTTGTGGCCCTCTCCCGGAATGTAGCTGATCACCTCATACCCACTGGTGAGTCGGACCTTGGCAACCTTGCGCAAGGCGGAGTTGGGCTTTTTGGGGGTCGTGGTGTAGACCCTGGTACAAACCCCCCGTCGCTGGGGGCATTTAACCAGCGCTGGCGATTTGGACTTCTTGATCACCTTCTTGCGCTCTTTGCGGACCAACTGGTTGATAGTAGGCACGGCTTCCTTCCTTTCTGCCAAAATTAGTGGCTAATTATATTGAAAGAGAGCTTAAACTCAGCTTGTCAAAGCTACTCCTCCTGGGGATGGAGCTCGACCTTGCGCTCTTTGTACATTCCCGTTCCCACGGGGATAAGCCGCCCGATGATGACATTCTCTTTAAGATCCTCCAGGTAGTCGATCTTGGCCGAGATACACGCCTCCGTGAGGACCTTGGTGGTATCCTGGAAGGAGGCGGCACTAATGACCGAGTCGGAACTTACAGCCGCCCGTGTAATTCCAACCAGCACCGGTTCGGCGATGGCCGGTTGACCTCCCAGCTTGATGACCCGCTCATTCTCCCGACGAAACTCCTTCTTGCTCACCAGGTCCCCGGGGATGAACTTGGTATCCCCGCTCTCGATGATCTTAACTTGGCGTAGCATCTGGGAGACGATGATCTCAATGTGTTTGTCGGCAATGTTGACCCCCTGACGGCGGTAGACCTGCTGGATCTCACTGACCATGTAGTGCATCAGGTGCTTCTCCCCGAGGGTGCGCAGGACATCATGGCTACTGATGGTTCCATCGGTCAGCCGCTCCCCGGCATGGACAAACTCCCCGTTGTGCACCAGGATCTGGCGGTTCTTGTCGATCAGATACTCTACGGTCTGGCCGGTATCGCTGGTGATGATGATTCGCTGCTTTCCACGGCTTGGCTTCCCAAAGCTCACCACCCCATCGATCTCGGCCACCACCGCTGGATCCCTCGGTCTGCGGGCCTCGAAGAGTTCGCTGACCCGGGGCAAACCGCCGGTGATATCCTTGGATTTGGCTGCGGCCTTGGGGGTCTTGGCCAGAAGTTGGGCCAACTTCACCTCCTGACCGCTTTGAACATAGATGGCAGTCTTGGGTTCGAGGACATAGCGAATCGGCTCACCCCCATCCTTTGGAGCAAGGACGATGGCCGGCTTATACTCGCTTGGGATGTACTCGTTGATCGTCAAACGACTCTCTCCCGTGAACTCATCCACCAGCTCGACGGCGGTTACACCGGGCAACACATCCTCAAAGGCTACCACTCCCTCGTGCTCAGCGATGATCGGATTGGAGTAGGGATCCCATTCGGCAATGACCGTCTTATCCGCCTTGGCCGGAGCCGCGATGAGGGTCTCCTTGCCTACCTCCTGGCTATCATCCACCTCGATGATGGAGCCCCGGGCGATGTAGTGGCGGGAAGCCTCCCGCCCCTCTTTGTCAGCGACGACGGCAAAAAGTCCCTTTTCGTCGATCTTTTTCCCCTTATGCACATCGGGATAGCGTTCCAGATGGTCTCCCCGAAGGATATAGAACTTCACCTCGCCCTTGGCTCCGGCATAGATCTTCTGGGTCACAGGGGCTCCATCCCGCACCTTCAACTCGGCGGCGTAGGGAATGCGGTTGGGGATATTCCACCCCTCCTGAATGATCTCGACGATGCTCTCACCCTCTTGCACCCTTTGGCCACTCTGGTAGGGGAGGTAGAGTTTGCCCTCAATCTTGCCCCCAATTCCCGCAAGCTCGTTGGGCTTGGCAAAATCGCTCCGCTTAAAGGCGTAGCGGACCTTCTGCCCCTCTTCCTCCCCTTCGAGGGTAAGGATCACCTCATCGTGGATCTGTTTAATATCGAGCTTTCCATCGAAGAGGGCCTTGACTTTGGGCTCAACCAGCAAGACCGCAGCGTTGCGTCTGTTGGCCACAATCAGCTTTCCATCCTCGGTCTCGTAGGTCTTGAGGTTGTAGTAGCGGATGAAGCCCTCTTTGTTGGCGATGACGTTGCGCTCCTCGGTGGTTCGGCTCGCCGTTCCCCCCACATGGAAGGTACGCAGGGTCAACTGGGTTCCAGGCTCCCCGATAGACTGGGCCGCGATGATACCCACGGCCTCCCCTGGTTTGACCAATTTCCCTTCGGCCATGTTGAGCCCATAACACTTGGCGCACACCCCCTTTTCGGCCTTACAGGTGATGGGGGTACGGATGACCACCGACTTGATCCCCGCCTCCACGATGCGATGGGTCTTCTCCTCATCCAGCAAGGTTCCCTCGCTGAAGAGGATCTCGTTGGTGATGGGATCGATGACATCTTGGGCCAAGACACGCCCATAGATACGATCCTCCAGGGGCTCGATCACCTCGTTCCCGACACTAATTTCCGTGATCTCGACCCCTTCGTGGGTGCCGCAATCTTCGATAGTCACCTTGACATTCTGGGCCACATCCACCAGCTTTCGGGTCAAATACCCGGCGTTGGCTGTCTTGAGGGCGGTATCGGCCAGACCCTTTCTCGCTCCGTGGGTGGAGATGAAGTACTCCAAGACGTTGAGTCCCTCTTTAAAGTTGGAGATGATGGGGGTCTCGATAATGGTCCCGTCCGGTTTGGCCATGAGTCCCCGCATACCGGCCAGCTGTCGGATCTGAGCCGAACTTCCCCGGGCCCCTGAGTCGGCCATCATATAGATGGAGTTGAACCCCTCTTTATCGCTCTTCATGAGCTTCATCATCTCCTTGGCCACCTCGTTGGAGGTGTCGGTCCAAATGTCGATAATCTTGTTGTAGCGCTCCTGCTCGGTGAGGAGTCCAGCCTGGAACTGCTGCTGGATCTCTTTGACCTTCTTCTTGGCCTCTTCGATGAGCCGTTTCTTGGATTCGGGGACCTTAATGTCGTATTCGCTGATACTAATACCTGCCTTGGTAGAGTATTGGAAGCCCAGCTCCTTGAGTTTGTCGAGAAACTCAGCTGTGATCTTGGGACCACCCCGCTTGTAGACGAAGTCTACCAAGGCTGCGATATCCCGCTTCTTCAAGACCTTGTTCCACAAGTTCACTGGGACGAAGTCGGGCAGAATCGACTTGATGATGAGGCGTCCCGCTGTGGTGTAGATGATCTGGCCATCCACCTTGGTGCGCACTTTGGCGTTGATATCGAGATGGCCAGCCTCCAGGGCGATCATGATCTCGTCGATGTTGGCAAAGAGCTTGTTGGTTCCCTTGGCATCCTCCCGCTCTTTGGAGAGGTAGTAGAGCCCGAGGACCATATCCTGGGTGGGAACGGCAATAGCCCGCCCCGATGCTGGCAGGAGGATGTTCATGGAGCTGAGCATCAAGATCTTGCACTCAGCAATGGCCTCCTCGGTCAAAGGGACATGGACCGCCATCTGGTCTCCGTCGAAGTCGGCGTTGAAGGCGGCACAGACCAGGGGGTGAAGCTGGATTGCCTTGCCATCAATCAACACCGGATGGAAGGCCTGGATCGAGAGTTTATGCAGCGTTGGAGCCCGGTTGAGCAGGACCGGATACTCATCGACGATCTCTTGCAGACACTCCCAGACCTCGTTGCGCCGCTCGGCAATGATCTTCTGGGCGTGCTTGAGGGTGGTGGCGTACCCCTTTTCTTCGAGTTTAGCCAGAAGATGGGGTTTGAAGAGCTCGATGGCCATCAGTTTGGGAAGCCCGCACTGGTCCATGCGTAGATTGGGTCCCACGACGATGACCGATCGCCCAGAAAAGTCCACCCGCTTCCCCAGCAGGTTCTGGCGGAAACGCCCCTGTTTTCCCTTGATGATCTCGCTTAAAGATTTGAGTGGCCGCTTGTTGGCCCCCTTGACTGCGTTGCCCCGGCGCCCATTGTCGATGAGGGCATCCACCGCCTCTTGGAGCATCCGTTTCTCGTTACGCACGATGATCTCTGGCGCGTCCAGATCCAAAAGCCGCTTGAGCCGCTGGTTGCGGTTGATCACCCGGCGATAGAGGTCGTTCACATCACTGACGGCAAACTTCCCTCCATCCAATGCCACGAGAGGGCGCAAATCGGGGGGAAGGACTGGGAGGATGGTGAGCATCATCCACTCGGGGCGGTTGCCGCTGGTAAGAAAGCTCTCGATCACCTTGAGCCGTTTGACGATGGTCTTGCGCTTGGCTTCGGCGTTGGTCTGGCGCATCTCCTCCTTGAGCTGCTCGAAGGTACCGACGAGGTCGAACTCTTCCAGAAGCTCCTTGACCACCTCGCCCCCCATCCGGGCATCAAAACCCGTATCGCCAAAGTGCTTCATGAGCTCCTGGTACTGCTCCTCGTTGAGAACATCGTACTTTTTGACTGGATTTTTCTTCTCAAAATCGTAATAGGCTTCGCCAGGATCTTTGACGATATAGGCCTCGTAGTAGAGGACCCGCTCCAGATCCTTCATCTTCACCCCGAGAAGCGTCCCGATACGGCTGGGCAAAGAGTTGACATACCAGATGTGGGCGACAGGTGTGACCAGTTCGATGTGGCCCATCCGGCTACGGCGCACCTTGGAGGTGGTCACCTCGACCCCGCACTTCTCGCAGACCACCCCTTTGTAGCGCATCTTCTTGTATTTACCGCACAAACACTCGTAATCTTTGATGGGACCGAAAATCTTAGCGCAAAAGAGTCCATCCCGCTCAGGTTTGAGGGTACGGTAGTTGATGGTCTCGGGCTTTTTCACCTCTCCATGGGACCAGGAGAGGATCTTCTCTGGACTTGCCAGTTTGAACTGGATCGCCTTGATATCTTTGGGACGCTGCTCTTCACCAAGCTCAATTGGTACTAGTCTCTTCATCGTCTCTTTCCTCATCCAAGATTTCGACGTCGATGCCAAGGGATTGGAGCTCTTTGGTGAGCACGAAGAGGGTTTCTGGAATTCCAGGTTCTGGGATCGGCTCTCCCTTCGTGATCGCTTTAAAGGCCTTGACCCGCCCCTCGACATCGTCGGATTTGATAGTGAGCATCTCCTTGAGGGTGTGGGCCGCACCGTGGGCTTCGAGGGCCCAGACCTCCATCTCACCGAAGCGCTGACCACCAAAGAGGGCCTTTCCGCCTACAGGTTGTTGGGTCACGAGGCTGTATGGTCCCGTACTTCGAGCGTGAACCTTCTCATCCACTAGGTGGTGGAGCTTGAGCATATACATGTACCCCACATTGACCCGCTCCTTGAACTTCTCTCCAGTACGCCCATCATAAAGCTCGGTCTTCCCGTCTAAATCCATCTTGGCCAACTCGTAGAGCCTTTTAAACTCCTCCTCATTCACCCCTTCAAAGACTGGGGAGGCGAATTTGACTCCCTTAGCCCAGTCTCGGGCATACTTGATGAGCTCTTCATCGCTAAGAGCCTCGATGAACTCCCTGGCCTTCATCAATTTGGCGACACTGGCGATTTCGATCATCTTCTCCCGGAGCTCTTTGATCCACTCGGCCCGCTTGCTCTCAAAGATCTCCTGGATCTGTTCGCCTAGCTTCTTACCCACGAGCCCCAAGTGGACCTCTAGGATCTGTCCAATGTTCATCCGGCTCGGCACTCCCAGGGGATTGAGGACGATATCGACGATGCGCCCATCCTTGGTGTAGGGCATGTCGATTTCGGGAACGATGGTGGAGACGATCCCCTTGTTCCCGTGGCGTCCCGCCATCTTGTCCCCGACCTTGAGTTTGCGCTTGGTGGCGATGAAGACCTTGACCAGCTTCACCACCCCACTCTGGAGGATATCCTCCCGGTCGAGAATTTCCAACTTCTCCTCGTGCTCCTCGGTGAGCTTACGCTTCTCATTTTGGAAGTGGGTCTTGATCTTGTTGTAGCGCTCTTGAACCTCTTTGGGATAGGATTTGACCAGGGCGTTGAGGGCGAAGCGGTTGATGGAGGAGAGCTCCTCTTTGCTGATATACTCCCCTGCTTTGAACTCCTTGTTCTTGACTTTGGCATCCCTTTCCAAGGGGGACTTGGCTAGAAGGGAGACGATCTTGAGCATCTCCTCCCTGTCGATCATGAGGAGCTTGTCATGGTGCTCTTTGGAGAGCCGCTCCTTCTCCTCCTCGTAGGCCCTAATCGATCGGGGATCCTTGTCATAACCCCGCTTGGTGAAGATCTTCACATCGATGACCACCCCCTCCATAGAGTTGGGGCAATAAAGGGACTTGTTGACCACATGGCCGGCCTTTTCCCCAAAGATCGCCCGAAGCAACCGCTCTTCAGGACTTGGGCGTACATCCCCCTTGGGTGAGACCTTGCCCACCAGGATCATCCCCGGCTTGACATAGGTTCCAATCTTCACGATTCCGCTCTCATCCAGGTGAGCGATCTCCTCCTCTTTGACGTTGGGGATATCCCTCGTGATCTCCTCGACTCCGTGTTTGAGCTCTCTGGCCTCGATCTCCTTCTCGTAGATGTGGACCGAGGTGAACTCGTCGTCCCGCAAGATCCGCTCGCTCACCACGATGGCATCCTCGAAGTTGTACCCGTTCCAGGGCATGAAAGCTACCAACATATTCTTGCCAAGGGCCAGTTCCGCCTGATCCATGTTGGGACCATCGGTGATGACCTGGCCCGCTTCAACATAGTCCCCCTTCTTGACGATGGGCTTTTGGCTAAAGGAGGTGTTCTGGTTGGTGCGCAAGTTCTTCTGGAGCCGATAGTGGTCGATGTAGGCTCCATTCTCGTCCTCGCCGAGGATGTAGATGTTTTCGCTATCGATCTTCTCCACCACACCGCTGCGCTTGGCCCGAATCGACTCCCAGGCGTCCCGGGCCACTACCTTCTCCATTCCCGTTCCAACCATGGGAGCTTCCGCTTTGAGGAGAGGGACCGCCTGGCGCTGCATGTTGGATCCCATCAAGGCCCGGTTGGCATCGTCGTGTTCGAGGAAGGGGATGAGGCTTGCCGCCACCCCGACCACCATTCGGGGGGTCAAATCGATGTAGTCGATCTTGCTCTTTTCCACCAGGATGATCTCCCCATCCTTTCTCGCCTCGACGAAATCCCCCTTGATCTCGTTGCCATCGATGATCTCGGTATTAGCTGGAGCGATGATCTTGCCCTCTTCCTGGGCGGCGGTGAGGTAGACGATCTCGTCGGTGATCTTACCATCCACCACCTTTTTGTAGGCCGCCTCGATGAAACCGAGCTCGTTGACCTTGGCATAGGTGGAGAGGGTATTGATGAGCCCGATGTTTTGACCTTCAGGGGTTTCGACAGGACAGATCCGCCCGTAGTGGGTAGGATGGACATCCCGCACCTCAAAACCGGCCCGCTCCTTGACCAATCCCCCCTCCCCCAGGGCCGAGAGGCGCCGCTTGTGGGTGATCTCGCTCAAGGGGTTGGTCTGATCCATGAACTGGGAGAGCTGGCCGGTGGAGAAGAACTCCAGGATCGTGTTGGTGATGGTCTTGGAGTTAATGAGATCGTGGGGCATGAGCTCGTCCAGGTTGCCACTGATGGTGGTCATCTTGTCCCGGATGCTCTTTTGCATCTTCACGAGACCGCTATGGAGTTCGTTGGCCAACAGCTCTCCGATGGCTCGGATCCGGCGATTCCCCAGATGGTCCCGATCGTCGATGCGCCCTTCCCCATTTTTGACCTTGATGAGGTACTGGACCGTCTTGATGATATCTTCGTTGGTGAGCACCGTCACATATTCGGGAACCGAAAGGCCTAGCTTGTGGTTCATCTTCATCCGTCCGACCCGGGTAATATCGTAGCGCTCCGGATCGAAAAAGAGTTGGTTCACGAAGGCCCGGGCCGTCTCCTTGGTTACCGGCTCTCCCGGACGCATAACCTTGTAGATGCGAATAGCCGCCAGATCGTTCTCATCTTCGATCTTTTCCGATTGGCGCAAGAGCTTCAAGCTCTCCTGGTCGGCCAGGAAGGAGTTGATAATGGAGCGGTCTCGCCCTTGGGCCAAGTCGTTGACGATTTCAAACTCCTTGATCCCGCTCTCTAAAATCTTCTTGAGCTTGTTCTCGTCCAATGGAGTCAGGGTATCGAAGAGTACCTCCCCGCTCTCCTGGTCGATGATGGGAGAGGCGATGAATCGATCCATCAAAACCTCGATTGGAAACTCGATATAGCGCACCCCCTCTTCCACCAATTTGTCGGCCTTGCGTTTGGTCAACCGCTTCCCGGCCTCCACAATGAGATTCCCTCGCTCGTCCCGGACGTCGAACTCCATGCGACCGATGAAATCCTCGGGACGAAATTCGATGAGGAACTTGTTGTCCTTGACGATGATCTTGGTAATGGGGTAGAATAGCTTCAGGATATCCTGTTTGGAATATCCAAGGGCGCGAAAGAGGATGGTGGAGGGGATTTTGCGCCGCTTGTTAATTCGAACATAGAGGATATCCTTGGCATCGTACTCAAAGTAGAGCCAAGCCCCCCGATCTGGAATGATCTGGGCCGTGTGGATCATCTTCCCGCCAGCAGTACTGGACTCTTCCTCCTTGAAGATGACTCCAGGGGAGCGGTGAAGCTGGTTCACTACGACCCGTTCGACTCCATTGATGATAAACGAGGTCCGATCGGTCATGTAGGGGATGTCGCGGACATAGATGGATTGCTCTTTGACATCCTTCACACCAATTTTCTCTCCCGTCTTCTCGTCGCGCTCCCAGAGGATGAGGCGGATATTCATCTTGAGGGAGACGCTATAGGTAATCCCACGCTCCATACACTCCCGAACGGTATACTTGGGCTTGATAATCTCACTGCCTAGATATTCGAGAGTGATCCGGTTGTGGGTATCGTGGATAGGGAAAATTGATCTGAAGACCTGCTCGATCCCACTTTGACTCCGATCCTTGGCATCGGCCATGAGGAACTGCTCATAGCTGCTCTTTTGAAGCTGCAAGAGGTTGGGAACCTCAAGATCTTGGGGAATTTTGGAAAAATCAACCCGGAGTCGACTACCAGATTTGAGACTGTTGAGCATAGGCGAACCTCATTTATGTAGTTTTGTCGGTATGTAGAAGGGGGTGAATGATAGCATGAAGTCGTTTAAGAAGAGGAGGGGATCCTCTTCTTATTTGAGAAGTTTAAGTTTTACTTAATTTCTACTTTTGCTCCGGCCTCTTCAAACTGCTTCTTGAGCTCTTCGGCCTCCTCTTTGCTCACACCCTCTTTGATGACGGTTGGGGTCTTCTCGGCAGCCTCTTTGGCCTCTTTGAGTCCCAGACCGGTCACTTGGCGAATGACTTTAATCGTATTGATCTTCTTGGGACCAGCATCGGTGAGGACCACGTCAAATTCGGTCTTCTCCTCGGCGGCACCACCAGCTTCACCACCACCGGCTGCTACAGCTCCAGCAACAACAGTAGGCTGAGCGCTCACACCAAACTTCTCCTCGAACTCCTTAACCAGCTCACTCAGTTCAAGGACGCTCAGGTTAGAGATGTACTCAATCACATCTTCTCGTGTACAAGCCATCGATCACTCCTTTTATGCGTTTTCTTTTTGTTGGCGAATATTCTCAAGCACAGTAACGAAGTTCTGCTTGGGGGCATTCCAGACATAGAGCAGGTTGCGCAATGGCGCAGTCCAAACCGAAAGCAGCATACCCAAAAGCTCCTCTTTGCTCGGGAGTTTGGAGTAGGCCTCGATCTTCTGCTCGTCGGCAACCTCTCCCTCGAAGTAGCCCTGTTTGATCTTGAAGGTATCCTTGTTCTCTTTGGCAAACTCGGTTACAGTTTTGGCCAAAGTGACAAGGTCGTCACCCCAGACGAGCACGTTAGTATCTTTGAGGACGAAATCCTCGATGCCGACATTGCGCAAGGCGATCATGGCAAGAGTGTTTTTGACGACCCTTACCTTGAGTCCCTTCTCGCGCGCGGCCTTTCGCAGTGCTTCGAGCTGAGGTACGCTCATACCCTTATAGTCGCAGTCGATAATAGCGGCTGCGTTCTTGAACTCGTCGGTGAGGTATGAAACCACCTCTTCCTTTTGCGCGCGTGTCAACTTCTTTTACCTCCTTTCCGACAGAAGACTTCAGGCAGGTCTTATTTGAATGCCCACCATCTTCAGTCTAAGATTCCCTAGCCCTTCATATCCATGAGCTCTTGGGTATCGAGCTCTAGGGCCGGACTCATAGTCAGGGAGAGGGCCCCATGCCGGATGTAGCGCCCCTTGGCTGCGGCTGGTTTCATCTTGTTGATCTGGGCGACGAAGGCCTCGAGATTCTCCCGCAACTGCTGGGGAGAAAAGCTCACCTTCCCAATCCCAGCATGGATATTCCCCTTCTTGTCGACCCGGAAGTTGACCTGACCGGCCTTGGCGTTCTTGACCGCCTTGCACACATCCATCGTAACCGTTCCGGTCTTAGGGTTGGGCATAAGCCCTTTGGGGCCTAGAATCCGACCAATTTTCCCAACCAGTCCCATCATATCCGGGGTTGCAATGGCAATGTCAAAATCGATCTTCCCATTTTGGATCTCTTCGATGAGATCTTCAGCCCCGACGATATCGGCTCCACACTCCTTGGCCTCATCGGCTTTGGTTCCCTTGGCGAAGACCGCGACCCGGACACTCTTTCCCGTCCCATGGGGCAAGACTACGGAGCCGCGCACCATCTGATCGGCATGTCTGGGATCGACCCCAAGGCGCAAGGCTAGCTCAACGGTCTCGTCAAACTTAGCCGATTTGAGCTCCTTGATCTTTTCAACCGCCTCTTCGACGCTATAAATTTTTCCCTGCTCTATCTTTTCCAAGAGCGCACGATATCTTTTGGAATGTTTCTTTGCCATTGGACTCTCCGCAACAATTTTTTGCTACCACCTTCTTTGCGATCCTGTGGTCGGGATCAATCGACGATTTCCACTCCCATCGAGCGACAGCTTCCAGCGATCGTCCGCTTAGCTGCCTCCAAATCGTCGGTATTCAAATCGGGCATCTTCGTCTTGGCAATCTCTTCCAACTGGGCCTGGGTAATCTTGCCGACCTTGTTCTTGAGTGGGTTGTCACTCCCCTTTTGAATACCGGCGGCCCGCTTGATCAAATCGGTAGCTGGGGGCTGCTTCGTGACGAAGGTAAAACTTCGATCGCTGTAGACAGTGATGACGACGGGGATGGTAAAGCCCATCATATCTTTGGTTCGTTCGTTGAAGGCCTTACAAAACTCCATAATGTTGACCCCCCGCTGTCCCAGGGCTGGACCGACGGGAGGGGATGGGTTGGCCTTGCCAGCTGGGATCTGGAGTTTAAACTGATCTACGATCTTCTTGGCCATTGTTATCCTTTCTCACTTAAATGATCTTTTCCACCTGGGTATAGAGAATCTCGACTGGGGTAGAGCGACCGAAGATAGAGACATTGAGCTTGAGCTTTCCATGCTCCATATCGTACTCTTCGACGACTCCGGTGAAGTTGGCAAAGGGCCCCTCGGTAATGCGCACCATCTCTCCAGGTTCGTAGGAGATCTTGGGCTTGGGAGCCCCCTTCTTACGCGCCTTCTCGAGGATCTTCTTCACATCCTCTTCCCCAATCGGGGTTGGTTTCTTCGATTCACCGATGAAGCGACCGACCCGAGGGAGACTCTGGATCTTCTGCCAGAGTTCGGTATCCAGGTCGATGTTGGCAAAGACATACCCAGGGTAGATGGCCCGTTCGGTAATCTTCTTCTTGCCATCCTTGACCTCGATGACATCTTCGGTGGGAACCACCACCTCTTTGATGCGATCCTCCAATCCCTCCTCTTTGGCAAGGCTCTCAATCGCCCGCTTTACACTTTGCTCGCTGCCGGAGTAGACTTGAATCGCATACCATTTGTGGGCCATAAAAATCCTTGAGTTAATCGATGATGTGGGATAGGATAAAGGACATGGTCCCATCGACGAGAGCTAAAAAGAGTGCGACGACGGTAACGACGAGAAAAACGGCTATATAGGCGTTTTTAACTTGCTCTTTCGTTGGGAAGATGACTTTTTGCAGCTCGAGCCGAGCTTCGCGAATATAGTTGATGATTTGCTCCATAAAAGTCCTTCCTATGGCAGGGCAGGAGGGACTCGAACCCCCGACCTGCGGTTTTGGAGACCGCTGCTCTACCAACTGAGCTACTGCCCTATCGAAAAGGGGAGACTCCCCCTTTTAAAGTTTCGCCTCTTTATGGAGAGTGTGGGCTTTACAGAATTTACAATATTTGCGAATCTCGAACTTTTCTGGATGGGTCTTCTTGTTCTTCGTCGTGTGATAGTTTCGACGACCACACTTTTCACAGGCCAAATGGATAATTTCTCGCATGAGAACCCTTTGCAAAAGGGGGAGATCACCCCCCTCGAATTACTCGATGATCTTGCTAACCACTCCAGCACCAACCGTTCGGCCACCCTCACGGATCGCAAACCGCGTTCCCTCTTCGAGGGCGATAGGAGCAATCAGTTCGGCTGTGATTTTGACGTTGTCCCCTGGCATAACCATCTCAACCCCTTCAGGCAGGGTGATGGTTCCGGTGACGTCTGTCGTTCGGACATAAAATTGTGGTCGGTATCCGCTGAAGAATGGGGTATGGCGTCCCCCTTCCTCTTTGGTCAAGATATAGACTTCGGCTTCAAACTTGGTGTGGGGAGTGATGGTTCCAGGCTGAGCCAGAACCTGACCGCGCTCGACCTCCTCCTTCTTGGTTCCGCGCAAGAGGACCCCAACGTTGTCACCCGCTTCACCTTGATCCAGCTCCTTGCGGAACATCTCAACACCGGTAACGGTGGTCTTTTGGGTTGGGCGCAAGCCGACAATCTCAACTTCGTCACCAACCTTGACAACCCCACGCTCGATTCGACCCGTGACAACCGTTCCCCGTCCAGAGATGGAGAAGACATCTTCGATAGGCATCAAGAAGGGCTTGTCGATATCTCGCTCAGGTGTTGGGATATACTCGTCGACAGCTTCCATGAGTTTGAGGATCTTCTGGCTCCACTCGCCCAGTTTCCCCTCTTTGACCTCTTCCAAAGCTTTGAGGGCAGATCCTGTAATTACGGGAACATCGTCTCCAGGGAAGTCATATTCGTTGAGGAGCTCCCGTACCTCCATTTCAACCAGCTCAAGGAGCTCGGGATCATCGACCATATCCTCTTTGTTGAGGAAGACGACGATGTAGGGAACACCTACCTGGCGAGCAAGGAGGATATGTTCACGGGTTTGAGGCATTGGACCATCGGCAGCGGAAACGACGAGGATCGCACCATCCATCTGGGCCGCACCGGTGATCATGTTCTTCACGTAGTCAGCGTGGCCAGGACAGTCGACATGGGCATAGTGGCGCTTTTCAGTTTCATACTCGACATGGGAGGTAGCAATGGTAATTCCGCGCTCTCGCTCTTCTGGAGCGTTATCGATTTGATCGTAGTCCCGCTTCTCTGCAAATCCCTTTTCAGCCAATACCGCGGTAATGGCTGCAGTCAAGGTCGTTTTTCCATGGTCGACGTGGCCGATGGTCCCGATGTTCACGTGGGGCTTGGTCTTGACGAACTTCTCTTTTGCCATTAGAATCCTCCATAGAGATTTTGAGATTGCGGGCTAATTATAACAAAAAACTAGCCGTATCGAATTGGTATCAGATGCTTGGAAAGTGGTGGCTTTGATGAATGGAGCCCAGAAGCGGGATTGAACCGCCGACCTCTTCCTTACCAAGGAAGTGCTCTACCACTGAGCTATCTGGGCACGAAGTGGAAGCGAAACTAAAGTAGATCTGCGTAGCTACATTTAGTTCAGCTCCCAGTATTCTGGAGCGGGAGACGGGACTCGAACCCGCGACCCTCAGCTTGGAAGGCTGATGCTCTAGCCAACT
>PUXW01000011.1 GCA_009659925.1 Nitratiruptor sp. | reverse complement strand
CACAATGGCTGGGTAGCTCAGCTGGTGAGAGCGCTGGTCTCATAAGCCGGAGGTCGACGGTTCGAGTCCGTCCCCAGCTACCAGACACCCTCTTTGCCACCATCTATCCCCAAAAACCCCTTCCAAATCGAGAGAAAGCAACCCTTTTTTATGCTCTCCATTCCACCATAGTCCAGACCCACCCTCGAAGTAGAAAATCCCACACCACCCGACAATTGCCCCCATCCACCATTCCTCCACAGTGTGATCCTCTATCCAACTCCTCCCCACTCTCGTCGAACCTCCCTCACACTCCATTGCCCTTGCCCCTTCGCTCCAGGATCTCTCCCATGGAGAGATAGGCGTTGAGGGCCCCCAAATAGGCCTTGGCACTGGCTACCATCGTGTCGATACTCAACCCATGGCCCACCACCGCCGGTTTTCCATCTTCGAAGACGACTTTGACCACCACTTTGGCCAGGGCATCTTTGCCTTGGGTGACCGCACTCACCTGGTAATCCATGAGCCGCCCCCGATGGCCGCTGATACGGTCGATGGTCTTGAAGATGGCATCGATCGTTCCATCCCCAATCCCAGCGTCGGTCATCTCGATTCCGTTGTGTTCAATGGTGACCGCGGCACTGGGAACCCCTGCGCTGCACCCGCTAATTTGGAGTTTCTTCAACTTGAAGATCTCCGGAGCGCTGGAGAGTTCGTTGGTAATGAGCATGCGGATATCGTCGTCGCTTACCTCCTTCTTCTTGTCGGCCAAGACCTTGAACCGCTGGAAGGCCCTGTTGAGCTCCTCATCGCTCAAGTCGAAGCCGAGCTCTCGAACCCGCTCTTTGAAGGCGTGTCGTCCCGAATGTTTGCCAAGGACGATGGCGTTGCGATCGAGCCCAATATCTTCGGCCCGCATGATCTCATAGGTGAGCTTGTGTTTGAGGACCCCGTCCTGGTGGATTCCGCTCTCGTGGGCGAAGGCGTTCTTCCCGACGATAGCCTTGTTCGGCTGGGGTTCGATCCCCGTGATGGCGGCGACCAGTCGGCTGGTAGGGTAGATCTCCTTGGTGTTGATGTTGGTGTCAATTTGGCCAAAGATATCCTTGCGGGTCTTGATGGCCATGACAATCTCCTCCATGGCGGCATTGCCAGCCCGCTCTCCAAGGCCGTTGATAGTACACTCCACCTGGCGCGCTCCGTTGAGAATGGAGTAGAGGGAGTTGGCCACCGCCAATCCCAAGTCGTTGTGGCAATGAACGCTAATGATCGCCCGCTCGCCGACGAACTCCTTGAGCTCCTTGATCATCTCCCCCATCTCGTGGGGGAAGCGATAGCCGACGGTATCGGGGATGTTGATGGTCGAGGCTCCGGCTTTGATGACCTCGTCGATGATCTCCTTCAAAAAGCTCATCTCACTCCGTCCAGCATCTTCGCAACTAAACTCCACATCCTCCACAAACTCCCGGGCATAGCGAACCGCCTCAACAGCCCGGCGCACCACCTCCTCTGGAGACATACGCAACTTGTACTCCATGTGGATCGGGCTCGTGGCGATGAAGGTATGGATCCGTTTGAAGCGGGCTGGAGCCACCGCCTTCCCGGCCGCTTCGATATCCTTTTCCAAAGCCCGGGCCAGGGAGCAGACGGTACTCTTGGTCACAACCTCGCTGATCTTCTTGATCGCCTCGAAATCCCCAGGACTTGCCGCCGCAAACCCGGCCTCGATAATATCAACCCCGAGCTTTTCGAGCTGTTTTGCTATTTGAATCTTCTCCTCGGTGTTCATCGAAGCCCCTGGGCTCTGCTCCCCGTCTCGCAAAGTCGTGTCGAAAATCTTCACAATATCGGCCATGGAATATCCTTTAGCTGGAATGGTTGGGTAGGATTGTCGCTGCGAAAAGGGTTAGAGGGATAGGAGGAGGTTCTTGATCTCGATCTTGGGCAGGAATTTCCGAGCCTTGACGATGCCAATGGCGATCTTATTCACTCCGTTTCCTTCTTCTTGAGAGGAAGTACATTGCCCGTATTATACCAGAAAAGATGTAAAAAGTTGCAAGAGCCCCCAGGACCTCTGCAGGGTAGAGATAGAAGAGGGCGAGGACAACGCTCATGAGGGTAAGCCAGCGCACCGCACTGTGGCGCTGGAAGGTGAACTTTTTGAAGGAGGGATAGCGAATGTTGCTGACCATGAGGAGGGAGACGCCAAAGGTCAAAACGAGGACGACCCACCCCTCGATCCCATACTTTCGAGCCAGGAGCACCCACGTGGTTACAAAGATGGCCGCCGTGGGGATGGGAACCCCGAGGAAGACGCTGGGCTCGCTTACAGGGGCCATGACGTTGAATCGGGCCAGCCGAATGGCCCCCAGAACGACGAAGAGGGCCGAAACCATCGAACCGAACCGCCCATACTCGAAGCCGATGCTCTCATAGAGCAAGAGGGCTGGAGCCACCCCGAAGGCCACCAGATCGGCCAGGGAATCGAACTCCACCCCAAACTTGCTACACCCCCCAGTCCAGCGGGCGACCCGCCCATCAAGCCCATCCAAGATGAGGGAGATGAAGATGAGCCAGGCAGCCTTGGTCAGCTCCCCATGGATCGAGGCGAAGACACTCATCATCCCGACAAAGATGGACAGGGCGGTGAAGAGGTTGGGGAAGAGGTAGCGGATGTCAAAGGAGGGACGCTCCACGGCTAGGCCCTCTCCCCTCCATCCGTGGAATCCCCACGAACTTCGTCAGATCTGGAGGAGTCTTTGTCTGATTGAGTACGGTGGGCCTCCTTGGCTTGGGCGATGTCATCCCCCTCATCCACGAGGAGGCTCTCTTTGCCCTCCCGCTCCTCAAATTCCCGGATGATCTGGCGCACCTCTTTCCCCTCGATCACCTCCTTTTCGAAGAGGACTTTGACCATCTTCTCGATGGCCGGCGCATACTCTTTGAGGCGCTCTTTGACATGGCGGTAGCGATTGTCCAGGAAGGTCTTGATGAACTCGTCGATCTCCTCGGCTAGCTTCTCGCTATACTCCTTGACCTGCTGGAGCCCTCCACCAAGGAACATGTTCCCCTTTTTCTCCAAAACCATGAGACCGGCCACCTCACTCATCCCATACATGCTCACCATCGCCTTGACGATATCGGTAGCCCGCTCCAGATCGTTGGCCGCTCCCGTTGTGATCTCACCGATGAAGAGCTCCTCAGCCGCCCGTCCACCCAAGAGGGTATCGATCTCGGCCACCAGCTCCCCCTTGGTCATGAGGTACTTGTTCTCTTCGGGAGCATTGAGGGTATAGCCAAGAGCGGCGAGGCCCCGGGGAATGATAGAGACCTTGGTCACCTTGCGGGCTCCGGGAGTCGTCTCGGCAATGAGGGCGTGGCCACTCTCGTGATAAGCAACGATACGCTTCTCCTTGGGCGAGATACGCCGACTCTTCTTCTCCAAACCAGCAATGGCCCGCTCTACTGCCTCCAAGAGATCCTCTTGCTCCACCTGTTCCTTGTTCTTGCGCCCAGCCAGCAAGGCCGCTTCGTTGACGATATTGGCCAAATCGGCCCCGGCAAGGCCTGCGGTGAGCCGGGCGATCTCCTTCAAGTCCACATCCTCGGCCAGCTTGATGTTTTTCACATGGACCTTGAGAATCGCCAAACGCCCCTCGAAATCCGGCTTATCCACCACCACCGTCCGATCGAAGCGACCCGGACGCAAAAGGGCTGGATCGAGGATCTCTGGCCGGTTGGTGGCCGCTAGGACGATCACTGGGGATTGGGAGCTATCGAAACCATCCATCTCGGCTAGGAGCTGGTTGAGGGTCTGTTCCCGCTCGTCGTTGCCTCCGATGGGTCCAGAAGCGGCCCGACTCTTGCCGATGGCATCGATCTCGTCGATGAAGATGATGCTGGGAGCCTCCTTCTTAGCCTGCTCGAAGAGGTCCCGGACCCGAGCAGCCCCGACTCCGACAAACATCTCGATGAAGCTGCTCCCACTCACAGCGAAAAAGGGGACGTCGGCCTCCCCCGCCACCGCTTTGGCCAGGAGGGTCTTCCCCGTTCCGGGAGGTCCAACCAGCAAGACCCCCTTGGGAATTTTGGCCCCAAGGCGGATGTAGCGTTCTGGATGTTTGAGGAAGTCGACGATCTCCTTGACCTCCTCCTTGGCCTCCTCGACTCCGGCCACATCGGAGAACTTCACCTTGGGGCGCTCGGAGTTGATGAGCTTCTTGGCACTCCCCATCCCGAGGATCCCACTGCCCACACTCTTTTGCATCCGGGAGGCTAGAAACATCCAGATGGCAAAAAAGATGAAGATGGGGATGATCCAACCAAAGATCATCTCAGTGACCCAGTTGCTCTCGCTAAAGCCCCCGTAATCGATCTTCTTGCGCTCCAGCAGTTCAACGAGACTCGTATCTCCCGGAACCCGGTTGGCGACATAGATCACCTTGTAGCCATTTTCGTTGGCGATCGCCTTGATAGTACGCTGTCCGATGGCTACATATTGGACCTTCCCCTGCTCGATGAGCCGCTTGAGCTCGGAGTAGCTCACCTCCTTGGTCTTTTGGATGGGAGCTCCAGCCATGTGGCTCTGGGCCCCTTGTCCCATGTTGCCCTGGGGCTCCAGAATCGATTTGAAGAGCAAGATGATGATGACGCTAAAGATCGCGAAGGTGAGGAGGGGGTTGCGGTTGAAAAAGTTGTCGTTCCGATTATCCCTTTGGGGTCTCTTGTTCTCCATCGCCATCCTTTTGGAAGATCATCGTCCGCCACTCCCCATCTTCGATGGACTCTTTGAGACGGAGGGTGGAAAATGTCCGGGCAACCTTACCTTGATATTTCTCAATTATGCCAGAAAGGATCAAAATGGCTCCAGGCTTTAAGACTCTCTTCAGATCGGAGCCGATCATCACCAGGACATCGGCGACGATGTTGGCCGTAACTATATCATATTTTCCTTGCGCTTGGGCCGCACTCCCAACCCAAGCCCGCCTCCAGGAGACCCCATTGGCTTTGAAGTTCTTGAAGCTCTCCTGGATCGCCAGTTCGTCGGTATCGCAAATATCCACGATTCCACCCTTCTTAGCAGCGGCGATAGCCAAGATCCCACTCCCGCACCCCACATCCAGAAGGTGGGCCCCCGGGCGAAGATAGCGATCGAGGGCCAGGAGGCAGCTCCGGGTCGTCTCGTGGTGGCCACTGCCAAAGGCAAGGGCCGGATCGATGGTGATATCGATCTTCCCCTCCTTGGGAGGGTACCAGCTCGGGTGGATGTAAAAACTCCCTACCTCCACAGGGGTAACACTGCGCTTGTACTCTTCGATCCAATCGATGTTGGCCTTTCGCTCCTTGGAGATGGTCAAAGCGACATCAACCCCGAAGAGCTCCTCCAAACTGGCAACGTAGCGGCGTAGCTCTTCCATGATCTTATCCAACGGTTCCTGGCTGCGCAAGATTAAAATCCCATCCCCCTCCTCGATTCCATTGTAGAAGCGATCCATCAAGAAGGAGCTAATTTCCTCCTGGAAGCGGTCCGTGGCGATGGTATACTCGTAATAGTGGCTATCCATTCACTCCCCCCACCAAGGCGAAGGCTTGGGCTAGATCGATGGTCCCCTCGTAGAAGGCCTTTCCGACGATGACTCCGGCTATTTCCCCCGTTTCTAAGAGGGCCTTGATATCCTCAATGCCTCGCACCCCTCCACTGGCAATCGTCGCCACCCCACTGGCCCTGGCGATGGAGAGGGTAAAGGGGATATTAACCCCCTCAAGGGTCCCATCCCGCCCGACGTCGGTACAGATGATCGCCTCCACCCCACTCTCGGCGAACTCCTTGGCCAGTCGGGTCGCCTCGATAGTGGAGCGCCGGGCCCATCCCTCCACCGCTACATAGCCATCGATGGCATCAATCCCGACGGCGATGGGGTACTTGGCGGCCATCTCCTTGACGAAGGCGGGATCCTTAGCGGCGATGGAGCCAAGAATGAGCCGATCGATCCCCATATCGAGGTAGCGCTTGATGGTCTCCTCATCCCGAATTCCCCCACCAAGCTCGATCTTCAAGTCGGTGTGGCGGCGGATCTTGGCAATCTGCTCCAAATTCCTGGGCTCTCCTGCGAAGGCCCCGTTGAGATCCACCAGATGGAGCCACTTCGCCCCCATCTCCTCGAACCGCTTGGCTACCTGCCACGGCTCGTCGCTATAGATCTTGGCACTCTCCATCAAACCCTTAGTCAATCGGACGCACTTCCCGTCCTTCAAATCGATTGCTGGCAATATCTCCATTACAACTCCATGAAATTTTGCAAGATCTGCAGCCCGTTGTCGTGGGACTTTTCCGGATGGGGTTGGAGGCCGAAGACATTTTCCCGGGCCACCGCACTCACGAAATCGTAGCCATAGACCGTCTTGCCGATGGCGTAGCAATCTTGGGTCTTGGCATGATAGCTATGGACGAAGTAGAGGTAGAACTGGTCCGCCATGCCGGCAAAAAGGGGGCTTGGGCCCTGGACAAAGAGCTTGTTCCATCCCATGTGGGGGACCTTGTGGGGCTGGAGGAATCGGGAGCGATCGAAGGGGACCACTTCCCCTGGAATGAGGCCAAGACCCCGGTGCTCTCCAAACTCCAAACTCCTTTCAAAGAGGAGCTGCATTCCCAGACAGATCCCCAACAATGGCTTCCCGCTGGCGGCAAACTCCCGTATGGCCTGGTCGGCCCCCGTGGAGCGCAGGTGCTCCATCGCATCCCCAAAGGCTCCAACCCCGGGAAGGACCATCCGATCGTAGGCGTGGAACCGTTCTGGATCCCGTTGGATGGTAGCCTTGACACCGATCTTCTCAAAGGCGTTCTGGACGCTGCGCAGATTTCCCATATTGTAATCGACGATGACGACACTCACTCTTCATCCTCTTTGATGTTGGCTGTCGATTTGAGATAGAAGGCGAGCCCAATGAGCAAGAGGGTCACCCCGACCACGAGATAGACCGCATAGAGGATCTTCTCGGGCCCGATGATGGCAAACTTGAAGACCAGCATGAGGGCTTCGATGGAAAGGGCGATGATGATGGACCCCAAGAAGCGGATCATCGTCTTGTGGATGTCACTGGTCCGCTTCTTGCGGTGCTTGCCCAGGACCTCCTCCTCGAAGAGGGTCTTGACCAGATCGAAGATGGCCAGCGAGAGGGTGATCAAAATGGTCGACTCGAAGATCTCCTTGATATCGAGGTTGTGGAAGTGGATCCCGTGGACCATCACACTCATCATCCCCTTGAAGAAGAGGAGGACGGCCACCAGCATGAGGGCCATGGTAAAAAAGGCATAGGTCACCTTGGAGAATTGACCAAAGAGGGAGTCGATGGAGCTGGGATGGAACATCCGCAGCAAATCTTTGAGGGAAATGTCGACACAGACGATGTAGTGGAGATTCTTCTTATCGTCGTAGACTGGATAGCTGGCGGTCACCGTGAGCTCGTGGGTGAGGAGGGAGGGGTAGGGATCGGTGAGGATACACCGCTTCTCCCGGACTGCTCGGTAGTAATAGGCCCGCTGGCTCCTGTTGATCCCCTTTCCCTTTCGATATTCGGGGTTGTTGGAGATGGCGTCGATAATCTGCATCCCCGTCTTGTCCAGGACATAGAAGGCTTCGGCCAGGGGGAGCTCCTTCTTCAAGATCTTCAAGGCGTTGATGATATTGTCCAAGCTCGGCTGGGGAACGTAGTTGGGAATGTAGCGCTGGAGCAGGAAACACAAATAGGCTCGGGCTTTGGTCCGTATCTCACTGAACTCTTCGATCTCATGAACGACGACCATTCAACTCCTTTTGCAAAAAGTTCAGGAAGACCTGGCTATACCCGCGATCCTGGGGGAGATCCTGGGCCATTCGGGCCAGGATCTCGTAGTATCTCCCTTGGGAGAGCTCCCCTTTGAGGAGGCGGTACTTGAGGTAGAGGAGGTAGGTGTTGAGGACATCGCTTTGGCAATACTCCTGGATGCGCCCAAGCTCCCCTTGGTAGTAGAGCTCGAGGACATCTCCCCCCGCCATATCAAACTTCCCGGGCAAACCGGCCATCTGGCAGATGGTATCGAGTTTGAGCCCCCGAACCGCCCCGTAATTGGCGAGCACATCCAACAGATCGAGGTGAAAATTCTCGCTATAACGGCTGCGGTAGTTGTCCCATTTGCTCTTCTTCACTTTGCTGTTTTCCTGCTCGAAGTAGGCGGGACAGCTGAGGTTGTACTTGAGGGCCCGCATGAAAATGAGGGGGAGATCGAAGGTGCGGCCGTTGAAGGTGACTAGCTGGGGATTATGGCTATTGATGAATCCGAGAAACTCCTCCAGGAGCTCCCGCTCCCCTTGGCTCTTGATGGTATTGACCCGCTTGAAACTCCCATCATCCTCGGCAAGGACCGCCCCAATGGCTACGATCTTATGGAAAGGCAAGGGGGGGAAGGAGCTCCCCGTCTCGGCCTTCAATTTCTCCAGTCCCAGGAGGCTGGCTTCCAGGTCGTCTTCCTTGGCGATGTGGAAATGGGCTCGAAGCAGGTCCACGTCGGGAATGGTCTCACAATCGAAGACACAGATCAAGGGGAGCCTTTTTTGCTACAATTATACTAAAAATTTGGAGTCGGGATGAACATTCTCGTAACGGGTACGGCTGGTTTCATCGGCTTCCATCTAGCCAAACGCCTCCTGGAGCGGGGGGACCGGGTCATCGGGGTGGACAACATCAACGACTACTACGATGTACAGGTCAAATATGGCCGCCTCAGGGAGCTTGGCTTTAGCGAGGGGGAATTTGAGTTTGGCAAGAGGTATGAAAGCCAAAAGTATCCAAACCACACCTTCTACCGAATCAACCTGGAGGACAAAGGGGCCATCGAGGAGATCTTCAAACGCCACCGGATCCATCGGGTCTGCCACCTGGCAGCTCAGGCTGGCGTGCGCTACTCCCTCACCAATCCAGAGGCCTACGTCCAGAGCAATATAGTGGGTTTTTTGAATATCCTGGAAGCCTGCCGCCACCACGAAGTCGAACATCTTGCCTATGCCAGCAGCTCCAGCGTCTATGGCCTCAATGAGCGGATGCCCTTTAGCGTCGAAGACAATGTGGACCACCCCATTAGCCTCTACGCCGCCAGCAAGAAGAGCAACGAACTCATGGCCCACACCTACTCCCACCTCTACAACATCCCAACCACCGGGCTTCGCTTCTTCACCGTCTACGGCCCTTGGGGGCGGCCGGATATGGCCCTCTTTCTCTTTACCAAAGCCATTTTGGAAGATCGGCCAATCGATGTCTTCAACTACGGCAAGATGAAGCGGGATTTCACCTACATCGACGACATCGTGGAGGGTGTGGTGCGCGTCATCGACAACCCTCCAAAACCAGATGGCTGTTGGAGTGGCAGGCGCCCGAATCCCGCCAGCTCCAAAGCCCCCTACCGGGTCTACAACATCGGCAATGGAGCCCCTGTAGAGCTCATGGAGTTCATCAAAGCCATCGAGAAGGCCCTTGGCAAGGAGGCGAAAAAGAATATGCTCCCCATCCAGCCTGGCGACGTTCCCGCTACCTGGGCCGACACCAGTGCCCTGGAGCGCGACTTTGGCTATCGACCCAACACCCCAATCCAAGATGGAGTAGCACGCTTTGTCCAGTGGTATCGCTCGTTTTACAACCTTTAGCCGCCATCTCGCCCTAGCCTTCTTCTTCGCCGCTCTGGTAGTCTTGCCAGACCTGGTCTATGCTCTCCTCACCCCAGGTTACCTCCACCCGACTCTGGCTACCCTCAAACACCTGGCCATCATCTGGCTCCTCAGTGCTCTGATCTTGGCCATCCCTTCCCGATCCCTGGCCACCCTCTTCTTTGCCATTTTACTCTTTCTTGGAACTGCCCAGCAACTCCATTTTGGCTACTTTCACAGCTATATCAAGCCCTACGAGATCCCCCTCCTCTTCACCCAGCGGGAGGAGGTCTTCGAGACCATCACCCACGCCTGGAGCTACCTCATCCTCCCCCTCCTGCTTACCCCGGCCATCCTCCTACTCATCTGGTGGTTGCTTGGAAAGATCGAGCGCCCTTGGACCTGGCGTCCCATGCCTTGGATCGTCGCCTTCATCCTCCTCCTTGGTCCCCTCGTCGCCTCCCAGCGCACTCGCTCCTACGTCTTCATGCCCAAGGCCCACGCCCTTGGTTCCATCAATACCTACACCGTCTTGAGTTGGTTTCTGGGGAAATTGGGGCAAGAGCGTCAACTCCCCGAATACCCCCCCTACCAGATCCACCCCCTCCCCATCACCCCACCTCAAAATGTGATCGTGGTCATGGGGGAGAGCCTCAACGCCAAATATATGAGCCTCTTTGGCTATCCGGCTCCCTCCACCCCCAACCTGGTCCGCCTCAAAAGGGACCCCAACTTCCTCTACCACCAGGGCTATAGCTGTGGGGTCACCACCGATGTGGCACTCCCCACCTTCTTCCTCCTCAAGCGGGAGCCGACCAACCCCAATCCAATCGTCGACAACCGCTCCAACCTCTTTCGTCTCGCCAAGGAACAGGGCTATTGCACCACCTTCATCACCATGCAAAATCCCATGCTCTTGAGCGGCTACATAGGTGGCTATCTAGACCGCCTCATCAGCCTCAAGGGCTACGACGAACGCCTCTTGGAGGCTCTGGAGACCATCGATTGGAACCAACGCAACTTCATCGTCCTCCACCAGCGCAGCTCCCACAGCCCCTACGAGAAGTACACTCCCCAGCGCTTCTGGCACTTCCCCTTCCAGGATCGCCCCTTCCACGACTACATGCTCAACAGCTACCTCAACTCCCTGCGCTATACCGACTGGCTCTTGACCACCCTCTTTGCCACCATCGCCAAACTCCAAAGCCCTGCCGTCGTCTTTTTCACCTCCGACCATGGGGAGATGTTGGGCTCCCCCGAAGAACAGGGGCGTTATGGCCATGTGATCCTCGACTTCGCCGACGCCAAAGTCCCCTTCCTCATCTACCATAACGGCAAGTTGGACCGCAAACTCCTTGCCACCCTCAACCGACTTCCCCAAATCCGCTCCCATTTCCAATTTGGCAAACTCATCGCCAACACTCTGGGATATGAGGTGGTCGATCCCGAGGACAATGGGAGCTACTACATCAACGGCGTCGATCTTCTGGGACGGGGGGGCTTTCTCGAGTACAAGTAACCCTCCAAGCGCTGCAACCCCTCCTCCAGATCGATTCCCTCATAGTAGGGACCCACCTCCCTCCGATTAGAGGGGAAGGGGCGGCCATCGGGGAAGAGGCGCCGATCGTAAAGGGCTACGCTCCAGGGACCGAAGGGGGCGGAGTTGATCCAGTTGGTAGCGCCAAAAAGGCCAATAGTCGGGGTCTTCTGGACCGCAGCGATGTGCATGGGGGCCGAATCGGTGGAGACCACCAAAAAGGCTTGGCCCAAAAGCTCCTTGAGCTCAGCGATACTGGTTTTACCCGCCACCACCTCCACCCGTCCCACCAGCTGGCGGGCGATATGCTCCACATACTCCCGCTCACTCCGATCCCCCGTAAGGAGGAAGGGGAGGCCGAAACGCTCGTGGAGAATCCGACTAAATTCTTGCCACTTGTAATCTGGAAGCCGTTTGGAGTGCCATTTGGGGCTGGAGCCGGTGTTGAGGACGATGTAGGTTGGCTCCTTGGGGGTGAAGGAGTAGTCCAGCTCTCCCACTACCCCGCTTTGAGCTGCGATGGCATGGAAATACTCGCTAGCTCCTCCTCTCCACGGAATGGCCCGGTTGGTAAAGACTTCGGGGAAGAAGAGGCGGATAAAGCGGCTGCGATCGTTGTTTTGCAAGTCGATGAAGGAGTCTATTCGCCTCCGGGCCTTGGTGATGAAAGGGATCAAATCCCAGACCCTTTTTGAAGGGAGGACGATAAACTCCTCGAACTCATCTTTGAGCAGCTCGTACCCCATGGGGGAGGTGAGGATTATGGGAGGCTCTTTGAAAGCCCGCAGGACGGGTAAAGCGGCGGCGATATCTCCCAGGGCGCTGTAGCGATAGACCCCGATCATAGCAGCTCCAATATCTCCTGGGCCACCAGTTGGTAGCCGGCCCGGTTGAGGTGGATATCGTCCAAGTAGTGGCGCTGGGGCTCGATAAGATCGTAGAGGGGAACCAGATCGACATGGTCGTAGCGCCCAGCAATCTGGGCCATGAGCTGGTTGTAGAAGCGAATGTCTGGATTGCGGAAGGTCTCACTCAAATGAGGCGGGGTCTCGACGAGGAGGAGTCGCCGGCTCGACTGGGCCATGTGGTCCAGATGGTCCAGGTACTCGGCGGGGGGGACCACATACTTCTGGCCAAGGAGCCGGTTGAGGCCGAGGCTGCGGGCCAGCTTCTTGTACTTCTTCACCGCCTTGCGGGCCAATTTGCGCCACGGGTTGTCGGGGTAGTAGAGGACATAGGGGGCGTAGCGGAAGGTGCGCCAGCTATCCACCAGGCCGTAGGCCACCACCACCAGATCGGCTTCCTTCTCCTCGTCGAAAATGATCCGTCCCTCCCTCGTGGTGGACATGGTGATGGCCCGGTTGCGCAGCTCCATGCCAAGGGCCTCAGCTACCAGATCGAGGTAGGTGGGGCCCGTGTAGCCGTTGGCTCCCCCCATGTTGCAATCCCCAAGTCCCAAGATCACCCCCATCGCTCCTCCCATAGTCGAAAGATGTAAGCCAGCCAGAGCCGTTTATAATCTCCCCCCAACTTCCTCGTGCGCAAGATCTCGTGGAGCATCGAAGGCTCTTGCACCTTTCTCCTGGCCTCCGCTCCCAGCGATTCCCGCAACCACTCCTTGATGGGCACGCTAAAGCCCTGCTTTGGCCGATGTACGAGTTTGGGAGGCAAATAGCGCTCCAGGAGCTCCTTGAGGATCGCCTTGTGCCACTTGAGCTCTGGCGGCAGCCGCAAGGCAAACTCCACGATACGATGGTCTAAAAAGGGCTCTCTTGCCTCCAGGGAGTGGGCCATGCTGGCCCGATCCACCTTCACCAGGACATCGTCGATCAGGAAGTAGCGCAAATCCAAGAGGAAGAGGGCCTCCAGGACCTCTCGGCTTGGTGGCTCCTGGAGCAAATAGGCCTGGGTGGTCTCGTCCGGATAGAAGCGGTAGCGCATCGCCAACTTGAAGGCGAGCAGATCCCCACTGGCCAGATAGCCCCGCTTTTTGAGCTCCACCAAGGGCATACGCCGCAACAAGGGGGCGAGAGAGCGGAGTTTGCGCAACGAACGATACCTAGCAGCCCACTTGAAGTTGATGGGATAGCCCCAAAAGAGCTCGTCCGCCCCATCGGCACTGAGCGCCACCCGCACCGACTCCTTGGCAAATTGGGCCAGAAGGAGCATCGGCAGGGCCGAAGGGTCGCCAAAAGGCTCGTCGAAGACTTGGACCATCTCGGGTAACTTCGCTCTAAGCTCCCCTTCATCGAAGGAGCGCTCATGGTGCTCACAGCCAAGATAGTGGGCCACCTCCCGGGCAAAGGGGGCCTCGTCGTACTTGGGATTATCAAAACCGATGGTAAAGGTCTTGGGGCGATGATGGGCCAGCAGGGCACTCACCAGGGCGCTATCCACCCCGCCGCTGAGAAAGATCCCCACATCTACATCGGCTACCATCCGCAACTCGAAGGCCTCCCGCAAGAGGGGTTCCAAAGCCTCCCTCGCCTCCTCGTAGCCGAGCTTTGGCCTATCGAGGATCGATGCCCAGTCCCAATAGCGCTCTTTGTGGATCCCTTTTCCGTCGAAGGTGAGGATCGTGCCCGGTTCGAGTTTGTAGGTGTGCTGGTAGATGGTATGGGGGGTGGGGATGTAGCCCAGCTGGAAAAAGAGGGCCGCCGCTTTGGGATCGATCCTTTTGGGAAAATCGGGATGGGCCAGAAGACCCTTGAGCTCGCTGGCAAAGAGGAAGCGGCCTTGATGGTGGTGGTAGTAGAGGGGCTTGACCCCCAAGCGGTCCCGGATGAGGTGGAGTTTGCCCGAGCTCTTGTCCCACAAGGCGATGGCGAACATCCCGACAAAGCGCTCCAGGGCCTTCAAACCCCACTTGTGGAAGGCCTTGATGAGGACCTCGGTATCGGAGTCGGTGTAAAAATCGTACTCTCCAAGCTCCTGGCGGATCTGGCGGAAGTTGTAGACCTCGCCGTTGTAGCTCATGACCAGATGCTCAAAAGAAAAGGGCTGGTTGGCCGCCTCCCTCAAATCGAGGATGGCAAGCCTCCTGTGCCCCAAACTGACCCGATCGTCCACATAGCGCCCATAATGATCCGGCCCCCCAGGGCGCAAGGGCACCTCCATGGCATCGAGCCAGCGCCCATCATCCCCCCAGTAACCGAAGATCCTACACACGGGCAAGCCTCCTATAGAGCTGGCGATACTCCCGGGCCACCCGTTGGAGGGTGAAAAACTCCCTCTTGGCCCGAATGGGGGCGAAGGCCTGCTTATAGCCCTCGTAGTCGTGGTAGATCTGGGCGATCTTGCTGGCCGCTGTACCATAGTCGAAGAGGAACTCCTCTTCCAAGATCTCCAGGCTTCCCGCCACCTTGGTGGAGATGATGAGATCCGAGTAGAAGAGCCCCTCGATAAGCACTCGGCTGAGCCCCTCCCTGTGGGAGTTGATGATTTGCAAATGGGCGCTGGCGAGAATCTGGGGGACATCCTCCCGCTGGCCCAAGAGCTCCACCTTCCTCTCAAGCCCCAAGCTGGCGATGAGCTCTTGGAGCCTCTTTCCCTCTCGCCCCTCCCCGACGATCTTGAGGCGAAAGTCAAAGTCGAGCCGGGCCACCTGGGCGATGAGATCGTCAAAACCCTTGCGGGGCTCCAGGACCCCCACCGCCACCATGGTGAAAACGGGCTCCTTGACCACCTCCCCTAACTCGACGGGCTCGATGCCGTTGGAGATGGTGGCCTTGTTGGGGTTGTGGATCGTCTCGCTCACCTGCTGGCTCACCCCCACGGCGAAGGGGGCCCGATCGAAGTAGATCGCCTTCTTGGAGCGGCGCTCGGAGTTGCGTTTGGTGGCGATGTAGGGGATGGGGTGGATCTTTTGGAGGCGGTAGGCGATCTCGGCAGCCTTGGCGGAGTGGACATGAAGGATGTGGGGATCGAGCTTTTGCAGGAGAGTTTTGAGCTCCCAGTAGAGCCAAGGGTTGTATCGGGAGGGGTTGGAGCGCAGTTCGATCACCTGGACCCTGGGATCGAAGCGATCGATGAATTCGCACCCCCGCACCACCAGGGCGCTCACCTCATCCTCCTTGGCCAACTCGTTGCACAGCTCCACGAAACTGCGCTCAGCCCCGACATAGCGTTTTGACGCCATGAACTGGACGATCCTCACACCAGCTCCTTGTAGACCTCCAGGGTCTTGGCCACCATCTGCTCCAGGGAGAAGTGGCGCGCCACATACTCCCGCAATCCTTGAGGTGGCCCAGATCGGATGGCCCTGATGCCCTCCACAAGCTCGGTGAGGCTTCCAGGATCGAAGAGCCACCTTCTATCGGGTACGATATCCAAGCTCCCCCCATGTCTGGCGGCAAGAATCGGGGTCTCCATCGCCATCGCCTCCACCAGGGTGCGCCCGAAGCTCTCGGGCCGCTTGGAGGCGCTGACCACCAGATCGCTCAAGGCATAGATTTCCGCCATCTGCTGCTGGCTCCCGACAAAGCGCACTCTATCCCTCACCCCCAGCCGATCCACCAGATCCAGGAGACGGCGATAATAATCCTGGCGCCTGGGATGGACCCCTCCCACGATCAACAGCACCCCATCGATATGCCCCATCGCCTCGATGAGGAGCTCATAGTTTTTCAGCTGGGTCACCCGCCCGATGGAGGCGATGACGAAGCGATTCTCCAGATCCCAGCGCCTCTTGAACTCCTGGACGAAGCCCCAATCGATGCGGGTTGGATCGAAGCGCTCCAGATCGACCCCTCGATGCACCAAGCGCAGCCGCTCTGGATCGACCCGATAGTTGGCCAACACATACTCCCGGATCGGGCGGCTGACACAGATGACCCGATCCCCCTTGGCCATGATGGCGCTATAGGGCGAGACCGAGTAGAACCCATGGACCGTCGTGACGAAGGGGCGCTCTCCCTTGACCCAGTAGGCGAGCCAAGCTGGCACCCGACTCCTGGCATGGATGATCTGGGGATCGATCTCTTCAATAATCTCCTTGAGTCTGGCTGCCCGCATCGGGGCGGTGAGGGGGTTCTTGGAGGCGATGGGGGCTGTGATGTGGACTCCTCCATCGGCTTCGATCTGCTCCACGAGTCTGCCGCCAGCGCTGATGACATAGCTCTCATGGCCCCGTTTTACCAATTCCCGATTGAACTCCACCACCCCCCGCTCTACGCCCCCCTCGTTGAGCTCTGGCAACAGCTGAAGGATCCTCATGGCCTCTGCTCCAGATCGGCGACGAGAGCCCGCACGAAGCCAAAATCGACTTTGCGCCGGGCATTCCCCAGGGCGCCATCGAAGAGGTGGAGATACCCCTCCTGGGCCAAGTACTCCACGAAGCGCTGGAACTTCCCCCCATCCCCCTTGAGCTTCACCACCTCCACCGCCGCCCGACCGCCACTGAGGGCCTCGCTGATCATGGAGGTGCTATCCTGGGTGATGAAAACATAGCCAGCCTGGAGGAAGTCGCCGATGGGGTTGATGGGATTCTTGGAGTAGATCACCTTGTAATCCCACGGGTAGCCCTCCAAGAGCTCCTCAATGGCCCGGGGCGTTCTGGGGGAGGTGCTCAAAACCCGCTTGCCATCGAAATTGGCAAAGAGGAACTCTGCCACCTGCTCGATCTCTTCTGGCTCCATGGCAAAACGCTTGTTGGGCCCGCCCACCACAAAGGCCACATCCCGAGGGCCAAGTTCGACGAGGCCGGTTGCCTTGGCGTAGGCGAAATTGACGGGGATCTCAATACCCTCCCCCTTGTCGTGGGGCTGGGTGAAGATGAGGTCGAAATCCTTGCGAAAGCCCTTGGGATTCATGAGGGCCACGCTCTTGGCCCCATACTCCCTGGCCAGGAGTTTGAGGGCGTAGTAGGTGGAGCTTCCTGCTCCCACCACCAGATCGAAGGGGCCTCGGAGGGCAAAAGGCTCAAAAAGTCTCCTGGTGTAAAGTCCCAGCCAATCCAGCCCATAACCCAGCCCCTTGGCAAGCCGGGAGCGAAAGCGCACCTCCACGATCTCATACTCCAAGCCGGCGTAATGACAAAAGGCCAGGGCCTGGTTGAGGTGGCCCCTGCGTCCATCACTAACAATTAAAGCCCTCATGTCCGCCACCGCTCGTGCATCCAGAACCACTGATCCGGATACTCCCGGATGATCTCCTCATAGACCTGGTTGATCCTCCTGGTGTGGGTGATCTCGTCACACTCCTCCCAGAGAAGGGGATCGAAGACCCGCAAGACCAATTTCGCTCCCTGGCGCACCAGAAAGAGGGGGACGATAGGCACCCGGAAGCGCTTTTGTAGGGTATAAGCAGTGGGCAGGGTCGAGGCCGGGCGGTTGAAAAAGTCGACCCACACCCCGGCTTGACCCCCCCGCTGGTCTAGCAAAAGCCCCACACTTTGCCCAGAGCGCAGGGCCCGGACAAGTTCCCGGGCCGCCTGGTGCTTGTGGATCAAACGGTTGCCATAGCGGTTGCGCAGGGGCTGGACGATCCGCTCTTCGATGAGCCGATTGTTTCCAGCGCGACCGACCAAGGCGATGGGATGGATTCGCTGGGCGATATAGTGGGCCAGGGCCTCCCAGTTGCCAATATGGGCGGTGATGAAGATGAAGGGAGGGGAGAGGTGGGCAATCTTTTGGAGTTCTCGCCCATCGATACCCTCAAAGTCGAAGCGATCCACCGCCAGCAGAACCATCTCTCCCAAACTGCGTCCAAACTGCCTGTAGGTGCGCCGGGCCATTTGGAAGGCCTCTGCTGGAGGAAGTCCAAGGGCCATCTGGAGGTTGGCTATCGTAATAGCGCGCCGCCTCCCATCTAGGTGGAAAAGTCCCCGGGCTAGAAGATCGCTTATCCTAAAGATCATGGAAGGTGGAGCGATCTTGGCGAAATCGAGGAGGGTTTTGAGGGCGAGATATTCGATCCAGCGACCCATCGGACCCTTTTTTAGCTTTATCTTACCATATTTAAGCGATAATCGCTCCTATGGTTGCCGTTGTGATTGGAATAACCCTACTCCTGGCTGGAGTTACCTTTTTCTGGTTCGATCCCCTCCTGGCCACGATCCTCCACCACTACGCCTCCCCTGGGTGGCGGGCCATCACCGCTTTGGGAAATGCCGCTTTTGCCCTGGCAATCTCCCTGGGGCTCTATTTGTTATGGCGCACCCGCAACCCCCAGCAGGCCAAAAAGGCCCTCTATGTCCTGGCTTCGGTGGCCCTTTCTGGCCTCATCGTCGATATCCTCAAACCCCTCATCGGTCGGGCCAGGCCCAAGCTCCTCTTCAACGAAGGGTTCTACGGCTTCGAGCCTTTGACCTTCAAGGCCAGCTACTGGTCGATGCCATCGGGCCACTCGGCCACCGCCTTCGCCCTCGGGGTCTCCCTGGCCCTCCTCTTTCCCCGCTACCGGCTCCTCTGGCTCGCCCTGGCCGGGCTGGTGGCCCTGAGCCGGGTCATTCTTGGCAAACACTACCCAAGCGATGTGCTCATTGGCTCCCTCATCGGTGCCCTCACAGCCTGGTGGCTTTACCGGAGGATCTTCGATGGATAGAGTAGCCCTTCTGGCCCTCACCTTCCTCAGCTTCTACGCCACCCTTGGCTACTACCCCCTCTTCAATCTGGATGAGGGGGCCTTCAGCGAAGCGACCCGGGAGATGTTGGAGCGAAGGGACTTTATCACCACCTACCTCAACGGGGCACTACGCTTCGATAAACCGATCCTCATCTATTGGTTCCAGGCTCTGAGCGCTTCGATTTTCGGGCTCAACGAAGTCGCCATGCGTCTGCCAAGTGCCCTGGTCGCCACGGCTTGGGCCTATCTGATCTACCGCTTCAGCGTCCGCCATTTCGACCAAGCAAGAGCCTACCTGGCCACCCTCTTCATGGTGGGATCGATCCAGATCTCCATCATCGCCAAGGCGGCTATCGCCGATGCCCTCCTCAACCTCTTCATCGCCGCTTCGATGTTCTGCTTCTATCGCTACTATGAGAGCCGCCAAAAGATCTTTCTCTACGCCACCTACGCCGCCATCGCCCTGGGGACTTTGACCAAGGGACCTGTGGCCATTTTAATCCCTCTGGCGGTTAGCGGCCTCTTCCTCGCCAAAGAGTGGCGCTTGTGGCTGCGCTCCATCCTCGATCCCATCGGTATCGCCATCTTCCTGGCCATCGCCGCCCCCTGGTACATAGCCGAATATCTGGAGCAAGGACACAAGTTCGTCGAAGGGTTTTTCCTCAAACACAACCTCTCCCGCTTTAGCTCCCAGGCGATGGAGGGCCACAGGGGACCAATTTTTTACTACCTCATCGTCTTGCTGGTTGGCCTCACTCCCTTCACCTCCATCGCCATCAAGACCATCACGAAGATCAAGGAGTGGTTTGCCGCACCCCTCACACGCTATCTGGGGATCTGGTTTCTCTTCGTCTTCATCTTCTTCTCCCTTTCCAAGACCAAACTCCCCCACTATATAATTTACGGCTATACCCCCCTCTTCATCCTCATGGCCCTCTATTTCGATCAGATTCGCTCCAAAACGGCACTGCTGCTGCCCTATTGGCTCTTTCACGCCATCTTCGCCCTGCTCCCCTTCATCAAGCCAATTGTTCTGGAGTACACCAAACCTGGAAGCTATGAGTACTTCATCATCCAAGCCCTCGATTTTGGAGTCGGGTATGTGGCCTACTTTCTTTTTGCCCTCTTGGTCGGGGTTGCCTTGCTGCGTCTTGGCAAACGGAGGGCCATCACCGTCGCCGCCTTCATCACGCTGATCTCTTTGAACTTCTTCATCGCCAAGGTCTATGCCGAGGCCGCCGAAGGGCCCATCAAAGAGGCGGCTCTGCTAGCCAAGGAGCGAGGGTGGAAGATCAAAATGGAGGGGATCAATGTTCCAAGCTTCTACTTCTACGCTGAGACCATTGCTGACGACAAAAGTGCTATAATACTCATCAAGAGATCGGCCCTGCCCAACTATCCCGGGGCCACCATCCTCTACCAACGGGGCGCTATCGCCCTCATCAAGGAGCAGAAATGATCAAGGAATTCATGACCCAAGACCATCGGGATTGTGACGCTCTCTATGCCCCCCTCGAAGAGGCCATTGCAGCCCAGGCCTGGGATCTGGCTCTAGAGCGTTTCGTCCCCTTCAAGGAGGCGATGCTGCGCCACTTCGCCATGGAAGAGGAGGTCCTCTTCCCCAAGATGGAGGAGTTCCTTGGAGGAGGTGAAGGGCCCATCCATGTGATGAAGATGGAGCACAACCAGATCCGGGGAATCATCGACGCCCTGGGAGAGGCCATCGAGGCTAAGGATCGCCAAAAAGCCCTGGGATATGGTGAGACCTTCATGATCATGACCCAACAGCACAACATGAAAGAGGAGCAGGTCCTCTACACCATGGCCGAGCAGCTCCCCCTGGACAAGGAGCAGATCCTCGCCCAGATGCAAAAGGTGGAGGGGCGATGAGGGAGATCGTCGTCGATACCCGAGACCTCGAACCCCCCGGGCCGATGCAGATGGTCTTGAGCGAGCTTCAATCGATGCTGCCTGGCGAGAGTTTCATCCATCAGATCCACCGGATGGAACCCACCATGCTCATCAACCGTCTCGCTCCCATGGGAATCGAGTATATCATCAAGCGGGATGGTTCCACCTACCATATCTACTACTTCTACCCCGAAGATCGCAGCCATGTAGAGGAGCGTATCGATGTTTGACGGAGTCAGTCTCGACCAGGCCCCACCCTTCGAAGCCCCCCTTCTCTTCTTCCTCACCGCTCCCCTTTTTGCCATTGTCGGGAGTATCCTCTTGGAGTATGGAGCCGGAGAGTTTGCCATCCTCCACGCCTTTTCCATCGGTTTCCTCGCCTTCATTATGGTGGGAGCTCTCTTGCAAATGCTCCCCGTAGTGGTCGGGGTCAAGTTCGAGCGGCCCAAGCGGGTCGCCCTCCTCTTCTGGCTCCCTCTGGTAGGAGGCACCCTCGCCCTCATCGCTACCCTTGGCTTTGGTCAGCTCTCCTTGGCACTTTTCGCTGCAGCTACCCTTCTCCTGGCCCTTGGAGGCTTCGCCCTCGTCACCCTGGTCAAACTCTTCAAAGCTCCCCGCAAGAGCGACGCGGTCATCGCCATGATCCTCGCCCTCCTCTCCCTCCTCCTTGCAACCCTCCTTGGGGGCCATCTCCTTGCCGCCCTGGCCCGGGGTAAGGAGCTCTCCCTCCTCCCCCTCCATGGAGCCCTGGCCGGATTTGGATGGGTCGGTCTGCTCATCGTCGGCGTCTCCTACCAGGTAATCCCAATGTTTTACATCACCCAAGAGCTTCCTGCCATCGTGCGCCGCCCCTTGGCCCCAGCAATCTTCGCCGCCTTACTCTCATACGCCCTCTTCCAAGAAGAGTGGCTCTTCAAAGTCGTCGATGGCCTCTTCCTCCTCTTCGCCCTGGCTACCTTTTGGCGTCTCTTCCAACGCAAACGCACGGTCAAGGAGCCGACGGTCGCCTTCTTCCAGGTGGCAATGATCTTCCTGGCTGCCACCGCCTTGTATGGTCTCTTCCATGGCCACGACTGGCGCTACCTCGTGGCCTTCGGATATGGATTTGCCATGAGCGTCGTCTATGGGATGCTCTACAAGATCATCCCCTTCCTCGTCTGGTTTCACCTCTCCAGCCGAGGCTTCTTCGACATCCCGACGATGCGTGAGCTCATCAGTGAACGGCTGGCCTGGCTCCACCTCTACATCCATCTCGCCTCCCTCTCCCTCTTGCTCACCACCACCAAGAGTGCGGCTCCATTGATCTTGGCGGAAAACCTCCTCTTCCTCTGGATCATCAAAGCACCGATCCTCCTCTATTTCCGCTACAAGAAGCGCCCCTCTCCCTTCGCCACCTCCACATGAGCTGTCTCATCGTCTTCGGGGCCGGTTTCCTGGCCGCCACCTTTTTGCCCATCTACTCGGAGGCGGTCTACCTCTTCTACCTCCCCAAGAGCGACCACCCCCTCCTACTCACCCTCTGCGCCGCAGTGGGCAATACCCTGGGCTCAGTGGTGAACTACTACATTGGACGTCTCGGGGAGCACTATCTACGCAAGAAGGTGGATCTGGAGAAGTTGGAGCGAGCCGAGCGGATCTTCGCCAAATGGGGAGGCTGGAGCCTCCTGCTCTCCTGGGCTCCGGTCATCGGGGATCCGCTGACCTTCGTGGCCGGGCTAATGCGCTACGACCTCAAGCGCTTCCTCATCCTGGTCTTCATCGCCAAATTCGGCCGCTACTACCTCCTCTACCTAGGCTACCTCGGCATCAAGCTCCTCTAACCCCTCTCCTGGAGGTACTCCACGATATTTTCGATGATCCCAGCCACAAGGCGCTCCCTCGCCTCGATGGAGGTCCAAGCGATATGGGGGGTGATGAGGAGGCGATCCTTGAAGGCTGGATCCAGGAGAGGGGAGTCGGCGGGGATGGGTTCGCGCTGGGTCACATCCAGCCCCACATAGATCTCTTTGAAGCCTAAGATCTTGGCCAAATCCTCTTCATTCACGATCCCCCCGCGCCCGAGATTCAAAAGGACGCTCCCCTCCTGGAGGAGTTCGAGTTGGGGATAGGCGATGAGATTGGCGGTCTTCTCATTGAGGGGGGCGTGGATGGAGACCACATCGCTGGTGGAAAGGAGAGCCTCCAGGGAGAGCCGTTTAAAAGTCGGATCGTCATGGCTTCCCGTGGTGGAGTAGTAGACCACATCGCAGCCAAAGCTTCTGGCCACCTCGGCTACCCGCCGTCCAATGGCCCCAAGGCCGATGATCCCCCACCGCTTGTTGAAGAGTTCGAAGAAGGGCCACTCGATAGAGGTGAAGAGACCGCTCCTGCTCCACGCTCCACTCTTGACAAACTCATCGTAGTTGCGCAGATGCTCGATGAGGTAGAAGGCCATGGCGAAGGTATGCTGGACCACGCTCTCGGTGGAATAACCGGCCACATTCTTGACTACGATCCCCTTCTTGGCGGCATAATCGAGATCGATGTTGTTCATCCCCGTAGCCGCGACGCAGATGAGCTCCAACTTGGAAGCCCCATCGATCTCCCTTTTCCCCAGGACGACCTTGTTGGTAACGACGATGGTAGCATCCTTGATCCGCTCAAGGGTCTCTTCGGGAGCGGTCACAGGATATACCTCAACCTCCCCGTAACGCTCGAAGAGGGAAAAGTCCACATCGCCCAAGGTTTTAGCATCGAGAACGACGATCTTGATCATGTGACTCCTTTCGGTACCCCGATGAGGGTTGCGTAGATTTTGCGGTTGGTGGCAAAGTCCCGATGTTCACACAGATAGATCCCCTGCCAGGTCCCAAGGACCAAGGAGCCATCGGAAATCGGGATGGTCAAGGAGACCCCATAAAGGGCGCTCTTGATATGGGCAGGCATGTCGTCGGGCCCCTCGAGGGTATGGGTATAGGGAAAATCCTCGGGCACCAGCACCTCGGTGAAGGCTTCCAAATCCCGGCGCACGCTGGGATCGGCATTCTCGTTGATCATGAGACTGGCACTGGTGTGGAGCAGGAAGAGGTGGCACAGACCCTTACGGATTTGAGCCAGCTGGGGAAGGGCCTGGAGGATCTCCTGGGTGATGAGGTGACACCCGCGTCCCCGGGCACCCAAGACGATGAGCTGCTGGTAGATCTCCATCAAAAGAGCCTTAAGAGCCGCTCCAAGAGGCTACCCCGCTTCACCTCGATGGTCGGCTCCTCTTCGGGAGAAGCTTCAACCTCCTTCTCTCGGGTTTTGGAAACCTCTGGGACGGGGGGTTGGGGTTTGGGCGCCGGGCTATCTTCGATGCGCTCCACCAGCTCCTTGGCCCGTTCCAAAGCGCTCTTTGGCTCCCCCATGACCAGGACCACCCCCATACGCCGCCCAGGATGGCTTCGGGGCTTGCCAAAGAGGCGCACCATAGTATCCTTGCCAAAGAGGGCGGGGTCGATGTGAAAGAGGGGGTTGGCACTGGCCGATTTGGCCTTGTAGGCCCCACTCGCCCCCCCGCTGATGTGGCGATAGCCTAGAGGAAGCCCCAGAACCGCCCGTACATGGAGGGCAAATTCGCTCTGACTCTGGGTAACGAGAGTCACCATCCCCGTATCGTGGGGGCGGGGTGAGACCTCGCTGAAATAGACCAGATCCCCCTTGATGAAGAGTTCCACCCCGAAGATCCCCCGTCCTCCAAGGCCATCGGTCACCTCCTTGGCGATCTCCTTGGCCCGTCTGAGGACCTTGGGAGCCATCTCCATGGGCTGCCAGCTGAAGATGTAATCCCCATCCTTTTGGATGTGGCCGATGGGTTCACAAAAGATGGTCTCCTCCCCATTGCGTGCGGTCAAGAGGGTAATCTCGTAGTCGAAATCGATGAACTCTTCGACGATGAGCTCACTCGCATCGCCCCGGGCCTCCTTGGCCCGCTCCCAGGCCCCTTCCAACTCTTCAGCTCTATGAACAATGCTCTGGCCATAGCCCGAAGAGCTCATAATCGGCTTGACGACACAGGGGAACCCCAGCTCCTGAGCCGCTTGGCGCAGCTCCTCCAAACTTGCCACAAACCGGTAGGCACTGGTGGGAAGCCCCAACTCCTCAGCAACGAAACGGCGGATATGTTTGCGGTTCATCGTCTTCCTGACCGCCTCGGCGTTGGGAATGACTTCGAACCCAAGACGCTCCGCCTCCAAGAGGGCGTCGATATTGATGGCTTCGATCTCTGGGAGGATGTAGGTAGGTCGCTCCCGGAAGATCACCTCCAAGAGCTCCTCCCGATCTTGCATATCCACCACATAGCTGCGATGGGCCACCTGGTGGGCTGGGGCATCGGGATAGCGGTCGACGGCCACCACCTCGATCCCCAAACGCTGGGCTTCGATGGCCACCTCTTTCCCAAGCTCCCCGCTCCCTAAGAGCAAGAACTTGATGGAGTTGTGTTTGAGGGGGGTGGTCAGTTCCATGCTTTTCCTTTGGCACACATTGAGTTTTGTTCGTGGATATTGTATCATAGGCGGTAGAGATGATAAGGGGAAGTTATGCACATTCTGCTCATACTCCTTACTGCCCTCTCCCTCTGGGCCAACAACTGCCTCACCTGCCACCAGGGGATCGAACCGATCCGGGATCCCTCCAGCGGCATGGCCAAAGCCATCGCCCAGGTAGCCGCCAAGGCTGGTTATCCGGACAATAGCTGCATCGTCTGCCACGGGGGCGATCCCGAAGCCCATACCAAGGAGAGGGCCCACCAGGGTACTATTCCCTACTTCCAACAAGCCAAGGGGCCCAAGGAGTTCTATCCCGATCCTGGAAGTGCCTGGATCAACGAGCACACCTGTGGCCAGTGTCATCAGGAGCAGGTCGCGGCCCAGTGGAACTCCCTCATGAACACCGAAGCGGGCAAGATCCAGGGGACCCTCTGGAGCTTCGGCGCCTTGGAGGGGATGGAGCACAAATATGCCAACTACACCCTCTCCAACCGACTCCACCAGCGTCTGGGAACCACCACCTACCAGCGCTACATGGCCGATCGGGCCAAGGCCAACCCAAACGTCTATGTCTCCAAAATGGAAGAGCTCCCTCCCGCTCCGAGTGCCCAGGAGGTAGTCCAAAACCCTGAACTTGCTGCCTATACCTACCTGCGCCAGGAGTGTCTGCGCTGCCATACCGCCTCCAAGGGACGGAGTCGCCGGGGGGACTATCGGGGGATGGGATGCAGCAGCTGCCACATCCCCTACTCCAACGAAGGCTACTACGAGGGGGGTGATCCCACCATCCCCAAGGAGCCTGGCCACCTCCTCACCCACCAGATCCAAGCCACCCGGGAGGCCAAGGTCCACATCCATGGGCTCAGCTACAGCGGGATCCCCGTGGAAACCTGCACCACCTGCCACAACCGGGGCAAGCGGATCGGGGTCAGCTACCAGGGGCTCATGGAGACCGCCTACAACCCAACCTTCGACGAACATGGGCGAGGCCAGCCCAAGATCCACACCAAACACTACCTCCACATGCGCGAAGATGTCCACTACAAGAAGGGGATGCTCTGCCAGGACTGCCACACCAGTTTGGAGATGCACGGAGATGGCTTCTTAGTGGGCACAACCCTGGGGGCGGTGGAGATCGAGTGTGAGGATTGCCACGGGACCATCCAGCGCTACCCTTGGGAGCTTCCCTTGGGATATGGGGAGGAGCGGGGCAAGCAGCTCGATGGCAAACCCAGGGGCCTTGCTAAAACCCTGGCCGAGTATCTGGGCAAGGGAACCCCTTATGAGCCTAAGGATGGCTATCTGCTCACCACCAGGGGCAACCCCTTTGGCAATGTGGTCCGGGATGGAGAGGAGGTCGTGGTCCACCTGGCCAGCGGCAAGGATCTACGCCTGACCCCCCTCAAAAAGCTCGCCCAAGAAGGGCGCCTCAGCTTGGCCGGGCAGGTAGCCATGGAGCAGGTGGATCGGCACCTCCAAACCATGGAGTGCTACAGCTGCCACGATACCTGGGCCCCCCAGTGCTACGGATGCCATGTGAAGATCGACTATAGCGATGGCAAACAGGGGATCGACTGGCTGGCGGTAGCCCAGGCCCACGACATCCACGGCACCGACGCCGCCAAGCGCAAGAGCCTCAAGGACTACCTCATCGACGGCCATGTTACCGAAACCAGGAGCTATCTGCGCTGGGAGGATCCAATCCTCGGCCTCAACGGGGAAGGGCGCATCTCTCCCCTTATTCCTGGATGCCAGACCACCATCACCGTCATCGCTCCGGATGGCAAGGCCCTCTTGCAAAACCACATCTTTTCGGTCCAGGACAACAACCAAAGCGTCCTGGCCATCGACATGGCCCCGGTCCACTCCCACACGGTCCAAAAGGAGGCGAGAAGCTGTGAGAGCTGCCATAATAACCCCAAGGCCATGGGCTTTGGCATCGGTGGTGGCAAACTCTTTGGCGATCCAAGCCGGGATCTGGTGATCGACCTCATGAGCGCCGATGGCCAGATCATCCCCAAACGGATCCAGATCCAGAAGCCGGCCATTCCAAAGCTCACCTTCGACTGGTCCCGGATCATCGACGAGAACTACACCCAGCTGGTCACTGTGGGCCACCACTGGGAGGGCTCCAGGGCCCTTGGCCCGGCGGAGCTAGCCAAGCTGGATCGCCGGGGTGTCTGTCTTGCCTGCCACGAGACTATCCCGGATAAGGATCTGGCCGTCTCGCTGCTAAGCCACGTGGCCGAGGCCGCAGGGGTGAAAATCGACAACCCAACCCACAAGGAGATCTTGCACAAGAACTTGCTCCTTGGGGCCTGGGTCCAGCTCCTAGGGGCTATGGCCCTCTTTGGCGGGGGATTGTGGTGGTGGAGGCGGCGCCGGTGAGGCCCAGAGGGGCCCGAGCCCTTGATCTTGGGATAAAGAGGAAAAAAATTATCACTTGAAATTTTTCGTCACTTGTGCTATACTGCCCACCAAACGAGAAAGGAGGTCCCATGAAGTTGCGTACCCTCACCGTAGCGGCCTTGCTTGCCACCTTTGCCAGTGCCGACTTGATCCAACAGGCCAAGGAGGCAGGGCTCAAACCTATCCCCAAGGATCTCACCAAACTCTACCAGCTCATCGACAACCCCAAAAACCCCCTCACCCCCGAAAAGATAGAATTGGGCAAAAAGCTCTACTTCGATCCCCGCCTCTCCAAGAGCGGTCTTATCAGCTGCAACACTTGCCACAACCTGGCCCTGGGGGGTGACGACAATGTTCCCGTGGCCACGGGACACAAATGGCGCCAAAACCCCCACCACCTCAACTCCCCAACCGTCTATAACGCCGTCTTCAATATCCGTCAGTTCTGGGATGGACGGGCCAAGGATCTAGAAGAGCAGGCTACAGGGCCCATCCAAGCCCCCCCAGAAATGGATATGAAGGCCGAGGATGCGGTGCGCGTAGTCCAGTCGATCCCCGAGTACAAGAGGGCCTTTGCCAAGGCCTTCCCCAATGAACCCATCACCATTGAGACCATCGGAAAGGCGATTGGGGCCTTTGAGCGCACCCTGGTAACGCCAAGCCGCTTCGACGACTTTTTAAACGGCGATGCGAAAGCCCTCAGCGATGCCGAAAAAGAGGGACTCAAAACCTTCATCGAAGTGGGGTGTGCTAGCTGCCATAACGGTGTTGGAGTTGGAGGTGGCAGTATGCAGAAGTTCCCGCTTATCGGGAAGTACAAGTATGCCCATATCGGCGATTTCAAGGGGGACTCCAACGGATTGGTCAAGGTACCGACCCTGCGCAACATCCTCGAAACGGCTCCCTATTTTCACAACGGAGCCACCTACGACATCAAAGAGGCCATCGCGATCATGGGGACAACCCAGCTTGGCAAGGAGTTGAGCAAAGAGCAGATTGAATCTATCGCCACCTTTTTCCAAGCCCTCACCGGGGAAAAGCCCTCCATCACCTACCCCATCCTCCCTCCCGAAACCCCAGCCACTCCCAAACCCAACCTCGACTAGTCCAGGGGCCTTTGGCCCCTAACCTTCCTGTGTTATAATCCCTCCATGCAACACCGAGCCTTCACCCTAATCGAAGTGGTCATCGCCGTCATGATCCTAGCCCTGGTCGGAGTCGCCCTCTTGCGCAGCGGTGGTGAAAACGCCACGCTCCTCCAGCGTGTCGAAACGAAGGGGCGTATGAGCGAATACATCGCCCTTGTCGCAGCCCACCGCAATCCAACTTGGAACCGCTTGAGCAAGCGTCTAGAGGATTTTCTCGGACTCAATGTCCTCGACGACGAATTGCGCCACCTCCTCAAAAGCTCCTTCCGATACCAAGAGCAAGAGGTCAAGATCACCATGCCAACTCTTACGGAGTTCAATCAGAGCCAGGAAGAGCCAGAAGAGAGATATGAAAATCCCCTGGGCCTCTCCCTCATCAAAGTCTCGATCCAAAACGAGGATGGAGGAGACTACCTCTACCTATTGGAAATGCCCTGATGCATAGGCGGGCCTTCACCCTCATCGAACTCCTCATCTCCATCGCCCTGACCGCTACGGTCCTCCTCTTCCTCTACAAAGCCCTGGCCACCCAGGAGATTCTCAACGCCTCCCTCCAACGCCACACCCATAGAATCGCCACCCAAGAGGCCCTCTTTGCCCTCTTGCACCGAGATCTCTTGAAAGCCCGCTCCATCCAGGTGATCCCCTTGAGCAACCGGGACTATTCGATCCTGATGCTTCAAACCACCAACTCCCTCCACCAGATTCCAATGCCCTACGTCGCCTATTTCGTCCACGAACGCAACGCCACCCTGGTCCGCCTCGAATCGGCCTATAAGTTCACCTTCCCAGTCGACTTCGAGGGGATCAAGTATATCTTCGCCGATCCCCTGATCTCCCAGGTGAACAAGTTCCTCGTCATCCAACGGCAAAGCGGGGGCAAAAAGCGCCGCCAAATCCCTCTGCCTGGAGAGCGCCTCCCCACCCCCAAGGAGGACAACGGGACGCGGGGAGAGTATCTGATCTATCTCCAGTGGGAGGATGGGAAGATGGTAGTCCACCACAAAGGAATGTGAAGGAATGGAGCGCCTCATAGTTGAAAATTTAGCTCAGGCGATGGAGGATTAGACCATGGAGTTTCGCTATATCGGACGCAGTGGACTTCGGGTGAGTGTGATCTGCCTTGGGACCATGACCTTTGGCTCCACCACGCCAAAAGAGGAGGCTTTCAAGATCCTCGATGCGGCCTATGATGCTGGGGTGAACTTCATCGACACCGCCGAGCTTTACCCAGTGCCACCAGACGAAAAGTGGGCTGGGAGGACTGAAGAGATCGTCGGGGAGTGGCTCAAGAGCAAACCGAGAGATAGCATCATCCTCGCCACCAAAGTTGCAGGAGCCGCCAGCGGCTGGTTCGTCCCCCCCATTCGCCACGGCCTCACGGCGATGGATCGCTTCCACATCAAACGGGCCGTGGAAGGCTCCCTCAAGCGCCTTGGGACAGATTACATCGACTTGTACCAGATGCACTGGCCGGATACGGTAGTCCCCATCGAAGAGACGATGGGCGCCTTCGACGAGCTGGTGCGAGAGGGCAAAGTCCGCTATGTGGGCACCTCCAACGACACCGCCTATGGCCTCACCAAGGCCAACATGGTGGCGCGTTACGAGAAGTTAGCCAGATTCGAATCGATCCAGAACAACTTCTCCATCCTCAATCCCCGCTTCTTCGACGAGCTCGAAACCTTGTGCCGACGGGAGCAAGTCTCCCTGTTGCCCTATTCGCCGATTGCTGGAGGTATTCTTAGCGGCAAGTACAACCAGCCCTTTGTACCAGAGGATGCCCGTTTTAGTCTCTACCTCAAACACCCCAGCAAGCGGGTACGCGAGCACGCCAAACGCTTCTACAACGACAAGACTCTTGCCATGACCGAAGAGGTCCTCCAGATCGCCAAAGAAGCCGGCATCCACCCGGTCACCTTGGCGGTAGCCTGGAGCAAGCAGTTCGATTTCGTCGCCTCCACCATCATCGGCGCTAGAAAATTGGAGCAGCTGGAAGCGAGCCTGGCGGCTGCGGATGTGAAGTTGGATCGCGAGATCATGAAAAAGATCGCCGCGCTGCAGCAAAAGTACTGCTACCCGATGGGCTAATCCCGGAGAACCAATTTGTGATAAGATTGCCAAAATACCTCCCAAGGGGAAAGCCATGAAAAAGGCCCTCCTGCTCGCTACCACCACCTGGCTCTACGCTGGCCAGATGGTGATCTATCCCAACATCGCCTACATCGAGGAAACCTTCAAGGTCGAAGATGGCACCATAGCACCACTGCCTCGAACCATTATCCGGGACTCCATTCGGCTTGGCTGCGATACACAGGCCTATCGCTTCATTAAGGCGCAAACTCCGGAAGATCTCGTCAAAAAAAGCCTCAAAAAGGGGCAAAAGATCGCCTTTTTCCACCAAAAAAAGAGGCTCACCGGAACCATTCTTAGCGTCGATCCGCTCCTGATAAAGGCCGACCGTATCTACTGGGACGTGCGGTATAAAGATTTGGTGCTTAAAAGTTTCCCCCTTGCCCCCCTCCAATCCCAACTCCAGCTTGTAGGCGGCGATGCGAGTGTGTGCGATGTGGGCTTTTTGGCTGGGGGGATCCGCTGGTACTCGGCCTATGTGGCGGTTTTGGATGGGAAGTTGGAATTGGAGGGGAATATCCATATCCAAAACGAAAGCGGGAGGGATTATGAGAATATGCGCCTGGCGGTAGTAGCGGGAGAGTTAAAGCGCAGGAGATTGACCCCTCGCGCCGTCACGGCAGCGATAGGTGTCGATACGATCGAAGCGGCACCGGTGAAGCACAAAGAGGTGATGGGCTATCACCGTTACGATCTTCGGGGCAGATGGGATCTTAAAGATCGGCAAGAGCTGGTGGTGCGCTATGTGCATGAGCGGCTTGCGTATCGTCACTATCTGCGCCTGCGATCTGATGATCTTCGCTACAACTTCGGCACGCGCACCTACCGGTTCAACCAAGTGGTGGAGTTTAAAGCGCCTAAGGCACTTCCTAGAGGGGTAGTGCGCTTCTTTGCTCAAGGCAGTTTCATCGGCGAGAACTATATGCCACAAAGCGCCAAAGGAGAGGGGGTACACCTGATAATTGGCAAGGATTTCGATCTGCGACTCAAAAAGGAGGTCCTCGCCTTTTTCGAGGATAGGCACTCCATCGAAACCACCCTACGCTACACCATCACCAATCCAAAAGGAAAAAGCGTAGAGATCTCTATCGAGGAGGATCTTGGCTCCAATTGGCGCGCAAAGAGTGGAAAACCCTATAAAAAGCTTGATGCCCGCACCATCGCTTACGAGCTCAAGATCCCCGCAAAATCGAAGCTCTCCTTTACCGCTACCTACCAGTTTTTCAAATAGTGGCGAAAAAAGTCGAAAATTTCTTGACTTTTTTCGCCAATCGCTCTATAATTCATCCCAAGTTATGGAAATCATAGCAAGAGGTTATAAGTGCACATCGTATATCTTCGATCCAGCGAAGATGGACCAGCCCTGGCACTCCAGGAAAATGCCATCAAGGACTACATGTACGTCCACGGGATCGAGCCGGATCGTACCCATGTCGATACCGCTTCGCTGGGGGCACTGCTGGATGAGCGCACGGAGTTTCGACACTTCATCCACTCCCTCGATAGAGGCGACACGATCTATGTCTACGACCTGAGTGTGATCAGCCATCGGATCGGAGAATTGGTGCAGTTTTGCAACTGCCTCTTCGAGCATGGATTGAGGCTCGTGGTGGTTCGCTACGCCATCACCATCGACGAGACCACACCGGCCAAAACCCTCGTGCAGCTACTCCACTCCATCCAGGAAGAAAACAGACGAAACGGTAAAATGGGTCGCCCAAAGGGGAGCATCTCCAAATCCAAATATGATCGTTATCGGGATCGAATCGTTCAAATGATCAAGGAGGGCAAAAGTGTGAGTGAGATCGCCAAGGAGCTTGGCGTGAGCCGAAGCTCCATTCGAGACTACATCGTATCGAGAAACCTCAAGAGAGTGGCTCAAGGAAGTGGGCCGCTGGTACAACAACTGCCAAAGAGAAGTTGTCAAATCGACGAAAGGATAGCCAATGGCAACAGCAACAACCCCTAAGTCCAAAGCCAAGGACTACCTCAAAAACTGGATTCCCTACCGCTACAAGCGGTATCTCTTTTTCGTGTTGGTGACGGTGGTATCGCTGGTACTGCCGTGGATTCGGGTGGATGGGAACC
>PUXW01000012.1 GCA_009659925.1 Nitratiruptor sp. | reverse complement strand
TATCACATTTCCTCACTCTTGTCAAGTCCCTCGTCAAATCCCTTGATATCTTCAGGCTCATAAAATCTTGAACCTCAAAATATCTTCTCTCTCATCCCTTCTCTCAAAGATCACCCGCTCCTCTCGCGGAAACGGACCAGAATTTTAGCAAACAATACTGGTAGTTGTCAAGTCTTTAATCCCTGTTGACTCATATTTTTTCTATTGTTGATGGAACTACATTAAAAGGGGTCTTTAATACAATATAAATAGAAGTTAAACTACCATCAAAATCCAAACAGACAAAATCAAAAAGGAGAGACCCATGGCTCAAGAGATTCAAATCACATCGACCCTCCAGCAGGAACAGGTCACTTTCATCAAGAAGACCTACCAACTCATTGCAGCCTCGATCCTTGCCGCCGCCACGGGTGCCTATATCGGTATGGATATGGCAACCACCATCGCCAAATGGTACTGGGGCTTCGTCATCCTCGAAATAGCCCTTCTCATCGGACTCCATTTCGTCAAAGATCGGCCAGGGCTCAACCTCATCCTCCTCTTTCTCTTCACCTTCCTCACAGGGCTCACCCTCACCCCACTGCTTAGCGCCATCCTCTCCCTCCCGGCTGGAGCATCGATCCTGACCAACGCCTTTCTCCTCACAGGCGTCGCCGTAGGGGGATTGAGCCTCTTTGCCATCAACACCAAACGGGATTTCACCTCCCTCGGAAAGTTCCTCTTCATCGCCCTCATCATCATGGTCGTGGCGGGGCTCATCAACATCTTCCTCGGTAGCCCCCTGCTTCAACTCATCCTCGCAGGGGCAGGGGCTCTCCTCTTTAGCGCTTTCATCCTCTACGACACCCAGAACCTCATCCAAGGTAACTTTTCCTCCCCGACCGAGGCGGCCATCGCCCTCTACCTCGATATCCTCAACCTCTTCATCTCCCTCCTCCAACTCTTGGGATTCCTGGGCTCCGATGAGTGAGCCCAGGCTCTTTCGCCTCATCGATGCCAATTTAAACCGGCTCCGGGAGGGAATTCGGGTTGTGGAGGATCTGTGCCGCTACCTCTACGACGACCAGCCAAGAGCCCTGAAGCTCAAAACCTTACGCCACCAAGTTCGCTTCGACCACCCCAACCTCCTCCAAGCCCGAGATGTCACCAACGACCCCCTCAAAGAGTCGAGCCAGAGCGAACTGGAGCGCACCGATATCGCCCAACTCTTCCAGGCCAATTTGAAACGGGCCCAGGAGTCGGCCCGTGTCCTGGAGGAGACACTCAAACTCCTCGATGCTCAGGCGGCAGAAGGGTTCAAAAGGATCCGCTACGAGCTTTATGCTATCGAACGAGAGCTCTTCCTCACCTATTTCGACCAGAGGAAGAGTACCTCGAACTCCAGGTAACGGTGGGGATAGTCGCGTATGAGCCTCTTGGCCTGGGAGTAGGAAAGACGGGAGACTCCCTGGCTGACCCCACTTCGCCTGAGATAACCAAAAAGGTCCCGTTTTGTCGGGAAGAAGAGGCGATACTGACGCAGCTCTAAGTGGGCCCGGGGAAAAAGGCTTTCAAGAAGGGGAAGTAGCTCCTCCTTGGAGTAGATAGGGGATGAGAGGTTGGCAATTTGATGGAGGCTTTGAAAAGTGGCACTGGTAAAAAGGGCCAGGGAGCAGGGAGACTGTAAAGCAGCGATCCAAGAGAGGGTCCCTTTGATGTCGCGGCTCCATTGAAGGGAACTGGCAGCGAAGATCTGATCGATGGGCAATTGGGCCAGATATTCCAAGGTTCCCCGGCGATCGAAACGGCCTAAAATCTTCTGGGTCACTGGAGGGTGCAAAGCGAGCATCTGGAAACTGGCATCGAGGGCGTAAAAAGCTTCCACTTCCCAGGGTAAAAGGCGCCAAATGGTCCCATTCCCAGCTCCAAGGTCGAGGATTCGCCTCCCCTGGTAGGGGCTCTTTTCCAATAGATGGCGTGCGACTCGGAGTTGGATGAGCTTTAATCCCTCATATTCGGCCGCATGACGGTCGAACTCTCGGATATGGCCCAAGTCGCTTTACCTCGATGGCACTTTTGGATATAATTGCCAAAAAAGTTCCCAAAGGCTTTCGATGGTCAAACTCCTCTTCACGACCCAGATCATTCTGGCGATTATACTCACCATCGTTATTTTACTACAAAAAAGCGCCTCCATCGGCCTTGGAGCCTACAGTGGCAGTAACGAGTCCCTCTTTGGCGCCAAGGGGCCCCAAGGTTTCCTGGCCAAACTCACCTTCATCCTCGCCACCCTCTTCGTGCTCAATACCATAGCCCTGGGCTACCTGTACAACAAGGCCTACAACCGCTCCGTTGTCGACAAGGTCCAGATCGAAGGGAACCCCCTCCCCCCACCACCTGCCCCAGCCCAAGAGCAAAGCGGTGCTCCCAAAGCTCCTAGTACTCCTTAGCTTCTCCCTCTGGCTTTGGGGAGAGGCCCACATCCTCGTCTATCACCGCTTCGAGGATCCCCGTCACCCCTCGACAAATACCTCCCTAGCCCAGTTGCGCAAGGATTTTACCTACCTCAAGACCCACGGATATCGGGTCATTCCCCTCCAGCGCCTGGTCCAAGCCCTCAGGGATGGGGAGGCGATCGATCCCAAATGGGTGGTCATTACTATCGATGATGGCTTTCGAAGCTTTCTTAAGGCACTCCCCCTCTTCCAGGAATTTGGCTACCCCTTCACCCTCTTCATCGCCACCAAGCCGATTGAGGGGAAGTATCCGGACTTCTTGAGGTGGGAAGAGGTGCGCATGATCGCCAACTATGGGGAGATCGGGCTCCATTCCCACGCCCATCCCCACCTATGCTCCCTTTCCACAAAACAAATTATCGAGGATACCAAACGGGCCAAAACCCTCTTCCAACGCCGTCTGGGCTTCCTTCCCACAAGCTACGCCTACCCTTATGGAGAGTACGACCGACGGGTTGCCACAATCCTCAAAGATCTCGGCTTCACAACCCTCTGCAATCAGAATTTAGGTGCCATCGGTTCAAGGAGCGATCTCCTCGATCTCAACCGGATCGCCATGGTGGGCAAGAGCAACCTCCCTTGGGCCTTGAGCATCAAGGATTTGCCAGTGGAGTGGATCGCCCCTTCCAACTACCCTTCAGACGGGATTCTCAAACGAATCGAGGCGAGGATCGATCCGGATATGCACTGGGCGGAACTCTATGTAAGCGGACATGGATGGCGCCGGGTCCGGGTACACGAGGGCCATCTCCTCTTCCAGGGCAAATTCCCCCTCCACACGAAGCGGGTGAGGGTGATAATAAAGGGAAAAAATAGTAAAATGGGGACAAAAATTCTCGTAAGGAGTCGTCATGGAGCTGAGTGAAGTTTACGAGTACGCCAGAGACCACATGGGCAAGAGCCTCGAAGTCCTCAAGAAGGATTTCAACACCCTGCGCACGGGGCGGGTTACCACAGCGGTGGTAGAGAACATCAAAGTCGATTATTATGGGGCGCCCACCCCCCTCAACCAGGCGGCCACCATCACTGCAGCCGATGCCACGACCATCGTCATCTCCCCGTGGGACAAGAGCCTCCTTGGGGAGATCGAGCGGGCGATCCAGGAGGCCAATATCGGCGTCAACCCAAACAACGACGGAGAGACGGTCAAACTCTTCTTCCCGCCAATGACGATGGAGCAGCGCCAAGCCGAGGCGAAGAAGGCCAAACAGTTTGGAGAAAAGGCGAAAATCGCCATCCGCAACGTTCGACGGGACGCCAACGACAAAGTGAAGAAGATGGCCAAGGAGAAGCTCATCACCGAGGATGAGGAGAAACGGGCCCTGGAAGAGATCCAAAAGATTACCGACGAGTTCGTCAAAAAGGTGGATCAGCTGGTCAAGGCCAAAGAGGAGGAGATCCTCAAAGTATGAGTGGACAAGTCGATATCGAAAGGATTTACAAAGAGGCGGGAGCCCTCTTGGAGGGCCACTTCCTCCTCTCTAGCGGGAAGCACAGCCCCAACTACCTCCAGAGCGCCAAGGTCCTCGAAGACCCCAAGCTGGCCCAAACCCTCGCCCAGCTTCTAGCCGCCCAGATCCAAGAGGCGGGGATCGAGGTCGATACCGTCTGCTCTCCGGCTATTGGAGGGCTTTTGGCGGGCTACGAGTTGGCCAGGGCCTTGGGGAAGCGTTTCATCTTCACCGAGCGCAAGGATGGGCGTATGGCCTTGCGCCGGGGTTTTCAAGTAGCTCCTGGAGAACGGGTCCTCATCTGTGAGGACATCATCACCACCGGAGGCAGTGCCATGGAGGCGGCGCAACAGATCCAAGAACGTGGAGGCCAGATCGTCGCTTTCGCCGCTTTGGCCAACCGGGGTTTGTGTCCCAGGGTCAATGGGAGTCTCCACGAAAGCCCCCAGTGCCGCCTCCCTCAGGATATTCCCCTCTTCGCCCTGGCCGATTTTACCTTTCCCATCTACGATCCTGCTACCTGCCCCCTCTGTCAAACTGGAAGCAAACCCATCAAGCCTGGGAGCCGAGGGAACTAATGGCCAGATGGCGGGATGTGAAACAGGGCCGCACAAGTCGGCCTACCCCTCCTCCACCAAAACTTCCTCCTCCAGCTCCCATAGCCGCCCGCCTCAAAGCCTTCCTCACCGATACCTTCATGATCACCATGCCCATCTTCTACATCGTCATCTACCTCGTCATGGGGAGTCGGGAGGCCTTCCACGCCAACATGGCCCAAGGATGGCTCTTCATTATCATTCCCCACTACCTCATCGTCACCCTCTTGTGGGTCTTTAAGGGGCAAACCCCCGGTATGAAGGCCTACGGGATTCGGGTTGGACGCTGGAGGGACCCTCTGCGCCCCATCAACTTCCTCCAAGCCACACTGCGCTATTTTGCTATGCCCCTCTCCATTATCTCCATCGTCGGACTCCTCATCGCCCTCTTCCGATCGGATCGGGCTACCCTCCACGATATGATCTCCTTGAGCCGGATGGTCCTGGTTGAAGATCTTTAAACGAGTGAGCCTCTTCTACGGGGCCTTCTTTGCCATCATCGGCGTCTATGTCATCTATCTCCCCAAACTCCTGGAGCTCTCGGGCTATTCGGCCACCCTCATTGGAATCCTCTTTGCCATCTCCCCCTTCGTGCGCTTCCTCATCCCATTCCTTCCCCTCGTCCTCACCCCCTCCCTCTATCGCAAGGCCCTGATACTCCTAGGGGCTGGTGCCCTGGCAACCCCCTGGGCCATCGACTCCTTCTGGTCCTTTGCCCTGGCCAACTTGGCCCTGGGGATCGGGTTCGCCTTGAGCCTCCCCTTCGTTGAGACCATCGCCCTCAAAGAGATCGGCAAGGAGCGCTATGGACGGGCTCGACTCTTTGGATCCATCGGTTTCATCCTCGTGGCCTTGGTCCTGGCCCACTTCATGGATCAGCCCCAAATCCTCTTGATCTCCTTCATCCTCTTCGCCCTTGCGACCATTGGAGCTGGATGGTCCTTGGGGACACTCAACCCCCAAGAGCCAGGGAAGAATCGGGACCCAGTCTCCATCCGCCGCCATTGGCCCCTCTGGCTCAACTTCTTCCTCATGCAGGTGAGTTTTGGTCCCTTTTACAACTTCTTTACCATCTACGAACGGGCGGCGGGACTCTCCTACACGACCATCAGCTACCTCTGGAGTTTCGGAGTAGTAGCGGAGATCGTCATGCTCTACTTCCAGGGCCCCCTCCTACGGCGCAACCTCTTGAGTCTTCTCCACCTCTCTTCGGCCATTACCGCCTTTCGCTGGCTCCTGCTCTACCTCTTTCCAACCAACCTTCCAATCCTCTTCTTCGCCCAATCCCTCCACGCCTTCAGTTTCGCCCTCTACTACAGTGCGGCCATTAGCTACCTCTTCACCCTCTATACCAATAAAACCCTGGCCCAACAGCTCTTTGGCGGGATTAGCTTCGGGTTGGGAGGGATGGTCGGCAGCAGCCTCGCCGGTCTTTTCTATGGCAAATACCTCTTTGCCTATGCCGCCTTTGTCGCTGCCTTAGCCACCGCCGTCTTGCTGGTGCCCACTTTCCGGCATACGACAAAAAAGTTGATCAAAAAATTGCTTAAATTTTAAACAATAACATCCGAAAAATTTTGACATAGATCAAGCAATTTCCTGCCCTCACACTCTACAATGCAAGACGACAAATGTCTCAAGGAGGTTCTATGGCCGATAGTATCGACGTCCTCTCGACCCTCAAGGTGGTTTACACCATCTACGCCTGGATCGTCATCTCCCTCATAGCCTGGTTCGCCTACAACATCACCCGGGACGGGCGCAAAGAGGGGGCCAAACCGGCGATCTTTTACACCTATATCGCCATTTTGGTGGTTATCGGGACGGGGCTCCACTTCCTCACCTACCATACTGTCCCCTGGGTCCCTTACGATCTCAACCGCCACAAGATCACTCCGGACAAGGTCTTCCACATCACCTACAAGGACCACAATATCACCATCGAAGGGGAGGTTCCCATGCTCATCCACTGCGGGGATAGGGTGGTCTTCGACGTCAAGAGTGAAGATTTGACCTATGGGTTTGGGATCTTCCGCCAGAACGGAACCATGGTAACCCAGATGCAGGTGGTTCCAGGAAGTCGGAACGATCTCCTCTGGATTTTTGACAAGAACGGGGTCTATAACATCAAATCGACTGAGTACTCCGGACCCAAGGGGGCCTACATGGAGGTCAAAGATGCCATTCGGGTCATCGGGTGCATGGAGTACGATCGCTATTCTATGAAGTAAAGGAGGTGGTATGAGCAGCTTTCTAGAACGCCTCATGAATGGACATGAGGGGGGTCTCAAACACGAAGGGATGACCCCAATGCAAAAGATCGCCCTACGATTCGTAGTCATCGGGCTTCTCTTCTACGGTTTGGCGGCGCTGGAAGGGATGATCATGCGCTTGCACGAGATCAAACCGCTGCCCATGATCGACGAGAGCCACTTCTTTTCAATTATGACGGTCCACCCCATGGTGGGCATCTTTGGATCGAGCTATATGATCGTCTTCGGGGCTTTCCTCTTCTTGACCCCCTATTTGATGAAAAAGCCGATCTACAGCGTCAAGCTGGCCGACCTCTCATGGAAGTTCATGGCCGCTGGAACCTTCATCATGTGGCTGGCCGGATTCTTGTTCCACTACGCCCCCCTCTATACCCTCTACTGGCCGCTGCCCGTGGATTTCGAGCAGTTTAGCCTCATCGGTGGGATCACCTACATCGTGGGTGTGGTGGGGATCATGATCGGAACCTTCCTCTTCACCTACAATATCTTCAAAACGATCCTCTACACCCCACCCGGATGGGAAAAACAGCCCTCTTGGGAGCTCTTCAAATCGGCCATTGGAATCGAAGGGCTCCTCAACTTCTTCCGCCGCCGCAAAAAAGAGCACCTGGTTCCCCTCCCAATCGCAGCCATTAGCCGGGGAACCATCGACATGGGACTCAATGCCATCGTCATCTCCTCAGCCGGTGTCCTTATCCTCATCTACTTCCTTGGCGAGCTCTTCGGCGCCAGCCTCAAGGATACCTGGGTAGATGCCCTGCTCTACAAAAACATCTTCTGGTGGGGGCTCGATCTAATCGCCGACGGGCTGGTCCTCATCTTCGTAGCAGGGACCTGGTATCTGCTGGCGATGCTGATCTCTGGCAAGGATCTCTTCATGCAAAACATCGCCCGGGCAGCCCTCTTCTTGGAGATGGTGGTCTCGTGGACCGTCTGGAGCCACCACCTCATGAGCGATCAGGGGCAGCCCAACGTCCTCAAAGTGGTGAGCGGGGAGATGGTCACCGCCTTCGAGCTCATCACCCAAGGGATCGCTGTCTTCATCACTCTGGTCACCCTCTGGAGGGCAAGACCACTCAAAATGAGCAATGAACTCAAATTCTTGCTGGGCGGGATCTTAGGCTTCATGCTGGCTGTACCCGCTGGAATTATCCAGGCCGACCTTGGGATGAACCGGATCTTGCACAACACCCAGTGGATCATTGGAACCCATGTCCATGTGGCGATCCTGGTGGGGCTCACCATGACGCTCTATAGCGCCATCTATGTCCTCTTGCCCATTCTCACCAACAACTCCGTCAAACTCTACAGCCAGAAACTGGCCAACCTCCACTTCTGGCTCCATCTCATCGGCGGAATCGGCATGGGGGCCTTCATGGGAATGGCTGGTATGGATGGAATGCTGCGCCGGGCAATCTACCTCAACGGCGAATACAGCACCTACATGATTCTAGCTGGTATTTGCGGCGCAATGCTTCTGGTGGCCTTTGCCCTCTTCCTTTACAACATCGTCATGACCATCGGGATCAACGGGCTCATTAACATCTACAAACCCGCTACCATCCAGACCAACGAAGCCATCCCGCCACAAAAGGAGGTCCAATGATCTATGCTGTCCTGGTACTCCTACTCATCGCCTTGGGGGTCGTCTTCCTCTTCACCATCAAGAAGAGCCTGATCGCCCTTATCCTAGCCATTATCGCCATTATCGTCGGCTACTTCGTCGCCGTGGCTACAATCGCCAAAGAGGCCGAAGCCGAGGCCCAGGCCTCTTCCAACCCCGAAGCTTCCAGTGGGGCCTAGCCCCCGCTATGGGAGCCGAGGGCCAGAGCGTAGAGGACCATCTCAGAAGTTCCGAGGAAGCGGGCTACTTCATCGTCGTAGTAGGCCCCAATGCCACTGACCCCAAGCCCTAGATAGCTCCCCCCCACATAGCAGCGCTGCCCGATGTGACCGGCCTTTTGGTAGAGGGGTTGGTAGTTGGATCCAGAAGAGGTGAGGAAGAAGGTGGCTGCAGTGCGCTGGACAAATTCCTGCTCCAAACATAGATAACTCCCCTCCTTAGCGAAGTTCCCCGCCTTTACAAGCCTCCCATTCAGATAGATCCCAGGCTCCATCCCCTCGACCCGATGGACCAGGGTCCAGATGCGCACCTCCTCATCACAATCACTTGGAATCACATCCCCCATGTAGTGAAGGAGAAACTCCAACTGCTCCCGCTTCATAAAGGTTGCAGTAAAATCCCTGGCTGAGCGGCGCTTCAAGATGGCCTCTTCCAACTTCTGGGGTTGGAAGGGGTTTTGAGGGAAGCGGGGTTGCAAACGGCAGCCGCGAAGTGCGATTCCATCCCAATAGGCCTCCTCGATCCGGGGATCGGGGAGGAAATGGCCCGTTCCGTCCACGAAGTCGAGTTCCATTCCAAGGCCTTGGGCCTCTTGGTCGCTGAAGCGTCCTACCACCCCGCTGGCCAAGAAGAACTCCCCTTGACCAAAGCCGAAGTGGTGGTGCAACTTGGCCCGATCGAAGCGGTAACGGATCTGATAGCCGTGGTTGATCCAAAAGGCGGCGGCCTCCAAAGCCCCCAAAGCGTGACCCCCGTCCAGGAGCAGGTAGCGAAAGGCCCGGGTGCGATACTTCCAACTGGAGCGGTAGTAGATCCCCGAGTAGAGGAAGAGGAGCCCTTCCACCTGGCGCTTGTCGGGGAAGAGGTATTCCACCCCCTCACCATCTCGAAGCTCGTAGAGGAGGCGTACCCCGAGATTGGCCACATCGAAGTGGTAGATCCCGTCGGCAAAATCCCGATGCCCCCGGGCCTGGAAATAGATCTCGATGGGATAGAGGGCCCCTGCACTTGGAATGGTGCGCAGATAGTAGGTGATTCCCGGATAGGACTTGGAGGCGTTGATCCCACCTAAGAGGTAGATGAAGCGGTGCCACGGACGATCGAGATCGAGGGGAATAAGAGGAGCGTTGGCGTAGATCTTGAAGGGAGATGGTTGACGGCTCCAATCGAGCCCGCCCCCTTCGGTGCGCACGCTCCAATAGGAGTGCTTGGTGGCCTCATGATAGGTAACGCTCATAGCATCCCTCCAAATAGGCTTCCACCTCCGCGAAGCTCCGTTCATTGCACAAGGGGATGAGGGGGCGATATTTCAAGTAGGTCCGCCAGACCCTCCTGGCATTGGCCTTGCGGCCCAGATGGTTGAGCTGGAGGGCTACGGCAGCGTTGATAAAGCCTTTGAGGACCAGGGTCATGGGAGTTATCTCCTTGCGCCTTGGGAACCAGTAGGCTTCCAAGACCTCATGGGCCTCGTAGAAACGACCTTGATCCAGGAGCTGGATGAAGGTACGGCAGGCCTGTTCCATCGTCGCTCCTTCGAGAAAGATTGCCCGATCCATCGATTATAGCTCCATCTCCTGGCAAAGGCAAGGATGAGGGGAAAAGTCCCCGAGGGGAAGGCTCCATCGGGCTCCTCTCCCTTGCAACTCAGATCCACCTTGGCAAAGCTGCTCCCTGCTTCAGCCGATCGACTCCACCACCTTTTCCATGAAATGGGAGGCTTTGTGCTATAATCTCGTGGAAAAAGGATCCGCCGTGGGTATGAGCTACAAAGAGAGCGGCGTCGATATCGACGCTGGGAACCGACTGGTCCAGCAGATCAAGCCTCTGGTCCAAGCCACCTTCAACCAATATGTCTTGGGATCGATCGGGGGCTTTGCTGGAGGCTTCGCCCTGCCCCAGGGCTACAAGCGTCCCGTCCTCTTCGGGGCCACCGACGGGGTGGGCACCAAGCTCAAACTGGCCATCGAAGGGAACAAATTCGATACCATTGGCATCGACCTGGTGGCCATGTG
>PUXW01000006.1 GCA_009659925.1 Nitratiruptor sp. | reverse complement strand
TGAGCTTCGAGAGTTGCTACAACGGGAACATTCTGGTCAACGCCTTCAGCCTCGGAATCTGCAGGAGGGAGGAGATCTTCTACGGACGGGCTGAAGGGGTGGGCAACCCTGTCATCTATGTAGGCTCCAAGACGGGAAGGGACGGCCTTGGAGGGGCTGTCATGAGTAGTGATAGTTTCACCGAGGAGTCCAAGAACCTCCGCCCCACTGTGCAGGTGGGAGACCCCTTCACCGAGAAGCTCCTTTTAGAGGCCTGTTTGGAGCTCTTCAAAACCGACTATGTGGTCGGAATCCAAGACATGGGAGCGGCTGGACTCACCTCCAGCAGCTTCGAGATGGCCGGGCGAGCCGGAAGCGGCATGCGGCTCTACCTCGATCGGGTCCCGATGCGGGAAGAGGGGATGACTCCCTATGAGCTGATGCTCTCTGAATCCCAGGAGCGGATGCTCATTTGCGCCAAGAAGGGGAGTGAAGAGGCGGTGATGGAGATCTTTCGCAAATGGGATCTCGATGCGGCGGTGATTGGGGAGGTGACCGACAGCGGCCGAATGGAGCTCTTCTGGCATGGAGAGAAGGTAGCCGACATTCCTGTGGCCCCAGTGAGCGAAGAGGCTCCTATCCTCGATCGTCCCACCAAGCGGCCCGACTATCTGGACTACATCAAGGAAGTGACCATCGATACCCTCCCCCGGATCGCCAATCAAGAGGCCTTCCAGCGGCTCTGGAGGAGTCTGGAGGTGGTGGACAAGGGGTGGATCTACGAGCAGTACGACTCGATGGTCCAGACCAACACCATCAAACATCCAGGGAGTCTGGGAGCAAGCGTCATCCGGGTCAAGGAGAGCGGAAAGGGGATAGCCATGAGTAGCCAGTGCAACCCCCGCTACTGCTACATCGACCCCAAAGGAGGGGCAGCGGCGGCTGTCATGAGTGCCGGGCGCAATGTGGCTATGACCGGGGCCACTCCTCTGGCTATCACCGACTGCCTCAACTACGGCAATCCCGAGAATCCAGAAGTCATGTGGCAGTTCGCCCAGGGGACCGAGGGGATCAAGGAGGCCTGTAGCGCCCTCAACACCCCTGTGGTCTCTGGTAATGTGAGTCTTTACAACGAGACAGAGGGGGTCAGTGTCTATCCAACACCAACCGTGGCCATGGTTGGACTCATCGACGATGCCTCCAAGGTCCTCCCCAGCGCTCTCCAGGAGGAGGAAGATGTGGTTTACATCGTTGGGGAGACCTTCAAGGAGTTTGGCGGAAGTCTCTATTTTAAAGAGCTCTTTGGCAAGATCGCTGGAGAACTGCCCCGGATCGACTACAAGCGGGAGCGCAAACTCTGGGACTTTGTCATCGAAGCCAATAGGCGGGGGCTCCTCAAGGCCGCCAAAGATGTGGGGGTTGGTGGGATCGCCATCGCCCTTGCCAAGATGGCGGCGGTGGGGAACAAGGGATTCTTGGGAAATTTCTGCTTTGAGGATAGCAGGGAGATTTTTAGCGAGAGCTTCAGTCGGGCCCTGGTGGAAATTGCTCCCCAGAAGATGCACGATCTCGAAGAGCTCGCCCAGGAGATCGGTATTCCCGTCGTCCCCTTGGGAACGGTGGGGGGCAGGGAGTTTCGCCTTTGTGATATCTCCATGCCCCTAGAGCAGCTTCGCTCCATCTATTACACCAGGTTCCAGGAGGTCATCGAACGGGATCTATAAAAGCTCCTTGTAGGTGATGATGAAATGGTACTCCCGAAAGCGGCGGCGCAAGGCCTTTATGGCGCTGCGAGCCGCTTGGGGGTTGGAGGCGATGACCTCTAAATCGATGTAGATTCCCCCCTCCCGCTGGTAGATTCGATCCACTTCGAAGTGAACTCCCGGATAACGCTCCTCCATGATCTCCTGATAGATCCCCTCATAGAGAAAGAGGGTTTGGGTAGAGAGGTAGAGGGGGAGGGTGATGGAGAGAAGCATCGCCAACTTGATGGTCAAAGCTCCCTTGAGGTAGCGTTTGGAAGCGTAACCGAGAAGGTAGAACATCACCCCTGCGGCGAAGGTAATCCCAACCAGGTTGGCCCCAAAGAGGAGAAAGGCCCCCTTGAAGACCGCCCACTCCCCCCATCCAAGACCGATCCCAGCCACACACAGTGGAGGAACCAGTGCCACCGCAATGGCCACTCCCGCTAGGGAAGCACCGACCTTGGAGTTGGCATGGCCGTAGGCTGCTGCAATTCCAGATAAAAGGGCGACGGCTAAATCGAGGAGGGTTGGATTGGTTCGCTGGGCCATCTGGTCGGTGAGGTGGTGGTAGGGCATGAGGGCGGCAAAGAGGGCCGAGAGCCCTAGGGCTAGGGCAATGGAGATGAGAATGGTCTTGCTCGCCCTAGCAATTAATTGGCCTTCGAAGCGGATGAGTCCCATGGCCAAAGAGATGATGGGAGCCATGAGGGGTGCTAGAATCATGGCGCCGATGATGGTCGGGGCCGAGTTCTGGAAGAGGCCGATGGTGGCCATGAGGACACTGAGCACCAAGAGGGTCACGAAAGGGGGACTCAAACGGGCATTGTCACGAATCTTGGTGAAGAGCTCGGCGAAGGCCTCTTCGCTGGCAATGGGCAGGAGTGGAAGCCCCTTCTTGGTAAAGAAGTCGATGAGCTCTCGATCCCGAGGGAGTCCGTCGATCCGGATAGAATCGCGCCCGTTGAGGTGGCATCTTCTCCCTGTGGCGATTTGAAGGTTGGTTTTGCTCGCCCGTAGAACCACCCGATCCCCCTGGACCACCTTGCCATCTGCGAGAATAGTCGACCTTCCTCCAGTGTGGATGGTGATCTCCCTTGTGCGCACGATCCCAAAGTTTCGAGGCCTCTTGGCACGCCCTAGGAGGGTTGGAATGAGTTCAATGAGGGATGTGGGAGCATAGATGATTAGGGCGACCCGGTTACAGCTTGGCTCCTCCAGGAAGGGGTAGTGATGCTCCATGGAGAGTTCCCCTCCTCCTTCCATCATGAGGGCGGCGGTGGTGATGGTGCGGCCACCAGCTTCGATAGTTACCGGAAAGAGGTGGGGAGAGGGGAAGAGGCGCAAGGGGAAAAGCCCCTTTCGCGATCTTGCTTCCTGAATGAGGAGACGATCGAAGAGGGGGATCTCGTTGGCCAAGGTGAGCCAGTTGGTAAAGTGGGCCTTTTGAAAGAGTTCCCTTGGGTTTGATGGAAGGTTGAAGAAGCGCTGGGCCTTTAAATTCTTCCCATAGGGCAGGATATAAAGGCGCAATCTCCTTCGACGGATATTGGCGAGCCAGATTTGAAGATCCTCATCGGGGGCTAGAACGAAGAGGGTCTCTCCATCCGAAAACTTTTGAAGATTTTTCCTAAAAACGTGTTGGATGGGGGAGCGTCCAAATTGCTCCTTGATCTCCCGAGCTACTTCTTGTACCTCTTCTGGTTTGAGGGTGCTGTCGTAAAGTAGGATCATGTTTGACTTGTTTGCTATCTGTAAATTCCCCTACCCCCTAACGGGGTAGGAAAACACCCTAAAATCTAGGGCTGGTACACCTGTTTGTCCACAATAGCAAGCTCTTGGGTCAGGGTATAGACGATTGGTGTCGCCGTTGGAATTTCGATAGTGTGGACCTTTTCGGGGGGAATCTGTTCCAGGAACATGATCAAAGCCCGTAGCGAGTTGCCATGGGCGGCAATCATGACTCGATCATAGATGAGTAAGGTCGGGAAGATCTCGCTAAAGAAGTAGTTGACCACCCGCTCCCTGGTATCTTTCAGGGATTCGCTGCGTGGATGGTAGCTGATTCCTTCATATTTTGGTTCGAGGGGGTAGCGCGTGGCATAGTCGGGATCACTCTCTTCTAAGGGAGGGGGTGGGGTATCGTAGCCTCGCCGTACAGCCATGAAGAGCTCCTCCCCATACTTGGCCTTCACCTCCTCCTTGTTACGCCCTTGCCAATCCCCATAGTGGCGTTCATTGAGTTTCCAGCTCCGGAGCACATCGATATGTTCCCATCCCAGCTCCCGTAAGGCGATCTGGGCGGTGTGGATCGCCCGCTTGAGGTAGGAGGTGTAACAAATTTGTGGATAGAGTCCAGCCTCCTTCAAGAGGGCTCCAGCCTCCCTGGCCTCCTCCTCTCCTTTGGGGCTCAGCTCCACATCGATCCATCCGGTAAAGAGGTTTTTGGCGTTCCACTCACTCTGGCCGTGACGAATGAGGATCAACTCCATTTTACATCCTTGCTGCGATGAAGTTTGCCAGCTCCAAGAGTCGGCCACTATAGCCAAACTCGTTGTCGTACCAGCTGAGTACCTTGACCTTGTTTCCATCCACCACCATGGTGGAGAGGCCATCGATGATGGAGGAGTGGGGGTTGTTGATGATGTCGGTGGAGACCACCTCATCGTAGGTAATCTCCAAGATTCCCTTGAGTTCCCCTTCCATCGCCGCTTCGAAGGCCTGGTTCACCTCTTCCACCTGGACCTGGCGCTTGAGGGTTGCATTGATATCGGTAATGGCTACGTCGGGTACTGGAACCCGCAAGGCGATGGCATTCATCCTCCCTTCAAGCTCGGGAATCACTTTGGTGGTGGCGATGGCAGCTCCAGTGGAGGTTGGAATGATATTTTGGGCTGCGGCCCGGCCCCGGCGGTGTTTGCCAGGCTTCTTGGCGTCGACGGTCACTTGGGAAGAGGTATAGGCGTGGACCGTGGTTACCAAAGCGCTCTCAATTCCAAAGCGCTCGTGGAGGACTTTGATGGCTGGAGCAAGGGAGTTGGTGGTGCAAGAGGCGTTGGAGATGACATGGTGCTTGGCTGGGTCGTACCACCCTTCGTTGACCCCCATCACCACCGTGAGGTCCGCATCCTTGCTGGGAGCGGAGATGATCACCTTCTTGGCCCCCGCCTCCAGGTGTTTGGCGGCCTCCCTCCGCTTGGTGAACTTCCCCGTACACTCCAAAACGATATCGACCCCGAGCTCCTGCCAAGGGAGTTGGGCTGGATCTCGCCCGGTGACAAGCTGGATCCGCTGATCGCCTACTTGCAAAAAGTCCTCCCCATATTCGATTGGGGCTGGGAAGGGGCCATGAACCGAGTCGAATCGGAGCATATAGGCGAGATCGTCGGCACCCCCGCTCCCCCCATTGGCTACACAGATTTCTATATGTTCGGGGCGGTTTTGGATGTAGTGCCAGAGCACCATCTTCCCGATGCGTCCAAGACCATTGATTGCAACCTTTTTCATGGGACCTCCCTTGAATTTTTGCAATTGTACCCTCTCTTTGATTAAAGATGGTTGATCCATGGCGCTACAAGATGTTGGCCACATTCTCCAAGTCGTTGAAGAAGAGCCGCCCCGCCTCACGGTAGAGGGGGAAGAGATCGCGAAACCCCTCACCTCCAAGAAAGATGGGCACAAGGTTGGGATAATCTAGGAAGAGTTTGCCAATGGCCGGGATCTCGGTCATGGCGTAGGGAGCGACGATGGCGAAGATAAGGAGCTCTTGAGAGGCTAGAAGGTCCAGGACCCCTTTGTAGTGGTCTACCCTCGCCTCCTCCAAGAGGTCGATCGGATTGCCCTTGGACCAGTTGGGGGGGAGGATGGTATCGAGCCTTTCGATCTCTTCGGGGCTGAGTTGGTAGAGTCTGCGGCCGTGCTGGACTACGATCTGGGCCAGGATGGCTCCAGGACCCCTGGCGTTGGTGAGGATGAGGATGGGGCGGTTGGCGAAGGGGAGGGAGAAGAGGAGGGAGTCGAGATCCTCTTTGATGGTTGCCCCAGCCCCATAACAGAGTCCGAGGGCCATCTTCCCCCAGTGAACCAGGGAGTTGAGGGGCCAGGGAAATTGGTCGAGCTTGCGATCTTGTACGCCTTTATAAAGGCAGATCGGTTTCTGGCTTTGGCGGATAGCCTGAACCAGAGCCTTCCCATCCCGGAAATACTCGGCCCAGATGGCGATTCCTCGGCACTTTGGCTCTTTCTGGAGGATCTCGATGAGGTGGGCGAAGTTGACATCGGCCATGGCTCCAAGACCCAGGATATGGGAGAATCCAACGGAGTGGGTCGCCCCTTTGTCCACCAGGGCGGCGATGACACCCCCCGATTGGCTCAAAAGGGCAAGGGGGCCCGGGGTGATGGGGGTGGCTGCGAGGGTGAGATTGAGCCCCTTGGAGGCGTTGAAGAGGCCAAAGGAGCCAGGTCCTACCAGGTTGATCTCGTGCTCTTGGGCTATCTCTTCCACCTCTTCCCGACTCCACTGGGAGGAGGCGATGATGATATTGGTCGCTCCACGCTGGCTCAACTTGGCCACCATCTCGCGGAGGGGTCGGTCCCCATGGGCAATGATGGCCGTGTCAATTGGGGGCAAATCGTCGATGGAAGGGAGGACTGGATGGTCCAAGAGGGTAGCATAGCCGGGGGCGACAAAGTAGAGCTGCACCCGGGCACCAAGGGCATTTCGTGCCAGGGCATACCCAAGGCTATGGGGATCCTCCCCCACCCCGATGATGGCCACCGCCTCGTTGCGAAAAAGGCCCGACTTGGGGAGGTGGACTTTGGGACTCTTTTGGCCCATCTCGATCTGCCCGTCGAGGGCTACGAAGCCTTGGGGGGTGTAGACCAGGGGGTTGATGGCAAAGGAGCGGATTGGCTCCTTGGCAAAGAGCTCCTGGAAGCTTTGGACCACCTGGATCACATGCTCGATCCGGTAGTGCTTCCCATGGAATTTGGGGAAGAGTCTGGAGATACGGGTGGTCCAAAAGGCCCGGAGGATCTCCCGTCTTGGAGCATGCAAATCGATATAGCACACATCCTCTTCGATGGTGAGCAGGTGGCCCCCTTTGCCAAAGAGGAGGACCTCCTGGAAGATGGAGTCGTAGACCCCTCCAATGAAGAAGGGTTCCCCCTCCACCTCCTGGACGATGATGAAGTGGTCCTCGTTATCCAGGAAGATCCCTTCCTGCTGGAGTCTGGCGATAAGCTCGCTCCTGGCTAGTTCCAGCTCCTCGTTGGAGTGGATCCCTTTGCGAATGGCCAACTCCTCCCTGCCTGCTACCTTGGGGGAGTCGAGGATGAGGATGGCTGGAAAGTGGTCGAAGAAGATGGGTTTGTAGTTGTCGGCAATGGCGTAGTGGGGGACCTGGATCCCATAGCGCTCCAGGAGGGGATAGATCTGGGCCTTGCGCATCCTCACTCCTGGGCGAAAAGGTCGATCCCCCGCCGCTCGTACCAATGGAGGATATACTCCCAAGCCTCGCGGGCTCGCTCCTGGAAGGTGAAGAGGTGGAGATCTTCGGGAGAGATGGTCCCCTCTTCCACCAAGTAGGAGAAGTCGATGAGGCGATTCCAATACTCTCTCCCCATGAGGACGATGGGGATTGGCTCCTTTTTCTCCGTTTGAACAAGGGTCAGGGCCTCGAAGAGCTCGTCAAGGGTCCCATAGCCTCCGGGAAAGACCACCATGGCACAGGCGCGGTGGAGAAAGTGGAGCTTACGGATGGCGAAGTAGTAGAATTGAAAACAGAGCTCTGGAGTGATGTAGGGGTTGGGGAATTGCTCGTGGGGGAGGGAGATGTTGAGTCCCACACTCTTGGCCCCCACATCGAAGGCTCCCCGATTGGCTGCCTCCATGATCCCCGGACCGCCCCCTGTGACCAGGGTCAAGGTTGCATCCTCGGGGCCTTGGCCCGATCGGCCCACCAGGCGGCCAAATTCCCGGGCCTCCTCGTACCAGATACTCTTTTCCACCATCTTCTCCGCCCGGCGCAGCTCTTTCAAGAGGGAGCGGGAGGTGGGATTGGCCCGGAGCCGCTCTTCAATTGCCCGTAGCCGGCTAAGCGCCTCGTCACGCTCAAGGATCCGGGCACTTCCAAAGACGACGATGGTCCGCTTGATCCCATGGGCCTGCATGATGAGTTCGGGCTTGAGATAGTCGAGTTGGAGCCGGATGGGACGGGTCTCCCGGGCCCGCAGGAAGTCGGGATCTTCGATGGCCAGCCGGTAGGAGGGGCTGGCAAGGAGTTTGGCCAGGAGCTCTTGGACATTCGGCTCTCTGGGAGGGTGGGGATGATTTTGCCACGCTTCTGCCATCGAGGCGACTCCTTGGAGAACTTTTGCTCCCATGATTGTACCCCGTCCCCTCTTAAAGTGCAACAAAGCCGCTATTTGGATACAATATCAAGAAAAAAAGGGAGCGTATGCGGGCACTTTTGAGTGTAAGCGACAAGAGTGGCATTGTAGAGTTTGCCAGGGAGCTCATCGATTTAGGATATGAGATCATCAGCACTGGAGGAACATGGCGCGTTTTGCGAGATGCCGGTTTGGAGGTGACCGAGATCAGTGAGATTACCCGCTTTCCCGAGTGTTTTGGCGGGCGGGTGAAGACCCTCAACCCCTACGTTCATGGAGGGATCCTCTATCGAAGGGAAAAGCCCGATCACATCGAAGAGGCCAAGCGGCTCGGGATCGAACCTATCGACATCGTCTGCGTCAATCTCTACCCCTTCAAGGAGACCATCGAGCGCACCGACGATCTAGAAGAGATTATCGAGAATATCGATATCGGTGGTCCTACGATGGTGCGTAGCGCCGCCAAGAACTTCGAGAGCGTCCTGGTCGTCACCGATCCCAAGGACTACCCCAGGGTGATCGAGGCTCTACGCACTGGGAAAAATAGCCTGGAATTTCGTCGGGAACTGATGATCAAAGCCTTCGAACACACAGCCAACTACGATGCCACCATCGCCAACTACATGAACGAGCGGTTTAAAGATGGCTTTGGCCAGAAACGCTTTATCGTCGGTTCCAGGGTCCAAAAGACCCGATATGGCGAGAACCCCCACCAGCGTGGAGCCCTCTATGAGTTTGAAGATTTCTGGAGGGGAGTCAACATCCTCAAAGGCGAACCCAGTTTCAATAACTTCGCCGATATGAGCGGCGCCATGAAGATCGCCACCGCCCTTGGACCAGGAAGTGTGGTGATCGTCAAACATGGCAACCCGTGTGGAGCAGCCAAGAGGGAGAGCCTCCTAGACTCATGGACCAAAGCCCTAGAGTGTGATCCCATCAGTGCCTTTGGAGGGGTAGTGGCTATAAACGGTGTCCTCGATGGCCAACTGGCCCGGGCCATGGCGGACCACTTCGTGGAGGTGATCGTCGCTGGAACCATCACCCAGGAGGCCCAAGAGCTCCTGGCAGGTAAGAAGCGCCTGAAACTCTTTGACTTTGGCCAGGGACTGCTGGAAATAAGTGGCGATTTGTGGGATTTTCGCCATATCGAAGGGGGATTCCTCTGGCAAGAGAGCGATCAAGTCCTCGACGATGAGGTCCTCCAGGCCCGTCAGGTGAGTCAGGTTGGCGTCGAGGACCGGGAGGATCTGCTCATGGCCTGGAAGATCGTCGCCCTTACCAAATCCAACGCCATCGCCTATGTGAAGGATCGAAGCCTCGTAGCCATTGGGATGGGAATGACGAGTCGGGTCGATGCGGCCAAGTGCGCCATTCGCAAAGCCCAAGAGCTTGGTCTTGATCTAAGGGGTTCGGTTATGGCCAGTGAGGCCTTTTTCCCCTTTCGCGACAGTATCGACGAGGCCGCCAAGGTAGGGGTGCGAGCGGTTATCGAGCCGGGAGGGAGCATTCGGGATCAGGAGGTGATCGAAGCGGCCAACGAGCACGGGATCGCCCTCTACTTCACCGGTAAGCGCCACTTCCTCCACTAATGTACTACATCGGTACGGCAGGCTGGACTATCCCGAAGGCCTGGGCCCACCTCTTCCCGGGCCCAGGGACCCATCTGGCCCGCTATGCCCGCCGCTTCCCCATTACCGAGATCAACCGCACCTTCTACACCCTTCCCCAGGCTACTACATTCCAGCGCTGGTATGGGCAAACCCCGCCCCATTTTCGCTTCAGCGTCAAGATGCCCCGGGCCATCACCCATGAGGCCAGACTCGATCCAGCCGCCCCGATAGAGCCCTTCTTCCAACGGATCGCCTACTTGAGAGAGAAGCTTTATGGAGTGCTCATCCAACTTCCCCCCTCCCTTCCCTTCGATCCTGCCACTCTCAAGGCCTTCATCCAGCGGATCAACCGGCTCTTTACCGGCCACCTCTTCATTGAACCCCGCCATCCCAGTTGGCTAGATTGCCCCTGTGAGGAGTTGGGGCTCTTCTGGGTCCTCGCCGATCCAGGACTTCCCTGGCCCTTGCAGGTCCAACTGCCCTATCTGCGTTTCCATGGCACTCCCAAGCGCTACTACTCCGCCTACGATGTTGCCTATTTGCACCAGGTAGCCGCCTATTTGCGTCGATTCCCTGAGGGGGTGGTCATCTTCGACAATACCGCCTCGGGAGCTGCGATTGGGAACGCTTTGGAGTTGATGGAGCTGTTGCATGGAAGCAAAACTCAACAAAATTGAACGCCTAAAGCGCCAACTCCCCCCCTCCGCCTACTACCCCAAACTCCAGGAGCTCCCCCGCCAAGGGCAAATTCGAGACCAAGACCTCTTCTACCTCAAGAATTTTGGCATCTACGCAGATAGTCGGGATCCCCACCGCTTCATGGTCCGTTTTCGCATCCCCGGGGGGCGTGTGAGCCACCAGGCTCTGAGGACTTTCCAAGAGCTGGTCCAAGAGTTCCAAGCCACCACCATCTTGACGACCCGGGCCCAGATTGAGCTTCACGATCTCACCCTCTCCCAAGCAATTGAGGCCCACGAACGAATGGGAGCCGTGGGGGTGACGAGTCTGGCCACTTTGATGGACAATGTACGCACCATTGTCACCGACCCCTTCGATGGCCTTACTCCCGATTCCCTCATCCACGTCTATCCAATCATCCGCCAACTTGAGACCATTGCCCTCGACCAGGAGCGGTTGGGAATGCTCCCTCGCAAATTCAACACCGCAATCATCGGTACCCGCAAGCCCCTCCTCCCCCTCTTCGCCCAAGATTTCCTTCTCCTGCTAGCCCGCAAGGGAGAGCGGCTTGGCTTCAACCTCTACCTGGGAGGCAAGAATACCCATCCCGCCCAACCAGCCGACATCTTTGTCACCCCCCATCAAGTGCCATCCCTCTTCACCGCAGTCCTGGAAACTTATATGGAGCACGGACTTCGAGCTAGTCGTACCCGGGCCCGCCTCTGGCACCTATTGGAGGCCATCGGCCTCTCCCGTTTCAAGGAGTATTTGGCTGAGCGGATCCCTTTTGAAGCGGGGGGAGAGGTTCTGGTAGAAGGCAATCCTCCCGACCGCCTCCCACCCCACCAGGTCCTAGGCCAGTGGGGGCGTATCGATTTGACTCAGATCGATTTGCACGGGGTTGAAGCTATCCGGATCGGGGCCAACCAGCGGCTCTACCTCTTTGGCCAAGGGAAGCGAGTCTGGGAGGGGAGCGAGCGGATTGGGGTATGTGCTGGAAGTCGCCACTGTCTCTTTGCCCTCTTCGATACCAAGGAAGAGGCTCAGCGCATGGGGCTTGAGCTCTTGAGTCGCCATAAGTTGGTGGTGGGGGTGAGCGGTTGCCTGAAGGGATGTGGCCGCCACATCATGGCCGATATGGGTTTTGTAGCCATTCGGACCAACCTCTTTGGCCGGGTGGAACGGGGGGTGCGCCTCTATCTGGGCGGGGAATACCGCCACCAAATCCAGGGGGCCCGCCTCATCTACTGGGCTATTCCCTTGCGCAAACTCCCAGACATGGTGGCCACGATCATCGACGACTATCTCGCCTCTGGAGAGGAGAGCTTCCAGGACTATACCCACTTCCACCTCAACCGCTTCAGCGCCCCCTTCCTGGGCTACTTCTTCCTGGCCAAACGGCTCACCCGCTCCCCAATTACCCTAGCGAGCCTCCAAAAAGAGGAAGATCCCTTCTCTTTGAAGCTGGAGGGATCCTGGCAAGAGCGCATCAAGGCCCTGGAGTATCGGCTCTATCGGATTTGAGTTCGAGGAATTGATCGTTGAGGCGTTGGATGAAGTCCCGACTCCTTTGGATGAGGGCCTCCAAACGGGCCTGGAGCCCATGGCTCATCACCCTCCCTGGAGCCGTCAGGGCCAACTGGTACCAGCGGGTCATATGGGTGAAACTGCGCCGCAGGGGCTCTTCTGAGATGGAGCGGGCCATGAGGTTGCTGAGGATCGATTTGGCTTTGAAGTGGATGGTAATGGCCACCAAAGTAAGAATGGCGGCGGCCCCTAGGAGAAGCTCTTGGGAGAGTTGGCGCTCGATAAGGTAGATGAGGGTCCCTGCCAGGAGGATGGCTAGGAGTAGATCGACCAGGAGGAGGCGGGAGCGGAAGCGATTGAGGAGTTGGGCGAGGCGGGGGAGGGTGTTGAGGATCTCCTTGGCTCTCGTCTCGATATTCTTAACGATTCGATAGGCCCGGTCGATCCGGACCTTTTCGATCTTCTCCTTGATGGCGGCAAGATCTTGATCCTTCTTGCGTTGGAGCCGCTCCTCAAGGGCTGGATCGTCAAATTTGGCCAGGGATTCGTTGTAGATGGCGTAGAATTTCCCGCTGACGATCCCCTTTTGACTCAAAGCGCGCTGCCAAGCGCCGATAATCTCTTCAAGGTTGTCCTCTCTGGCGCAGGTGTCGATCTGGTTGAGGATGTAGAGGACCTTGTCGCTATCGGTGTGGTTCTTGGCCACTTCGACTAGATGGTCGAGGGTGTCCCGCATCGCCCCCGGCTCGGGGTGGCGGGCGTCGAAGAAGATGAGCACAAGGTCGGAGAGGTCGATGATGTGGGAGGTGATCCGCAAGATCGCATCCCGCTGGACATCTGCATCAAAGCCGGGGGAGTCGATGAGGATCTTCCCCTTGAGATTCTCGGAGTGGACCGTCTTGAGCTGGAGGTAGCGGTTGATGTTGCGGTCACTCTTGTCGATCCGCTCGATCTCCTTGGAGATGTTGTAGAAGGGGAAGCGGGGATCGGCATCGAGGGCAACGCCGGGCAGGGTTGTGACCCCAGGCTGCTTGGAGTAGCAGATGACGGTGAACTTATCATCGACGGCCTGGTTCCCCGTATCTTGGACCCGGAGTCCAAGGTACTCGTTGATGAAGCTCGACTTTCCAGCCGAGAAGGTTCCAAGAATGGAGATGAGGGGCCACCACGATATGGATTCGGTATAGGTGCGCTCCCGGGGCAAGAGAGCCAGGGAGTGGGCGATGGCATCGAGCTGACGATAGGCGTCGATGGCCTCCACGAGGATCGGGTTCTCTTCCAGTAGGTGTTCTTTGAGCCGTTTGTAACGCTCTTGGGGTTTCATGGCGGAAACCTTTTTTACAAAAAGTATAGCAAAAGCCTCAGGAAATCGCCAAGATGGCTCCAGCGGGAGTAGGGGTAAGGGGAATTGGGTCAACAAAATTTGATTGACCAAGACTAAAGAATTATGTTATAATCGACCTAAAAAATTGGAGGTTAAGGTGGGCGGAAAGAGTTTGTATGAAACCCTTGGCATCAAGCCAGACGCTTCCCCAGAAGAGATCAAGAAGGCCTATCGCAAGCTAGCTCGCAAATACCATCCCGATATCTGCAAAGATCCCGAGTGCGAAGAGAAGTTCAAGGAGATCAACGCCGCCTACGAGATCCTCAGCGATCCTGAAAAGCGCAAGCAGTACGACCAGTATGGCGACTCTATGTTTGGTGGTCAAAACTTCCACGACTTTGCCCAGCAGAACTTCCAAGGCGGAGTCGACCTAGATGAGATCTTGCGCTCTATCTTTGGTGGAGGATTTGGAGGCTTCGGTTCCCAGACATTCCGCTCCGGGGGTTTTGGAGGTTTCAACTTCGAAGATTTCGCCCAGCCAGATCTGGATCTACACGCCAAGATCACCATCCCCTTTCGCACCGCCGTCTTGGGGGGCACCCACTCTTTGACCATCAATGGGGAGACCTTCGACGTACGCATCCCCGCTGGGGTCAAAAGTGGAGATACCCTGCGCATCCGGGGGAAAGGCCGGAGCTACAAGGGGCGCCGGGGGGATCTCCTGCTCAAGGTGGAGGTAGCTCCCGATCCAGAATATGAGCGGGTTGGAAACGATTTGTACAAGACCATCGACATCCCCCTCAAAGTTGCCCTCTTCGGCGGGAAGGTCAAAGTACCCACCCTCGAAAAGGAGATCACCCTCAAAGTCCCACCCAATACCAAGTGTGGTGCAAAATTCCGTGTCAAGGGAATGGGGGTCATGGATCGAAAGACCAAGAGCAAGGGCGATCTCTATCTCAAGGCCAACATCGTCCTTCCCAAAGCCGAAGAGCTCGATCCAGAATTGGCCAAGATGATGAAAGAAAAACTACCCGGAGGTGAATAATGCACGCTTACGATGAACCGGTCTATCTGATCAGCGTTGTCGCCAAGGTCCTCAACATCCATCCACAAACCCTCAGACAGTATGAGCGGGAGGGCCTCATCTCCCCATCGAGGACGGAAGGGAAGACCCGGCTCTACTCCCAAAAGGATATCGATCGCATCAAGACCATCTTGCGTTTGACCCGGGAACTTGGGGTCAATCTAGCTGGAGTTGATATCATCTTGCGGCTTAAAGAGCGCATGGAGGAGATGGAGCGGGAGATCGAGCGCCTCCAAGCGGCCCTGGAGCGCTATGAGAGTGGGGCAGAACTTCCCAAGAGCCGAGCCATCATCAAGAAGGATTTTAAAACCGACATCATTATCTTCGAGGAGGAAAAGTAGTCACTCCCGCAACCGGGTGATAGCAGCCCCGAGAGCGGCCAACTTCCCCTCCAGCCGCTCATATCCTCGATCCAGATGGTAGATTCGATGGACATTGGTCCGGCCTTGGGCCGCTAGCCCAGCGAGGACCAGGGCGCTACTGGCCCGAAGGTCTGTAGCCATCACATCGGCGCCGTAGAGTTTGGTGGGACCGATGATGGTGGCCACATTCCCCTTGAGCTGGATGTTGGCCCCAAAGCGCATGAGTTCACTGGCGTGCATGAATCGGTTTTCAAAGAGCCGCTCTTCGATGATGGAGGTACCCTCAGCCATGAGGGCGAGGGCCATGAATTGGGCCTGCATGTCGGTAGGAAAGCCGGGGTATTCGCTGGTGACGATATGAACAGGGGCGATCTTTCGGGCAGGCAAGATGGTTATACTCCTTCGATCTCGCTTGATTCCAAAGCCCATCTCCATCAACTTGGCTACCACCGCGTCGAGGTGGTTGGGGTCGCAGTCAGTAATGGTGACCTGGGAATTGGTGATCGCCCCAGCACACAGATAGGTCCCAGCCTCAATCCGATCGGGAATGACCCGGAAGGACCCGAGGTCCAAAAGTTCCCCCTCACTTCCACGGATCCGCAACTCGTCACTCTCAATTCCCTCTATCTCGACTCCACCGGCTGCAAGGACTTGGCACAGTTGGACTACCTCCGGCTCTTTGGCCGGATTGATGATGACCGTCTCCCCCTTGGCAAGGGCAGCAGCCATAATGATATTTTCAGTCCCCGTGACGGTGATTTTGTCGAAGATAATGGTCGTTCCCCGCAATCCCTTCCTAGCCTCGGCTACCACATAACCGCTCTTGATGGAGATTTGGGCTCCCATCTGCTGGAGGGCCCGCAGGTGCAAATCGATGGGGCGCTGGCCAATGGCACACCCTCCCGGTAGACTCACCTCGCAATGGCCAAAACGGGCAAGCAGGGGCCCAAGGACGAGGATGGAAGCTCGCATCTTCCGGACGATGTCGTACTTGGCGATGGTGCTTTGGATCGTCGAAGTGTCGATAGTCGCCTGGTGGTCGCGGTAGTGGAAAGAAGCCCCAAGGTTGTCGAGAAGCTGGAGGAGGGTATGAATATCCCGGACATCGGGAAGGTTGGAGATATGGACCGGTCTTTTGGAGAGGATGGTGGCGGCAATGAGGGGGAGGGCGGCATTTTTTGCCCCTGAAATTGGGACGCTGCCTTGGAGTTTCCGCCCCCCATCGATTCGCAAGAAGTCCATCCACTATCCTTTTTGGCCGCGATTATATTACAATTGCACGATTATACTACAATTTTTCAAAGGAGGTGCCCCATGGAGGAGCGAGCGAAAACCTGGAACCAACGCTACAAGCGTCGTCCAACCCCTCCTCCAGTGAACCAGGCCCTCAAACACTTCTACCGCCTCGCCCCAGGGCCAAGGGCTCTCGATATCGCCTGTGGTATGGGGCAAAACGCCAAATTCCTAGCCCAGCAGGGATTCCTCGTCGATGCCGTCGATATTGCATGGGAGGGGTTGCGGCGAGTCGCCACCTATCCGGGGATCCGGGCCATTTGTACCGATATCCGTCACTTCCACTTCAAGAAGAACTACTACGACCTCATCCTTTGCACCAATTTCCTCGAGCGCTCCATCGTCTCTCAAATCGTCCACTCCCTCAAGGAGGACGGGATCTTGATCTATGAGAGCTTCACCTATCGGCGTACCGATTTGAACTCGGCCTATTTGCTGCGCAAGAACGAGTTACTCTTTCTCTTCCACGATCTGGAGATCCTCTACTACCAGCTCCATCGGGAGCGGGCCCTCCTGGTGGCTACGAAGGCTTGAGGGCCCGGATAACATCGTCCTCTTGGGCCTTGGCGTAGACCATGGTGCTGTTGATATTGGCATGACGCAGGGCCTTCTTGATCACCAGCAAATCGACCCCCTCCCGAGCCAGTCGCATGGCGAAGGTGTGGCGGAGGATATGGAGTCCCTGTTTAGCGATACCGGCCCGTTTGTAGAGCCGCTTCAAGATGGAGAAGGCATTTTGACGGGCAAGGATGGCTCCGGAGCGGGTGCGCATAATGGGGGTACTCGGATCGATTCGGTGTTCTAGGTAGAAAAGTTCCCCCTTGATATGGTCAGCGAGGATGTAGGCGAACTGCTCCCGTCCCCCTTTCCCCTGGACCCGAATCTTGTAGGCCCCGTCGATTGGGGTGAAATCTTGCAGACGCACCCCCAAAGCTTCGCTGATACGCAGCCCCCCATAGAGCATGAGTTTGACTAGCAGGGCGTTGCGATAGTTGTCGTAGCGCCCATAGGTGCGTTTCTCCTCTTCGAGAACTTGTAAGAGCCGTTGGATCTCCTCGTCGCTCAGGTAGTCCATCCGCTCTTCGCTCCGCTGCCCCCGGAGGCGGATCTTTTGAAAGATGCGCTCGAAGGTAAAGAGTTCGTCGTTGTTATCGCTGATGAAGGTTAAAAATCCCTTGATCCCTTTGAGGTAGGTCTGCTTGCTACTTTTTGAAAGGCCACCTCCCTTGAGCTTTCGAGGATTTTGCTCCCGGGCCCGCTCCTCCAGGTAGGCGAGAAAGGAGGTGATGTAGAGGGTATTGATCTCGCGGATGTCCATCTCGTCTTGGAAAGCCCGGCTATACTCGATGAACGCCTCGATCGTAGTGGTGTAGAGTTTGATGGTGTTGGGGGAGTAGTTGAGGCTCTCCATATAGGCCTTGTAGGCTTGGAACCATCGTTGCAAATCGGGGATGAACCCATCTCGTTCCAGACGCATGGGACTCCTTTCAATATGACATACTGTTCAGTATGTTCTCTTTTTGCCCCATCCCTTTCCACCTCCTCGATAAAATGGAGAGTAGGAGGAAGTTGATGGTATGTCATATTATTCCACACCATCCCTTAAATTTTTCATGGTACAATGGGGGCAAAAAGGGAGTAGCAATGCGCTTTCCCCTCGATGTGGCAGAGAGTTTCCCTGAGAGCCTCCTCTTTTGGATCTGGCGCTACCTCCGCTTCAAGATGGCCACCCTCTCCAGGCGCCACCTCCCCAACGAGCAGCTGCTCACCTCCATCGGCAACAACTTCGCCAAGCCCCCCTCTTCCATCTACCAATTGGAAGAGAGGATCAAAAGGGCTCGTAATCTAGGAATCATTGGTATTGCCACCTATTTTCAGCCCTTGCGAAAACTCTATACTTATGCCCAAGCCAATCCCCTCCCCTCCCTCACCTCCATCGACGAAGAGTACCTCATCGAAGCCCTCAATACCACCACCTTGGGGCTAAGTGATGCAACCAAGAGCAACCATCGCAGCGTCCTCATCAACTTCTTCGACTATGTGCAACGCTCCAACGACCAAGGGCACACCTTCGACATCAAGTTGCGCCACTGGGGCAAGTCGGGCCAGATCAAACCTCCATCCTACCTAACTTCAGGAGAGATAGCCCGCTTTTTGGAGGCCTTGACAGACTATCCCTTCGCCCCCGATGTAGCTCCTCGCAACCGGGCCCTTTTGAAACTCCTCCTTTTTACCGGAATTCGGGTCCAAGAGGCCATCTCGATTCGAGAAAGCCACCTCATTCCCGACCAAGAGTACTACCTGATCCAGATTGAGGGCAAGGGCAAGCGCTACCGTATGGCCCTCATCCAGCGGAAGCAGATTGAAGATGACCTTGAAGAGTGGCGAAGGCGCCGCCGCTGCCATGAAGACTACCTCTTCTGTACTCGCCGGGGTCGCCCCTTGAGTCAGACCGCCATCAGCCAACTCGTCGCCCAGGTCCTCACAGCCGCCAAGATCACGAAGCCCAAACAGGGAGCCCACCTATTAAGGCACTCCTTTGCTACCCTTTTATATAATAAGAGCAAGGACTTGATCCTCGTCCAAGAGTGTCTCGGCCATGCCAACTTGAATACATCGAGAATCTACACCCACTTTGATCAAGAGCGACTCAAAGAGAGCGCAAAGATTATGGAGGGTATCGGGAAGGAGGGAAGATGAAAGAGTGTAAAAGTCTTGAAGAGGTGCGCCAAGAGATCGACAAGATCGATGAGGAGATCGTCAAACTCATAGCCCAGCGGAGCCGCTACGTCAAGCAGGCGGCCAAATTCAAGGTGAGCGTCGAAGAGATCAAGAGCCAGGAGCGCATCGACCATGTCCTCTCCCATGTCCGCCACCTGGCGGCAAGTCTCGGGATCTCCCCCAATCTGGTGGCCGACATCTTCAAGATCCTCATCGACAAGATGGTGGAGATGGAGATTGAGGAGTTCAAAAATGGGGGGGCCTACTGAGCCCGCCCCTCATAGAAGCGCTTTACCTTGACAATTTCAATGTAGATCTCGACCCGATCGTTACGCCTGGTGAGTAAGGGGTTGTTCCATGTGTACAAGGGTCTCGTATCCCCATAGCCGGTAATGAAGAAGAGGGATGGATCGAGACCCTCGTTCATCAAGAAGAAGGCCACCGCTTCGGCCCGTTTGATGGAAAGAACCCAGGGATTGGGGGTTCCCCGCTTCACATGGCCCTGGACCCGGATACGAAACTCCCCCTCTTGTTGGATCGAGCGCAAAGTCTTGGCCAGCTCCCGGAGACTCGCCTTGGCCTCCTTGGTGAGGATATAGCTCTCGTCGTAGAAGAGGATATCGTTGAAGATGCGCACCATCACATATCTCGTGGTCACACTCAACTGAAAGGCGTGGGGGGGAAGGAGGCGCTCAATCCGCTTGCGGATCTTCTTGGCCACATCGGTGGCAAAGGGGATAATGGGGGGAACGACACTCACCTGTAGGGGTTTGAACTTAGGTTCTCCTTGGAAATAGGAGAGGAATTTGATGGCCTTAGTCACATCGACGGTACTCATAGCATAGAGGAGGATAAAGAAGGTTAGCAACAGGGACATCAAATCCCCGAAACTTACCAACCATCCCGGGATGGAGGGGCACTCCTGTCTCTTCTTCCGCTTCATGAGCCTCCCCTAGATATTGCTCACCTCGATCTCGAACTCGACCCGCCGATTCTTCGCCCTATTTTGAGGGGAGTCGTTGGGGACCATTGGATCGTACTCCCCCCGCCCTACGGCCGAGAGGTAGCGGGGATCGTAGCCACATTCGATGAAGAGGCGCAAGATGTTGATGGCCCTGAAGGCCGAAAGCTCCCAGTTGTTGAGGAAGCGTTTGGAGCGGATCGGGGTGTTGTCGGTATAGCCGACAATGTTGATCCTATAGCCACTATCTTTGAAACGCTGGCAAAAGGCGACGAAGATCTCCCTAGCCTCTGGGGTGGGTTCATCACTTCCTGGAAGGAAGATCCGATCGCTCTGGACCCGGAGAATGAAGCGGTTGCCATGTTCGATGACCTCCGCCTCGATTCCGGCTTGGGCCAGCATCTGTTTGATCTGGAAGAGCTCTTGCCTCAAACGCTCCTTCTTCTTCAGCTTCGGGTGGAACTTCTTGAATTCGAGTTCCACCTTGTTGGGAACGATGGTATTGCTCTCATCCTTGGTAGTACGCCCCCCGAACGCCTCGGTAATCCCCCGAATCGACTGGTAGAACTTCTCCAAGGAGACGGTACTCATGGAATAGAGGAGGATGAAGAAGGTCAGCAGCAGGGACATCAAATCCCCGAAACTCACCAACCATCCGGGTAGGGAGGGACACTCTTGGGGCTTCTTGCGGGCCATGGTCTAATCCATTCCCATATCCACCCCGAGCAACGATGCCAACTGCTGCTGGAGGGTATTGGGGTTGACCCCCTTTTCAATGCTCTTGATGGTGATGATGTAGGCCTCTTTGTAAAGGAGGATGAGGTCCTTGTAGTACTTGAGTTTCTTGGCGATGGGAATACACAAGATATTGGCCAAAATCGCTCCATACAAGGTCGTGATCATCGCAACCGCCATCCCTGGTCCCAAGGCCGCTGGATCTGAAAGGTTCTGGAGCATCTGGATGAGGCCGATGAGGGTGCCGATCATTCCAAGGGCTGGAAAGAGCTCTCCCAGGGACTCCCAAACTGAGATCTCGGTGGAGAGTTTGGTCTCTTCCTGGGCTATGGCACTCTCATAGTTGGCTTCGATCTCCTCAATACTCTGGCCATCGATGAGCATCCGCATCAAGTTCCCCAAGATCTTGTCCCGCTCATAGAACTGGTCGATATCAGCCTCCAAGGCGAGGATCCCCTCTTTGCGGGCCTTCTTGGTCATCTCCACAAGGAAGGTAATCAGCTCTAATGGATCTGGCACACTCGGTTTGAAGGCTTTCCCAATTGCCTTGACCCCGTTGAGGAACTCCTTGAGGGGGAAGGAGGCCAAGGCGGCAGCAAACCCTCCACCGATGACGATGAGCATTGAAGGGGCGTTGATGAAGGCGCCGATACTCCCTCCCAACATGATGGAGACGACAATGAGTATCCACGCCCCAGCCAACCCGATGAGGGTGCCAATTTCCATCTACGATCCTACTTTTGGGTTGTGTTGGATAGATTATCGGAGGTGGGGGGTACTTTTTTAGCTAGGAGGAGTCGGCAAGCCCGTGGAGATGGGCGATCATGGCCTCATAGGAGGAGAAGAAACGCTCCTCCTTGGAACCATCTTGATAGTAGAGCAGGAGGGTATATCCAAGGAGCTCCACTTGGGAGCCATACTCTTCGAGCCATTGGAGGGAGATGGTGGTCTCAACCCCATCCCCATCCCGAACGAGAGCGGCCGGGTAGACCCGGACCAGCCTCTTAGCGGCGTCCATTTTCTCGCTCGATGATCCCGCGACATACGATGCAGTATTTGGCATAGGGCTTGACCTTGAGCCGCAAGGGTTTGATCTGCTCCCCACACATCTCACAAATCCCATACTCGCCTCGCTCAATCTTTTCGAGAGCCTCTTCAATCTCCTTGAGCTCGGCGATCTGCTTCTCCTGGATCACGGTATCGATCATATTGTCCGCGCACAGGGCGGCATAATCCCCTTCATCGTTGATCTCCACGCTCTTGAGATCTTCCAACTCACTGGTAGCGATATTGATGTTTTCGAGAATTTGAACCCGGCGCTCCAGAAGGAGCTGTTTAAAGTAGTTGATATCCATTGCAAACTCCGCTTCACAAATTTTAGACAAAAATTGTACCAAAGAAACCTTGCCTCACCTTTAAGGTTGATCTGCTCCTCTTCTGCTATAATTCCACCAAAAAGGAGGGGCCATGGGACTCAAGGAGCAGATCCAAAACGATCTGAAAGAAGCGATGCGAAAGGGTGACACCTTCCGGAGGAATACCCTCCGCTTCCTCTTGAGCGCCATCAAACAGGTGGAGGTGGATAGTCGCAAGGAGCTGGCAGATCAAGAGATCGTCAAGATCATTCAAAAGAGCCTCAAGCAGCGTCAGGAGGCGGCCAACCAGTACCGCCAAGGGGGACGGGAAGATCTCTACGAAAAGGAGATGCAAGAGGCAGCCATCCTCAAGGAGTACCTCCCAGCCCAGCTCAGCGACCAGGAGCTCGAAGAGGCGCTACGCACCATCATCCAGGAGGTTGGGGCTACTTCGATGAAAGAGATGGGCAAGGTGATGGGAGTGGCCACCAAGCGTTTGGCCGGTCGAGCCGACGGGAAGCGGATCAACGCCATGGCCAAGAGGCTGCTTGGAGACTAGCTCCTCCCTTTGAGGCTGCGCAAAGCGGGGGCGATCTCTTTCTGACGCATGAGATGCTCCCCTACCAAAAAGGCATCGACCCCGAGCTCATGGAGCTCCTTGATCTGCTGGAAGGAGCTAATCCCACTCTCAGCGACGATGATCTTGCCCTTGGGAATGAGGGGAACGAGCCGCTCACTCAGGCTCAAATCGATCTGGAAGGTCTCCAGATCGCGATGGTTGATCCCGATGATATCGGCCCCGGCGAAAATGGCCTTGACGAGATCGGTCTTATCGTGGATCTCGACAAGGGCCTCCATCCCCAGGTGACGGGTATAATCGACCAGCTCCTTGAGCTCTTTACGGCTGAGGGCCTTGGCAATGAGTAGGACGAAATCGGCTCCATAGACCAGGGCCTCCACCAGCTGGTACTTGTCGATGATGAAGTCCTTACGCAAAAGGGGGAGAGGGACATAGCGGCGCACCTGGGTGAGGTATTCGATATCCCCTTGGAAGTAGAAGGGTTCGGTGAGGATGGAGATGGCATTGGCCCCTCCGGCCTCATACTCCTTGGCAATGGCGATCGGATCGAACTCCTCCCGGATAACCCCCTTGCTCGGGCTGGCCTTCTTGATCTCGGCGATGATTTTATAAGGATCCTCCGGACTTGTGCGCAAAGCTTCGTGGACGGGACGGGGAACGAAGGGGTTATAAGCGAGGCTGCGCCCCAGCCACTCCAAGGGATACTCCTTCTTGCGCCGCTCCACCAGTTCCCGTGTCTTGGCGATGATCTCATCGAGTATCACGCTTACTCCTTTGGATACAATCTTGAATCGCTCGCAAATGCTCCTCCACTTCAGGGTCTTTGAGGCCGAGCTGATAGTAGACCCGTTTGATAAGGCGCAAGGCCTCAGGACAGCGTCCCAACTTGTAGTAACCCCAAGCCAGGGAGTCTAAATAGTAGGGGGAGTTGGGCTCCTTCTCCAGGGCCTTCTGGACCAACTCGATTCCCCTGGGAATGTTGACTCCATGATCGATGTAGAGGTAGCCCAGGTAGTTGAGATAGATGGGATCCCTTGCCCCTTTGGCGATGGCCTCCTCCAGTTCCCGGGCTACCTGCTCTACGAGGGAGCTATCCTTGACCTTGGCCCCCTCATACTTGAAGATGGCGGCCAGAGCGAGGTATTTGGGATCCCCTTCTTTGCGGTAGAGTTTGAGGGCGAGGGCCCGGGCCTGATTGTAGGCCCGTTTAGCCTTGTACAATTCGAGCAAAAGCTCCCCATCACCAAGCTCCTTGGCGTAGTGGATGGCCTGATCATACTCCTTTTGGTAGACGTAGAGCTCCACTAACTTTTTGGCATCGTGGGGATCCTTGTAGCGCTGGTAGAGCTGGCGGTAGACCGAGATAAGCCCCTCGATATCGTTGGTCAGGCCATAGAGGGAGGCAAGGGTTTTACAGACACTCCGCTGGCAGCCATAGATGCGGATGTGGCTCTCAAGGTGGGCGATGGCCTCTTTGGGACGATCGAGGTAAAAATAGATGATATAGGCGATGGAGTTGATCGTGTGCTCGTTGGGGGAGATGGCATAGGCGCTTTTGTAGTACTTCAAGGCGAGATCGTAGCGCTTCTGGAGGAGGTAGATGGAGGCGAGGAGCTGGTAGCTCTTGGCCTCAGGACGCAAAGCGATGAGGCGGTGCAAGATCCGCTTGGCCTCCTCGTAACGCTTCATCTTGTAGAGGAGCTGGGCAAGGAGTGAGAGGTATTGGGGGTTGTTGGGCTCTTTTTGGAGGGCCTCTTCCAAGAGGGCCTTGGCCTTTTCATACTCCCTAGCCCGGATGGTATTGAGGATCTGCTTGCGCAAAAGGAGCTCTTCTCCTGTAAGCCGGTAGAGCCGTTCGTAGATTCTCGCCGCCTCCTTGTAGGCCCCGCTTCCTTCTAGAAAAACCGCCTGGAAGAGGTAGGTATTGAGCTTGGAGCGATCGTAGTTGGGCTGGATCGGCCCCTTCACACTACATCCTGCCACCAAGAGCAGGAGGATTAATCCAAAATAATACCTCTGCATTCGCGTACAACCTCGTCGAGATGGCGTTTTCCCTTATAGCGCTCCCAAAAAGGATAGTCGCGACACTGTTTGGGGCGGACCGGGTAGATGGCACACCCTCGCTCTTCGGCGAAGATACACCAGTACTCCCCTTGAATTCGGACCTCCTTGAGGCTCCACCGGTTGGAAACCTTGCGCCCATACTCTTGAAAGAAGCGCTCTTTCGAGAGGCCTAGATAGCTGCAAATGGCCTCAATCTCTTCCTGGTCGATCCAGATATATCCCGAATCCCCCTTGCAGCAGCGCCCATCACAGGCCCAGCAGCTTGTGGGATCGAAGGTGAAGGCAAATCCCGGTTTGGTCATTCGATTGGACATTTGATGCTGTGTACTCCTATCTCTTCGAAGATCTCCTGGGTCCATGGGGCATACTCACTTCCCGCAAAGACCACGAGGGGTGGAAGGATACGGCACAAGCTCTTGGAGTTGCGCCGGGCATAAATGAGCACCAGGGAGGCTGGTCTCTCCTCCTTGGGATGGACGAAGCGCAGTTGTTCTATCCCGAATTTATGCCTTTTGAGGGCCTCCATCAGGGCTGGAAGCTGCTTGGCGTCGTAACAAAAGAGGAGCCCCCCCCGGGGCCCAAGGACCTTGGCGGCTTTGGCGAAGAAGGAATCCATTGGCAGATACCCCGAGTAACGGGCACGATCAAGGATGGGATCCTGGGAGCGGAGCACCCCCTCGTGGTAGAAAGGGGGGTTGGAGACAATATAGTCGAACTTGACAGGAAAAGGGGTCTTTAAGAAGTCTCCCACGATCACATCGATATCGAGTCCGTTGGCCTGGGCGTTAATCCGGGCATAGCGGGCCAGGTCCTCTTGGAGTTCGATGGCACTCACCTCGACCTGAAAGTCTCGTTTGAGGAGGAGGGCCAGGATCCCACTGCCGCTTCCAACATCGAGGACCCGACCCCGGATCGGGAAGGTACGCACGAAGTGGTAGAGGAAGATGGTATCGGAATTGTAACAATACCCCCGCTCGGGCTGGTAGATGATCATCGAACTCCTTCCTTCATAGGCTATAATTTTATCCAAAAAGGAAGGAAAATGATAATCATCCCAGCCCGTATGGCCTCTACCCGCTTTCCGGGGAAGGTACTCTACGAGATCGATGGGATCCCCATGGTAATCCGCACCGCCCAACGGGCCAGAGAGGTGGATGAGACCGTCATCGCCACCGACGCCCCCGAGGTGGTGGAGGTGGCCCGAAGGTATGGCTTCGAGGGGATTTTGACCAGCCCGGAGCATCGAAGTGGCACCGATCGGGTTAACGAGGCGGCGGCCAAATTGGGGCTTGGAGAGGGAGAGATCGTCCTCAATGTCCAAGGGGACGAGCCCTTCATCGAACCAGAGGTCATCGAGGCGGTTCGAGATCTGACCATTGCCCATAGGGAAGATCCCACCATCATGCTCAACAGCGCCTACAAGGAGCTCCCCTACCCCTCCACCAACGACCCCAACCAGGTCAAGGTCGTCACGACCCAGAGTAACCATGCCCTCCTCTTCTCCCGGGCCCTCATCCCTCACGACCCAAAGGACAACCGCCCGCCCATCAAGGTGCACATCGGCATCTACGGCTATACCCGGGCCATGTTGGAGCGCTTTTGCGCCCTGGCCCCCACCCCCTTGGAGCAGATAGAGTCCCTCGAGCAGCTGCGGGCCCTCTCCCATGGCTACAAAGTCGCCTTGTGCAAGGTGGAATCAGCAAGCGTTGGCATAGACACTCTGGAGGATCTTATACGGCTTGGTCTTGGCTAGCTCCCGACTCGGTTTGGCCAGGAAGTAGCCCTGGGCATACTCGATCCCGAGACGACGAATGATCTGGAGGGTCTCTTGATCCTCAATGAATTCGGCCACGGTGCTGGCATGAATGTAGCGGGAGAAGATGACAATCGACTTGACGATGGCCCTTGCCTTGGAGTTGGTTTTGAGTTGGCGGATGATCCCCCCGTCGATCTTGATGATGTCGGGGCTGATGTGGAGGAAGTAGTGCAAGTTGGCATAACCACTTCCAAAGTCGTCGATGGCGATCCGGACACCGTAGTGTTTGAGCTGTTTGATCCGCTCGAAGAAGGCGTTATCGCTCCCTCTAATCTCTTCATCTTCGAGGATCTCGAAGATGAGATACTGGGCTAGCTCCCGGTTCTGGGAGATGATCTCCTCGATGATTCGTGAAAGCTTACTATCGAGAAAGTCGCTCTTACGGAAGTTGATGGAGATGGTAGCCCGCTCCCGCTCGATGGTCTCAAAGACCTGCTCTAAAAGGGCGACATTGAAATCGATGTAGTAGTTGGTCCGAGCAATGATGGGGAGAAAGCTGCCCGGATAGATGAGGCGGTCCCCATCTTTGAGGCGGGCCAGGGCTTCAAAGAAGAGTTTGGAAGGATCCTTGAGGTTGTAGACCGGCTGGTAGTGGATTTCGATCTGCTTGTTGATGATGAGTTCGGTGATCTTCTCGAAACTCAAGAGGGGATCCTCCTTGGCGCTTTCGGGGGCGAGAATCTCGATGCGGTTTCGCCCGTTGTGCTTGGCCTGGTAGAGCTTCATGTCGGCCTTTTTGATGGCTTCAAAGATATTCTTGTCGATGTGAGGGATCTCGTTGAGGCCGATGGAGAGGGTCACGTTGATGGTATGGCCATCGATCTTGATGGGGGTTGACTCCACCATGGCGTGGATCCGCCCGATCATGCGCCGTACCCCATCGCTACTCTCCTTGCGAGCGATCAGGAGGAACTCCTCCCCCCCGTAGCGGATGAGCATATCCTCCTTACGGATGTTTTGCTGGATGATCTTGGCCACCTCCTGGAGAACCCGATCGCCAATGTGGTGGCCATACATGTCGTTGACCCGTTTGAAGTAGTCGATATCGATCATCGCCACCGCCACCTGGTCGAGCTGGATGCTCTCCTCGATCTTCTTCAAGAAGTTGCGATTGTAAACCTGGGTCAGGGGATCAATGAGGTTGCGTTTGTTCTCCTTGTAGATCAAGAAATAGAGCCCGAGGATCAAGAGGAAGACGATCCCAAAGAAGATGATCACCGACTCCAGGTAGTGTTTGAGGTTTTGAAGGATCGTATTGACATGTTTGTAGGCCTTGGTGGAGATATCCATGACCAAAAAGGTCGGATGGTGCTCGAAGAGGGGAAGGGGGTAGAGATAGGTGATCCAGAGGGAATCGATCTGGCCCTGGGTCAAGTAGGCCGGTTTTTGCAAGGCGAAGATCTGGCGCCAACGCTCCTCTTCGAGGGGGAAGAATTTCTGGGTGAACTCCCCCCGATCCTTGGGATCGATGGAGCCATCGGCCAGATAGCGGAAAAACTTCTCCTCATCCTGATAGATGATGTAGACATAGCGGTACTCCTCATCGATGAAGCTCGACAAAAAGGCGTTGAGCCGCTCCAGAGCCTCCTTGGGATAGGCGGTTGGCTCCTTCACTTTGGGGAACTCCCTCGCCATGGTCTCTTCCACCACTTTGGCGCTGTGGCGAGCATCTTTGATCTTCAAATGGAGGAATTGGCGCTTGGTCAGGGAGATGATCTGATCAAATTTGTAGTAGAGGATAAGGGTAAAGAGGATGAAGAGCAAGATAGCTCCGAGAAAGTAGAGGTATTTCTTGAGATCCTGACCCATCGCCCTACTCCATGTACTTCTTGAACTCGTCTGGCAGGTCGATTTGCAACTGGGTAATCTTGCGGGTGTTGAAGATGATGTTGGGGCGCCCCTTCTGCCAGAAAAGGGCTCCAATCGAAGAGTCCTTGGCCCGCTTGTAGGCTGGATAGCTAGTGAGGAAGATCAACTTCTGCCTGCATTGGGGCGGGATCTCCTCCACCTGGGTGGCGAAGATGAGTTGGGCCCTCTCACATGAGTCCACCAACTCCACCCGCTCCAGATAGGGACGAACCGAAGCGCGCCACCTCTCGTTGGTAATATAGACCTGGACCACCTCCCGCCCATCCACCAGATTGAGGGCCAGGTATTCGATGAGTTGGGCTCTGATCCGATCGGCCCCAGCGAAGAGGAGGCCAAAGGTTACGAGGAGGAGGACGAGCGCTTTCAAAACTGATACTCCATCCCAACCCATAGGGTTCGGTCAATGACATCGACATTGGGGAGGACCAGGGGACGCTGCTGGAAGATGTCAAAGCCGTAGTAGTTGGTCCGCAAGGCCTTCCCCAGGAGATTGATCCCCTTGAGGTAGAGATTTAAGCGTCTAGAGTACTCGAAGGTTAGGGCCATGTTGAGGTTGTAACCGGCCTTGAGGTTGGGGTAGCCACTCCGATAGACGAGGGAGAGGTAGCTCTTGAAGGGCTCCAATTGGTTATATAGGGTCAAATCCCCTCCCCGATAGTATCTGCGCTTCTTCCGCTCCATCACCCCGATGTAAGAGCGCAAGATGAGCTTGTTGGCGGGGTCGAAGTAGTGGTGAAAGCGAAAGAAGAGGGCATCGACCTGCTGCTTGATCTGCGAGTTGTAAAGCTCCTTGCGTTCAAAATCGTAGACGATGAAGTTCTCATAGTAGGCCCGATTGTACATGAAGCCATAGCGATCCATATCCCGTTTGGCCAGGAGTTCAATGGCTACGATCTTGGCCCGCTCCTGGTCCAGGGGGTTGTCTAGCTTTCCCCAGATATTCTGCTCGATGAAGAGGATCGGTTGGGGGACGAAACCGGTCTTGATGCCAAAGAGTTTGAGGGTGTAGTTTTGGGTATTGCGGATGTAGCCGATGCGTATGGCGTTACGCTGGTAGTTGTCCACCACGCTCTCGTAGACATAGTCCCGTTTAGCCGAGAGGGTGAAGATATTGGACTCGTCGAAGAGATAGTTAACCTCCAGAAATGGGGAGAGGGTCTTGTCCCCCGTATACTCGATGGCCCCCACATCCCACTGATCGTAGCGGTTGCGCAAGAAGTCGGTGTGGCGAAAACGCCCCCGAGCCCCGAGGAGAAGCTCCAACCGCTTGTGTCGGATCTGTTTGCTCACCTCTCCATCCAGCACCATCTCGTGGATATGCAGATCCATCTCTTTGTAAGGAGCGAAATAGGGGGGGCGATCGATGGGAAAGAGCCCTTGGACGAGATCGCTCCTGGAGTGGATGGTAAGGTTGTAGTAGGAGAGGCTGCTAAAGGCCTTCCAGCCCTTGGCTTTGTAGGAGATTCCAGTGTAAATGTTCTTGAGGTAGGTCTTGGGATCCTTTGGCTGGAGGGAGAGGGCCCGGGCCAGAAAGGAGTCGTACCCCCCGTTGAGGAGGTTGAACTCCAGGCGTACTGGTCCCTTTTGGATCTTCCCGTAGACCATGTCGATATGTTTGTCTCGGGAAAGGGGGGTGGTCCCGACGAAGTATTTGGGCCGCTTCACCTCCTTGTGATCGTAGTAGAGGAGGTAGGAGTAGTCTTGAAGCTCCTGGGCGCTGTAGAAGTTGAAATCGTGGGTCCCGTAAGTGGCAAAGGAGAGATTGAGGATATTGGCGTTTTCCCGGCTCGGTTCCTTGGTGTAGAGCTTGATAATGGCCAAAGAGGGCTCCATGGCGATACTAAAGGAGACCGCACCAAAGTAGATCTCGATGTGGTCGATGTAGTCTAGATCCATCTGGGAGAAGAGCTGGAGCCCGCTGGTTCCCATCCCATCGACGATCTCCCGATCATCTACATAGATGCGGATAATGTTGTTGGTGGCTGGTTGGAAGGGGTGGTATCCAGGATCGATGAGCCCATACTCGTTCTCATTATAGCGGATAAAGGGGATCTTTTCGATCACCTCGGCGAGGGATTTGATCTGCATACGGTCCAGATCCTCCCGGGTGAAGACGATCACCGAACCGGCACTCTCTTGGATCGTCTGGCGTGAGAGATCCTCCTCAATGGCCAATCGATTCAAGAGAGAGTCGAGGGTAACCCCCTCGCACAGCCCGACGATGAAGAGGAGGGACCAAAGGATTAATGTCCGTATCACCGCCTCCCTTTTTTGCGTTGGATGATCTCTCGGGCAAGATCGCGGATCTCGCGCCTTGAGAGCTTTTGGCTATTATCGACACTTGGGGTCCTTTTTTTCGGAGTCTCTTGGGATTTTGGCTCTTGGGGGGGATGGAAGATAGTAAGGAGGAGGTAGAAGATGGAAAAGAGGAGGAAGACGATGAGGAGCCACTTGAGGGGGAGGATATAATCGAGCCACTCCAACTTATGGCGCAATTGGAGATACTCGACAATGTCCGAGTAGAGGTACTCACTCAAGAAGAGGAGGACGACGAGGGTCAGGATGAGGGCGATTCGCCGCCGAAAGCGGTAGAGGTAGTACCAGATGAGAGCCGATTTGAGTTGGCGAAACATCCCACCTCCTAGAAGAGGGAGAGTCCCAGGGCGGCAAGAAGGGCGATGATTCCCTTGCTCTTGAGTTCGTCCAAGAGCTTGAGGCGTTCATCGGCGAAGATGATCTCCAGCTCCTCGGGGGTAAAATCCTCCATGGAGAGGCGATTTTCAGCTAGCCTCGCTTCCACCCGGAGCCGAACCCGCCGTTCAATGGCCTCGTGGATCTTCTCCTTGAGCCGCCGGTCGATTCGGAGCCGATCGATCCAACTCATAGGACCCGCTCCCGTTTGCTCAAGCGATTTTGGAGATAATCGCTCAGATCCATGAGACTGAGCGTCACGAGAAAGATCATGAGTCCAGGGAAAAAGCTAACCCACCAGGCGATATCGATCACCTCCTTTCCTTCGCTCAAGATCGAACCCCAGCTCATCTGGGGCGGGAGGACGCCAAGGCCCAAGAAACTCAGTCCCGACTCGGCTAGAATCGCCCCTCCAACCCCGAAGGTAAAGGCCACCAGGAAGATGGGAGCCAGCAAAGGGGCGAAGTATTTGAGGATGATCTTGGTAGAGGGAACATGGCCGATACGTAAGATTTTGATGAAGGGTTTCTGGGCGATGGCATAGCTCTCGCTCCGGACCATCCGGGCCGTTCCCATCCATCCCGTCGCCGAAATGACGACGATGAGCACGAGGGCACTGGCTTGGACATAGCTCACGAGGGCGAGCAAGAGGAAGAAGGTCGGGAAGGTGAGGAAGAGATCGACGATGATGACGAAGAGTCGATCCACCAAGCCCCGGAAAAATCCAGCACTCACCCCGGCTACCAGGCCGATGAAGGAGGCGATGAGGGCACTCCCGATACCGATGGTCAAGGAGATCTTCCCCCCTTCAATGATCCGGGCAAGCAGATCCCGGCCCAGCCGATCGGTTCCAAAGGGGTGGTGGAGGGAGGGGGGCAGGAGGATGGCCTCTTTGTCGAGGGCGTGGGGATCGACTGGATAGAGGAGATGGCCGAAGAAACTCATGAGGAAGATGGCTCCCAGGAGGAAGAGGCTCCAGCGCTTCATCGGTAAAAGCTCAAAGTACTCTTGCCGAATCGACGCTCTTTGTAGCGCTGGAAGGGGCCAATACGCTCGGGCAGATCCACCTTGCTCATGTGCTCGATGATGATCGCTTCCACCACCTCCTTGGGGATCTGGGCGATGAGCTGGGCGATACGCTCGTAGATATCCCCATACCCTTGGCGAATCTGGAAGGGGGGATCGAAGTAGAAGTAGGCCCGCTCCTTTCGCTCTTGGAGCTCCCGGATCACATCGAAGAGCAGCTCAAAGGCATCCCCAAAGTAGAGGTTGCACCGATCAATGTCGAGCCGTTGGCAATTCTCTTTCAAGATGTCGTAAGAGGCCCCATTCTTCTCGATGAAGTAGACCCTCTTGGCCCCCCGGCTCAAGGCTTCCAGCCCAATACTCCCACTTCCGCCAAAGACCTCCACGAAATTGGCATCGACGATATCGAATTGTAAGATGTTGAAGAGGGCCTCCCGCAAAATGTTCTTGGAACTTCTAGTCACCTGCTTATCTGGAAGCTTGAGCTTCTTCCCCTTGTACTGACCGCCGATGATTCGTGTCGTTACATCCCGTTTCACGCCCCTCCTTGCCATGCTCTTTGAGGCAATTTTAACATAAATTGGATACAATTGCACAAACCTCAGCCAAAGGGAGTTGATGGAAAAGCAGATCAAAAAGGTGGTCCTAGCCTATAGTGGCGGCCTGGATACCTCGGTCATCCTCAAGTGGCTTCAGGAGCGCTATGGGTGCGAGGTCGTCACCTTCACCGCCGACATCGGTCAAGGGGAAGAGCTCGAACCAGCCCGCCAGAAGGCATTACAGCTGGGGATTAAACCGGAGCATATCTTCATCGAGGATCTAAAAGAGGAGTTCGTTCGCGACTATGTCTTCCCTATGTTCCGGGCCAATGCCCTCTATGAAGGGGAGTACCTCCTGGGCACCTCCATCGCCCGCCCCCTCATCGCCAAGCGGCAAATCGAGATCGCCCACGCCGTAGGAGCCGATGCCGTGGCCCACGGAGCAACGGGCAAGGGGAACGACCAGGTCCGTTTCGAGATCACCTACCTCGCCCTCGATCCAGACATTCACGTCATTGCCCCATGGCGGGAGTGGGAGCTCAACTCCAGGGAGAAGCTCCTCCAATTTGCCAGTGAGCATGGGATCCCTATCGAAAAGCATGGCCAAAAGAGCCCCTACTCAATGGATGCCAACCTCCTGCACATCTCCTACGAAGGGGGAATCCTGGAGGATCCGTGGGTAGAACCCGAGGAGGAGATGTGGCGCTGGACCCGCCCTATTGCGCAAACCCCCGATGAACCTGAGTATATCACCATCGATTTCGAGCGGGGAGATCCAGTAGCCATCAATGGAGAACCCCTCTCACCGGCCAAACTCCTAGCCCGACTCAACGAGTATGGAAGCCGTCACGGAATCGGGCGCATCGATATCGTCGAAAACCGCTTTGTCGGGATGAAGAGCCGGGGATGCTACGAAACCCCTGGAGGGACCATTCTCCTCAAAGCCCGCAGAGCCATGGAGTCCATCACCCTCGATCGGGAAGAGGCCCACGAGAAAGATAAGCTCATGCCCCGTTACGCCGAGCTCATCTACAACGGCTTCTGGTTTGCCCCAGAACGCAGAATGCTCCAGGCGGCTATCGACAAGACCCAGGAGAATGTCAACGGAACTGTCCGGCTCAAGCTCCACAAGGGCAACGTCTTCGTCGTGGGGCGCAAATCCCCCAATAGCCTCTTCGCCCCAGAATTTAGCACCTTTGAGGAGGATCAAGTCTACAACCAGAAGGATGCGGCTGGTTTCATCAAGCTCAACGCCTTGCGCTTCATCATTGAAGGCCATGTGAGAAGGAGGAAGAAGTGAAGGTTTTGCTCATTCGTGACGTCCCAAATCTCGGGAAGGCAGGAGAGGTCAAAGAGGTCAAGGATGGATATGGGCGCAACTACCTCGTCGCCAAGGGATTGGCCAAGGTGGCTACCCCAGAAGTGGTAGCGGCCTGGGAGCGGGAACAAAAAGAGCGAGCAGCCAAAGAGGCCCAAGAGATCGCCAGACTCCAGAAACTCAAAGAGCAGATCGAATCGATCACCCTGACCATCCGCCACAAGGCTGGGGCCAATGGAGCCCTCTTTGGAGCCATCACCAACAAGGAGGTGGCCCAAGCCCTCAAAGAGCGGGGGATCGAAGTGGACAAGAAGAGCATCGACATCCATCCTCCCATCAAGCAGACCGGGACCTTCGATGTCGACGTGCGCCTTGGCCATGGGATCCACGCCACATTGAATCTGGTGGTCGAGGCCGAGTAGATGTTGGAAGCGACCACCATCCTCGGCTACCGAGGGGAGGGGATAGCCATCATCGGAGGGGATGGCCAGGTCACCTTCGGGAATACGGTCCTCAAGAACAACGCCACCAAGATCAGAACCCTCTATGGAGGGAGGGTGCTCGGCGGTTTTGCAGGTTCCACCGCCGACGCCTTCAACCTCTTCGATATGTTCGAGACCATTTTGGAACGGAAAAAGGGCGATCTGCTCAAAGGTGTCATCGAATTTTCCAAAGAGTGGCGCAAGGATCGCTACCTCCGCCGCCTTGAAGCGATGATGATCGTCCTCAACACCCGCCATATCTTCATCCTCTCGGGAAATGGCGATGTGGTGGAGCCAGAAGATGGACGCATCGCCGCTATCGGGAGCGGAGGGAACTTCGCCCTCTCGGCCGCCCGGGCCCTCCACCGCCACAGCGATCTGGCGCCAGCCGAGCTGGTGCGCGAATCGCTGCGCATTGCCGGAGAGCTGTGTATCTACACCAACACCAATATCAAACTTCTCACCCTGGAGGATTGATGGATCTAACCCCCAAGCAGATCGTCGCATACTTGGATGAGTATATCATCGGTCAGAAAGAGGCCAAGAAGGTTATCGCCATCGCTTTGCGCAACCGCTATCGCCGAATGCAGCTGCCAAGAGAGCTCCAAGAGGAGATCACCCCGAAAAATATCCTTATGATCGGAAGCACGGGGGTTGGAAAGACGGAAATTGCCAGACGGCTGGCCAAGAGCCTCGATCTCCCCTTCGTGAAGGTCGAGGCCAGCAAATATACCGAAGTCGGCTTCGTCGGACGGGATGTAGAGTCGATGGTTCGCGATCTCGTAGCCAACGCCATCGTTCTCGTCAAAGAGCTCCACAAGGAGCGGAACAAAGAGGCCATCGAGGAGTATGTGATCCAGAAGATCCTGGAGAAGCTCCTCCCCCCCTTGCCCAAGATGGCCAGTGAGGAGAAACGGGCCGAGTATGAGCGCAGCTACCAACGGATGCGCCAGAAACTCCTGGCTGGAGAGCTGGACGATCTCAAGATCGAGATCGAGATCTCCAAGAACTCAGTGAGCCTCGACGATAGCACCCTTCCACCAGAACTCGCCAGGGCCCAAGAGTCCATTGCCCGGATCTTCACCCTCGGTTTGAATCGGGAGAGCATCAAGAAGGAGGTGAGCGTCAAGGAGGCCAAGGAGCTGCTGCGCAACGAGGCGAGCGAACAGCTGTTGGATATGGAACAGATCAAGCAGGAAGCCCTCCAAAAGGCCCAGGAGGAGGGGATTATCTTCATCGACGAGATCGATAAGATCGCCATCTCCAGTGGGAACCAGGGGCGCCAAGACCCCAGTAAGGAGGGGGTCCAGCGGGATCTCTTGCCCATCGTGGAGGGGAGTACCGTCAATACCAAGTGGGGGCCGGTCAAGACCGACCATATCCTCTTCATTGCGGCTGGGGCTTTTCATTTGAGCAAACCCAGCGACCTCATCCCCGAGCTCCAAGGCCGTTTCCCCTTACGGGTCGAACTCGACAGCCTCGACGAGGAGGCCCTCTACAAGATTTTGAAGATAACCAAGAACTCCCTTATCAAGCAGTACCAAGCCCTCCTCCAGGTAGAAGGGGTGGAGCTCCTCTTTGAAGACGAAGCCCTACGGGCCATCGCCCGCTACGCCCACAATGCCAACACCAAGATCGAAGACATCGGAGCTAGACGGCTCCATACCGTCATCGAGACCCTTTTGGAGGATTTGAGTTTTGAAGCCGACGAACATCGGGGAGAGCGGATCGTCATTACCAAAGAGTTCGTCGATGAGAAGTTGGGAGAGATTGTCGAAAATGAAGAGCTCGCAAAGTACATCCTCTAACCCTACCAAAGCCGGTTTTGTCGCCCTCATCGGGCGCCCCAACGCAGGCAAGAGTACCCTCCTCAACTGGTTGCTGGGGGAAAAGATCGCGATGGTGAGCCACAAAGCCCAGGCTACCCGGAAGAGGCTCTATGCCATCGTCATGTACAAGAATGCCCAGATCATCTTCATCGACACCCCGGGGCTCCACGAGAAGGAGCGGCTCCTCAACAAATTCATGCTTGAAGAGGCCCTCAAGGCCATGGGGGATTGCGACCTTATCCTCTTCCTCGCCCCCGTCACCGATCCCACCACCCACTACGAGCGTTTCCTCCAGCTCACCAACAAACCCCACATCCTCGTATTGACCAAAATCGATATGGTCTCCAATGAAGCCCTCTTGCAAAAGATCGCCCAATACCAGAAGTACCAGGACCGCTTCCTTGAACTGGTCCCAGTGAGTGTGAAGAAGAATATCGGCAAGGAGGAGCTCCTCGAAGCCATCGTCAAACACCTCCCCGAACACCCCTACTACTACGATCCCGAGCTGCTCACCACCGAACACATCCGAGACATCTACAAGGAGCTCATACGGGAGGCCCTCTTCGAGAACCTCTCCGACGAGATCCCCTACGAGAGCGATGTCATCATCGACAAGATCGAAGAGAGCCCCACCCTCGATCGGGTCTATGCCACCATCGTCGTCGAAAAACCTTCCCAAAAGGGGATTGTCATCGGCAAGGGAGGGGCCACCATTAAGCGTATCGGCAAGCGGGCCCGCCAGCTTCTGGAGCAATTTAGCGGCAAGAAGATCTACCTGGAGCTCTTCGTTGTGGTCAAGCGGGGATGGACGAAGAACAAGAAAGAGCTCGAACGTATCGGTTACATCTTCTAGCCCCTTTTACCCTCCCAAACCCCACCAACTACCATAAATTGGAATTTTTAGGCAAAAATCAACTATCTTCTGTTACAATTGGCCAAAACAGCGCGAGTGGAGTCTCATGAAGCGAGAAAAACCCAATTTCTATGTTTCCATCAACCCCTACGCCCAGACCTTTTTTCTCTTCGACAAGGGGAAGCGGCTCCTGAAAGCCTTCCAGCCCAAATTTGTCAAGAAGTACTTCTACATCTCCTACCTCAGCTCCCAGGACTTCATCTTCACCCAGGTTCAAATCAGTAAGAACATCCCCCAAGAAGATCTCAAGGATGCCATTGAACTCACGGTTTACGAGGAGCTCGATCTAGACCAGACGGTGGAGTACAAGATCGAATACTCCGAATACTTCCCCCCATCCAACGACCGCCACCGCCACTTCCACGTCTTCGTGACTGAGCGCTCCATCATCGAGGAGACCTTCAAACCGATTCGCAAATCGATTCCCTACATCGACCACATCCTCCCAGCCCCCCTCCTCTTCAAAACCCTCTACACCAACGACATCCTCGACAACCGCAATGTCGATCTCTTCATCTACTTCCAGCGCAACGACGCCTTTCTGGCCATCTACAACCATGGGGATCTGCTCTATGTCAAATCCCTCAAATACTCGTTCAGTGACATCGCCGAACAGCTTTCGGCGGAGATTGGCCAACATGTGAGTGTAGATGAGGTGATGGAGGATCTGGCCAAAGAGGGGCTTAAAGTTAGTGATTTGAAGAAGCTCAACGGCTATATGAAGATCTTCGGGGAGCTCTTCGTTCACATCAGCGATATCCTCATCTATGCCAAACGGGCCAATAACATCGAGATCATCGACAACGTCTTCATCAGCAGTGAGATCGGTTTCATCCACGGGATCGAAGAGTATTGCCAGACCTACCTCACCGCCAAGGTCTACGATTTCAGCTTCGACTACGGAATCCAGACCAATGAGCGCTCCGTCGAGGACTTCCACTTCCTCATGGCCCTCACCGCCCAAGATATCAACGAGAAGTACATCGACTATCCTAACTTCACCCTCTTCCCCCGCCCAGCCCCCCTCTTCCAGCGCCCCTCAGGCCAACTGCTTTTAGCTATTGCCGCCAGTATCCTCGTAGGGATCGCCTATCCCGCCTACAACTTCTTCCTCGGCTACAAGTATCGCTACGAGGCAGCCTTACTCCGGGCCGAATACCCATCGGTCCACGCCAAACGGGTCAGCCTGGAGACCAGAGTCAACCAGCTCAAGAGCGAATTGGCCCAAATCAAGGAGCAGGTAGCCCAAAAGGAGCAGGAGCTCCAGCGTAGCCAGAATATCCTCAACGCCATCTACGATAAGAAGGTAAACTACGTCATGAAGGGAGCCACCATCGCCGAACTCTCCCAGGATCTGGTCCAACACAAGATCCTCGTCACCTCCATCGAAAACAACAACTCCATCATCGATTTCAACGTCACCGCCCCAGATGACAAGGCCATCACTAAATTCATTAAGCACATCGCCGATAATAAATCTGATCGATTCGATGTAGTGACCAAGGAGATCAACAAGAGTGAGGCCAATGGCAGCGTCTACTTTAGCCGAATCGAGGTAGAGGTCAAATGAGTCTGAGCCAACAGATCGACCAGTTCCTTCAAAAGCGGACCCGAAGCGAGCGCCAGCTCATCTATGTCACCCTGGCCATCCTCATCGCCTTCTTAGCTTACGAATATCTCCTCCCCATCTCCAAGCGCTTTATGAATACCGAGAAGCGCAAACGGGATCAGATCCGCAAAAAGTTGGAAGAGGACAAGAACTACCTGCGGATCATGACAGTCAAAGGTGATCCCGAATATTACATCAAGTTCTACAATCGCCAGATCCAAGAGCAAAAGAGGCGTTACCAGGCGCTCGTAGACAAGAAGCGCTACCTCGAAGAGCGTATCCAGGAGCTCTCCTATCTCTTGTACAACAAGCAGAAGTGGGCCCAGTTCCTCAACTCCCTCACCCACAAAGCGGCAGAGTACAAGGTTCAAATCGATTACATCGAGAATACCTTCCTCGATGTGAGTGAGAACTTCGGCCATGTCCTAGAGGTCGAAATTGGATGCAAGGGGGCCTTCAAAGATCTCATCGCCTATCTCAATGATATCGAGCAGAGCGACCTCGTGGTCGATGTCTACTCCCTCCAGATGGAGGGGGCACAACCCACCAATCTCACCTTTAAGGTTTCGGTATGGGGAATAAACTTGTAGTCCTCTTGTTGTGGGCCCCCCTCCTCTTTGGCATGGGACGCTATCCCGAGATCGACGAACTCATCGAGAAGATCAAGATCCCACGCCAAGGCCTCACACCAGAGCAAATCGCCGCCCTCAAGGATCCATTCATCGGCCAAGAGGAGCTCACGAAGATTATCCAGAAAAAGCAGGGGGACAAGAAGCGGCCCAAGGTGGTCTACCGACTCCAGTCAATCTTTGGAAAGCGGGCCAAGATCAACGGCAGGTGGTATCGGCTCGGGGCCCAGGTTGGCCCCTATCGCCTTGTGGCCATTCGGGATAGCTATGTCCTACTGCGCAATGGGGGGCGTCAGCTCAAACTCTTCCTTTGGCATAAACGCAATCCTAAGTTGAAGATCATCAAGATTCAGACGCGGAGTACCCAATGAGATACCTCCTCCTTTCCCTCCTCATGGTCCTGGCCCTTTTTGCCAAGGACTGCCATACTCAACTCTTTACCATCAAGAGTGCTCCAGGGGTCAAGATCAAGGAGTTCATCGACAATATCGCCCAGGAGTGCCACTTCACCGTCTTGATCAAGGACAAACTAGCCCAGAAACGGCTGAACCAGCGTCTGGGGCGTATTACCTTGGAGAAGGTCACCCTCAACGAGCTGCTCCACCTCATCCTGGAAGAAAACGACCTCTCCTACACCATCGAGAACAATGTCTTAAAAATCAGCTACCTCATCACCCGCACCTTCCACATCGACTACATCATCTCCAAGCGCAAAGGAGAGGCGAAGACCGACGCTTCCGTGGATATTGGGGCAGTTTCGACCCAAGGGGGCCAGACCACCAAGGAGAGTCGAGATGTCAATGTGATCCACTCCCAGGAGGAGTTTGACTTCTGGAACAATCTCCAAAACGAGATCTATAGCATCCTAAACCGTCCCGAGGATAGCTACAAGGCTCCCAAGCCCATTATCAACAAGAAGGCGGGCCTCATCACCATCACCGCTACCAAGGAGCAGGTAGAACGGGTGGAGCGCTACATCGCAATGATCGAGGAGCGCCTCCACAAGGAGGTCCTCATCGACGTCTCAATTCTGGCCGTCTTCCTCAACGAGCGCCATACGGCCGGAATCGACTGGAGCCGTTTCAACCTGACCCTCAACGGGATGACCGACGCCAGCGGGAATTTAGTCCCCACCAACCCCATCGCCCAGTATACCGATGTAGGGGTGGGGACCAACTTCAAGAACCTGGCCCACGCCTCTACGGCAACCACCATCATCAACGCCGCCTTCAACCTCTCGGGCCTCATCGACTTCCTCCAGCAAAACGGGAAGGTGGTCACCCTCTCCAACCCCAAGATCCTCACCCTCAACAACCAACCGGCTATCATCACCATTGGGGACACCCTCAACTACAATGTCCCAACCTCTATTACCATCACCGCCAACAGCAACGGCTTGGGGCAAAAGTCCTACACCCCCTCCTCCATCTTTGTGGGGATCTTGCTCAACATCACCCCCGAGATTACCAAGGATGACCACATCATCCTCCGGATCAACCCCTCCATCTCCGAGCTCCGCAATCCAGAGGAGGCCGACCGGATGATGAACGGGAGTAATTTCCGGGAGATCGCTCCCGATACCAAAGAGAAGAAGATCTCCACCGTGGTCAAGGTCAAGGATGGAGCAACCCTCATCCTGGGAGGACTCATCTCCAATACCCGCAACTTCATGATCAACGGGGTCCCCCTCCTCAAGGATATCCCCCTCTTTGGCAACCTCTTCAAGAGCAAGCGGAAGAATACCCAGCGCTTCGAGCTCATCTTCGTCATTCGTCCCAAGATCGTCCGGGAGAGTATGATGGGAAATTTCAGCCTCAAGGATCTTGGATTCAAACAGCTAGGCCGCTATGAGTAAACCCTACTACCTCCAGGCCCGGGATCTCTTCGTCGACGCTCCCAGGGCCCAGGACTTCATTAAGATCGACTCCAGCCTCGTCCACCTGGAAAAGCTCAAACACCACTACGACAAGCCCTTTAAACTGATCATCCTCCAGAGTGAACCGGGTCTTGGCAAGACCATCCTCTTGCAGCGTTTCGCCTACGAAATTGAAGATCCGATGCTCATCCCCTTCTTCAAACCCTTCTTCTCCTTGGAGGCCTTCAAAGATACCCTCTCCAAGCTCCTTTTTGGCGGGCCAAGCCCCTATTTGCACGAGCGTATCCGGGAGCAAGACTATCCAGTGCGCACCATCATTCTCGATGAGGCCCAACTCTACGACCACCTCTTCCTAGAGTTCCTTCGGATCCTCGCCGACACCCAAAAGTTTCGCTTCATCCTCTCGATGCACGAGCAAAGTGACCACGATCTCCTGGCTAAACCCCACTTCCAAACCCGTATCTTCGACCGGATCCACCTCCTTCCTCCAAAGAAGGGAGAGCTCCTCATCTATGTCCAAAAGAAACTGATCAACGGGCAGCTCCTCGACCTAGCCAAGGCCTTCACCATGAAGGAGATCAGCTACATCTACCGCTACACCAAAGGGAACTTCCGTGGAACCAATCGCTTCCTCTTTACCCTCTTCGACATCATGCACTACTTCGACGAACACCACCCCTCCCTGATCGGGCGGAACCGGATCGAACAGAAATTCTTGGAGATGACCGCTTTGCATCTGGGATATATCCGATGAACGAGTACGAAAAGCTCTATCACCGCTGGAAGCGGTATCGGCGTCGCCGCCTTCTACGTAGACTTCTTTTCATCCTCTTGGGAGCGGGAGGAATCGTGGGCGGAGGGTACTACTGGAAGATGGCTCCAGAGCAAGGAGCCAAGGAGGCCCCAACCACCTCCCAGGCTCCAGCCCAGGAGGTGGCCAACATCCTCTTACCCTCCAAAGCCTTCGAGGCCAATTTGCGCCCTATCGCCCCACCACCCCGCCCCTCAAAAGCCAAAGCCAAAGAGCCAACTCCTCCACCGCAACCCAAGGCCCAACCCCAACAATCCAAAGGGCTCGTCGTGATCCAGGAGCACACCATCGATCCCCAAACCCTCAAAGCCAGCTTTCAAACCCACCCCAAACTCTCCACGGCCCTCCTCCTAGCCAACTACTACTACAAGGCAGGAGACTACCCCCAAGCGGCCAATTGGGCTCTCAAGGCCAACGAGATCGATCCAGAAAGCGAGGAGAGTTGGCTCCTTTTCGCCAAAGCTTTGGCCAAGAAGGGCGAGCGGGATCGGGCCATCACCGTCTTGCGGCTTTACATGAAAAAGCGCAAATCGGCTGCCGCCTATGAACTCTTGGATCAAATCATGAAAGGGGAGTTTCGATGAGATCCATCCTACTTGTGGCTCTCTTGGTCCAAGGGAGTTTCGCCATCACGATCAACGAGCTCATCCGTATGTACAAGGAGCAAAACTACTACGACGTCTGTATGCAAGGGGTCAAGATCTTCAACCGCTTTCGCCACAACGAGGATCTGGTGAGCATGTACGCCTTTTCCTGTCTCTACAGCGACAAGCTCAACCGCCTCGCCGTCCCCCTTCTCTTCCTAGGCAAAACCCAACAATCCCGGCAAAATAGGGCCTACCTCTCCCTGATCCTCGCCCAGAAGAATATCCTCGTCTCAGCTCTGGTGGATGGGATCGAGTTTGAGGGGCTCAATGTCCCCAACACCGACTATGTCCTCTCTCGCGTCTTCAACCTCTACTTTAAAAAAAGGTACGAAAAGCACGATAATAGCTACATCTTAAAAGATAGCGAGGGAGAGTACAAGCTCTATGTCAAACAGATCAATAATCGGCCATGGGTCATCATCGAAGAGACGCGACCAGACGGGAAGCGGTTGGTCCACAAGTACCGCTAAGGGGAATGGGGGCGCCCATGGGGGCTAAACTCGTCCACCACATCCTCCAGAGTTTCCAATTCGACGAGCAGATCCGCAACGAAATCGCTCAAAAACTCACGGAGCAAAAGAATATCCTCAACTTCCTCCTCAACCGGGGATTCGTCAAGCGGGAAGATCTCATCCGCCTCGTCGCCAACTTGCTTCGGGAGGGGAAGATCACCATCGAGGATATCGACGAGATCGGCGGCAAGATCAAAGAGGAGATCCTCCGCTACTACGCCCACATCCTGCGGATTAGCTTCGTCGATCTCGATTCCATCGACTTTGACCTCAAGGCGGCCTCCAAGTTTCCCATCACCCAGCTCAAGAAGTTCCATGCCCTCCCCCTCAAAGAGAGCGATATTAACATCTGGATCGCCCTCGCCGATCCCCTGGATATCCGAGCCCAAGAGAGCCTCCAGCGCTTCGTCCCTCGCAAACCAATCAAGATCGTCTTAGCCGATCGGCAACAGATCGACAACTACCTCAACAAACTGGAGGTCACCGAGAACATCAAGGAGCTCATCAACGAGATCCGCCAAGACCTCCAATCCGGAGCGACCGATCGGGATGGGATCGAAGAGTCCAGCGCCATTTTAAAACTGATCGAGACCATCCTCAAGACCGCCATCCTCTCCCGCTCCAGCGACATCCACATCGAACCAACCGAGAACAACTGTATCGTCCGGGCCAGGGTCGATGGGATGCTCACCGAGAAGTTCATCTTCGACAAGGATATCTACCCGCCCCTCTCTTCCCGGCTCAAACTCTTGGCCAACCTGGACATCGCCGAGAAGCGCAAACCCCAAGATGGGCGGTTCTCCGAGACCATCATGGGAAAGGAGTACGACTTTCGTATCTCAACCCTGCCCATCGTCACGGGAGAGTCCATCGTCATCCGGATCCTGGACAAATCCAAGGCCCTCATCCCCCTGGAACAAGCCGGTATGAGCCGCTACAACTTTGAGGTCTTCACCAAGGCCCTCAAGACCCCCTACGGGATCATCCTGGTCACGGGACCTACAGGAAGCGGGAAGTCGACGACCCTCTATGGAGCTTTGAACATGCTCCGAAGTGTGGAGAAGAAGATCATCACCGTCGAGGACCCAGTAGAGTACCAGATCAACATGGTCCAACAGGCCCAGGTCAATCCCAAGATCGGCTTTACCTTCGCCTCGGCCCTGCGCTCCATCTTGCGACAAGACCCAGATATCATCATGGTCGGGGAGATTCGGGACCAAGAGACCATGCGTATCGCCGTCCAAGCCGCCCTGACGGGCCACCTGGTCCTCTCCACCCTCCACACCAACGACGCCATAAGTGCCATCAACCGGATGATCGACATGGGGATTGAGCCCTATCTCGTCAGCGGCGCCCTCATCGCCATCGAGGCCCAGCGGCTGGTGCGCAAGATCTGCCCCCACTGCCGCAAGGAGGTGGAGCTCGATCCAGGCCTCTATCGGGAAATCAAGCCCTATCTCCCCCAAAACTACCGCTTCTTCAAGGGGGCTGGATGCAAAGAGTGTGAATTTTCCGGATACAAGGGGCGAGAGATGATTAGCGAAGTTTTGCGGGTCGACGAGGAGATTGCCCGGATGATCGCCCGGGAAGAGCCCAAGGAGAAGATCCAAGAGGTGGCTCTGGCCAAAGGGTTCCAATCGATGCTCATCGATGGGATCAACAAGGCGATCGAAGGGAATACCACCATCGAAGAGGTCCTACGGGTAACGAGGCTCTAGATGAAGTACTTCAATGTCATCGTCCTCCACAAGGGCAAGCGCAACACCCTCCTCATCCAATCCCAAGACAAGAAGGAGGCCTTGCGCAAAGCCAAACTCAAGGCCGGTGGTGGGGTAGTGGTCAAAATCGAGGAGACCTCCCCCCCTCTGGAAGAGACCATCAAACAGCTCAAGAACGAGTTCATCGAGAAGCTGAGCAAACGCTCTATCAACCGGCAAGACCTCATCGCTTCGATCCGCCAGTTGGCTGTCATGACCAACGCGGGCATCCCCCTCCACGAAGCCCTCTTGGAGATCTCCAAAGCCACCAGCAACGCCCGCTTGAGCTACATCCTCCAGGAGTTGGCCGAAAACATCAACGCTGGAATCAGCTTCTCCAAGGCCCTCCAACGCTACAAAGGGGAGTTGGGAGCTCTCACCATCACCATGATCGAGCTGGGGGAGCGCACGGGGGATATGGCCAAGGCCCTCTTCGCCCTGGCCGATATTTTGGAGCAAATCGACGAGAACATCCGCAAGTTTAAAAAGGCCCTCCGCTACCCCCTCATCACCATTGGGGCCATGGCCATTGCCTTCGTCATCCTCATCAGCTTCGTCGTCCCCAAGTTCAAGGCGATCTTTGCCAAACTCCACGCCGAGCTCCCCCTCCCCACCAAAATTCTTCTCTGGCTCGAACACGCTTTCAACACCTATGGCCCCTACCTCATCGCGGCCCTCCTCATCACCATCTTTACCGTCCGCTACCTCTACAAGAGTAACGAGGAGTTCAAGTACGCGATGGATCGCTTCATGCTCAAGATCTACCTCCTCAAGGATATCGTCTACCTCTCCCAGCTCTCCCGCTTCATGCTGGTTTTTACCGAACTCATCAAGGCTGGAATCCCCGTCGTGGACGCTTTGAACAACTCGGTGAACATGATGGACAACGCCTATTTGAAGGAGAAGCTCTCCATTGTCAAGCAGATGGTGGAAAAGGGCTCTTCAATCCAAGAGGCCTTCAAAGAGACTGGGCTCCTGGAGAGTATGATCCTCCAGATGCTTGCAGCCGGCGAAACCAGCGGCCAGCTCGACGCCATGTTGGAAAAGATCACCGAGTACTACACGATGCGCTTCAACTACATCGTGGACAACCTCTCCACCTACATCGAACCCATTATGCTGGCCATCATCGCAGGAATGGTTCTCCTGCTGGCCCTGGGTATCTTCTTGCCTATGTGGGATCTGGCTAGCGCCGTCAAAGGGGGACGCTAAAGCCCCCCTCCTGGAGGAAGCGGGAGGGGCGAAAGGTCTCCTTGCGGAGTGGATCGTACCTGGCAAAACTCAAATAGAGAAGATCCTTGGCTCGGGTCACAGCGACATAGAAGAGACGCCGCTCCTCCTCGATACTTCCACTGCGCTTGGCCAATTTGAGGTTGGGGAAGCGCCCCTCCATCAGATCGACGAGATAGACCTCCTTGAATTCGAGCCCCTTGCTGGCATGGACCGTCAGCAGCTGAACCCCCTCCCCTTGAGCCATCTCCGAGCTTCCTAGAACCATGGCGTTGTAGAAGCGATGGATATCGTCATAGTGGCGGCTCAGCTGGAGCAGGAGCTCCTGGCGCCGTCGGATGCGCAAAAGATGCTCCTCCTTGAGGGCTGGATCGATGGAGCCATCTTTGAGTTTGGCCCGCTTGGAGGCGATCTGATCGACGATTTGGGTGTAGATGGGACTTTCAGCCAAGATTTGGAGGAAGGAGGTGGGTCGTCGGACCCGCCTCAGCCGCTGGAAGAGGATACCCAGCCCTTGGAGGAAGCGGGCCCCCTCTAGAGAGAGTTTGGGATGTAGGAGGAGGGGGGAGGAGAGGAAGGACTCTTCGACAACCCCTTGGAAGCGGGCCTTGCTCCCCAGTTGGACCAGATCGTCGAAGAGGGCGAGCTGGTAGTTGCGCTCCCTCCGTTGAAAAGGGTTTCCCTCCTCCACTGGATCCACGAGTCCCCGGATCAAATCCCCGCCTCCCGCCCGGATGGCTCCCTCGAAAAGCTCCTTGGCAATGTGGGCACCAACCCCTTTGGCAAACTCCATGACATGGATGAAGGCCAACATATCTTTGGGATTGAGGATGAGGGCGATCAGATCGAAGAGGGCCTTCATCTCCGTCAAATCGAAAAGACTCATCCCCCCCTTGCGGCGACACCCGATCCCCCGCTGACGCAAGGCCGCCTCGATCCCGTCTGCCGAAGCGTTGTTGCGGAAGATAATAGCGATCTCCTCCTTGGGAGTTGGGCTCTGGGCCACTCTTTTTGCGATCCCTTCATATTGATCGTAGAGGCTAGGAAACTCCAAGAGGACAGGCCGGTGAGCCTTTCCCTTGCGCATGACCTCTAGCCGTTTGGGAAAGATCCGCTCGTTTCGGGAGATAACCCGATCCGCCAACTCCAAAATGTAGCGGGTGGAGCGGTAGTTCTTGGAGAGGTTGAAGATCCGGGCATCGGGATAGCGCTGGTGGAAGGAGGCGATGATCTCGATGTTGGCCCCGTTGAAGGCATAGATACTCTGATCGTAATCCCCAACGCAAAAGAGGCTCTTGGAAGAGAGACTCTCGAGAAAGAGGGCCTGGAGGTTGTTGGTATCCTGGTACTCGTCCACGAGGATTTCGGTGAAGGAGGGAAGCCGCCCCTTGGCCTCGATAGCCTTCAAGAGCAAGTCATTAAAACCGAGGTATCCATAGGACTCCTTGAGCTCTTCGAACTCCTGGACAATGTCTTCGTAGATGGGGATAAGGGGGGCCTGGTTGGGGGAGCGCTCCTGGAGCCATAGGCCAAAGGGACGCTCAGGGGCGACATTCTGGTAGAGATTGTAAAGATCGAAAAGCCCTAGGGGGCGGTAGGGCTCTACGTCGATGCCAGTGCGGCTAAAGTCTCGCCGCTCATAGACACTTTTAAAGAGCAGACGCAACTCCTTGGGCTCTTTGAGAAGCAGACTCGAATCGAGCCCCTTGAGCCAGCGGTAAGCTACGGCGTGGAAGGTTCCAGCCTCAATGGCAAGCCGCCCGAATCGAGTCTCTAGACGCCCTACCATCTCGGCAGCTGCCTTGTTGGTGAAGGTGAGCAAAAGGATCTCTTCCGGGGGGATCCCATCCTCCAGGAGGGCGGCGATCCGAGCGACGATGGTGGAGGTCTTGCCTGTACCGGCACTGGCGATGATGAGGTTGTGGCCAAGGGGTGCCTTGGTTGCGGCGAGCTGTTCTGGATTGAGCCCCATACCCTCCCTCCGATGGCAGATTTCAAACTGGTTATTTTACCCCCTCTTTGTTATAATTGCACTAAATTTCCCCTGCAAGGATAGCAATGAGTGATCCAACGCGCTACGATCCCCATACCATTGAACCCGCCTATTACAAGATCTGGGAGGAGCGGGGCTATTTCGAGTTGGATGGGAATCGCAAGATCCAAAAAGAGGGGCGCCGCTTCGCCATCATGATGCCCCCACCCAACGTGACAGGCCGGCTCCACATCGGCCACGCCCTCACCTTCACCCTCCAGGATATCATCGTCCGCTATAAACGAATGGATGGCTTCGAGACCCTCTGGCAGCCTGGGACCGACCACGCTGGAATTGCAACCCAAAATGTAGTGGAGCGACAACTCCTGGCTCGGGGAATAAAGAAGGAGGAGCTTGGCAGGGAGGCTTTCCTCCAACATGTGTGGCGGTGGAAAGAGGAAAGCGGCAACGCCATTGTCAGCCAGCTCCGCATGCTCGGGGTCTCTCCGGCCTGGAGCAGGGAGCGTTTTACGATGGACGAGGGCCTCAAGAACGCAGTGCGCAAAGCCTTCGTTCAACTCTACGAGGAGGGGCTCATCGTCAAGGGGAACTACATGGTCAACTGGTGTACCCATGACGGGGCTCTCAGCGATATCGAGGTGGAATACGAAGAGCGGGAGGGAGCCCTCTACTACATCCGCTATCCCCTTGTTGGGGAGGAGGGCCATGTGGTGGTAGCCACCACCAGGCCCGAAACCTACTTCGGGGATACGGCGGTCATGGTTAACCCAGCCGACCCCCGTTACAAGGGACTTGTGGGCAAGCGGGTGAAGCTCCCCCTCATCGACCGGGAGATCCCCATCATCGCCGACGAGCATGTCGACATGGAGTTTGGAACCGGAGTGGTCAAGGTCACCCCAGCCCACGATCCCAACGACTACGAAGTGGGCAAGCGCCACAACCTCCCATCCATCACGATCTTCGACGAGCAGGGGATACTCAACGACCATGCCGGTCCCTTTGCGGGAATGGAGCGCCTGGAAGCTCGGGAACGAATCGTCCAGGAGCTGGATAGATCGGGGTTTTTGGAGAAGGTCGAACCCCACACCCACCAGGTTGGCCACTGTTATCGGTGCGGCAATGTGATCGAGCCCTACATCTCGACCCAGTGGTTCGTCAAAAAGGAGATCGCCAAGGAGGCCATCGAGGCGGCCAACGCTGGTGAGACCCGTTTCTTCCCCCCCCAGTGGCTCAACAACTACAACGCCTGGATGCGAGAGCTGCGGGATTGGTGTATCTCCAGACAGCTGTGGTGGGGCCACCGGATCCCCGTGTGGTATTGCCGATCCTGCGGCCACGAGTGGGCGAGTGAACGGGAGGTGGAAGAGAGCTGCCCCAAGTGTGCAAGCCAAGAGATCTACCAAGACCCGGATGTCCTGGATACATGGTTCAGCTCCGCCCTGTGGCCCTTTAGCACCTTGGGCTGGGGCAATGGCGAGTGGGGCAAGGGGGTGAAGTGGATGGAGGATGATTTGGAAAAGTTCTATCCCAACTCCCTCCTCATCACCGGCTTTGACATCCTCTTCTTCTGGGTCGCTCGGATGATGATGATGGGGAAACACTTCCTCGGAAAGCTCCCCTTTCGCGATGTCTACCTCCACGCCCTGGTTCGGGACAAGGAGGGGCGTAAAATGGCCAAAAGCCTTGGCAATGTGATCGATCCCGTCGATACCATTCAAACCTACAGCGCCGACGCTCTCCGATTCACCCTGGCCGCCTTGGCTGTTCAAGGACGAGATATCCGGCTCAGCCAAGAGCGCCTGGAACTCTCCCGCAACTTCACCAACAAGCTCTACAACGCCGCCCGTTTTCTCCTCATGCACCACGACTCTTTCGCCGATTTTCGGGAGCAACCCATCACCACGGAGTTGGGGCGCTACATGGCCAGCCGCCTCGCGGTAGCAACCCGAGAGGTACGGGAGAATCTGGAAGGATATCGATTTAACGACGGGGCCATGACCCTTTATCGCTTCTTGTGGGGGGAGTTTTGCGATTGGGGGATCGAACTGGCCAAGGCCCAAAGGGAGGCGATCCCCGAACTTGGAGCCATCTTCAAGGAGGCGATGAAGCTCTTGCACCCCTTCATGCCCTTCATCACCGAACACCTCTACCAGCTTCTCAGTGGCACCAGCCTGGAAGAGAGTGAATCCATCATGGTCCAGCCCTACCCCGAGGGGATGGAGCAGGATCGAAAGATCGAAGAGGAGTTCGCCCAGATCATCGATGCTATCGTCTCTATTCGCCGGGCCAAGGGGCTCATCGATCGGGCCAACCGATCCATCCCCAAGGTCTTCGTTCGCCCAGCCCTTCCCCCCTACGCCAAGGAGTACATCCGTAAACTGGCTAAGGTGGAGGAGGTCCACTGGACCCAGGAGGCTATACCTCAGGCCATCGCCGATATCGGGGAGCAGGTCGAAATCTTCATCCCCCTTGAGGGAATCGATTTGAGCCCTATTATCGAGCGCTTACGCAAGCAGCAGGAGAAGAGCCAAAAAGAGATCCAAAAGCTGGAAAAACTTTTGAGCAATCAAGGCTTCCTTGCCAAAGCTCCCGAAGAGGTAGTCGCCCAGAACCAGCAGGCTTTGACTAGTGCCAAAGAGCGGCTCGCCAAGATCGAAGAGGAGTTGAGACGGCTGGGAGTCGAGGGGTGAAAGAGGCTATCTTTGAGATGCTCATGCTCCAAAATGAGCTCAACACCGATACCAACGGCCCCCAGTGGCGCCAGGGGATCACCAAGGATGGAAAGGTGATCAATTGGAAGCGGTGCATCTACATGGAGGGAGCCGAGCTCATCGACTCCTTCGGCTGGAAGCATTGGAAATCCATCGGGAAGCCCCCAGATATGGCCAACATCCACCTAGAGCTGGTGGATATCTGGCACTTCCTCATGAGCTATCTTCTCGCCCACAACCCGATAGAGCGGGTGGTGGAGATGGTCCAGGAGGCCCTCCAACAACGTTGCGACCGCACCCTTCCCAAAGAGTGGGGCCATGAAGAGGATCGGCACATTGATGCCTATCTGGAGATCTTCGAAGAGCTCATGGCCCTCGCCCTGGTCAAAAGTGACAGCCAGCCCCTCCAAGAGGAGCTCCTGGCCACCTTCGTGAAGGCCTGCCAGAGTGCCCACCTCGATTTTTCAAAGCTCTATCGCCTCTACATCGGCAAGAATGCCCTCAACCACTTTCGCCAAGAGCGGGGGTACAAGGAGGGGAACTACCAGAAGATCTGGGATGGGCGCGAGGACAACCAGGTACTCCAGGAAATCCTCGATCAAAACCCTCAAATCACCTACGCCCAACTCCTCCAAGAGCTGGCCAAACGCTACCCTACTCCTTGAAGGCCATCGCCTCGGCCCGGGCCAGAAGCTCCTTGGCACCCTGTTCGATCATGGAGCTTGCCAGAGCTCGCCCCATCTCCTCATAGGTGGCGATGGTGCCAAAGATCTTGTCTTTGAGGAGTTCTCGCCCGTTGGGCAGGCCCACCACAGCTTTGGCGATGATGTCTCCATTCTCCAAGACCTTGGCCCGCACCCCGATGGGAACTTGACACCCGCCCCCCAGGGCATCGACGAAATCCCGTTCGATGGTGGTCTCGATCCGGGTGGTGGAATGGTCGAGTTGCTGGACAATCTCCAGGCGATCTTCCCGGCACTCGATCCCCAAGGCGGCCTGGCCCATGGCGGGAATGAGGCGGTTTTCGTCGATGGGGAAGAGATGCTCTAGCTCCTCCACCAGTCCAAGGCGTTTGAGACCGGCATAGGCGAGGACGATGGCATCAAAATGGCCCTCTTGGAGCCTCTTGATCCGGGTATCGACATTGCCCCGGAGGTTCTCAATACGCAAATCGGGGCGATAGTGGAGGAGTTGCATGCGACGGCGCAAGCTGGTGGTTCCAACCCGGGCATTGGGGGGCAGATCCTCGATACTGGGATAGCTCTTGCGACATACCAGCACATCCCTGGGATCTTCCCGTTTGGTCACTGCCCCCAGGACCAGGCCTGAGGGAAGCTGGGTCGGGAGATCCTTGAGGCTATGGACCGCCAAATCGGCCTCTCCTCGGAGCATCGCCTCTTCCAACTCCTTGGTAAAAAGCCCCTTCCCGCCGATGAGGGCAAGGGGGGTATCGAGGATCTTGTCCCCCTTGGTCTTGAAGATGCGCAACTCGACCCTATAGCCGAGGCGTTCGAGCTCCTGTTTGACGAAGTTGGACTGCCACAGAGCCAGTTTGCTCCCCCGGGTCGCAATGACGAGCCTCATTCCTCTTCGCCCTCTTCACCCTCTTCCTCTTTGGGGAGGTAGGCTTTGTAACGATCCCGGCGCATATCGTACTTTCCATCGACGAAGAGGGTCGGAGTACCCCGGATCATCAGCTCCCGAGCCCGTTTCATGTCGGATTCGAGCTCTTGGACGATATGGGGCTGGTTGATCTGCTGGAGAGTCAAATTGAGTCCAAGCTTCTTGTTGAGCGCCTCAATGACCTTGGCCTCATCTTGCTCCTCGTAGTCGAATTCGGTCTCGTAGATCTTCTCGATGAGATCCTCTCTCCCCTGCTCCTTCAAGTAGATCATAGCCTTCGCCAAAGGTACTGAAGCCGGATGGAGAGTCTCAATGGGCAGATGGTAGTAATAGAGGGCGAAAAGGTCTGGATGCTCCTTAGCCACCTTGAAGAGCTCCGGAACTACCTCCCGGCAAAAGGGGCACAAGGGATCGCTGAAGACGACGAGTTTGTGCTTGGCATCCTTGTTGCCAAAGATCCGATGGGCCTCGTCGTAAAAGGAGCTATCGAGACTGCGGACGATCCGACTCTTGATGGAGCGGTTGGTGCGCACATCCAAAAGGTCGGGGGCGACAAAACGCCCTTTGGAAAAGAGGATATCCCGATTGGTCACATTCTCCTCTCGCCCCAGCTCCTTGACACTGAGACGAAATTCCACGATAAAGGCCTCCCAATCCTCAAGCCCTGGAACCGGTTGCTTTTCCAAGACCTTCACATCGAGGACCTTCAGGTTGGGATTGGAGCTGAGCCCCTTCTTGACAAACTTGACAATCTCCTTCTCACTGGCGCCAAAGAGGGTCAAACTCAATACGGCACTAGCGCTCAATAATCTCCACGTCAATGACATCGCTCTCTTCCCTCCTTTTTGAAGATCGCATCTTAAAGATCCGCTTCGCGGCAAATTTTCCAAGCACCTTGAGCTGGAGTAGGAGTCCCACAATATCGGTCAAGAAGCCAGGAATGATGAGCAAGATCGCCCCGAGGACCATGGCGAGATTCATCTCTTCGAACTCCTCCAGACCAATCTCCCCATGGGCTAGGGCCCTCATCGTTGCCCCAAGCTGGATGTGGAGGTTGTGCAAGATCCAAAGGCCATAGAGGGCGGTAACAACCACCTCCACGAAGGTCCACACCGGACCGATAGCACTGGCTATCTTGACCGAAACGTAGATCTCAACAAAGAGATAGAGCAGCAGATAGATCATACCCGCTTGCCTGCCAATTCTACAATGTAATCTTTAACATCCTCCACCCGGACTGGACGCTTCGTCAAACCCTGGCGTTCGATCACTTCCACCTGGTTCTCTCGAAGCCCCTTGCCAACGACGATGGCGTAAGGAAAGCCGATGAGCTCGAAATCCTTAATCTTCGTACCGAATCGATCGGGACGATCGTCGAAGATCACCTCGATTCCAGCCTCCAAGAGCTCCTGGTAGAGCTTCTGGCCAAAGGCGCGCTGGGCCTCGTCCTTCATGTTGGAGACGATGATGTCCACCATGTAGGGAGCGATGGCCTTGGGCCAGATACATCCCCGTTCGTCGTGGTTTTGCTCGATGGCCGCTGCCATGATTCGGCTCACCCCGATCCCATAGGTTCCCATGATGAAGGGGCGGGCCTTTCCAGCCTCGTCGAGGAAAGTAGCTCCCATCGCCTCGCTGTATCTCGTTCCCAGTTGGAATATGTGGCCAACTTCGATACCCCGACTCAACTGGAGGGGGGCTCCACAGCGAGGGCAGGGATCCCCTTGGCGAACCTGAGCGATGTCGAGGAAGAGGGCCTCCTCGAACCGGCCTAAATCGGCATCAATGAGGTGGTAATCCTTCTGGTTGGCCCCGCAAATGAGCCCTTTGGCTTGAAAGAGGCTTCGATCAAAAACGAGGGAACAGGTCTGATCATAGGGACCGATAAAGCCTGGTACAAGGCCGGCCTCTTCCAGCTCCTGGGAGTTTACATCCACCAGCTCTTGGGCTCCAATGGCGTTTTTGGCCTTGACCTCTTGAAGCTCATCGTCTCCCCGGAGGAAGAAGAGGACCAGCTCCATGCGCCCATCTTCGAAGATGGCCCGTTTGGCCACCCCTTTGAGGATGTAGTGGGGGTCGACCTTGAAAAAGTCGGCAAGCTCGGGAATGGATGAGACTCCAGGGGTGTGGAAGGGGGTAAATCCACTAAATTCCGGGGCTGGTTCGGGTGGAGTGGGATTTTGGCGGCTAGCCCGCTCCACATTGGCCCCATAATCGCACTGGGTGCATGAGGCGATGGTATCCTCCCCGCTTTGGGCGAGGACCATGAACTCCTTGCTGGCACTCCCCCCAATGGCCCCGACATCGGCGTCTACCGCGCGAAATTCCAATCCAAGCCGAGTGAAGATGCGCCGATAGGTCTCCTCCATGTGATGGTACTCCCGCTCCATGTCCTCCCAGCTCGCATGGAAGGAGTAGCCATCCTTCATGACGAACTCTCTGGCCCGCAGAAGTCCAAAGCGGGGGCGCACCTCATCCCGGAACTTCAAGCCGATCTGGTAGAGGTTGATAGGGAGCTGCTTGTAGCTCTTGATCCGGCCTCGAACCAGATGGACCATCATCTCCTCATGGGTGGGGCCAAGGAGGAAACAGTTCTCCTTGCGATCCTGGAAGCGCAAGAGCTCCTTGCCATATTTGGCCAAGCGGCCACTCTCCTCCCAGAGTTCACACGGAGTGACGAAGCCGAGCTGGACCTCGATGGCCCCGGCCCGATCCAACTCCTCCTTGACTATGGCCCGGATTTTCTCCAAGACGATCTTGCCAAGGGGAAGGAAGTTGTAGATCCCACTGGCCACCTGCTGGATGAAGCCCCCTCGAACCAGGTAGCGGTGGCTTGGGAGGATGGCATCTTTGGGAGGCTCTTTGAGGGTGTGGATAAAACTCTGGCTAAACCTCACGCTTGCTCCTTGGATCCATGTAGTATTCACACTTGTAGCGGTTGAGTTGGACATCCTCTTGGATGTCGAAGAAGAACTTGATGGCCTCGACGATCGTGTCGGCATGGGGTTCGTTGGCTATCTCTCTCAATCGCTGGGTTGGGGTGTGGAGGAAGCGGTTGAAGGCGTTGTGAAGGAGCTTCTCGACCCGCTGGTAGCTGGCCTCGTCGATGAACCCCTTCTTCCTAGCCCGCTCCAGTTCCATGAGGGCTGCCTCTTTGGCCTTGGCCCGGATCCCTTTGATGAGGGGTTCGATCTCTAGACTCTGGAGCCAGTGGAAAAACTCCTCCACATAGTGGCCCACGATCTTGTAGGCCTCCCGGGCCTGCTCTTCCCGCAAAGCCATATTCTTCTCGACAATCGCCTTCAAATCGTCGATGGCCACCACCCGGATCCCATCGACATGGACATCGATGTCCCGGGGCAGAGCCATATCGAACCAGAGCCGCTCCATTGCTAGAGGTTCTACCATTGCATCGGTGATGATGGGAGAGGGAGAGGAGGTAGCGCTAAAGAGGAGGGGATAGCGATTGAGGAGGGTTGGGAGATCATCCATGGAGGCGGTATGGATAGTTGGATCGATCTCCCGGGCCCGCTCTTGAACCCTTGTAAGGCTGCGTCCCACCAAAACCACATGGGCCCCCCTGGCCACCAGGTGTTTGGCGGCAAGGCTTCCCATCTCTCCGGCCCCCACGACGATGGCCCAGCGCCCCTTCAACTCCCCTAAGAGATCTTCGGCCATGGCGACGGCGGCACTGGCAATGGAGACTGGATTCTTGGAGATCTGGGTAGCGGTGCGCACCTGGGCTTGGCATTTGAAGGCATAGTGCATGACCCGCCCCAATTTTTGGGCACAAAAGCCGGCCTCGAAGGCCTCCCGATAGGCCTCCTTGAGCTGGCCTGCGATCTGGGTCTCTCCAACCACGAGGCTATCCAGGCCACTGGCCACGCTGAAGATGTGGTGGACTGCCCCATGATCCTCATAGACGTCGGCTCGCCCTTCCAACTCCTCCCGGTCAAGCCCGCTGTATTGGGCCATAGCCTGGAAAATGGTCCTACTGGCTCCATAGGGCTCTGTAACACTCGCGATACATTCGATCCGGTTGCATGTGGAGAGGAGGATGAGCTCGTCGATCTGGGAAGACTCCAACAGCCGCCGGGCCAAGGCGCCGCGCTGCTCTTTGGTCTCCAAGGCGAGCCGCTCCCGGGTGGCAAGATCGGTGTTCTTGTGGGAGAAGCTGATAACGAGATAGTGCATCAATGGGTCCTCTCAATGAGCCGCTCCATGATCTCAAGGAGCCGCTCCTCTTTCCCAACCGCTTCGATCCCCTCTTGAGCCAAGCTCCAGACCCGCTTCTTGGCTCGCTCCAAGGCGCCGCTTCCCTCCAGCCGCTCCCGGAGCCAGGCTATCTCCTCTTTCGCCAAGGCCCTCCCATGCAACTCCCTGAGCCGTCGGCGCCCTTCAGGATCGAGGCTCTCGTAGAGGTAGATGAGGGGGAGGGTGGTCTTGCCCTCTTGGAGGTCGGCCATCGCCGGTTTGCCCAACCGCTCGCTCTCCTGGGTCAAATCGAGGATATCGTCGACTATCTGGAAGGCGATCCCCAGATTCTTCCCATAGAGCCCATAGAGCTCGGGCCTCTCTTTGCCAGCCAAGATGGCGGCGGCCTGGGCACTGGCTTCGATCAAGGATCCAGTCTTCTTATAGATCATGTCAAAGTAGCGCTCTTCGTCCGGGTTAAAGGTGGCGCTCAGCTCCACGTCGAGGAGCTCTCCCACACTCAAGAGGGTTACGGCATGGGAGATAATTTGGGGGATGGGATGGGGCAGCTTGGCCAGCTCGAAGAAGGCTTTGGAATAGAGGATATCCCCGAGCATGATAGCCCGTTTGTTCCCGTAAAGAGCATTGATAGAGGGAAGGCCCCGCCGCATGGAGGCATCGTCGATCACATCGTCATGGAGCAAACTTGCGGCATGGATCATCTCGACGATGGCGGCCAGAGGAATCGCCTCGGGGGCGATGGCCAGGATCAACCGGGAGCGCAACATCTTTCCCGGAGGGAGTTGCTGGTAGAGTTGGGTGACAAGGGGCTCTTGGAGTTGGGCTACATATTGAGCCAGACACCCTTGAACCGCTTCGATCATCTATTCGCTCTTTGAGAGGATCTGCCCCATGTACTCGATGTAGAGGGAGTTAACCCGCCGCTGGAGATCCTCGGCTCTCTCCTGATCGTGGAGGATCTGGTTGATGGCTCCTTCGAGATCTTCAACCCCACACCGCTCTTCGACCAGAAGCTCCAAAGCGGCCATCCACTCGATGAGACGCTCCAGCTCCTCTTGGACAACATTCCGGTTGGCGTGGAAGATCACATCGAAGAAGCGACTCTTCGGAGTGCCACCTAGAATCTCATCGTCTTCGAAATACATATCCCCTCCTTTTGATTGTAAAAGTATATCACAACTACCTCGGAGCAAAGGCGAAAAAGAGCAAGGGGAGGAGGAAGAGGTTGACGATGGTCCCCCATGCAATCCCAAAGCCCAGGGTCACCGCCATGGGTTGGAGGATGAGGCTCTGGCCGCTGGCGAAGAAGATGAGGGTCGAAAGGCCCAAGATAGTGGTGATGGAGGTGAGCAGGATGGGACGCAGCCGCAATGTGGCCCGCTCCACCACCTCCTCCACCCTCCGGGCTCCCTTGATGAAATCGAGCATGATGAGGCCATCGTTGACCACGACCCCGGCCAATCCTACAAGCCCCAGCATTCCGGGCATGGTGAGATTGAGCCCCATAATCCAATTTCCCACGAAGACTCCAAAAAGGGAGAGGGGGATAACGGCAAGTACCAAGAGGGCGTAGAGGAAGGAGTTGAACATCCAGACTAGGGCGGCGAAGATCAAAAGGATAGCGATGGTAAAGGCCTGGAGGATCTCTTGTAAGAGGCGACGATTCTCCCGCTCCTCCCCCTTAATTTCGACCTCGATGCCCATCTGCTCGATTGCCTCCAAGACAGGACGGATCTGTCGATAGAAGGCGTGGGAGGTGATCTTCCCCTTCTCCAAGGAGGCGTAGACGGTGCGAATTTTGCGCCCATTCTCCCTGATGATCTGGCGAAAGTGGGGGATATGCTCCACTTCCACGACATCCCTCAAGACCACATCCCCTCCCCCGGGCAGATCGATACGCAAATCCAAAAGGGCTTCAAGATCGTCTCGATCCTTGCGACGCAACCGGATATAGACGAGCTCACCATCCTTGAACATTCGGGCAACCTTGGCATCGAGGTAGAGGGTCTGCAGGTAGGTGGCCAAATAGCCTTCGCTCAGCCCCAACCGCTCTCCATACTCGTTGAGCCGTAATTTAAGCTCCTCTTCTCCCTCCTTGGCATCGTCGCTGATGTTGTAGACCCCCTCTATCCTAGCCATCGCCTCTTCCAAGAGGCCAATCGCCTTGCGCACCCTCTCCTCATCCTCGTAGACCAGGGAGATCTCCACGTCGCTCTTGACAATGCCCGCCTGGGGGACGATGAGGTTGAGCTCCTCGAAGCGGGGGCGAAAGGGTGCGATGATCCGGCGGAGCTCCTGGGCGATCTGGAGGGCCGATCTGCTTCGGATCATGTCCTCTCCATCGTATTCGAGGGCTAGAAAGGGAGTGATGTAGCGATCCACGAAGTTTTGAGGTTTTGGCTCGTGGAGGTTGATGAAGATGTGGAAGTGGTAGGGGGCTGTGTCGGCATTATTCTTCCCGTCCATCTTCATCCCGACGATGGTGGTGATCGACTTGACCTCATCGGGGTGGACGGCTTGCAAGAGGGCTGCTTCGAGGGGGGCTACCATGGCTTGGGTCTCTTCGATCGTGTGGTGGACCCCAACTGAACCGGCGATGTAGATTTGGGTCGTATCGAAGGGGGGGAAGAGCTCGAAGTGACTCTTGCGAGCCAAAAAGAGAGTGCCTGCCACGACCAAGAACACCAGGAGCAGGGCATTGCGGCGGGGCGAGACCAAGAGGAGGGCTAAGAGCCGGCCATAGCCTGCAGCAAGAGAGCGCCAGATCCGCCCTTCCTGGAAGCTGCGGCCTACCCGTAGGAGCTCCTTGGCATGGAGAGGAAGGAAGTAGAAGGCTTCAAAGAGGGAGCTCAAGAGCAGAATAGAGATGACGATGGGCAAGATCTTGATGAAGGCCCCCATCTCGCCGCTGAGGATGAGCAGAGGTACGAAGGCGAAGATCGTCGTCATTGTTGCAGTGAGGACCGCGGGAAACATCTGGGCCGCCCCCTCGATGGCGGCCTGGGTTGGGGAAGCCCCCTCTTCCAAATGGCGGTAGATGTTCTCCGCCACGACGATCGCCTCGTCTACGAGCATCCCCAAGGCGATGAGTGCCCCGAAGAGGGAGAGCATGTTGAGGCTATAGCCCAGGAGATCCAGGGAGATGAGGCCGATCATGAAGCTCACGGGAATCCCCATCGCCACAACCAGGGCGATTCGCCAGTTCACCGTGAGGAGGAGGGCGGTGAAGACCAAAATAAGACCGAAGAAGAGGTTGCTTGTGACCGTGTTGAGCCGATTGCGAATCCATACGGAAGTATCGGTGTAAATGGCAAAATCGAACCCCGGATAGCGGAGCTCATACTCCTGGAGGAGGGTGCGGATCTGGCGGACCAGCTCGATAGCGTTGCCCTCTTTGGTCTTGGTGATGTTGATGGAGATGTTGGGTTTGCCGTTGAAGCGGGAGAGGGTTTGGGGCTCGGAGAGGCCGAAGGTGATGGTGGCAATCGCCCCAAGTGGGATGGAGCGTCCATCGATACGCACGATGGTCTGGGCCAACTCCTGGGCCGTAGGCTTGCCATTTTGGGTGGAGAGGAAGAGATGGTGCCCCCGCTCCTGGATGGTCCCGAGGGGAAAGATGGTGGCGATATTGGCAATGGCCTCCCGGACCGCTGGGAGCGGGAGCCCATAGGCCTCTAAGGCCCTTTTGTCCAGGGCGATGCGAACCTCTGGCTCCTGGTCGCCGCGAATCTCGATGGAGCTCAGATCCGGAATCTCTCCAAGGTCCCTTTTGAGCCGCTTGGCGACTTCCAGAAGGCTGGTGCGATTCACATCGGCGGCGATGGCAACGAGCACCAGGGGAAAAGCCTTCTTCAAGACGGTAGCCACCGGCTCGTCCATGTCTGGGGGCAAGTCCTTGCGCACCAGGGCGATTCGATCCTTCACATCGCTCAAAACCAAGAGGGGATCGGCCCCCTCCTTGATCGTAGCGACGATGGTGAAGCGGCCATGCTTGATAATGGCCTCAATCTCTTCCAAGTCCCGCAAATTCCTTAGTTCCGCCTCCAGATTGGCCACTACCATCTGTTCCAGACTCTGGGCGCTTGCCCCAGGATACCCACCTCGAATGAGGATCTTGTCCAAATCGATGGGTGGGAAGATCTCTTTGGGAATCCGTTGATAGGCGAAGATAGAGAGCAGGGCGATGAGCACCAGAAGGGTATGGTTGAGGGCGCTCTTTTCGATAGCAAAGCGTAGGAACGTGCGAATCATCCTTGGCTCGGTCGAGGATCTGTGCCTCTATTGTAGCCAAAAAGGGTTAGCGTTAAAAGATGGTATCGAGAACCTGATTTTTAAAGCGCTCCTGTTCCAGGCGCTGGCGCAAGAGCCGATTCTCCTCCTTGAGGATCTCGTACTGGTCGAGGAGCTTGTTGATGGTCCGGCTGGTGTAGTAGATCTCGTTGGCGATGTAGATTTTGGGGAAGAAGAGGGCGATAAGGGCGATGAGCACCAAGAGAATGAGCAAGAGCTCCCGCAAACCGATCTTTTGTCTACTCTCCTCATACTCCCGGTAGGCCTCCAGCAGTTCATCTTTATCCGATCGATACAGCTCATCTCGCTCTGGTGCCATTGGTCTCCTTGAATTGGAATAGGCGTAGCTTTGCACTGCGACTCCTTGGATTGTGGGCTACCTCGCTGGAGGAGGCGACGATCGGTCTTTTGGTTATTATCGTTCCAAGGGCGTGATTTTTTTGGCATTGGCAGCGAAAAGTCTCAGGTGGGCAGATGCAGTTTCGAGCCCAGCGGCGGAAGGTCTCCTTGACAATCCGATCCTCCAGGGAGTGGAAGGTGATGATAGCCACTTTAGCTCCAGGGGGGCGGTGCTCTTCCAGGGCCTTGAGGAGCCCTTCCAACTCTTCGAGCTCCCGGTTCACTTCGATGCGGATTGCCTGGAAGATGGTGGTAGCAGGGTGGATCTTCCCCTTTTTGGGAAGGAGCCGGGCGATGAGGTTTGCAAGCTCCTTGGCACTTGCAATGGGGCGATGGGCTATGATGGCCCGGGCGATCCGCTCGGCTCCTCGAACCTCCCCGTAGCGGCGCAAGACCTCCTGCAACCGGGCTAAGTCGTAGTGGTTCACCACCTCATAGGCACTCAAAGGGGCCTCTTGGTCCATACGCATATCCAAAAGGTCGCTCTCGAAGCTAAATCCCCGCTCCCGCTTGTCCAGTTGGAGACTGGAAACGCCAATGTCGGCAAGGACTCCGGCGATGGGATAGGTCTCCAGGAGCTTTGGCAGCTGGGTGGCGAAGGTGCCCCGAAGGATCTCGACCCGCCCTTGGAAGGGGGCCAACCGCTCTTTGGCGAAGGCGATGGCTTCACGATCCCGATCAATGCCGATGATCTTGATCTTGGGATTGGCTTCCAGGAGGGCCTGGCTGTGGCCACCGAAACCGAGGGTCGCATCGACGATATAGCCCTCACTATCACGAAATGCCTCGACGATGGGCTCTTGGAGGACTGGGATGTGGGGGATTCTTTGCACACTACGCCTTTGTGGTCATCGCCTTGAAAATCGTGTCGAAGATCCGATCGAGCTCGTCGGTTTCGATCACGTAAGGTGGCATAGTATACACGACATTCCCTAAAGGACGAATAAAAATCCCCTCTTTCAGGCAAAATTGATTGATCTGAAGGCCGATCCGTTCCCTAGGATCATAGCCCTTGAGCTCGATGGCGGCGATCATCCCCCGCTGACGAACATCGGCAACATTGGGGAGATCTCGGAAGGCCTCCAGCCTCGCGGCGATATGCTCCGCTTTAATCCGGTTGCGCTCAAGGACATTCTCGCTCTCGAAAATGTCCAGCGTCGCATTGGCTGCGGCGCAAGCGGTGGCATTTCCTGTATAACTGTGGGAGTGGAGGAAGGCCTTGTACTCGAGGTAGTCGCAGTAGAAAGCCCCATAGATCTCATTGGTGGTCAAAACCACCGCTAGGGGGAGGTAGCCTCCTGTAAGCCCCTTGGAGAGGCAGATGAAATCGGGTCGAATGCCCGCCTGCTCATAGGCGAACATCGTCCCCGTGCGTCCAAAACCGACGGCGATCTCGTCGACGATGAAGAGGACCCCATACTGCTGGCACAGCTCCCGGGCTTTCGTGAGGTAAAGGGGGTGGTACATGTGCATCGAACCAGCACACTGGACCAGGGGCTCGACGATCATGGCACTTATCTCGTAGCCCCGCTCCTTCAAGATCTCTTCCAGGACTTCCAAGGCCTGGATAGCGCTCTCTTGGGAGCGATCCTTGGGGACGGGGGTTTGAAGGGTGGTGATGAGAATCTCCCGATAGGTCTCCTTGTACAAGGCAACATCCCCAACCGCCAGGGCCCCGAGAGTCTCGCCATGGTAGCTGTTGGTCAAAGAGAGAAAATAGGGACGCCGCTCTCCCCGGTTCTTGTGGTAGTGGAAGGCCATCTTGAGGGCTACCTCCACTGCACTGCTCCCGTTATCGGCGTAAAAACACTTGTCCATTCCGGTCAAGGCGCAAAGCCGCTCTGAGAGGCGGACAATGGGCTCATGGGTGAAGCCGGCGAAGATTACATGTTCGAGGGTCTCCACCTGCTCCTTAATCTTGGCGTTGATATAGGGGTTGGCGTGGCCGAAGAGGTTGACCCACCAACTACTGATCCCGTCGATATAGGCATTCCCATCGAAATCGTAGAGGTAGACCCCTTTGGCCCGTTTGATTGGGATGATGGGGATCGTTTCGTGGTCCTTCATCTGGGTGCAGGGGTGCCAGATATGGGCCAAATCTCTGGCCATCAACTCCTGGTTGGTCATTAGAGGGTCCTTTTTATGGGGAATTAATGACAAATGGACTACAATTACATAGCGGAGTCGATATTATACAAAAGGTTCCAAATGATCGCTTGGATGCAAAAACACAAAAAGTATCTGGTCATCACTATCTGGATCAGTACCATCGCCTTTGTCGGGGCCGGATTTGTCGGTTGGGGAGCCTACAAGTTCGGCAGTGCCGCCGATGCCATCGCCCAGGTTGGTGACGTGAAGATTAGCTACAAAGAGTTCCAGCAAGAGTATACCCGCCGCTACCAGGCCTACAACCAGGCCTTCAATGGGAAGTTCGATCAGGCAATGGCCAAGAAGATGAAGCTCGACCAAGAGGTGCTTCAAGCCCTCATCCAAGAGGCGCTCCTGGTGAATCTAGCCCATGACCTGGGACTCATCGTCACCGATGAGGAGGTGGCCCGGGAAATTGCCTCGATGCCACTCTTTGCCAATAAGCAGGGCCGCTTCGACAAGGAGCTCTATGTGCGAATCCTTGCCAACAACCACCTCAAACCCAAGGACTTTGAAGAGCAGGTGCGCCGGGATCTCCTCATTCGAAAGCTCCTTCAGGCCTTGAAGGCTCCCCTCTTCGATCTCGAATTCAACACCACCGCTTCGGCCCTCTTCATCGCCGACAAGATCGAGTACAAACCCCTCGAAGCCAAGACCATCGCCGTCGAACGCAACGAGAGCGCTATCGAGAATTACTACCAGCTCCACAAAGAGCGCTACAAGAGTCCGACCCGTTACAAGATCGCTCTCCTAGAGCTCAACGCCTCCACTATTCCCATAGACGAAGGGGCCCTCAAGGCCTTCTACCAGAAGCACAAGAGCCGCTACACCGACAACGAAGGGAAGATTGTCCCCTTCCAGGAGGCCCGTCCCATTGTCGAAGAGGAGTGGCGTCTCAAGCAGGCCAAGAGGGAGGCCCTCAAGCAGTATGTCGCCCTGAAGAAGGGAGAGCTCTCCCCCCAACAAGAGCTCATCGTGGATGAGAAAGACAACCCCTTTGGAAGCCAGCTCCTCGAAAAGCTCCGCGAAGCCAAGGTCCAATCCACCCTCAAACCGATCCAAGTGGAGGGGGGCTACATCGTCGTCCAGCTCTTGGAGCGCCAAGAGCCCCAGATCCTCCCCTACCAGCAGGTACGCCAGCAGGTAGAACGGGATTGGCTGGCCCAAGAGCGCCAACGCAGGCTCGAGGCTATGGCTCAAAAGCTGCTAGAGCAAGGATTCGAGGGGGTCCGGACCGATTACATTTGTCGGGATGATGTGGACAAGATCCACCTCCTCGATCCGATGGAGGCGGCCCTCTTCCTCAAGGAGCTCTTCGTCTCCAAAGAGGAGAAGGGGGCCATCCCCCTCACTTCGGGCAAAGTTGTCCTCTACAAGGTCCTCGATCAGAGGTTGACAATGCCCCAAAAAATCGATAAAAATAGGAAATTCATCCACGATACCGGAGAACGGCTCAAAGGTGAGGTCCAAAGTCGCAACCTCTTGCACCTCCTCCAGCAGCGCTATCCCATCGAAATCTACTACAAAGGACGCTAAGTGCCTCGCAATATCCTGGCCATCGACATCGGTTCTACAAAGATTTGTAGCGTCATAGCCCGTATGGATGACGCCGGGATCATTCAGGTACTTGGTAGCGGCATCAAACGCTCCCAAGGAATCAAGAAGGGGGTCATTACCAACATCGATCTCGCCTCCAAATCCATCAAGGAGGCCTACCATACCGCCTGCCGCGTAGCGGGCACCTCCCCGGATAGGGCCATCGTCTCCATCTCGGGAGCCTATATCAAGAGTGTCAACAGTAGCAGTATCGTCAACATCCCCAACAAGGAGATCTCCCTCAACGAGATCAACCGGGCTCTCCAAACCGCCCACTACAATGCCAATATCCCCCACGACTACGAGGTTCTCCACATCCTCCCCTACAAGTTCAAGGTGGACGATCAGGACTTCATCGAAGATCCTTTAGGAATGACGGCCAACAGGCTCGAAGCGGAGGTCCATATCGTCTCGGCCCCCAAATCGAGTATCTTCAACCTCAAAAAGGCGGTCCGCCAGGCCGGAATTGAGATCGAAAACATCGTCCTCGCCGGCTACGCCTCGGCCATTGCCGTCTTAGGGGAGGATGAGAAGGAGCTCGGAGCCGCCGTCATCGACATGGGGGGGAGTACATGTGATCTCGTGATCCATCTGGATAACTCCATCGTCTACAACGACTTCCTCGGAGTCGGTTCGATGCACATCACTAACGACCTCTCCATGGCCCTTCACACCCCCATCTCCACCGCCGAAGAGATCAAGATCCACTACGGCGATTTGAACGAACCCAGGAACGACTACATCGAGATTCCAGTCATTGGAGATAGCGATCAGACCGATCAGGTCTCTTTGGAGACGGTCTACAGCGTCATCTACGCTCGGGTCGAAGAGACCTTGATGATCTTGGCCAAATCGATTGAGGAGAGTGGCTTGAAAGATCAGCTTGGCGCTGGAGTGATCCTGACTGGGGGAATGACGAAACTGGGAGGGATCAGGGAGCTGGCCACGGCCCTCTTCGACAATCTGCCCACGAGAATCGGAAAGCCGAAGCGGTTGGAGGGTTTCTTCGACGAGTTGGACGACCCCGCCTTTGCCACGGTTGTAGGGCTAGTCCTCTATGGAGCGGCCCAACATACCCTCTACGAAATCGACTCCAACAAGCGGTTGCGAACGAAAAATCTCGTCGATTTCACCGATAATGGGCCAGAGGACGAAAATGGGGAAGAGCTCTCTCCCCAGGAGAAGCGCAACCTCGAAGCCCTAGAGAAACTCAACCTCATCCAATCGGCAGAGCCAGAGGGTGGCGACTTGAAGGAGAAGGTCTCCAAACTGACCAGATGGCTGACACAGCTCTTTTAAACCAATCTCAAGGAAGGATGCGACATGCAGGAGTTTAACATCGAAGAGGTCTCAAAAATCACGGGAGCCAACATCAAGGCGGTCGGTGTCGGTGGGGGTGGTGGCAATATGATCGCCCACATGATCGAAGAGGGGATCGAGGGGATCGAACTCATCGTCGCCAACACCGACTCCCAAGCCCTCGCCTCGTCCAAAGCCCATACCAAGATCCAACTTGGTGAGAAGCTCACCCGGGGTCTAGGGGCTGGAATGCAGCCAGAAATTGGAAAAGAGGCGGCTTTGGAGAGTTACGAGCTGGTCAAGGAGAAGTTGGCCGGAGCCGATATCGTCTTCATCTCGGCCGGTATGGGTGGGGGAACGGGAACAGGGGCTGCCCCCATCATCGCCCAGGCCGCCAAAGAGGTAGGGGCCTTGACCATTTCGGTGGTCACCAAACCCTTTAAATTTGAAGGGAAGAAGCGGGCCAAACTGGCCGAAGAGGGGATCGAAGAGCTCAAGAAGGAGAGTGACTCCATCGTCGTCATCCCCAATGATAAGCTCCTCTCCATCATCGACCGCAAGCTGGGGATCCGGGACAGCTTCAAGATAGTCGACGACATCCTCGCCAGGGCCGTAGGGGGTATTAGTGGGGTGATCCTCTCCTATGGTCCCAACGACATCAACCTCGACTTCGCCGATGTGAAGACTGTCATGAGCCACCGGGGACTCGCCCTCATGGGTGTCGGGGAGGCTACGGGAGAGAATTCGGCCTACGAAGCGATCAAGAGCGCCATCGAGTCGCCCCTTTTGGATAACCTCTCCATCAATGGAGCCATGGGAGTCCTGGTCCATTTCAACATCCACCCCAACTATCCCCTCATCGATATCGGGGAGGCGATGAACGTGGTCTACGAGAGTGCCGATGAGAATGCCCACGTGATCTTTGGAACCACCACCGACGAGAGCATCTCCCCCGATCATGTCAAGATCACCCTCATCGCCACTGGATTCGAGGAGATGGGAAACGAGAAGGAGAAGAAGGCGATTCAGATCACCAAACCGACCCTCAAAGATCAGCCCCAAGTCCGCAGGAAGGTGGTAGGGGGATTCGACGGGAATGAGGACTACCTCGATATCCCCACCTTCTTGCGCCAGCAAATGGATTAGCGCACCACCTTGATGGGGCCCTCACTCTCCCCTTTGATGAACTGCTGCACATAGGGGTTGGAGGTCTTGAAAAAGGCCTCCTTGGCCCCATACTCGATGATCTTCCCATCGTAGAGCATTGCGAAATAGTCCCCCGCCTTGTAGCTCTCCTTGATATCGTGGCTGATGAGGACCGAGGTAACATGGAGTTGGTGTTGGAGGGTGCGGATAAGCTTGGTGATGAGGTCGCTGGTGATGGGATCGAGCCCACTGGTTGGCTCGTCGTAGAGGATGATCTGAGGATCGAGGATGGTTGCTCGAGCCAGCCCAACCCGTTTGCGCATCCCTCCACTGAGCTGATCTGGATAGAGATGGAGGACATCATCGGGATTGAGGGCAACCATCCGCAGGCGCTGACGGACCTTGGCCTCGATGGCTCGCTCATCCATTTTGGTGTGCTCTCGCAAGGGAAAACTCACATTCTCGTAGACATTCATGCTATCAAAGAGGGCCCCACTTTGGAAGAGGTAGCCAATGCGTTTACGCACCTCCATTACCGTAGCCTCATCGGCCCTGGCCATGTCGACATCTTCTACCCAAACTTCCCCACGATCTGGGGTTAGGAGCCGGACGATATGTTTGATGATAGTCGACTTCCCACTCCCTGAGAGCCCCAAAATGACGGTGGTCTTCCCTCGGATAACATCGAGGTTGACCCCTTTGAGCACCTCTTTGGAACCAAACCGCTTATGGAGATCGCGAATGCGAATAATTCGATCCACCTTCACCCCTTACATTGGAGATAGAGCCGCCGCCCGAGGAGGAGGGCCAGCGAGAGGGCCGCAAGGGCAAAGTCGATCTCGCTCCCTTTATGGAGGTTTTGAAAGCGGGGATCATGAACCACCGAAGCCCCTGCCCCTTGGTAGCCGATGATCTTGGGGGTATAGTAGAGGGTAAAGAGGAAGATGGTCAAGAGGGCCGTGGCAGCTGCAGGAACGAGGAGCCAGTCCCGACGGAACCGCTTATAATCGTACCCCTCCCGCAAGATGATGGCCACAGCCACCAGATGGAAGAAGGGGACGGCCTGTTGGAAGATGGCACTCATGATCCGTCCCATCTGGTAGTGGTCCAAGGCCATCCCATAGCGCTGGCTCTCAAAAACCACGGGAGCCACGATAAAGGCTAGGGTCACAATCGCCCCCAATGCCATACCCAAGAGGGCAAGATAGAGAGTATCGATCCACCGGGCCATTCAATCCCCCTTTCGCAAGATGAATCCCCGATCCCAGCCAGCAAGATCTTGGAAGAAGCGGCATCTTCCTTGAAATCCGATCTCTTCCAGATAGCCTTCGACCCAGGACCGCTGGTCGTAGCCCATTTCGCACCCAAGGATTGTCGCCTCCCCCTCTGTGAAGAGATCGATGAGCTTGCGAATGACCTCTACACCCCCCGCGCCACCAAAGAGGGCCTGGGATGGCTCATATTGGGCGATGGAGGGAGGGAGGGGATAATCTGGCGCGATATAGGGCGGGTTGGAGACGATCACATCAATTGGATCCGGGGCTCCCTCAAGATAGGAGGCCTCCACAAACTCCACCTCGACTCCCAAACGCTTCTGATTATACCGGGCTAGCTCCACGGCCTTGGGATCGATATCGCTTCCCCAAATCGTCAGGCCTGGCATGAGGCGCTTCAAGGTCAAAGAGATGACCCCACTTCCAATCCCAACTTCGGCGACCCGCTCCCTCCCCTCCAGTTCACCCAACAGCTCCTCAACCAAACGCTCGGTCTCAGGTCTAGGGATGAGCACCCCGGGCCAGATGGCGAAGGTCTCGGCGAAGAAGGAGACCTCTTGGGTGATGTATTCTATGGGCTCATGGGCCATACGCCGCTGGAGAGCCTGGAGAAAGGCCTCCTCCTCTTGGGGCGAGAGCATATACTCAGGGTGGGCATGGAGGAAGGTGCGGGAGCGCTGGAGGAGATGGCCCAGGAGGATTTGAGCCTCCAAAAGGGGGCGCTCGGCTACCAGCCTCAACCTCTGACGCCCTAGCTCCAAGGCCTCATCGATGCGCATCGCTCTCCAACTCCTCACGCATAGCCTCTTGAATATTCCCTTGCTCCTGGAATCCTAAGGCCTGGAGGCGGTCGATAATGGGAGGGTGGGAGTAGTAGAAGAAGACATAGAGGGGGTGGGCTAAGGGGAAGTGGCTATTTTCCTGGACCAGTTTCAAAAGGGCGCTGCGCAAAGGAGCCCGTCCCACCAGCCTCCCTGCATACCGGTCTGCGGCAAACTCATTGGAGCGGCTTACCAGATTGACCAGGGGCATGAGGAAGAAGAAGAGGGGAGGACTCAAGAGCAAGAAGAAGACGATCGTCCCGTGGGGAACTCCAGGTTCAAGGCCCACCGCCTGGTAGAGTTCATCGGGCAAATGGGCGAAGAGGGCAAAGAGGAGGAAGAGAATGAGACCGATGAGGAGGAGGTGTTTGATCACATCCTTATGGCGGAAGTGGCCCAGTTCATGGCCCAAAACGGCCAGAAGCTCCTGGGAAGAGAGTTTTTGAACGAGGGTATCGAAGAGGACCACCCGTTTACTTCGCCCCAGCCCCGCAAAGTAGGCGTTGAGTCGAGAATCCCGTCTACTCGAATCGATGACGAAGACCCCATCGCTCCTGAAGCCACTTCGTCGCAAAAGCTCCTCGATCTGCCCCCGTAGCTCTTCGTTTTCAAGAGTGGTGAAGTTGTGGAAGAGGGGGGCAATGAGGGTGGGATAGAGGAGGTTGATGGCGACGATAACGCCAAAGAGGAAGAGAGCTCCCCAGAGCCACCAGTTGGGCAAGGAGAGGATCACCCATGAGATCCCGTAGATGACCAAGGAGCCAAAGAGCAGGAAGAGGATGGCTATTTTGAGTTGGTCCAAGAGAAAGAGCTTGATGGTGGAGCGGTTGAAGCCGAAGGCTTGATCGAGGACGAACTTGCGATAGAATTGGAGAGGAAGCATCACCAGGTAGTTGATGGCCAGGAAGGCGTCGACGAAGAGGACACTTTTGACAAGGGGATCCTCCACGTCGATGAGCCGGTCGAGCCAGGCAAGTCCCGCTCCCATCCAGAAGAGGAAGAGGAGGTACTCGATGAGGGTCTCCACCATGGTAAGGCGCTCCTTTTGCAGGGCGTAGCGGCCGGCCTTTAAAAATTGACCAGGGAGTAGGAGGAGGGCCTCACCCCGTTTCGCCTTGGCGACGAAACCCGCTTGCATTGTGGAGACATAGAGTTTGAAGAGGATGTAGACGCCGTAGAGGATGCTGACCACGCCAAGGGGACCCATAGCCATCCTTTATGCTAAAATGGTAGCCACATTATACCCAATGGAGATAAAGGGATGGCACTGGTCGATTTGGAAGGGATCAAGAAGCGCTACCACAGCCAGGAGATCCTTCGGGGAGTAGACCTGCACATCGAAGAGGGGGAGCGAATCGCCATTGTCGGTCGCAACGGCAGTGGGAAGTCGACCCTCATGGGCATCGTCGCCGGCCTGGAAGAGCCCGATGAGGGAAGCCGGCGGATCCGCCAGAACCTCAACATTCAGATGCTCCCTCAAATCCCCCACTTCCCTCCTGAGCTCACGGTCAAACAGGCCATCGAAGAGCAGCTCACCGCCATCAAGAAGAAGCGCAAAGAGTATGAAGAGACCACCCAGGCCCTTGCCGCCAACCCAGAGGATAAAACCCTCTTGAGCCGGCTCGACCAACTTGCCGCCTTCCTTGAGAGCCACAATGCCTGGAATATCGAGGAGCAGGTGGAGCGAATCCTCCAAGAGTTTGAGCTCAAAGAGCACGAAGATCGGCTAGTCAACACCCTCAGCGGTGGAGAACAGCGCCGGGTCGCCCTGGCCGGACTCCTCTTGCAAAAGCCAGACCTCCTCCTGCTGGATGAGCCTACCAACCACCTCGACGTCTCGATGGTCACCTTCCTCGAAGAACTCCTCCTCAAAGAGTCCAAAACCCTCCTCTTCGTCAGCCACGATCGCTACTTCATCGACCGCATCGCCACGAGGGTCGTGGAGATCGAAGAGGGACAGCTGCGCAGCTTCCATGGGGGTTATGGGGACTACCTGCGTCAGAAGGAGCAGCTCCTCGAGAGCTTGCAACGGCGCCATGAAAACCTCTTGCGTCTCCTCAAACAGGAGGAGGAGTGGTTTCGCCGAGGGGTACGGGCGCGGATGAAGCGAAACGAGGGGCGCAAAAAGCGGCTCCTCGAACTGCGCCAAGAGGCCAAGCGCAACCCCGCCCTCATCCGCAAGATCAAGCTCCAATTGGAGCGGGAGAAGCACCACTTCAATAGAGAGGAGGGAATCAGTAGGCGCAAGGTCCTCTTTGAACTGGATCGAGTCTCCAAGAGTATGGGAGGGCGCCCCCTCATCCGAGAGCTCTCGATGCGCATCTTGCAAAAGGATCGCATCGCCATTGTCGGCAAGAATGGGAGTGGCAAGAGCACCTTTCTCAAACTCCTGCTGGGAGAGTTGGAACCAGACCAAGGAACCATCCAGCGTGGGGAGTTTACCATCGGCTACTTCGACCAGCAGCGCTCCATCCTCGACGACGAGAAGAGCATTCTCGAAACCTTCTGCCCCAACGGAGGGGATCGGGTCGAAGTGGAGGGCAAGAGCATCCATGTCTATGGCTATTTGAAGAACTTCCTCTTCCCCAAGGAACACCTGGACAAGAAGATCGGGGCTTTGAGTGGTGGGGAAAAGAGCCGTCTCGCCCTGGCCCTCCTCTTTACCAAAAAGGTCGACTGCCTCATCCTTGACGAGCCTACCAACGATCTGGACATCCCCACCATCACCATCCTGGAAGAGTACCTCCAAAAGTTTCCCGGAGCCATCCTCTTCGTCAGCCATGACCGCTACTTTGTGGACAAGATTGCCAGCAAACTTCTGGTCTTCAAAGGAAATGGCCAGATCGAAGAGTCCTACCAGAGTTACAGCGACTACCTCCAGATCGAACGGGAGCTCCAAGAGCTCACCCGGCTCCAAGAATCCCCTTCAAAACCCAAAGAGATCCACCACCAGCCCCGAAGGAGACAAAAGAAGCTCAGCTACAAGGAGAGTCGCCGCCTCCAAGAGCTTCCAGAGCTCATCGAAGCCCTTGAAGCCCGGATGGCAGCCATCAAGGAGTGTCTTGCCGACCCCAAGTGCTACCAGGAGCGGGGGATCATCGAACTCTCCCAAGAGTTGGAGGGGCTGGAGGGAGAACACGAAGCGCTATTGGAGGAGTATTTCGAGCTAGAAGAGAAGCGAGAGGCCTTGGAGGGGGGCTAATCGCCCCGTTCCGAATCGACTCTAATCCGCTCGTAAACGGTAACGCTCACATTGTCGTCGAGACTGTAGCGGGTTAAGGTGGCAAAGTCGACATTTTGGGAGAGACTGCTCAGATCAAACTTCCTCCCACATCCAACGAGCTCCTTGTAGTACTCCTTGGGACAGGTGGTGCGTACCAGTTCCCTGCTGCACACCCCTCCCTCTCCCCACTCCTGGAAGATCTTATCAATTCCATCCCCCTTTTGGAGGGAGTCGAGCTCCAAAGGCTTGTAGTACTCGGTACAATCGACCACAAACTTCCCGACCCGGCTCTTGATCCGGACAATCCCCTGGAGGGGGAGCTTCTCGATGGAGCCCTCCACTCGACTCTCTCCAGCCCGTCCTAGAGCACGCTGGAAGATCCGGATGGAGGTGAGGTTGCGATCTTCAAGGAGGTAGAAGTCCTTCCCCGATTTGAGATAGCGGGGGTCGAAGAGGATGGGGCCCTGGCTCTTGCCATAGCGCAAAAGTTCGATATGGCTTCCAAGATCGTAGGTGAGCCGATCCCCCCGTTTGAAGAAGAGAACCTCCTGCCCGAAAAGGGCCACATGAAGTTTGAGGGGACCAAAGTAGCGAAAGTTCCCCTCTTCAAAATCCACCAATTTGTAGATCTTCCCACTGGCCCGATCGATATAAACCCAAGAGAAGGCCTGGGAAGGGTCCTTGGGGTAATCGATCTGGACAAAATAGCCAGTTGGCTCGATCTCCTTGAGTTTGGCTACATCGATATCGATCCGGGCCCATCCGAAGGGGTTGGCCGGAGTCGGAGAGCGCCCCAACAAGAGATAGTAGCCCCCGATCTCCCCCTTCGGGGTGAGGACTTCCAGAATCCACTGGGGCGTACCCCCTTCTTGTTGGATATAGTAGAAGCGGCCATTGAGCTCGAAGGTATGGTTGAGCAGGTAGCCCTCCAGTTCTCGCCCATATTTGGGGGAGAGGAGTTGGGCAAAGAGCATCGCGACGGCCAGGAACGATAGGAGTACGACTCTCATCCTGCGATCCTACTCATTTTTCCCCAATTATAGCATATCATCGACGGCTATCAAGAAATCTCAATATCTCCTCCTCAATCTCCTCCTTAGGAATGACCGTCTCGTGGCGGATCGGTTTGGAGAAGAGCTGAGCGATGGGCTCGGGGATGGAGGCTTTGACCAGTTGGGCTACCCGTTCCAGGGCCCTCCGATCGTCGACCCCCCGCTCTCCAGTCAGGGCTTCTAGGACCGTTGGGGCGAACTTCGTCCACTCCGCCGTGGAGTAGGCGATGCCAACCCCTTTGACGAAGCGGCGATAGGGGCCAATAGTCGTGGCGGTATGGGGATCCATAAGGTAGTTGTGCTCCTCGACGAACTCCTTGATGGTCTCCTTAATCTGGCCATCATCGACGAAATCGGCCTCGAAATCCTGCCGCAGCTCTTGGAGCTCTTGGGGGCTGAGCTCATAGAATCCCTCCCGTTCCAACTGCTCCATGAGCTCCCGAGTCCGCTGGGGTCCAAACTTGTCAAAGAGGACCCGCTCCACATTGGAAGAGCGCAAAATATCCATGGCCGGGGATGTGGTTTTAATCAAGGATCGACCCCGCAGATCGTAGCGCCCTTTTTGGATGAGCTCGGTGAGGATGTTGTTGGCATTGGAGGCGATGACGATTTTCCCAATGGGCAGTCCCATCTTCTTGGCGTAGTAGGCTCCCAGAGCATTCCCAAAGTTGCCGCTGGGAACGACCAGATCGATAGACTCTCCAGCCCCGATGAGGCCCCGATGGAGGAGCTGGAGGTAGCTGTGGATGTGGTAGAGGATCTGGAAGAGGATACGGCCAAAATTCACCGAGTTGGCAGCAGAGAGGCGAATCCCTTGCTCCTTGAGCTTGGCTTGAAAAGAGGGAGAGGCGAGGAGGTTTTTCAGGGCCCTTTGGGCATCGTCAAAGTCCCCATGGATACCGATGACCTTGAGGTTCTCCCCCTCTTCTGTGACCATCTGAAGCCGTTGGACGTCGCTGGTGCCCCCGGCCGGATAGAGGCAGACCACATCCACATTGGGACGCTCTTTGAAGCTCTCTAGAGTCGCTGGCCCCGTATCTCCACTGGTGGCGGCCAGGATCAAATAGCGCTCCCGGCGCTCTTGGGCCAGATGGGAGAGGATATGGCCAAAGGGCTGGAGAGCCATGTCCTTGAAGGCTCGGGTCGGGCCGTGGTAGAGTTCACAAATTGCCAGGTTCCCGTCGATAGAAACGAGGGGGGCTGGATCCTCGGGATCGTCGAATCGATCGTAGCGATCGAGGGCCGCCTGGAGCAGCTCTTGAGGGAGGTCCAGATCGAAGGTATTCAAGATGGCGGCAGCCATCTCCTTGTACCCCTTGCCGATGAGGGAGTTCAAATCGAGGCTGGGAAGGGAGGCAGGGGCGTAGAGGCCTCCAAAACTCGCGGCCGGATCGAGAATTGCTTGGGTGAAGGAGACCCGGGCGGGCCGTCGGGAATCGTTGCCTCGTGTCTCGACAAACTCCATCGTTTCGCCTTTTTGGCCCCGATTGTAGCAAAAAATCTTTAGATCTGGCTTATCGCCTTGCCCCAAGGAGGTGGTCCATCCACTCCAGGTAGCTCTTTGCTCCCCGATCGATTTGAAAGGCTAGGATCTCGGGAACTTCGTAAGGGTGCAGGGCCTCGAGGCGCTCTTGAAGGAGGGGGAGGTGCTTCTGGTCGGTCTTGATGAGGAGCAGAAACTCCCGATCCTCCTGGAGGGCCCCATCCCAGATATAGAAGGATTCGATCCCTGGAACGAGGTTGACACAGGCTGCAAGCCGCTCTTCTACCAGCGCCTTGGCAATAGAGCGCCCCTTTTCTGCCGAATCGAGGGTTGTGATCACCAGGTAGTAGTCCATTTCATCCTCCTACCACTTGGGTTCCAATCCCCTCACTGGTGAAGATCTCCAGCAAGAGGCTGTGTTCAATCCGTCCATCGATGATATGGGCCTTCTCGACTCCAGCATCAATGGCCTCCAAACAGGCGTCGACCTTGGGGATCATCCCCCCCTGGATGGTTCCATCCTGTTTGAGCAGCTCGATCTTTTCCCGGGTAAGGGTGGAGATGAGCCGCCCCTCCCGATCGAGGACTCCAGGGGTATCGGTCAAGAAGATAATCTTGGCGGCTTTCAAGGCCCCAGCGATCCTACTGGCGGCCAGATCGGCGTTGATATTAAATCCCGGATGGCCGATCTGGGTGCTGGCGGCGATGGGAGCAATCACAGGGACAAACCCTTCGGCCAAGAGATTCTCCACCACGGCTCCATCGATGCGATCGATGACCCCCGTATAGCCGAAGGTGGCAAAATCCTTGGGACGAGCCTGCATAAAGTTGGCATCCTTCCCGCTAATCCCGATGGCCTTGGCCCCATGGTTGTTGAGTAGACTCACGATCTCCTTGTTGATATCCCCACTCAAAACCATCTCCACAATCTCCATCACCTCTGCGGTGGTGACCCGCTCCCCATTGATGAACTTGGTATCGATCTTGAGCCGCTCCAGGATCTGGGTGATCCGCTTCCCACCACCATGAACCACCACCGGACGAATCCCAACGGTATGCAGGAGGAGAATGTCCTGGGCGAAACGCTCCTTGAGGGTCTCGTCGATCTGGGCCGACCCCCCATACTTGATAACGAAGGTTTTGCCCTGGAACCGTTTGATGAAGGGAAGGGCATCAAGAAGGGTCTGAACGGTTTGCAACTTCTTTTGCATGGATCTCCTTTTGAACATATTGGTCTACCTTGGCCACTACCCAGGGAGCCACCTCCAAATCGAGCCTCAAGATAGATAGGGGATAGCCAAAATCCTCCAGCTTGACCAGATCCTTCTCGGTCACAAGCAAAGAGGTGGGCCCCTCCCGCTCCCAGATCTCCTGGAGCTCCTGGGGAGTAAAGGTATGATGGTCTGGAAAGGTGTAGGCGGCTTGGAGCTTGGGAAGGTAGGGAGCAAGACGGGATGGATTGGCGATAGCGGTGACGAGGACCATCCTAGCGGTAGGGTTGACCAGCTCCACCCTGCGCCGGAAATCCCGCCCCTCCACCACGATCAGGTCGGCACAGGCCTCACACCAAAGAGGTAGCCGAAAGGGACCAGCCGGTAGACAGAAGGGGTTGGGGGGCTTGCGTTTGATCAGGAGGTCGAACTTGCGCAGACACTGGTGGAATCCATCGTCGAGGAAGATCACCTCAGCCCCCAGCTCCTTGGCCCGCTGGATGGCCTCGCGGCGATCTTCGGCGACGAGGACCAGGGCCTGAGGGAGTTTTCGGGCGATGAGCATCGCCTCATCACCACTTTCTTCCACATGGACGAGGATCTTTCCCCACCGGCTCACCTCCACCACTCCCCGACTGGTGCGTCCATACCCGCGCAAAATCACTCCAACCCGCCGATAATGGGAGGCGAGGGCGATGAGGAGTGGGGTCTTGCCACTTCCTCCAACCACCAAGTTCCCTATACTCACGATCGGGAGGGGAGCAAAAGAGGGGGCAGGGCAGATCCCTTTGCGCCCCCAGGAGAAGAGGCAGTAGAGGAAACTGGCAGGTAGCAAGGCAACTCCGAGAATCCAGTGCCACCACCTGGGGGCCCAGAAGAGCTCTTCAAAGAGCGCTACTAGCCTCTTGATCTGGCCACCTCCTTGATCTGCTCCACCACATACCCCACATCCTCATCGCTCATACCGGCATGGATCGGGATGGAGAGGATCTGCTGGTAGTTCCGTAAGGCTTTGGGATAGTCGTTGACTCGGAGGGAGTACTTCTGTTTGTAGTAGCTCAGCAGATGGAGGGGAATGTAGTGGAGCCCCGTTTCGATTCCCCGTTTGTAAAGCTCCCTGGCAAAAGAATCCCGGTTCTTGTCGACCTTGATGATGAACTTGGTGAAGATGTGGTCCCGCTTCTTGGCGGGAAGTTCGATATGGGGCACCTTGGCCAGCTCCTTGTAGTAGGTCTTGGCAATCTCTTGACGCCGGGCAATGGCCTCATCGTTTTCTTCCAACTTAGCCAGATTAAAGGCCGCCTCGATATCGCTCATATCATATTCAAGGCCGATATCGACCACATCGTAGATGTAGCCAAGACCTCCATCCTGGCTCCACTCGCTCCGGATCATGGCATTGGCCTGAAGGAGTCTGGCCCGCTCGTTGAGCTCCTCGGAGGCGGTCACCAGCATCCCCCCGTTGTTGAGGGTCGAGGCCTTGTGGGGATTGAAACTAAAAGAGGTGATCGTCCCCTCCAGAGAGCCAATCCGCTTCCCCTTGTAGCTGGCCCCCATGGCATCGTTGGCATCTTCGATGACAATGATGTTGTAGTGCTCGGCGATCTGGTAGAGCCGCTCCAGGTCGGTAGGCTGGCCTGCGGTATGGGAGATGATAGCCCCCTTGAGCTTCTTGCTCTTGTTCTTGGCCAAGATCCGCTCCACCTCCCCCAAATCGATGTTGTAATCGTCTGGATCGATGTCGACGAAGATCGGCTCGGCATCGAAGTGGCGCACTACCTCCGGGACATTGGGGTAGGCGTTGACGCTACACAAGATCTTGTCCCCCCGTTTCAAGTCGATGGCCGTCATGGCCAAGTGGAGGGCTGCGGTCTCGTTGCTCGTGGCGATGGCATAGGGAGCACCGATGTACGATCCAAAGCGCTCCTCCAACTCCTCTACCCGTCGCTTCCCATCCAGCGCTTCGTTGACAAACTCTCGCGCCCTTTTGTCCACAGCAGTGTCGTTCAGGCTGATTCGCTTCATTCCTTCCCTCTCTTCTCGCGTTGCTAAAGCGTTTCATTATACTAAATTGGCCCTTAAACCCTTCTTCTCGAATCTCCATCGTCACACTCCACCTCCTTGCTTGCAAGGAGCTCTATCTCCTTGCAGCTAAATCCAGCAGCCCTTCTAGCAGCGATATTGAGATACTGCTTGCTATGGAGGGTTCCAGGATAGATCTTTTCGACAATGGCAATATACTTGCCAACTGGATCCTCAACTCCTTCCCGCTCACAAGCCCAACGGAACCAGCGATCCCCCTTGGCCACATGGTCGATCTCCTCGTGCAAAATGGTCTCAAGGGCGTTGAGCATCTCCCTGGCCTGGGGATCCGAGAAGTTTTGGATCTTGGCCATGATCTTGGGATTGGCGTCGAGACCGTTGGCCTCCAGATAGCGGGGGACGACGGCCATCCGCTCCAAAAGGCTCTCCTGGGTGGCCTTAGCCGCATCGAAGAGGCCTTGGTGGACTGGAAAATCGCCGTAGCGATAACCTAACCCCTCCAGGAGGCGGTGGACCATGACGAAGTGGCGACACTCGTCCTGGGCCACCTCGATCCAATCCATGTAGTAATCCCAGGGGAGGTAGCGGAAGCGATAGGCGCTATCGAGAGCCAGATCGATAGCACTATATTCGATGTGGGCGATGGCATGCAAGAGTCGAGCCCGCCCCAGGGTGCTCCCTAAACTCCCCCGGCGCGGGAGCCGGTTTGGAGGGACGATGGAGCATACAGCTGCATAGGAGGGGTGCTCCAGCCGATTGATGGGAGCTTCTGGAACAAAGGCGACATCGCCTCTTTGCAACTTGGTGTAAAACCTGCTAAAATGGGTGAGCTTTTCCCAGGGATCTCCCCTTTGGATGATGGACCAGAGGGTAGTGAAAAATTCCATGAAGGAGTCCTTTTGCATATCGAGGTTCGCCCCATGGGGCCCTACGAGACCAATTGCTATATTATATCCCTCGACGATAAAGAGCTCATTATCGATCCTGGAGTCGATGCGGTCCCCTGGGTCCTGGAGCGGGTGAGCAACCCCGTCGCCATCCTCAACACCCACGGCCACTTCGACCATGTCTGGAGCAATGCCCCCTTGCAAAAAGAGCTCCAGGTCCCCTTGATCATCCACGAAGCCGACCGTTTCCTCCTGGAAGGGGAGCAATTTGGCCTCCACTTCCCAAAGAGCACCCCCGACATCCTGATCCAGGGAAGTCGGACCATTGAGATAGGAGGGATTCCCATTACCTTCCACCACTTTCCAGGCCACACTCCGGGAACGAGCGTGATCGAGATCGAAGAGACCTGGTTCAGCGGGGACTTCATCTTCCGAGGCAGCATTGGGCGGGTTGACTTCCCCCACAGCGATCCTAAAGCTATGGTGGAGAGCCTCCAACGATTTGCAGCCATCCCCTTCGATCGGCCCATCTACCCAGGCCATGGAGGCCCGACCTCCATCGCCCAGGAGCAACGACTCGTTGCCTCCTGGATCCAATATCTCGGTTAAAGGAGTCTTCATGGAGCGACGCGACTTTCTCAAAGTGGCCCTTGGAGCCGCCACCCTTCCTGTGTGGGCTGGAGGAGAGCCTGTACGTTTCCTCCACGTCACCGACAGCCACCTCGATTTACAAGAGCCAGAGAGCATCGAGGCCCTCAAGCTCTTGGTACGCTCCATCAACTTCAAGTATCCCGAAGTCGATTTCGTCCTCTTTGGAGGGGACAACTTCAACAACGACGCCAATGGGGAGGATGCCCGCCTCTTCCGCCAGATCATCTCCCAGCTGCGTATGCCAGCTTACTGTGTCCGGGGTAACAAGGAGGCCAATCCCAAGGGGAGGGGAATCGATGGCCCGACCTTTCTCGACCTTTTTGCCACCCCCAACATGTTGGTGGTAGGGCGGGACTGGATGGTCGTTCACAAAGGGGTCATGGTTTTGGGTATCGACAGCTGCATAGACGGCCACGATAATGGACGCTTCTCACCCGAGAGCATCGCCTTCGCCAAGAAGATGCTCCAGTTCGACAAACCGACTATTATCCTCGACCACCACCCCTTCCTCAACTTCTGGCACAGCAGCGATCCCGAGAACATCCACAAGTATGTCCTCAACAATAGCGACGAGGTCCAACGGGAGCTCTTCACCTATCCCAACCTCATCCTGACCCTCTCGGGCCACATCCATGTTGATGATCCATCGAGCCGGATCGGCCATGTGCGCTGTATCACCACCAGGGCTTTCAAGAACGCCCTCGCTCCCGATCGCTACCCGATGCGGCTGGTAACCATCGCCGATGGTCGGATCACCCAGAAGCTGATCCATACTTGAGGATAAGGGGAGCTTATCGAACTCTTGATCTAGATCATAATTTTGGCCAATTTTTTACGCTACAATCCAAACAAAAAGGAGGTCCACTTGAAGAAGCTCTCGATCATCTCTCTCATGGCGCTGACGCTCTTTGCCCAGATGACTCCCAAAGAGGCTTACGATCACATGGTCAAGGTCCTCCCTGGGGAGTGGAAGCTCTCTCCAGCCAGCCAGCAGAAGGATACCACGGGAGCCCACAACCATCCAGCGGTCAAACGGCTCCTTGGAACCGACAAGACGGCGATGGAGTATGAGGTCATTGGCCGGGGCTCTTCCCTCAAAGAGGAGCTCTTGCCCGGAACCATCCGCCACATGGTCACCATGTACCACTGCGACGACTTCAAGGAGTGCAACCAGCTCCTTGCCACCCACTATTGTGCCAAGCAGAACCAACCCAGCTTCATCTTCAACACCAAGGAGAGCACCAAGACCCGGCTGATCTTCGACTGCGACGAGGATCGCAGCGAGGTGTGTGATAGCGACGAGCCCCATGTCCACCACATCATCCTGGAGCTCTCCGACGACTACAACCACCTCAAAGCCTCCTACATCGTCTACGAGGAGGGAGAGCGGGCCAGCAAACATACGATCTACCACTTCGATAAGAAGTAGCTACCCCTCCAGCTCCCCAATCCGCCTGGGGAGCTGGGTGATATCGTCGATGATCAGGTCCGGAGTGGCCTTGAGCAGATCCCCCTCTTTGAATTTGCCTGTTCGAACCAGGACGGTCTTGAGCCAACAGGCCTTGGCTCCAAGGATATCCGATTCGATGTCATCTCCAACCATCACCACCTGGTGTGGCTTGAATCCCATACTCTCGATAGCCAACTGGAAAAAGGTACAATTGGGCTTCCCCACGACCTTGGCTATCTTTCCACTGGCATACTCGAGGCAACGCACAAACCCCCCAGCATCGAGGCTCAAGTGGCCATCCCGATCCTTGAAGTAGCGGTTTACATTGGTGGCTAGAAATCCATGTCCCGCCTCAAGTCTTCGAAAGGCCTCATTGAGCCACTCGTAGGTGAAGTTGGTATAGGCATCGCACACGAGGACGAAGCGCTCTACCGAAGCGGGAGGGAACTGCTCTGCCAAATAGGCTCGAGCCTCCTCGGTCGCCACCACATAGGCCCGGGCTCCCTGGCTTTTTAAAAAGTTGGCGGCAGCCCTCAAGGCGGTGAAGAGCTCCTCTTGGGCCAGAGAAAAGCCCATGGATTCTAGCTTACGAAGGAGCTCTTGGGGTGGGATACGGCTGGTATTGGAGAGGAAGCGCAATCGGTAGGAGCGGCGCAGTTCGTCGATGGCTTGGACTGCTCCTGGGATCGGTTGATCCCCTTCATAGAGGACGCCGCCGATATCCAGCAAGATACCACGAATCATCTAACGCTCCTTCAAGCGGACATAGACCCGCCGCGGGGCTGGATAGCCCTCGATGGTTCGGGTTGGATCTACCGGATCGAGGAAATCCTCCAAACTCTCTCCCAAGATCCATGGACTCTTGTGCTGCTCGAAGGTATCGGTTACCCGGGTGGCCAAGACCTCGAAGCCTTTGAAGCCGGCCCGTATCGCCCAGTTGTGGAGGGCCTCGATACTTGGAACGAAGTAGACATTGGACATCTTGGCGTAACTTGGAGCCGGAGCAAGGACCAAGGGGCCATCGGCCTCGATGAAGAGGGTATCGAGGAAGAGCTCTCCCCCCGGCTTGAGGCCCCGGCGCAACCACTGCAAGGTAGTGATGGGATCCCGGCGATGGTAGAGGATCCCCAAGGCGAAGATGGTATCGAAGCGCTGGCCGTAGTGGGGGAGGTGTTCAACTCCCAGGAGTTCATAGACTATGGGGGTACGGGCGTAGTGGTTGATGAGGTCGAACTGGGTGCGAAAGAGGGGGGATGGATCGAAGCCCACAACCTGTTTGGGGCGCAACTGCAAGAATCGGAACATATAATACCCGTTGTTGCACCCTATATCGGCTACCTCCTTGCCCTCAAGATCGAGGAAAGGGGCAAGCAGATTGTACTTGATGAAGCTACGCCACTCACTCTCGATGAAGAGGCCAAAGAGATCGAAAGGCCCCTTGCGCCAGGGACGCATCGCCCAGGCGGCTGCTTCTACTTTCTCCAACTCCTCTTGGGGCGGGGCGCCTTGGAGCTTGACCACATCCCCTATTTCAAGATGGGCCTCCACAGGCTTGAGCCCTTCCAAGAGGCGGCGCAACGGGGCGATATGCTTCCACCTTAACCACCCCTCCCGCTCCCTTTTGATCCGTGCAATATCCATTTACCCCCTTTCGTTACCATATCACCATGGTTATCGCAATGGCAACCAGAACCGAAGCCCGCACCCTCATCCAGGCTCTCCACCTCATCCCCATCGCTTCAACCCCCTTCCCCCGCTATCGCGGTGAGGGGATCGAGCTCATCGTCACGGGGATCGGCCCTTTGCACGCTGCCAGTGCCGTTGGCCATATTCTAACACATTCCCCCGCCACCCAGCTCCTCAATTTGGGGATCTGCGCTGGCGATCGACCCGGCCAGCTCTACAATATCTCCAAAGTCATCGACGATCCCAGTGGCAAGAGCTATCCCCTCCCTCCCAGCACCACCCTTCCCAACAAGAAGTTACGCACCCTCCACCATCCCGCCCACAAAAGGTTCCGGGAACTGGTGGATATGGAAGCTGCCGGCATCTTGGTAGGAGCCAAACCCTTCCAGGTCAAACCCCACATCATCAAACTCGTCAGCGACCCTTACGATCCCAAGAGGTGCTCTCCAGAATGGGTCCTGACCCTCTTCCAACGCCACCTTAAGGAGCTTTTGGATATAATCGCAAACTTAAAAAGGGGTGGGACATGAGCTTGCAAAAGAGTGCGACCATCGTCGCCTCCATCGTGGCTGGGATCTTGGTCCTCGTGAAGCTGGCGGTTGGGATTTTGAGTGGATCGGCGGCGGTACTCGCCAGCGCCATCGACTCGATCCTTGATATCGCCGTCTCCATGTTCAACTACTTCGCCCTCTCCAAAGCCGAAAAGGCTCCAAGCGAGCGATTCAACTACGGCCTAGGCAAGATCGAAGCCCTGGCGGCGGTCATTGAGGGGACCATCATCACCATTTCGGGTCTCTTCATCCTCTACAAGGGGATCCTCAACATCCTCGAAGAGCGCCAGATCGAGTACCTTGGAAGTTCCATCGCGGTGATGGTCATCTCCATCGTCCTCACGGCGGGGCTCGTCCTCTTCCTCAATCGGGTCTACGAGAAGACCAAGAACATGGTGATCAAGAGCGATGCCCTCCACTACAAGACCGACCTCCTCTCCAACTCGGCGGTCCTCCTCTCCCTCATCCTCGTCCAGCTGACCGGATGGCACTGGATCGATGGACTCTTTGGGATCGCCATCGCCATCTACATCATCAAGGAGGCCTTCGAACTCATCCGTGAGGGAACCCTCATGCTCCTAGACGTAGCTCTCGAAGAGGAGCTGGTTCAGCGGATCAAGGGGATCCTCACCAGCCACCCCCGTATCACCAGTTACCACTACCTCAAGACGCGGCGCAGCGGTGGGACCAACTTCGTCGATGTCCACCTGGTCTTCGACGATCCCCAGATCCCTTTGGTAGAGGCCCATCAGATCTCAGATACGATCGAAGCAGAGATCCGCTCCCTCGATCCCAAGAGTCGCTGGGAGATCACCATCCATCTCGACCCTTATGACGATACCCCTCAAAACTCGTAGCCGACCTTGACCATGAAGGTGGTGGTCTGGTAGTAACGCTCCTCCCCCTTCATGAAGTGGCGAATCAAATCGAGGCTCAAGATCCATCTATCTTCAAAGATGTGCTGGTACTCGGCCCCAAGGCCAAGGCCATAGATAAACTCCCCCTCACTATCGCCAAGGCGTAGTCCCCCGACGGCAAAGAGCTTGTCGTGGTAGGCCAGATGCTTTCCAAGGAGCCCCTCCACATCGAAGGCATGCTCTTCAATACGCTGGCTCCTTATCGCTGGACCTTCCCCCTCATGGTCCCCTTCTGCCTCGACCTCTTTTAAAGAGGCGTACTTATAACTGACGTCAAATCCCGTAAGCCACTCCTGCCCCAGCTCAAACTCCGCCTCATATCCGAGGGCATACTCGTTGGAGCAGACCGGATCCCCTCCGATCTTCCCGATTCCAACCCACAACTCTGCACCAAGAAGCCAGGATCCAAGGAGTAAGGCAAGCAGCCAAGATCGTACCATCGTGAACCTTTGAGGAGAGTTGATAAAAGTTCATTATAGATCAATGGGCTTGAAAATAAGCTTAACTTATCTGGCGTACTCGACGACCCGCTGCTCCCGGATCACGTTGACCTTCACCTCTCCCGGGTACTGGACGCTGCTTTCGATCTCCTTGGCAATCTCCTTGGCTAGGAGGTAGGCTTCATTATCGGTAACCAATTCGGCATTGACGATGACTCGAACCTCCCGGCCTGCATTGATGGCGTAGGCCTTCTTAACACCCGGCTTGGCCAGGGCGATCTCCTCGATGGTCTGGACCCGTTTGAGGAAGGCCTCCAACACCTCTCTCCGCGCTCCTGGCCTAGCGGCACTGAGGGTATCGGCGGTACATACCGCGGCCGCCTCGATACTCCGAGGTTCCTCATGGCCGTGGTGGGCGTAGATAGCGTTGATGACCACATCGGGCTCTTTGTAGCGCTTGCAAATTTCCGCCCCCAGATCGACATGGGAGCCCGAATACTCGTGGGTAAGGGCCTTCCCGATATCGTGGAGGAGACCGGCCCGTTTGGCCAAGATCTCGTCTCCCCCCATCTCGGCGGCCATGATCCCGGCCAAGTGGGCGACTTCCAGAGAGTGGCCCAAGGCATTTTGTCCGTAGCTGGCCCGAAACTTCAAGCGTCCCACAAGCTTGAGCAGTTCTGGATGGAGCTGACCGATGCCCAGATCGATGACGATGTTCTCCCCCTCCTCCAGAAGCTGCTGGTCGAACTCTTCCTTGACCTTCTCGTAGATCTCCTCGATCCTAGCCGGCTGGATCCGTCCATCCTCTACCAGAAGCTCGATCACCTTGGTGGCAATGGCCCGGCGATAGAGGTTGAAGGAGCTGAGGACAATGGCGTTGGGGGTATCATCGATGATGATATCGACCCCTAAAAGCATCTCCAAGGTCTTGATATTGCGCCCCTCCTTGCCGATGATGCGCCCCTTGATCTCGTCGCTGGGGATCGAGACGGTGTTGATGAGTCGCTCCGCCGCAAACTCTCCAGCGTAGCGGGTTGTTGCCTGGGCGATGATGTAGTTGGCCCGCCGTTTAGCCTCCTGTTTGGCCTCCTCCTCATATTTGCGAATGATGTTGGCTACCTCGGCCCGGCTCTCCTCCTCGGCCTTTTGGAGGATGAGGGCCTTGGCCTCTTCTACCGTCAAACCGGCCTGCTCCTGGAGGGCTTCGAGGATCTCGTTGTACTTCTCCTCATACTCGGCCCGCAAGAGCTCATACTCCCGCTTGAGGCGATTCACCTCCTCCCGTTCGGCCTTAAGCTCCTGTTTCTCCAGGCTAATGTGCTTGAGCTCCTCCTTGAACATCTGTTTGAGGGAGAGCTCCTTTTCCATGAGCTCGTTGAAGCGGCGATCGTAGTCGCTCTTCAACTCGTTGAGGCGCTCGTCAAACTCCCGTTTGAGGACGAGCTCAGTCTCCTTGGCTTTGATCTTGGCATCTTGAAGGATCCGCTCCGCTTCGTGTTCGATGGCCCGCGCTTTGGCCTTAGCCTGCTCCTCGTAGATATTGAGCCGGTCCTTTTCGATCTTTTTTGCGAGGAAATATCCTGCAGCGCCACTGAGCATGGCGGCAGAACCTCCGAATAAAATCTCGACCCACATCGCTATCACCTCGTATGTATATTTCTTTTGGAGTCACGAGAAAGTCCCCTTGGATATCGTACCCGTTGGCCAGCAGGGAGCGGCTCTTGCAAAGCCGCTCCTGGACGAAGAGGATCGGTATGGACCCGGGAAGTCGGGCAAAAAGCCGATCGTACATTCCCTGACCAAACCCGATACGACGGAACCCCCCATCCACTCCAAGGATGGGGACTATAGCCAGATCGATGGATCGCGGTGGACGGGAAGGGGGTGGCTCCTTGATGGCAAAAGGTCCCCGCTTGAGGGGGAGTCGAAAGGCCGCCAGAACCAGCCGCCCCCCCTCGATCCGGGGCACATAGACCAAGCCGCCCCTTTGCCGCAGTTGATGGAGTAGTTGGTAGATATCTGGTTCATGGCCCATTGGTACATAGGCCAAAATCCTTCGGGCCCCCAGCCTCTCGATGAGCCAGGCAAGCCGCCGTTGGATCCGCTTGCTTCCTTTTCGAGGGAGTATTCTTGCCTTGCAATAAGTGCGAAACTCCTCTTTGGAAGCAAAGTCCATCTTTAAGCCTTCATTGACTATAATCTCGGGAAGATTTTACCACGAAAGGGATTGGAATTGAAAAAACTCTTTATCTTTCTTTTTATTTTAATCTTCTTTACAGCTTGCCAAGAGCAAAGCTCGGCCAACACCAAAGCCCCAGCCCCTCCCAAACACTACCGCCTCACAGAAGGAAACGAGACCATCGAACTCTCCTTCCATCAGGGCCGCATGGAGGCCAGGAGCCAGAAGGAGCTCCTCTTGCTCTTGCTCTTTACCAGCTGGTGCCCCTCATGCCGGGCCGAGTTGCCAGAGCTTGAAAAGCTCCACAAGGAGTTTGGCCAGCGCCTGAGTATCTTCGGTCTACAACTCGACGATCAAAAGCCGATGACCGCCTCCTTCCCCATCTCCCACAACCTCCGTCTCAACGAGGAGATTGCCGGGAAGATCTACCATGCCATCCACGCCCCAGCCTCCAGACCGATTCCGGTCCTCGTCCTCTTCAAGGAGGGGCGCTATCAGATCCACTACATCGGGGCCGTTCCCGTCGAAATGCTCAAAATCGATATCCAACGAGCCATAGGAGAATAGCGATGTTTGGATTTTTAAAGCGGGCTCTCCGCAAGACTACCGAGAATCTAGAGCGGCAAATCCCTAAGAAGCGCAAAAGTGCAACTCCCGAAGAGATCGAAGAGCTCCTTATCGAAGCCGATGTGGAGTACGATCTCGTGGAACAGATCATAAACTCCCTCCCCTCCAAGGTGACCAAGGAGCAGTTGCGCAACGACTTGCTCTACCTCTTCCGCTCCCCTCCTCCCAAGGAGGTGGAGGCTACCCCCTTCGTCGAACTTGTCATTGGAGTCAACGGGGCCGGGAAGACGACGACCATCGCCAAGTTAGCCCACCGTTACAAGGAGGCTGGCCAAACGGTGATCCTAGGAGCTGGCGACACTTTCCGGGCGGCGGCTATCGAGCAGTTGCAAAGCTGGGCGAAGCGCCTCGATTTGCCTATTGTAGCTACCAAGCAAGGTCACGATCCGGGAGCTGTGGCTTTCGATACGATCCAGAAGGCCAAGGCCAAGGGGATCGACCGGGTCCTCATCGACACAGCTGGCCGCCTCCATACCCAATCCAACTTGGCTCAGGAACTTCAAAAAATCGTCCGGGTTTGTGACAAGGCCCTCCCCGGAGCCCCCCACCGCAAACTCCTGATCATCGATGGAACCCAAGGCAATTCCGCCATCGAGCAGGCCCGCCGTTTCCACGAGATGGTCGGGGTGGATGGGATCGTCATCACCAAACTGGATGGGACTGCCAAAGGGGGGGCCCTCCTTTCCATCTCCCACAAGCTCCAGCTCCCCATCCTCTTCGTGGGGACCGGAGAGGGGCTGGAAGATCTCGCCCCCTTCGACCCCCATGAGTATGTGGAGACCATCCTCTCGACCCTCTTTGAATAGATGGCCAAAAGGAAACAGCTCTTCGAGTGCCAAGCCTGCGGGGCCCAGAGTGGAACCTGGCTTGGGCGCTGTAGCAACTGTGGAACCTGGGACAGCCTCGTCGAAATCACTCCTTCCAAGAAGGACCGCTCCAGCCCCCCCACCCCATCCAAAGCCCTTCCCATCACCCAGGTGGAAGAGACAACCCTCCAGCGGATTTCAACTGGAGATAGTGAACTCGATCTGGTCCTTGGAGGAGGGATCGTGCCAGGCTCCCTTGTGCTCATCGGCGGCAGTCCCGGGGTGGGTAAGAGCACCCTCCTCTTGAAGGCTTCGGCCAATCTGGCCAAAGGGGGACGGCGCGTCCTTTATGTCAGCGGGGAGGAGTCGGCAAGCCAGATCAAACTCCGGGCCAAACGGATCGGGGCCAATGTCGCCACCCTCTACCTCCTGCCAGAACTCACCATAGAAGGGATCCTTCAAGAGATTGAACGGGAGCCCTTTGATCTCCTCGTCGTCGACTCCATCCAGACCATCTATAGCCAAGAGATCACTTCAGCTCCAGGGACCATCTCCCAGGTGCGGGCGGTCACCTTCGAGTTGATGCGGTTGGCCAAGGAGCGCCGCATCCCAACTTTTATCATCGGCCACATCACCAAGGATGGTTCCATTGCCGGGCCCCGAGTCCTGGAGCACATGGTGGATACGGTCCTCTATTTCGAGGGGGATAGCTCCCGGGAGCTCCGGATCTTGCGCAGCTTCAAGAACCGCTTCGGCTCGGCCAGCGAGGTTGGGATCTTTGAAATGGGCCCCCACGGACTTGTGAGCGCTACCAACATTGCCAAACGGCTCTTCTCCTCCAAACGCTCCCAACCAGGCTCGGTAGCCACCGTCGTCATCGAAGGGAGCCGCCCCATCATCCTCGAAGTCCAGGCCCTGGTTGCTCAGAGTGGCTATGCCAATCCCAAACGCAGCGCTACCGGATACGATGGAAACCGGCTCACTATGCTCCTCGCCCTCCTGGAAAAACGGCTCGATCTTCCCCTCAACCAGTACGATGTCTTCGTCAACATCGCCGGGGGGATCCGAATCGGTGAAACGGCCGCCGACCTGGCAGTGGTGGCGGCGATTTTAAGCTCCTTCCGGGAGCGCCCCATTAGCCGGGAGAGCCTCTTCATCGGCGAGGTGGGTCTCACTGGGGAGATCAAAGAGGTCCCCATGCTCGATCTCCGCCTCAAGGAGGCGGCCAACCAGGGATTCACCAAGGCGATCATCCCTTCAAAGCCGTTTCAAGATATTTCGATAAAATCTTTCGTGGTGGAGCGGGTTGAACAAATCATCGAATGGATGTGAAAGGAGGAGAGCAATGCGCATGTCCTGGATCGCCGGGATCGCCCTCATTGCCATGAGTCTGGAGGCTATGGAGCTCCGTTTTGCCAAGAGCCAGTTTAAGAGCGACTTCGCCCTGGAAGGCTTCTGGCAGGCCGATATCGATATCGATGTGACGACTATCTCCCTCGTCGAGGTCCACCGCAACCTCTTCGAGAGCCCCTGGTACTACGGATTCGATTTGAGCTTCTACAAGAGCAAAGAGCTCGACCAAATGACCACCCTCTTCGCCACCCCCCTCACCTATGAGTTTCCCATCTTTGGCTCCATCTCCGAGAACATCGACCGCTACACCCCCATCACCGCACCGGTCGATTACAAGGTTCGGGGGATCGATTTCACCTTGCAACTGGGCTACGATCTCTATCGCGATGAAAACTCCTTCTTCGGGGTTGCCCTCACGACGGGAATCAGCATGCCCTACATGAAGATGTACGACCTCAAACAGGCCCTCAAACTCACCCTAGCCATGCTCGATACCACCAAGACCAAGGTCAAAACCTACAAACTCGGAATTGGATACAGCGGCCAGTACGCCCTCACCCCCTTCTTGAGCCTCTACTCCCAAGGCTCCATCGCCGCCCAGACGGGAACAATCAAAAATAGCCTCCTGCGCTCCTCTTTCGACAGCGATGGTACCAACTACACCTTCGACCTAGGACTCCGGTACGATCTTTCCCACCTCATTCCAGAGGCCGCCAACTTCTACTGTTCCCTTGGATATAGCTACAAGCGGTGGGAGGTGGACGATACTAAGGTCAAGCTCATCGACACCCTCACCCTCGACTTTTCCCCCCTCTTCTCCCTGGATATGGAGACGAGCCAGTTTTATTTTGGCATCGGGTATAGCTTTTGAAGGAGGCTCCTATGGCCAAGTGTCAAGCCCATGTGAGTATGGAAGAGCGTTACGCCCGTCTGGAGATCGATTATACCAGTGTCGAGGAGAAGCGGCGCATTTGCAACCTGGTCAATGACCTCATCGTCGAGCATCGCATCTCTCCCCAGATCGAGGTGCGTCCCGAGACCATTGAGACGGGAAGCTATATCATCGAGTTCCACGACGACTACGACCAGAAGGCGGGCCCCTTCTTCGAGGAGCTCCTAGAGGCCCTTGGAATCGATCGGTGCGACTAGGCTACCAGTCGAGATAGAGGAAGAGGGAGGAGAGGAAGTAGTTGGCGGCAAAGACGGTCATAGCGGCGTAGACGACGCTTTTGGTCGTAGCAAGCCCCACACCCCGGGCCCCTCCCCGGGCAAAGTAGCCGATGTAGGTTCCGATGGCACTGATGAGATAGCCAAAGACCACCGCCTTGATCAATCCCGTTCCAATGTCGCTGAACTGGACATAGGTCGTGATGGTCTTCTGGTACTCGGTAGGGTTGAGATCGAGGGCGATGGTAGAGATCAGGTAGGCAGCTAGGTTCCCCAAAAAGACGAATATGATCACGAGAATCGGTGTCGAGATGGTGGTAGCGACGATCCGGGGAATGATGAGATACTTCTTGCTATCGACGGCGAGGGTATCGATGGCGTCGATCTGTTCGGTAACCCGCATCGTCCCAAGTTCTGCCGTCATGGCACTAACCGCCCGGGAGACCAGCATCAAGGCCCCGAAGACTGGACCCAGCTCCTTGGAGATGGAGACGAAGATCGTATACCCCATGAAGCTCTCCGCCCCGAACTTATGGAAGCCATGGTAGAGCTGGATGGCTTCCACAAGCCCTGTGAAGATGGCGGTCAAGGCGATGACGAAGAATGAACCGACTCCGATGATCTCGATCTGCTGGAGGGTCTCCTTGACCCGATAGGGGGGAGTGAAGAAGAGGGGGATGAGTTTGAGCTCGAAGAGGACGAAGGCCCCGAAACGCTCAAGGAGATCGAAGAGCCGCACAAAGGGTAGTCCCAAGTAGGATAGGAAACGCTCCATCTACTCCCTTTTTTGTATAATTCTAGCAAAAAGTACTCAGATGGAAGTTGGAGTCGATATCGTAGCCATTGGACGGATCCAAGCCTTCTTGGAGCGCTTCGGGGAGCGGGCCTTGAAGCGCTACCTCAACCCACAAGAGCACCCCTTAGCCGCCAATCCCCAAAGCGCCGCTGGCCTCTGGGCAGCCAAGGAGGCCATTGCTAAAGCCCTCAAATGTGGGATCGGTCGCCAACTCTCCTTCCACGATATCGAACTTTACAAAGATGAGCAGGGAGCCCCCCACTTCCGTCTCTTGGGCAAAGCCGCCCACCACTTCCCCATCAAGAGCGCCTCCCTCTCCATTGCCCACGACGGAGGATTTGCCATCGCCGTCGCCGCCATCGAACTGGCCTCACCCTCCCCCGACGAAGGTGAGAAACTCTAGACGATCCCCATCCTTGGGGGAGACTCGCTCCCACTCCTCCCGTTTGACGATCGAGCCGTTGAGGGCCACCGCCATTACCTGCTCTTGGATGCCCAAGGTTTTCAGAATCTGGGCGATGGTGGCCCCATCCTCGAAGTGGCGCTCTTCACCGTTGACCGTCAATTTCATGGCATGGCTCCTTGGTGAAAGGTTGGAGATATTGTGCCAGAAGATAGTTCCCCCGGGCATAAGCCAGTTGACAAGGGGTCAACCCTAAGTTGCTCTTTATGTTGGGATCGGCTCCCACCTCCAGAAGGAGTTTGACGAGGGGAAGATTGTTGCTGTAGGCCGCCTGGTGGAGGGGGGTGATGCCAAAGTTGTTCTGGAGATTGACATCGGCCCCCTTGGCGATTAAGAAGGCGGCAATAGCGTAGCGGTTCTGGCCTACGGCGTAGTGGAGGGGGGTGAGGCCATTGCCATCTTGATCGTCCAGGTCGGCCCCATGGCGGTACAAGAGGCGTACAATCGGGAGACTGCGGATCTTCACGGCCATGATGATGGGGGTGATCCCCGCCTTGGTGGGGGCATCGATGTCGGCCCCCTTGGCGAGAAGCTCCTCGATTTTGGCCAGATCCTCCCGATAGATCGCCTCATGGAGTGGCCCCCATCCATTGATACTATCCCCAAAGAGGCAAGAACATAGTATAATAACGGCGGCCAAGGGTCCCATAGGTCCTACCCTACCTTTTTGTACCCAATGGTACCAAATTTCACAAAGGAGTTACAATGCCAGGAATCCTCGTTGGTCCAAATGAGAGCTTCGAAGAGGCCTATCGTAAGTTCAAGAAACAGGTGGATCGCAACCTCATCGTCACCGAAGCTAGGGCTCGCCGATTCTACAAGCCCCCCACGGAGATCCGCAAGGAGCAAAAGATCAAGGCTCGCCGAAAGGCGTTGCGACGCTTGTGGATGTTGCGCCGCTACGAGGCACGCCTCTAGTAAATTCCACCATCTTGAACCGTTCCCCCATCATCGAAGGGTGGAGGAGGATCTTCACCTTCTCCACCTCCCGCCTATAGGCTTCAAATCCCGCCCTCTTTTCGATCTCCTCGAGCAACTGAGTGATCCCAAAGTCGACCAGTGCTGCCAGCTGGCTCTTGTAGACCCTTTGCTCCCAACCGGCCTCTTGAAAGGCGTCGATGAGCTGGGCGAAGGGGACATCGTAGGTTATATCGCTCTTGCCATAGAGGGCACACAGATCCAACCCCTCCTCGAAGAGGGGATAGACCCGGTGTCGGGTGTAGATGCGAATACTCAAGTCGTTACGCGGTTCTAGATCCCCATAATCGAAGGTGACGAACCACCCCCGTTTGAGGGCCCGGGCCAGTTGGGAAGCAAACTCCTGGTAGCCCAATGGGATCTCCCCCTTGACAATTCCATAGCGCTGGGCGGTAGCGGCAATGGCACTCTCAGCCTCACCAAAGGAGATGGTGCATCCGTCACCGACATAGGCCATCTGCCCCTTGAAGAAGAGTTCGCAGGGAAAGGCGTCAAAGAGCTCGTTGGCCACGACGAATCCCTCTTCGATCTCCACTTCATCGAGGGAGGCCGCCTGGAGGAGGGGGACCCGATCGCCGAAGGAGTCGGAAAAGTAGCGGCGCTGTACTTGACGCAACTCCTCGAAGGGTTCAACGATGAGGAAGTGGAGCTGCTCGATGAGGCTCGGCTCAAAAGTGTAGAGGAACTGGACGATATCGGCTAGGAGATAGCCCCGGTGGGCTCCGATCTCGACAATGGTCGCCTGCCGGCTCAACTTCCCATCCCGGATGAGGCGGTAGATATAGTTGGCAATGGCCCCTCCAAAGAGTTTGGAAACGCTCACCGCCGTGTAAAAATCCCCCCTTTTCCCGATGGGGCGATAACGGCTGTAGTAGTGCTCATAGAGCCACTCCTTCATGAACTGGCTAAAACGCACCTTCCATTCCTTCGTGAAGTCGCAATAGTTTTTGCTGCTTCTCGATTTCAAGAAGCTTCAAGTCGATCCGGCGCATACGCAAACTATTCTCCATCACCTCCAAATCGGTTCGGGGACGCTCCTTGGCCTCCCACTCCTCTTTGACCTGCTCCACCAAGGAGCGATAAAGGTCGATGTCGGCCCGAAGGATCTGGCGCCGCTTCTCAAGGAGATGCAATTCCTTGGCCACCTGCTCGTAGAGGCGTTGGAGGCTCTCACGCTTCATCTGGAGGGCCACTCCCTGGGAGAGACGATCGATCTGGGCCAGCTCCACCTGTGTGCGGCCTTGGATATCCACAAGGGGAATTTGAAGGCGCACTCCATAGGTGGAGTAGTGGTCGCTATAGCGAAAATCCGGGAAGAATTGGCTCCCCTGGAGCTTCTGGTAGTTGTAGCTGTAGAGAAGGGAGAGGCTAGGGCGATGGCGGCTTCGGGCCACCTCGACCTGGTGGCCCTTGGCTTGGTAGAGGGCTTGGAGCCTGGCCAATTCGAGGTTGCGAGCGAGAAAAGTGGCTTTGGAAGGGAGAAAGAGGGGAGGAAGGGAGATCTTTTCGGGGGGCAGATCGCTGAGCTCTCGCAAGGCACTCTGCTTGGCTATGAGTTGCTCTTGCAGATCCAAGCGGGCTAGGGCCTCTTGGTTTCTCTTCAAGATGGCCTGGTTGAGGAAGGTGGCATCTACCTCCCCTTTACGGTACTCCTCCCGTTTGAGGCTTACATCGATAGTTGCATTTTTCAAGGCGAGATCGGCCCGCTCCAAGAGGAGTTGGAGCCGACGGATCTCGAGGACGAGGGTGTAGATTCGAGCCAAGAGCTTGTGGCGCTCCAATTCCACCCCCTTCAAAGAGGCCCGCTCTCTCGCCCTGGCTCCCCGAATACTCTCCCAAATGCCAAATCCCTTGAAGATAGGCTGATCCAGGGTAATGGCCAGCCGTTCGAGGCGTTGGTTGGGGAACTGGTCCCCCCGTTGGTAGAGGTAGCTCCCTTGGATCGGTTTGATCCAACTCGTCGCCAACTCCCTGGCTTGGACCCTGCTTCGCTTGCGTTGCAAATCCAACCGCTCCTCCTGGAGCTGGCTCAAGGGGCTACCCCAGAGCGTGAGGGCCCACACAAGGAGCCAGAACCAACCCCTCATAGCCCCTCAATCGCCCGCTCGAACCGGGCAAATCCCTCCTCGATCTCTTCCGGCGTGATGGTCAAGGGGGGTAAAAGGCGGATGGTGTTGCGACCGGCCTTTAAGAGCAAGAGCCTCTCATCGAGGGCCCGTTGGAGGATCTCCTTCTGGATCTGATCGCTCTCCACCCGCAATCCCCGCATGAATCCGATACCAACACTCTGGATGAAGAGGTGGCTATGGCGCCGTTGGAGCTCGTGGAGCCGCTCCTCGAAGAGTTGGATTCTCTGCTGGAGGAGGCCGCTGGAGTGGTATTCGTGCAAGATGGCGACCACCTCCAAAGCGGCCCTGGTGGAGAGGTAGTTTCCTCCAAAGGTACTCCCGTGGTCCCCCGGCTTGAAGATCTCCTTCAATCGGGTCATGATGGCACCGATGGGAACCCCACCCCCAAGACCCTTGGCCAAGGTGATGATGTCCGGCTCAATGTCATAGTAGTTGCTGGCAAGGAAGTGGCCTGTGCGATAGACGCCGGTCTGGACCTCGTCGACGATCAGGAGGACATCTTGGCGTCGGAGCTCTTGGGCCAGCTCCCGGACCCCTCCCGGATCGAGGGGCTCAACCCCCCCCTCCCCTTGGATGAGTTCGATCATGACCCCGACGGTTCGCTGGTCGATGAGCTCTGGAATGGCCTCGATGGATTTGGCATAGACGAAGCCATCGGGGTAGGGGCCAAAGTAGGTGTGCATCGCCTCCTGGCCCGTCGCCTTGAGGGCGGTGATTGTCCGTCCGTGAAAGGAGTGTTCCAGGGTGATGATCTTGTAGCGCTTCACCTCTCCATCGATCTCCCCATACTTGCGGGCGATCTTGATGGCCCCCTCGTTGGCCTCGGCCCCGCTGTTGGCAAAAAAGAGGCGCATGTCAAAACCACTCAACTCCACTAGCCGCTGGGCCAAACGGGCCTGGGGTTCGATGAGGAAGAGGTTGGAGATGTGGATGATCTTGTGGGCCTGGTCACAAATGGCCTGAGCGAGCCGCCTATTCCCATGGCCCACACTCACCACCCCAATCCCACTGGTAAAGTCGATGTAATCTCGCCCCTTGTCGTCGAAGAGGCGCCCATTTTCTCCTCGCTCGAAGTTGATGTAGGTGCGCTCGTAACTGTGGAGCACGTAGGCCAGATCCAACCCGCGCAGATCCATACTCCTCCTTTGCTCACGAAATGGGTTCCACCCGGACCCGAACCTCCTGGAAGATGGCATTATGGCCGTGGTTGTCGGTCTTGGCCGGGGTTACCCTGTTGATCCGACTCCCGCTGTAGGCCAGTACCAAGTTGTCCCGGAGCCGCTCACTCACACGCACCTCCATCTCCACTTGGCCATAGGGGCTGGTCACAAGGACCCGATCCCCATCACTCAACCCCAAAGAGACGGGGACATAGAGGAACTCGTCCCGCTTGAACTGGGAGTTGATAGCCCGCTGGGCCTTAGGGGTGATGAGGTAGAGCCCCTCTTCCTCCTCCCACTCATCCTCCACCTCGTCGATGAAGCAGAAGGGCTCCTTGAAGCCGTCGGCATAGGGGGTGGTATGGTAGCTTGGGAGTTTGTAGTAGGGACCATCCTGGATGAGTTGGGATCGGAAGTGATCAAGGTAGGCCTCTTCCCTCTCAAGCCCTTCCAGACCGAAGCGGCGAAAGAGCTCGGCGGTTAGCTCATACTCGCTCAAGGCGCCAATGCGCTCTTCTAGTTTGGGCATGAAGTGGACAAACTCGTGGCCATAGCTAAAGCGTACATCCGGCTTTTGCAAGAAGTTCTTGGCGGGAATCACCAGGTCGGCCACCTGGGCCGTCTCATCCATGTAGAGTCCGAAAACGACGGTAAAGCTCTTCTCGAGCCCCTGGGCGACCCGCTCGCTTTGGGGAAGGGTGATCAAGGGATTGGAGGCCTGGATGAAGACGAGATCGAAGGCTGCAAAGTCGACACTCGCCTTTGGAACCCGCTTGGCCTCGACGGCGAAAGGATCCTCCAATCCCACTGATGTATCCCCGAGGAAGCTCACCCCGCACCCCTCTCGACCGAAAAGTCCCAACATCGCCGCAAGGGAGTCGATCATATGAAGGACATCGCTCCCATGGGCATACTTTTGCACCCCATTGCCTACTAGAATGACCGTACGCATTTGCTGCATCAGCTCGGCCAGGGTAGCTATTTCGAGGATGTCGACCCCGATCCGCTCAACAGTGGGCACCATCCGGTACTCTTTGATGAAATCGGCAAAAAAGTCGTAATTTTGGGTGCGCTCTTGAATGAAGGCCTCATCCTCCCCATTTTGCATGTAGATGAAGCGAGCCAACATACAGGCTAGCTCCAGATCGGTCCGGGGATTAATTTGCAGATGCATCTGGGCATGTTTGGCGATGTCGATCCGGACCGGATCGATGACTACCAGGGTCTTGCCCTGGAGGTAAGGGAGGAGGTGGGAGTTGGTATAGCTAACGTTGCGCCCCCAGATGATGACCAATTCGCTCTTGGCAATTTGCTCCAAGGGGAGGATCAAGTTCTCCCCCCGTCCCCGCTGGATCCCCAGTTGTCCCGCCCCATCACACAGACTCCCTGAGGCGATGGTAGCCCCGATTTTGGCAAAAAATAGGTCGGTGACCCCTTGCATCTTGCCGACATTGCCACTGCCTCGAAAGTGTAAGATCTCCTCGCTCCCCCGCAACCGCTCCTCTAGGATGTCGATGGCTTGGGAGAGGGAGATTGGCTCTTGGCGGTAATAGGCACTCTGAAGCTGGGGATAGTCGAAGTAGTGGTTGAGCTTGTAGCACAAAAAGCCCTTGGTGACCGGATGGTCCCGATCCCCCTCCAGACTCCCATCCTTGTAGATGACACTGCATCCATCGTAACAATCGAGGGGACAAGCCGTCTTCATCGAATCTCCACCTTTACCACTTTTCCAAAGAGCTCTGGGGCATCGACGAGGATCTCCCCCCGATACTGCCCCAAATGGCGCTCGTCACTGACACGCAAGAGCTTGGCAAAACCAAGCCCAATCGCTCGTCCATTGATGTAGATCCCTTTCTCCTCGATGTCCTCCATCTCCTGAGGGCTCAAGTAGACCACCACCCTCCCCTTGGAAGTATCGGCGATCTGGGCCAGTGGGGTTCCGGGAGTGGCATACTCCCCTTGACGGACAAGGACCTTCACGAGGTAGCCACTCAAAACCAGCCGCTTCTTGGCGATGCGATCCTCTACCTGGGCGATATTGGTGGCGAGGGTTGCAAGCTGTTCCCGGAGGGAGATGATCTTGGCCCGCTGGATCCCCAGACGCTCCTTGGCTCCAAGATACTCTCCAAGTCGGCGCTCCTTCTCGCTAGCCGCCTTACTGGCAAGATCCCGGATCCGCCGGTAAGCTTGCTCCTTGAGCTCAACCAAGGCCCGCAAATCGCTGAGCACCTCCTCTTCGACCCGGAGCCGCTGTTTCACCAAGGCACGACGCCGCTGCAGCTCTCGAAGCTGGATCCGGTCCAGACCATCGTCGATGCGCACCACCACCTCATCCTTGATCTTTCGTCCCTCCAACCCGTCCCGGGCCAAGAGGATTGGACCACTGACTGCAGCCTTGTAGGTATAGAGGTGATAGGGCTCGACCAGGGCCTTGTGCTCTCCACCAAAGAGCAAGACTGCAAGAGAGAGCAAAAGCGGGACCATCCCTCCTCCTTGGCCACGATATTGTACTATAATAACACAAAAAGGCGACCAGGGGGACCATGGAAAAAGGGTTCGAAGACTACCTCGACGAATTGCGGGACAAAATCCGACGGCGGGGACTCAAACACTCCCAGCAGCGTGAAGAGATCTTAAAAGTCCTCTTCCACGCCAAAGGCCACCTCACCCCCGAAGAGATCTATGCCCGCTTGCGCACCAGTGGCATCGGTCTTGCCACCATCTATCGCACCCTCGCCCTCTTGGAAGAGGAAGAGATGGTGCGATCCATCTCCTTCGACAACGAAGGACGCCGCTACGAGCTCAACCGGGGGGGCCACCACGACCACCTCATCTGCCTTGGATGTGGTGCTATCGTAGAGTTCTACGACGAGGCCTTGGAACAGTTGCAAGAGAAGATCGCCCGCCAGGCCGGCTTTACCCTTATCACCCACCAGCTCAACCTCTACGGGCTATGCGCTACCTGCCGCCTCAAGGGCGATAGATAAGCTCCCGCTCCTCCTTGGGCCGCTTCGCATCTTCACTGACCTTATTGACCATGTAAACGGGAGCGATGAAGATGAAGAGGATGGAAGCTACGAGAAAGAGGAGGAGCAGATACATCGGCAAAAGGCGACGCCATCGCGGTTTAGCCATCGTGACTCCTATCCACCAGCTTCAGGGCATCTAGGGTGTTGAGGAGGATCTGCTTCTTGGTCACAAGGGGCTTCGTGCGCCGGTTCTTGGCCTGCTTGTCTAGTTTGGGATCGGCCAAAATGGCCATAAATTCCGCCTCCAGCTGGGCCAAGAGGCGCTCCATACACTCCTGGTAACTGCGAGTCACCTGCTCCATCACTTTCCCCTAGGCCGAAAGGCCTTGATCACCTCTTCGTTGGTCTCAATGTAGGGACCGCCAATGAGGTCGATGCAGTAGGGAACTGCCGGAAAGACCGCATCGAGGCACTCCCGAATCGATTTGGGCTTACCCGGAAGGTTGATGATGAGGCTCTTGCCCCGGATCCCTGCGATCTGGCGGGAGAGGATGGCCGTTGGCACATAGCGCAAACTCACCGCTCGCATCTGCTCTCCGAATCCGGGTAAGAGCTTGTCACACACCGCCTCGGTCGCTTCAGGGGTTACATCCCTGGGAGCTGGACCGGTCCCTCCCGTAGTCACCACCAAGGCACACCCGTGCCGATCGCATAGCTCGATAAGGGCCTCTTCGATCTGACTCTGTTCGTCGGGGACACAGCGATAAACGATCTCAAAGGGATTCTTCAAATAGGCCTCCATCGTCTCCATGATGGCCCGTCCACTCTCATCCTCGTAAACCCCTGCACTTGCTCGATCGCTAGCGGTGACGATGCCGATTTTCACTGGATCCATCATCCCTCCTTCGTAACAGATGGCCCGCCCCTTCGATCCAGTAGACCAGGCTAAAGGGCTGGAAGAAGGAGCGGGCTGCCATGGTATCGACGATTCGATCTTGAGAGCCTAGGAAGCACTCGATTACAACTCCCCCTTCCCTCAAACGGGCCAATTGCTCCAGATCCCAGGTGAAAAAGAGGAGCCGATAGAGCTCCTCCCTGCTTGGAATCCTGGTATAAGGGGTGAGATCGATGCGGGCCGGGAAGAGGGCCCGTTTGTAGAAGAGCTCCATATAGCGGGTCGGGTCTTTCTCGAAGGCTTGTAATTCTCTCTCCTTCCAGGAGGGTGGGCGGTGATCGAAGTAGGCTGGAGCAAGGAGCTGGACCTTTTCGACCCGCTCCCCCCGATCTAGGCGGGCCAAGGCCTCCTGGAAGGCCAATTGGGCCCCGTAGCTAAAGCCGGCCACCACGAAGCCTCTTGGGTCCAGATAGTCTTGGAAAAGTCGAGCCTCCTTGGCAAAACCAAAGCCACTAAAAAACTGCATCCAGGGCCCTTTTTACATCTTCCCGGGTAATGAACTCCTCTTCCAGGAGCTTGCGCACCAGGTGGTTTAAAACCTTCCGCTTCCTCCCGAGAAACTCCCGTAGCTCTTCAAGACTCTCTTCGATGATCCTGGCCACATCCTCCCCATCGCCAAAGAGCCGTCCCCCCATCCCGTAGCGCACCACCATCTCCTCGGCCAGGAGTTTGGCCTTGCGAATATCTTCAGCCCCAATGGAGAACTCCTCCCCCACCAGAAGGCGCAGCGCCACATACCCGGCCAGGAGCACCTTGATCTTGGCTAAAAAGTCGTGTTTGGAGAGGATCTCCTTATCTACCTCCTTGATCTGCCCCCCGATGAGACCGAGCTTTTCAAACTCCTGGTCATACCAGTAGGCGCTCAAGGCTTTGGCCGCCTGGTAGATAGCCTGAACCTCCTTCTCTTTCTGGGAGAGGCTCAAGACCTTGCGCTTTCCATAGATCACCTTCTCCCGGACCGCTTCAAAATCGACCATCTCCACATATTTGGCTCCCCGACGCAGGGCATGGAGGGCCGCCTCATTGACCAGAGAGCTCAAAGCGGCCCCGCTAAACCCTACGGTCATTTGGGCCAGACGCTGGATGTCGACCCGATGAGGAATGGGCCGCAGGTAGATTTGCAAGATCTTGGCCCGATCGGCCCGGTTGGGAAGTCCGACGAAGATGCGCCGGTCGAAACGGCCAGGGCGCAAGAGGGCTTCGTCGAGGATCTCGATCTTGTTGGTAGCTCCAATGACGATGACCTCGCTACTCTCTTCAAATCCATCCATTTCGGTGAGGAGCTGGTTCAAGGTAGCTTCCCGCTCGTCGTTGCGCATCCCCCCCCGGGCCTTCCCCACCGCGTCGATCTCGTCGATGAAGATGATACTAGGGGCCATCTCTTTGGCCTTTTTAAAGAGCTCCCGCACCCGTTTGGCCCCCATGCCAACATAGATCTGGACGAAAGCACTCCCACTCTGGTAGAAGAAGGGAACCCCCGCCTCCCCGGCCACCGCTTTGGCGATAAGCGTCTTTCCAACTCCGGGAGGCCCGACGAGGAGGACCCCCTTGGGCATGCGAACCCCGAAGGAGGTGTAGCGTTTGGGGTCTTTCAAAAAGTCGATGATCTCTTCCAGCTCCTCCTTGACCTCATCGATTCCGGCCACATCGTCGAAGAGGACCGAAGAGACCTGGGGATGGATGTCGAAGCTGTGATCCTCCATCTCGTTGGCTGGAGCGATCTGGATTTGATGGTGGATCGGGATGGGCTCTTGCTTCTGGCGACGCAGGTAGAAGATCACATAGCCCACGAAGAAGGCGAGGATGAGAATGGTGACGATATCGTAGAGGAAGCTGTAATCTCTGGCCATGTGGACGGGAACCTTGGCGTAGAGTTCTGGCAGGTCGATCAGCTCTTTTGGGATTTGGAAGTGCTGGTTGGCGCTTCGAAGAATAATGGAGTCCTGGGTGATGATGGCCTCATCGATGAGATTGTTCTCCAGTAGGCTTTGGTAGGTCTTGTAATCGAGGGTCGGAGGAGCTCCCTCTTTGACCAGATAGATGGCAATGAGCAGGACCAAAATGGCTACCGAGCCAAGGAGGATAGCGAGTCGTTTCCTAAAGGAGGGCCACATTCCAGCGCTCGCTCGGTTGGAATCGGGTCACTTCGACCCAGTTGCCCACAAGATCGAGATCGCTCTTGATGATGGTAGGGTTGTAGTACTGGTCGTACCCCCAATACCCCTCCTCCCGCTTCGATTCCACCAAGACCTGGAGGGGGCCCTTGAGGGTGCGGCGGAAGGCGCGATTCTTCTCTTCGACGAGGGCGCGGATGGTCTGGAGCCGCTCCTTGACCCGCTTCCCGTCGACCCTTTGCCCCATGGTGGCCGAAGGGGTTCCATCCCGCTGGGAGTAGGGGAAGAGGTGGATATGGGTGAGGGGGAAGTGGCGTAAATTGGCAAGGGCCTCCTGGAAGATCTCTTCGCTCTCCCCAGGATGGCCGACGATGAAGTCGGTCCCAAGGGCAAAGCCCAGCTGGGCGATCCGCTGGAAGAGAGCCAGATCCTCAGCCACCCGGTTGCGCCGGTTCATGAGGGCCAACATTCGGTCGCTGGTGTGCTGGATAGCGATGTGGAGCTGTTTGGCCATCCAGGGCTCTGGGAGGATCTCCTCCAACTCCCGATCCACCTGGACCGGCTCGATGGAGCCGATACGCAAGCGCCGAACCCCCCGAATGGCGGAGAGCCGCTTGAGGAGTTTGGCCAGAGAGCTTCCCCGATCCCGGCCATAGCTGCCTACATTGGTTCCCGTGAGGACGAACTCCCCAAAGCCATTGGCGGCCAGGAGCTCCACCTGGCGCAGGATCTGCTCCTCCTTTAAACTCCTGGCCGGTCCCCGAACTGAAGGAATGATGCAGTAGCTACAGGCAAAATCGCACCCCTCTTGGATCTTGATGAAGGCCCGACTCTTCCCTTGAAACTGGGAGACGATGGTCGTATCGACATGGTCCAAGTCTCCAAGCTCCAGGAAGCCTTGGCGCCCCAAAAGCTCGTCGATACGCTCCTTTTCCGAATGGCCAAAGACACCGGCCACCTTCCCCTGGGCCAGGAGATCAGGCCCCTTGGTAAAGGCGCCACACCCAGTCAGATAGACCCGCCGTCCCATCCGGTTGATGCGGTTGATGTAACTGCGTACGCTGCTATCGGCCCCATTAGTGACGGTACAAGAGTTGACCACCACCAGGTCGGCCTCCGCTTCCTCCTGGACGATGGTGAAATGTTTCAGGCGGCTCATCATCACCTGGGTGTCAAAGAGGTTGGTCCGACATCCAAAGGTTTTAAAGTAGACCTTCACACCTGCTCCTCTTCCTTTGGGGCCAATGTATCACGCTTTCCATCTTTTGTCAAGAAGATCCGCTGGGCTGGGTAGGTGATGGTGATATCCGGCTCGGCCAAGTAGCGGTCGATAATTTCGGTAGAGATGGTGCTACGCAGCGTCAGCGTGGCGTAGGAGTTGGTCTGGTACCAGACACTCACCCGAATCCCCCACTCTTCGCTGAAGGTATAGACCCGCACGTCAACATTGGTATTCTTGAGGTGGTAGATGCTGCGCAGCTTGTTGAGCTGTTTCCTGGCGATGTCGGTGTAGCCCTTGGCATACTTCCTGGCCACCTCCTTGGCGATGTGGGCCGCCTTCTTGTGGTTGGAGTCGAAGGTAATGTTGTAGCTGAGGCTATCCCAGACCGTCTTGAGTCCTTGGTGGGTATAGTTGGCGATGAGGTCGGTGAAGATGTAGTTATTGGGGATGAAGATGACCCGCCCCGAACGGATGTTCTTCAAGTAGCTGGTCAGGGTCACATCTTCGAGGATTGTGATGCGCAGCAGGGAGATGTCGATTACATCCCCCACATACTCATGCCCCTCCTTGATCACCTTGATCCGATCCCCCACATGGATAGAGCCTCCCAGGACGATGACCATCCATCCCAGCAAGCTCATGAACATATCCTTCATCGCAATGGCGATACCCGCCGAAGCGAACCCGAGGATGGTGACGATGTAGTTGACATTTTCGATGTAGGAGAAGAGGAGGATGAGGAGGATGAAGAGGGCCAGGTTGAAGTTGACGAACTTGTTGGCCATGTAGGCCCGCTGGTTGTCCTGAATGTAGCGGCGGATGAACCACTTGATGACGAAGCTGATGAGCAAAAGTCCCAAGATGATGGCTACGATCACCGCCGTGCGCTGGCTCTGGCGCTTGATCTCTTCCGTTACCTTAAGGATGTTCTCCTCGATCTTGCGCTCGTAGACCTTGAGGGTCTTCTTGGCGATGGCCAGATTCTCCACGAAGTCGTCAATCTCCTCTTGGAGCCCCTTGAGCTGGGTTTCGATCTGCTTATCAGGGCGCAACTGGGCGATCTTGTTCAAGATCACATAGCGCTCCTCCAGGAGCTCCAAAGCCTTCTTCAAGTCCTTGAGCTTGGTCTGGTAGTACTCCCTGGTGGAGGTGAGCCGCTTGATGTAGGAGAAGGCCTCGATGATGTCGAGGGGATTCTTGACACTGGGGGGTTCGGGAATGTCCTTGGGTTTGAGGAGCTCGTAGAAAGGGGATTGTTGGTACTCCTTGAGCAGTTCGAGCTGGTTTTTAAGGGTAAGCTCACGCTCCTGGAGCTCCTTGACACGCTCCCGATACTTGCGGTAGCGTTTGTAGCGCTTGATCTGCTGGGAGATCTTATCGAGCTCTTGCTTGAGGAGGTGGTAGGTCTTGTAGTTTTCGTAACGCCTCAACCAGACATTGTGGGCGATCTGGTTGTCCACCTTCTCCAGGGCCTCCTGGTAGGAGTGCAACTTCGCCTCCACCACCCCATCCCTCTTGGCTTCGGTGGTTCCATTCCCATCGGCCAAAAGGAAGAAGATGAGGGAGAAGAGGAGCCAGAGGAATCTCATGGGACAAACTCTTTGAGGGTTGCCATCACATCCTCCCGATCGATACCGCGTTTAATGGTGAAATCCCCAATCCCCTTGGGCAGGACGAAGGCGATTTGGCGATTTGTGCTCTTCTTGTCCAAGAAGAAGCGCTGGTAGAAGGCCTCGGGGTTGGCGACTTTGTAGCGGGTGGGCAGATCGTAGCGTTTGAGAAGATCTTCAATCGCCTCCGCCTCCTGGGGCTCCAACAATCCCAGGCGCATGGCCAGATTATTGGCCATCACCATCCCCATCGCCACAGCCTCCCCGTGGAGGAACTCCTTATAGCCCGTCTCATTTTCGATGACATGGCCAAAGGTGTGGCCATAGTTGAGGCTGGCCCGCACCCCCCCTTCCCGCTCGTCCAGGGCGACGATCTTGGCCTTGAGGGTGACGCTGCGCCGGATCGCCTCCCGCAAAGCCTCCTCGTCCCGGCGCAAATCGACCCCCTCCAGCCAGTGGAAGAAGTCCCGATCGAAAATCACCGCCATCTTGACGATCTCAGCGACCCCAGCAGCAAACTCCCGGGGGGGCAAGGTCTTGAGGAAGTAGGTGTCGATATAGACCGCCTTCGGTTGGTGAAAAGCTCCAATCAGGTTCTTGCCGTAGCGATTGTTGATCCCCGTCTTCCCACCGACGCTAGCGTCAACCTGGGCCAGGAGGGTGGTTGGAACCTGGATGAAGTCGATTCCCCGCTGGAAGATAGCCGCCCCAAAACCCACCATGTCCCCCACCACTCCACCTCCAAAGGCGATGAGGGTCGACTTGCGGTCGAAGCGGTGGTCGAAGAGGCGATCTAAGAGCTCCTCCACACTCTCCCACCGCTTATACTCCTCCCCATCAGGCAGGGTGATGATGTAGAGCTCCTTGGCCTCGATCTTCGGGAGGAGGTAGTCCAGGTGGAGCCCTCCCACCTTGGGATTGGTCACGAGGGCACACTTGCCATCGATCCGGATGGTGGAAATGGGTTCAATGAAGATATCGTAGCCTCGCTGCTGCTCTTGAGTCAAATCGATATGTACCCGCATGTTCCCCACTTTTTGGGCCCAATTATACAACAACTTGGCTAACCTGGACTAATCGTAGGGGATGAAGATCTGGGGTGCGGGGAGTTTGAAGAAGAGTTTGAGGGGGTCGGTGCAAAAGATATTCCAGGGATGGGCTTGGAGAGTGGCAGGAGTGAGGGGAAAGAGGAGAAGGAGATGCTCTTGGGATCGGAGCTCTCGAATGATGTTGGTACGCGCCTTCTTGATGGAGAGCCGCTTCGAGAAGATGTGGGCTAGGTTTTCGAAGTGTTCAATAGTGCGCCGCAACTTCCCATCCCCATCCTGCCCGGGCTCTTGGTAGAGGGTGATGGCTAGATCCAGCTGGATGGCGATATCGAATAGGAGGGAGGAGATTGCCTCCAGATCTTCCCGGGGGGTGAGGATGGTCACAAGCTCCCTGGCCTTGGAGATGGGCCTTTTGGCAAGGGTAAGGACTGGAAGCTTGAAGCGATAGAGCAGGCGACGCAACTTCCGATTCAAAAAGCTCTCCTGGTGGAGGATGAAGAGGCCAAAGCGCCCTTGTTCTAAATCCTCTTGGATCAGCTCTAGCAAGGGGCGGGAGCGATAATCGACGGCCACCTCCACCCCCCGCTCCTCATGGTCCCGGAAGTAGCGAAGCAAGGCAAAGTCATTGGGATTGGCAACTCGGATGAAGAGGCGCCGGTCATTGAGGTGGCGGTGGACGAAGAGGGCTTCGTCAAAGAGCTGGCGGGTCGCTTCGCGGTCGTACCGTTCCATATCGATGAAGAGATAGCTGTCGATCCCATAGGGCAGGGGGAACTGGCCGACCTCCCGTTTGATGGAGCGAAAGACCTGGCGGAGGACTTGGGGATCCCCTACCAGCAGGAGGAGGTCGTTGGGCCAGATCATGATGTCGGGCGAGGGGAGGATGAGGCGGTTGTTCCGGTAGATGGCAGCGATGCGCCAGCGCTTTTGTTCGATGGTCCCCACATGGCGGTAGCAGTAACTACTGCCAAAAGGGACGATCACCTCCATGATCTCCCCGTGACCCAGACCCACATGCTGGGCGATGAGGGGGACGTTGGGGAGCTGGTCGAAGAGTCGGTTGGCCAAGATCTCGTTGGCCTCGATTCGGATGAGGTTACGCTCCTCTTCCAGGGCGAGGTCCCACCGGTCGAAAAGGACGATGGGGAGGTTCTTGTCGAGGGTTCGCAAGTTGTGGTAGACCGCTAAGGCATCGTTACGGTTCCCAAGGACGATGAGGGCCTTCTTGAAACTGCGTCGGGGGCTAAAAAGTTTGGAGAGCTTCAAGAGGCTGGTTGGATCGAAACGGTAGAAGAAGAGGCGATCGTGGTCGGAAGTTGCTGGTTTAAGTTGGGGATCGGTATAGACCACATGGTAGCGGTTGGTGGTGAAATTTTCGGTAGCAATTCGACGGAGCAGATGTTTTGCTACAATACCATCGGCCAAGATCAAAACATCCAAATTTCCCATACCCTCACCTTTTGGGCTATTATAACAAACAAAGGAGACCCTTGCACTTCCAGCTCGATGCAACCGACGGCTCCGCCCGGGCCGCTACCATCACCACCGCCCACTCCACCATCCAAACCCCGGTCTTCATGCCCGTGGGAACGGCTGCCAGCGTCAAGAGTCTCGATAGCCACGATCTCCAAGAGCTCCTGGGGGCCCAGATCATCCTGGCCAATACCTACCACCTCTACCTGCGGCCAGGAGATGGGCTCATCGCCTCCCTGGGCGGGCTTCACCAGTTCACCAACTACTCGGGTAGCTTTCTCACCGACAGCGGGGGCTTTCAAGCCTTTAGCCTCGCCCAGATCGCCAGGACCAGCGAAGAGGGGATCTGGTTCAAAAGCCACATCGATGGAAGCTCCCACCTCTTTACCCCCGAGAAGGTGTTGGAGATCCAATACAACTTGGGTAGCGATATCATGATGGTCCTCGACGATCTGGTAGCCCTTCCAGCCCCTCGGGAGCGTCTGCGCGCCTCCATCCAGCGGACCACCCGTTGGGCTCGGGCCTCCCTCCGCTACCACCGCCTCCAGCAATCCCGGGGTATCGCCTTGAATCAGGCCCTTTTCGCCATTATCCAAGGGGGGACCGATCCCGAGTTTCGCCGGATCAGTGCCCAGGAGCTCACGGCCCTGGAATTCGACGGCTTTGCCATCGGGGGGCTGAGCGTAGGGGAGGCACCTGAGGTGATGTATGAAACCATCCAATGGACCACCCCCCTCATGCCAGAGGAGAAGCCCCGGTACCTCATGGGGGTGGGGCGTCCAGAGGATCTGATCGAGGGAATTGCCCGGGGAATCGATATGTTCGATTGTGTCATGCCAAGCCGCAATGCGAGGAACGGAACCCTCTTCACCACCTTCGGACGGCTCAACATTAAAGCGAGTCGCTACAAACGGGATCCAGAACCCATCGATCCAACTTGCAACTGCTACACATGCCGCCACTACTCCCGGGCCTATCTCAACCACCTTATCCGGGCAAAGGAGCTCACCTACTACCGCTTGGCCACCATCCACAACCTCCACTACTACCTGACATTGATGGCAGAGGCCAGACACGCTATAATAGAGCAGAGATTTGCCGCCTTCCGCAAGGAATTTTACGCCAAGAGAGGCCTGTAAGGAGGAGGAGATGCGTTTGGGGGTCAATATCGACCATATCGCCGTCTTACGGGAAGCCCGGAAAATCAACGACCCGGATCCCCTCGATGCCCTGGGGATCGTGGGCCGGGCCGGAGCTGATCAGATCACTATCCACCTCCGGGAGGATCGGCGCCACATCAACGACTACGATGCCCAACGCATCATCCAGAACGCTCCCCTCCCTGTCAATATGGAGTGCTCCCTCGATCCTGGAATCATCGAGATCGTCTGCCGCCTCCAACCCCACCGGGCCACCTTGGTCCCAGAACGCCGGGAAGAGGTAACGACTGAGGGGGGGCTCGATGTGGTGGGCCAATTGGATCGGATCAGCCAGGTGGTCCAGGAGCTCCGCCAAGCCCAGATCGACGTGAGCCTTTTTGTTGATCCCAACCTCGATGCCATCGGTGCCAGTGCCGAAGTTGGAGCCGATATGGTAGAGCTTCACACCGGCGAGTACGCCAACATCTACGCCATGCTCTACACCAACCTTCCCCACACCCCCCACGCCATCCAATCCCTCCAACTCCCCCGCCCCCAGCTCAAAGCCCGTCTGATGGAAGCGCTGGAAGCCCTGGAACACAGTGCCATCCAGGCAGGTAAACTCGGTCTCATCGTCGCAGCCGGCCACGGCCTCAATTACCAGAATGTGGAAGGGATTTTGCGCATCCCCAATATCGAAGAGCTCAATATCGGCCAGAGTATCATCGCCCGCAGTGTCTGGGTTGGATTGGAACAGGCAGTCCGAGAGATGGTGGCTCTCCTCCATGGATGAAGCGCCCCTCCTCGCAGTCTCCATTGGAGACCTCAACGGCATCGCTCCCCACATCGCCTTCCTGGCCCATGAGGAGGCTACCACCTTCTGCCGCCCCCTCTACTTTACCAACGCCGCGATGATTGAAAAAGCGGCCAAACTCTTGAACCATCCCATCCCCGACGATTTTGAAATCGAACATGTCTCAGGGGAGTTTACCATCAAACCGGGACACATCAGCAAGAAGAGCGGGCGCTATAGCTTCGCCTCCTTCGCCAAGGCGGTGGAGTTCACCACAGCCGGGATCACCCAGGCCCTGGTGACCCTTCCCATCCACAAGGAGGCCTGGCATAGGGCCAAAATCCCCTATACGGGCCACACCGACTACCTACGCCACCGCTTCAAACGCCAAGGAATCATGGCCCTTGGCACCAAGGAGCTTCTCGTAGCCCTCTATACCGACCACATCCCCCTCAAAGAGGTGGCCTCCAAGATCCGGAAAAAGCCCCTCAAAGCCTTTCTCCTCCGGCTCCATCGGGCCCTAACCGATCTCCCTCTAGCCCAGGGGCCCATCGCCGTCTTGGGTCTCAACCCCCACGGGGGGGATGGAGGAGTCCTTGGAAAAGAGGAGAAGAAAATTGCCAAGGCCATCGCCGAAGCCAACGAAGAGATCGGCTTCCAACGCTTCGTCGGCCCCCTGGTGCCAGATAGCGCCTTCGCCCCCCATATGCGCAGCCGCTACCAGCTCTATGTAGCCCTCTACCACGACCAGGGGCTTGCCCCTCTCAAGGCCCTCTACTTCGACGAATCCATCAACCTCTCCCTGGGCTTTCCCATCATTAGAACCTCGGTGGACCATGGAACCGCCTTCGACATCGCCTATAAGGAAAAGCCCAAAGTGACAAGCTATCTCAACGCTTTGCGCTTTGCTGCAGAGCTTGCTCGACGCTTTGAACCTTCTGCTTGAGGCGGTTCTCTTTGGATGGACGGATATCGAACTTGACCACGCTATAGACCCGCTTCACCCCCATGGCCTCAAGGGTGTGGTACATCTTGGGGATGAGGGCCACCAGCTCTTCGATACTCTCCCCTTCCACAATGGTCGCCATCGGCGTAAGTTGGTAAGGGAGGCCACTCTCTCGGATTACCTCGATCACCCGGGCCACATAGCGGCTCTTACTCTCCCCCACATCGGTGGGGAACATAGCAATTTCCATGAGCACCGACATCATCACCTCCGTGGAAGTTTTTAAGCCAAGCTATTTTATAATCTTTTGGTACCAGATCGAAGAGGTGTCCCATGAAAGTTCTCATCCTTTCCCTTTTGACCACCCTCCTGTTTGCAGCAGCCTTCGAGCGGGGGCTCGATGCCTATCGGATCGGCCACTATGAGACCGCCTTCAATATCTGGCTCCCCCTCGCCCAAAAAGGAGATCCGAAGGCTCAAAACAGCATCGCCCTCCTCTATGCCAAGGGGGAAGGGGTGGCCCAGGACTACGGCCAAGCCTTTCGCTGGTTCAAGGCCGCCGCTTTGCAAGGCTATCCCCCAGCCCAGGCTGGCCTTGGCACCCTCTACTACTATGGCAATGGAGTACCCCGCAACTATCGGAAGGCCATGGAGTGGTACCGCAAAGCGGCAAGGCAGGGCTACTCCCAGGCCCAATACAGCCTTGGGGTGATGTACGAGCGGGGGGAGGGGGTGGTCCGCAACTACAAAGAGGCGGCCAAATGGTACCTCAAAGCGGCGAAACAGGGGTGTGTCCAGGCCCAGTATAACCTAGGCTTCCTCTACATCCAGGGCCAAGGGGTCCCCCAAAGCGAGCTCCAAGCCTACCACTGGTGGCTTGAGGCGGCGAAACAGGGGGATGGAGAGGCCCTCTTCAACCTTCACCTCCTCTGCCAGAAGAGCCCTTCACTTTGCCGCTAACTCCTGGCTCAACTCCCAGGCGAAAGTATAAAGGGCTCCATTGTAGAGAGTGACCAGATAGGCCCCAACCAGAGCAACGGGGAGTAGGAGCAAAGTGGAGGCTAGAGCCATGAAGAGGATGGTAGCTAGAGTCGTTATGAGGGACCATCCCATCACCAGGAGGAAGTAGCGCCTGTTGAAGATCCCCCGCCAAAGACTCGGGGTAAACAGGGTGAAGGGGGCCTTGAAAGCGGAGAAGAAATCCTCACTGACCATGAGCCGTCCCATCGCTCCTGGAAAGGCGTATAAGAGGGTTAAGAGAGCGCCAAGGAGGAAAAGGACTGGAAGGGTAAGGCTTTGCGCCATCTCCTCCATGCGGGCCGGATCCATCTCCTCCTGGAGCTCCCCACTTGCAAGGAGAATCCCGCTAAAGAGGAAGAAGAGGAGGATAAACAGGAGCAGCAGGGCGAGGAAGCCCCCCGAAGCTTGGGGGAGGTAGGTGGTCAGGAAGGGGCCAATCCGGGTCTGGGCCGCCGCTTCCTGGAGCTCTTGGGGGGTTCCAGCTTCCAGGATGGTCCGGGCGAAGTAGATTTGGATAGAGAGGGAGAAGATGGAGTAGGCGAAGATGAAGAGGATGCCGACGAAGGGGAGCAGTACCCCAAAAAGGTTCAGGAGCACCAGAATTCCAATAGTCCCGAAGTGGAGTCCATAGTTCCCCTTGAAGAAGTTCCAGGCCGCAAGGAGGGCCGTCTTGTTGCTTGGTACCATTATCGCTCCTTTCAACATCCGCTCTTGCGGATCGAATCTGCCAGCTCCACGGGGAAGCGCTCTTGGTTCTTGGCAATCTTCTTGCGGCTCGCCTCGTACAAATCGATCTGCAAGACCGAAGCCAGCCGCAAAAGGTAGTGGAGCACATCGGCCATCTCCTCCCCAATAGCCTCTCGCTCCTGGGGACTGAAAGTTTGGGGATCTCTATCGCACCATTGAAAATGCTCCATGAGTTCCGCCGCTTCGATAGCTACACTCATAGCCAAATTCTTGGGACGGTGGTAGCGCTCCCATCCCCGTTGGGCGATGAAGCGATCGAGGAGGCGCTGGAGCTCATAGAGGCTTCCCGAAGTACTCATGGGCTCGCTCCTTCAATTTGTGGTAGATCCGCTCAAAGTCGCTGCTATAGACCCGGGCATGGCCCACAGTCGTAATGAAGTTGGTATCCCGCTGCCACCGGGGCACCAGATGCAAGTGGATATGCTCGGCAATCCCAGCCCCTGCCGCGGCTCCAAGGTTCATCCCGAGATTGACCCCCTCGGCTCCGAGAACCTCCTTGAGGAGGGCGACCCCTCGCTGGCTGAGTTGGGCCATCTCCAGCCAGATAGCCTCTTCCAGACCCTCCAAATTGTCGATATGGCGGTAGGGAATCACCATAAAGTGGCCGGGGGTGTAGGGGTAGCGATTCATGATGGCAAAAGCCTCCTTCCCCCGGTAGAGGATTCCAAGCTCGCCATCTTCCTCCGGATGGTTGGCCGCATAGCAGAAGACGCACCCATCCACCCGCTTCCCACTGACATATTCACTGCGCCATGGGGCATAGAGAATAGAAAACATCACCACACCTTTACCAATTCGGGATAGAAGTAGACCAGGAGGAGTACGAGGAGTTGCAAGAGGATAAAGGGGAGGACTCCCTTGTAGATATCCTTCGTCGAGACGAGTCCCTTGGCACTCCCCTTGAGGTAGAAGAGGCTAAAGCCAAAGGGAGGGGTCAAAAAGCTGGTCTGCAGGTTCAAAGCCATGAGGATGGCAAACCAGATTGGATCGATCCCAAACTCTGCAAGAAGGGGGACGAAGAGGGGAATGACCACAAAGCTGATCTCGACGAAGTCGATGAAAAAGCCCAGGAAAAGAACCAAGGCCATAGCGATCCAGAGAAAGAGCTCCCGTGATCCAATCTCATAGCTGAAGAAGCTGCGCACCAGCTCTTCACCACCAATTTCGTTGAAGACCAGGCTAAAGGCTGTGGCTCCGATGAGGATGGTGAAGATCATGGCCGTCAGCTCCACACTCTCCAATGCGACTTGCCCCAGCAACCTCCAGTCGAAGTCCCCTCGCCACCAGGCGAGCAGTCCCGCTCCTACCACCCCCATGGCCGCCGATTCGGTGGGAGTGGCCAGTCCGATGAAGATTGAGCCCAATACCGCCCCTACCAGAGCGAGGGTTGGCAAGAGGGCCTGGAGGAGCCGTCCCGGCTGGATGGGGTGCTCCAGGCGAACCGGAGGGGCCACTTCGGGGCGCACAGTGGCATAGAGGAGGATGTAGAGGATGTAAGCGAGCACGAGGAGCAATCCGGGAACGAGGGCCCCCTTGAAGAGATCTCCCACACTCACTCCTAGTACATCGCCCAAGATGATGAGGACGATGGAGGGGGGAATGATCTGGCCCAAAGTACCGCTAGCAGCAATCGTCCCGCTGGCTAGGGCCTTATCGTAGCCGTGGGCAAGCATGACCGGCAAAGTGATGAGGGTCATCATCACCACGCTGGCTCCAACGATTCCCGTCGCCGCCGCTAGGATGGCCCCTACCAGAACGACCCCGATGGCCAAACCGCCCCGGATAGGGCCGAAGAGGGCGCCGAAGTGTTCCAACAGCTCCTTGGCCACTTGGCTGCGCTCGAGGATGAGACCCATGAAGATGAAGAGGGGAACTGCCATGAGGGTGAAGTTTTGCATAATTCCGTAGATGCGCATCGGGAGCATGGCAAACAGATCCAAGGAGAGATCCCAGTCGGCCAAGGCGAAGAGGAAGCCAACCATCCCAAAGACGAAAGCGACCCGGAATCCCATGGCAAGGAGGAGGAGAGCGCTAAGGGCCATGAGGAGGGCTGGATGGAACCAGAAGAGGGCCTCACTCACCCAAAGCCACCACGCTCCAACCCCACTCCCTCCCAGGATGAGGAGGGCAAGCAGGCGCAAGGAAGAGGAGAGTCGGCCCCATTCCTTGAGGATCTGGGCAATGGCCCCCAGGGCCAGGGAGAGGGCAAAGAGGAGGATCGCTCCCTTGATGAGGTAGCGGCAGCAAAGCCCCCCCGGATCGCTGGAGGCCTCGTGTTGGAGGAAGCTCTGGGCCACAAATCCTCCTCCATAATAGCCCACCAAGAGGGCAAAGGGCAAGACCAGTAGGGCGGCATCGAGCCAACGGATGAGAGCCTGGATCTGGGGAGAGAATCTCTCAAAAAGCAGGTCCACCCGGACATGGCCATCCCGGGCCAGGGTATAGCCGGCTCCCAAGAGGAAGGTCAAATCGAAAAGGTGCCACTCCAGCTCCTGCAAGGCGATGGAGCCGGCATGGAAGAGGTAACGCACCAGAGCGTCGTAGAAGACCAGAAGGGCCAGGGCTATCAGGGCAAAGGCCCCGATTTGGGCTAGTCCTGCGTTGAACCGCTCAATTCGCTCCGCCACTTGCACCCCTTTCCTCCTCACAAATAGCCGGGAGCATCATTGCTAAAGAGGATGAGATCCCCCGGAGCGCTCTTTTGGGCCAAGAGCTTCTCAAGCTCTCCCTTCTCCTCCAAGAAGATAGCCGGAATGGTCAGCTCCCGTTGGAAGATCTTGCGATTGACCCGCCCCGTGATGATGGCTAGATCGAAGACCTCGTTGATGGCCTGGGCCAGCTTCTTGTTGGCTTCCTCCCCACTCTCCATGATACCAGGGGTGACGACAATCTTGCGCCCTGGATGGAGCCGGACGAGGCGGTAGGAAGCGACCATCCCCTCCAGGTTGCCGTTGAAACTATCATCAATGATGAGTTTGCCTCCCGCTCGAATGGGTTGGAGCCGGTGGGGGACCCCCTGGAGCCGGGCTACCCGCTGCTGGAGCCGCTCGATGGCCACTCCCAACTCCTTGGCCATGAGGATAGCCGCGGCGATGTTCAAGGCGTTGAAGCCCCCGAGAATGGGGGCCTGAAAAGGGTACCAACGCCCATCGATCTCCAATTCGAAGGTGATCCCCTCCAGGTCCTCGTGGAGGTTGCGAATCGAGGCCATGCCAAAGGGACGAACCTCGGGGCGGTCCACCTTGATCCCGTCCCAGACCAGGGCCATTTTGAGCCGATCGCTCTCAAGCAGCTCCAACTTGGTGGCAACAATACGCTCGAGGCTCTTGAAATACTCCAAGTGCTGGGGGCCAATCTTCCCGATGATGGCGTAGTGGTGGCGTAGCAAGGAGGCGATCTGGGCAATATCCCCTGGCTCCCGGGCCCCAGCTTCGACGATGTAGAGCTGGGTGTTAGCGGGAAGGGCGGTATTGATATCCTGGACGATTCCAGCAAGGGTGTTGACGCTGCGGGGAGTCTTGTAGGCGCGAAAATCCTCACGAACCAGCTGGTAGAGGAAGTTCTTGATGCTGGTCTTGCCATAACTGGCGGTTATAGCGACGATGGTTGGATCGATTTGGGCCAGCCGCTTCAGGGCCTCCCGTTTGTACCCTTCCAGGAGGAGACGCTCCAGGAGGAAGGAGAGGGCTAGGGCAATGGCTAGAGGAGCGATGGTGCTCAAATGGGAGCAGCCAAAATGCAGGAGGCACAAGGTATCGATAGTCAGGGTAGCCAGGAACAAAATCGCGAAGAAGCGCTTGACCCGCCCCGTAAAGACGAGTCCTCGACCCTGCCGCTTCACCCACCACCAGAGGATGGCACCAAAGAGCAGATCCCAAACCCAAACCCACTCCCCCAAAGCCAAATAGGCAAAAATGGGCAAAAGGAAGAAGGGAATGTGGAGCCATGGAGCGTGGTGGTGTAGGAGGATACGATCGAGCTTGTAGTTGTACCACTGGAGGTTGAGGATGAGGTAATAGCCCAAGAGCAGGACCAACACCAGGTGGCCCAGAAGGTGGAGGAAGATCATGGAAGAATCCTGAAATCACCACTATGGTGGTTCTCGATCTCCTGGATCTCCAGCCCATCGACTCTAGCTAGAGGCGGTCCTTGGCGGATAGCCTCGAGAAAGGCGCGCTCTTGCTCGCCGGTTTGGAAAGTAGCTTCGATCTCGACACTTCCATCGGGAAGGTTGCGTACCCATCCATAGACTCCAAGCTTTTCGGCGACCTTCTGGGTGAACTTGCGAAACCAGACCCCTTGGACCCGGCCTCTAACGCGGCATCGACAGCTCTTCATAGCGCTCCTTGATGAGTTGGGCAATTGGATCCCCTTGGTTGAGGAAGAAGTAGTGATCCCCGTCCAACACGACGAGTCGAGCCTTGGCCATGAGATTGGCTATTACCTCCCCACTGCTCAAAGGTGTTGCTCGATCCTCACGCCCCCACACGAGGAGGGCTTCCCCTGGGTAGCTGGCAAAAATGGACCGAAAATCCTCGTCCACCACCCCCTTGAAGGTGGCATACATGACCTCATCCATCCCCTTCGCGTCTTGGGCTACGAAGAGGGGACGCAACCACCCCCCTCCAAAAGGCTTGAGGAGTTTGAAAAGGGCGATTTTGGCTTGGACCCTCCACGGTTTGGGGCGAGGGATTCCGGCACTTGCAAGCAACACCAGGAGCTTGGGAGCCAGGAGGGTAGCCACCTTGCCCCCGAAACTATGGCCTACCACCACATCCTTCCTCCCTCCAATGGCCTGGAGAAAGGCCTCGACGATCCGGGCATAGTCCCTGGTCGTTAGAACCACCTCGTTAGGGCTCTTTCCAAAGCCTGGCAGATCCAGGTAGATATGGCGAAACTCCGGGAGGGTCCGGCCAAAGGCCAGCTCCATCACCTCCTTGTTACTCCCCCAACCATGGAGGAAGAGGAGATCGTGCTCTGCCTGGGGGTTGAGAATCTTGTAAGCTATTGAAAAACGGCGCCCATCGACGATAATTTCTCTAAGGGCCACGCCTTCCCCTTTACCATAGGAAAATTGGCCCTACTATTGTAACATTTTCCACAAGGGAGCCAAATTTTTACCTTTGGTTAAAAATTTTTCCACTATACTATCCTCAAGGAAATCTAAGGAAAGGATTGCAAATGAAAAGGCATCTCCTCTCACTCGCTCTTATCATCGCCCTTGGAGGACTCCTCCAAGCCCAGACCAACAGGTTTGCTCTCGAGGGGCTTGGCAGTATCGAGACCCTCGATAGGGATTCGGCTCTCAAAGATAACCTCCGACTCTGGGGGATCCGAGCCAACTGGCGAGCCCTAGACCACCTCCTCATCGGGCTCGAGTTCGACCAATCCAACAAACGGCCCGTCAAGGGGCTTGGAATTCGAACCGACATGAAGCGCTCCTTCATCAACGGGATCTACGAGGCCCGTCCGGGCACTTCCACCCCCTATGCCATCGCTGGACTGGGCTATCAAGATGTGGGGAATGAGTGTAGCGCCCTGGAGGATGGGACCATCGGCCAAGTTGGTGTTGGCTGGAAGTGGCGTCTTGCCAGACATCTCGCCCTCTTCGTCGAGGGCCGCTATCTGCGGGACTTCAAGAACGAACTGGACAACTTTGCCATAAGTGCTGGATTCTCCCTCCCCTTCGGAGCCATGGAGGGAGGGGTCCAACCAACCGCTTCCACCCAAGCACCACCTCCACCCCAACCCCTTCCCGCCCCGGCACCCGCGACTCTTCGCGAGGAAGCCCCTTCCCAACCTCTCACTACCTCATCCCAGGGCCGAAGGATTCGGGAGGTGATCGTCGAAGGGGAGCGGGAGGCTACCAGCACCATGGAATATGGCAATGACCGGGATGGAGACGGGGTTCCAGACGAGCGGGATCGATGTCCCAACACACCTCCTGGAGTCGAGGTCGACATCCATGGATGCCAGTTGGCCCTCGATAGTGATGGGGATGGAGTGGTTGACAGCCTCGATCGCTGTCCCGATACCCCAGAGGGGGTGGTCGTCGACGAACATGGCTGCCCGATGGTCATCAATCTCAGGATCCATTTCGACTTCGATTCGGCGAGGATCAAACCCCAGTATATCCCCCAAATCCGCAAAGTGGTGGAGTTCCTCAAGGCCCACCCCGAATACTATGCCGAAATCCAAGGCCATACTGACAACATCGGAGGAGCCCAGTACAACAAGCGCCTCTCCTTGCGCCGGGCTAAAGCGGTCTACGACAAGATGGTGGAGATGGGGATCGATCCGTGTCGTCTCACCTATGTGGGGTATGGGGAGGAGCGCCCCATCGCCAGCAATGCAACCCCCGAAGGCCGGGCCAAAAACCGCCGGGTGGAGGTCCACATCCTCTACTAGCCTTGGGGCCGAGGGCCCGGGCTACTTTTTGGCCGAGATGGAGGTCAGGTAGCGGTAGTCAATGGAGATCGGAGGCTCTTGGGGGAGATTTCGGGCCAGTTCGTTGAGTACCGAAGGGAAGTGGTCGAAGAGGTAGTTGGCCAGGGAACCGGGAACGGGATTGATCTCGTTCACATAGACCCGATCCTTGTGGACGAAAAAGTCGATCCGGATAATGGCCCCCAAGAAGAGGGGATCGTAGATGCGCACGAAACACTCCCGAATCCGCTCCCGCAAAGCTGCCGGTAAATCGGCCTCCTCCACCTGCTTCTGGCGGAAGTCCTTGTACTTCTTATCGAAATCGAGATAGGAGCGCTTCTCCACCCGCTCGATCTTGGAAAAGAGAAAGCCACTCCCCTTGCACCCGGCTAGATTGTACTCCTCGATCCCATCGATGAAGGGTTCTACGAGGACCGCGTCGTCAAACTCAAAAGCCACATCCAGGGCATAACTAAGCTCACTCTCCCGCTGGACCACGCTCACCCCGATACTACTTCCCAGATGTAAGGGCTTGATGATGATGGGGTATTGGAAGCGGATGGGCTCAATCCGATCCCGCTTGAGGAGCTGGTAATCGAGGACGTCGCACCCTAGTTCCCGGACGAAGAGCTTGGTCAAGAGCTTGTTGTAGCTGAGGACACTCCCCTCGATCCGGGGACCGATGAAGGGGATGGAGTAGAACTCCAATAGGGCTGGGAGCTTCCCATCCTCTCCATCCCGCCCGTGGACTAGATTGATGGCCACATCCATTTCGATACGCCGCTCTTTGAAGAGTCCCTTTTGGAAGAATCCTCCCCGCCGCAACTCCACCCTATCCAACTTCTGGTAGCTTCCCTTGCTAAAGGTTTGAGAGCGTAACTCCTCGGGAGGAACCAGGTAGAACTCCCGATCCCCGTCGAGGAAGATGAAGATGGCACCAGGCAGGATCTCCTTCAAGGCGATGGCACTCACAATGCTGATCTCGTGCTCATAGCTGCTTCCGCCAAAGATCACTCCATATCGCATCTGTACTCCTGAATCTAAATTCGCTGCAATCGCCGCAGAGCCTCTTTGACGAGGGAAGGGGTATCTTCGCCCCGACACTCCTTGAGCACCTCTTGGACTTCGTGGGGATGGAAACCAAGATGCTCCAAGGCCAAGCGGGCCTTCTTGTAGTGGTCCTCCTCGTGGTGGTGGTCAAGCTCCAACTCCCCAAGCTCCATGAGGATCCGTTTCCCACTCTTGGGACCGACTCCTGGGACTTTGGTGAGGGCCTTGAGATCTTGACGCTGGAGAATCTGGAGGAACTGGGCCGGATCATAGGTGGAGCAGATCGCCATGGCTACTTTGGGTCCTATCCCGGCAACGCCGATGAGGTGTTGGAAGAGCTCCCGCTCTCCGGGGTCTAAAAAGCCGTAAAGAGCCTCCATATCCTCCCGATGGAGATGGACCACATGGAGGAAAGCTTCTCGATTCAAAGGGAGTTGGCTACTCGTAGTTGGCGTCACATGAACCCCGTAGATTACACCCCCAACATCGAGGTGGACCAGGGTCGCATCCTTATAGACCACAATTCCCCGCAATCCGACGATCATGGGCTCCCTTCCCTTTCAATCGGCCAAATTTTACCATATAATTGCCCCATGGATTATCCCACCAACAACCGCAAGAATGTACTCCACGGCTTCTTCCTCTCCATGGCTATGGCCATCGCCGAGCCAGCCACAACCCTTCCCCTCATCGTCCAACACTTCGGTGGGAGCCCCACGTTAGTGGGCCTCTTTGGAGGGATTTTGCGCAGTGGTGCCTTGCTGGTTCCAATATTTGCAGCCTTCTGGACCCAGGAGCGCCCCCTTGTCCTTCCGGGATTGCGCCGGGTCTTCCTCATCCGATTTGCTAGTTGGCTGGTCATAGGGATAGCCATCCTCACCATCCCGGATCCCACCGTGGTCCTGGTGATCATGGGGGCAGCGCTAGCCCTTTTTAGCCTCTCGGCCGGCTTTGGAATGGTCTACTTCCAAGAGCTCCTGGCCAAGCTCTTCGACCCAACCCAGCGGGGACGCACCATGGCCAACCGCCAGCTCTTTAGCGCCCTGGGATCGATGCTCAGCGGTCTGCTCACCGGTCTCCTTCTCTCCCTCCTCCCCCCACCTACCAACTACGGCCTCCTCTTTACCACCAGCGCCCTCCTCATGGCCATCGGCTTCCTGGCCTTTGCCACCATTCACGAACCCCCCAAAAGGGAGATCAATCCCAAAGAGTCCTCCCTTGCCCAATTCCTCGCTCATCTCGCCACCCTCGTCGCCCAAGAGCGCACTTTACGCCTCCATCTGGCTACCATCACCCTGGGTTACGGCTTCCTCCTTCCCCTCAACTTCACGATCCTCCACGCCCAAGAGACCTTCCAGCTGAGTGGATGGATGGTGGGGGGATTGACCACGGTACAAATGGGCGGGGCTCTGGTGGCCAACCTCTTCTACAAACGGCTGGCCCCGGCCTATGGGACCATCTTGCGTCTGGCCCTCCTGCTCCTCATCGCCGCCTTCTCTATCCCCCTGACCAACCAGACATGGTGGAGCTTCACCTTGGCCTTTGCACTTGTGGGGATGGGAATCGATGGCTTTCGAATCGGTGCGACCAACCTCCTATTGGCCATGGCCCCTCCAGCCAAACGCCCCATCTACATCGCCCTTCAAAGCACCAGCGCCACCGTGACCCTCCTCTTGGCTCCCCTAGGGGGATGGCTCTTGCCCCACATCGGCTATGAAGGCCTCTACCTCGGAGCTATTTGCCTCCTTGCTGGGGCTCTTGGCTTGAGTATTTTCATCCACCCCCCAAGGCTCTAGCATGGTGGCAAAGATCTTTACCAACACCTTTGGAATCCTCACCTCCCGGATCCTCGGCCTCATCCGGGACCTCCTCACCGCCCAGATCCTCGGGGCCAACATCTATAGCGACATCTTCTTCGTCGCCTTCAAGTTTCCCAACCTCTTCCGCCGCATCTTCGCGGAGGGAGCCTTCGCCCAAACCTTCCTACCCGCCTTCTCCAGGACCAGGAGGCGCCTCCTTTTTGCTGCGGCCATCTTCACCATTCTCCTGGCCACCACCCTCCTCCTCTCCCTTCTGGTCACCCTCTTCGCCCCCTTTTGCACCAGGTTGATCGCCTCCGGATTCGACGAAGAGCTTATCCGCCAAGCCGCCCCCTACGTGGCCATTACTTTTTACTACCTTCCCCTCATCTTCGCCACAACCTTCCTTTCGGCCCTGCTCCACTACAAGGAGCACTTCGCCACCACGGCTTTCGCCACTGCCCTCCTCAACCTCGCCCTCATCACGGCCCTCCTCCTCTGGAGGGAGGCTCCCAAAGAGAGGATCCTCTTGGCCTTGAGCTTAGCGGTTCTAGTGGGAGGGGGATTGCAACTGCTCCTGCACCTCATCGCCCTGGCCCGTTACCGCCTTCTTGCCCCCTTCCTCAAAGCCTTGGGCAAACTGATCACCGGGCCATGGCCCTGGAGGGATCTTGCCACATTCTTCGCCAACTTCCTCCCAGCCATCTGGGGGAACTCCACCGCCCAGCTTGGGGCCTTCCTCGATACATGGCTTGCCAGCTTCCTAGCAGCTGGAACCATCAGTTACCTCTACTACGCCAACAGGATCTTCCAGCTCCCCTTGGCCCTTTTCGCCATCGCCACGGCAACCGCCCTCTTCCCTTCCATCTCCAAAGCCATTGCCCAGGGAGCCGAGGAACGGGCCTTCCAGGCGATCCAGCGCACCTTTTGGCTCCTCACGAGTCTGCTTGCCCTTTCGGCCCTGGGAGGTATTCTGCTTGCCCCTCAAATCGTCGCCCTCCTCTTCGAGCGGGGTAACTTCACCCGGGCCGACACCATAGCCACCGCCCAGATCCTCCAGATGTACCTGGTAGGGCTCCTCTTTTTCGGCCTGGGGAAACTCTTTGCCCTTTGGATCTATGCCCATGGCCGTCAGAAGGAGGCCGCCAAAATCGCCACCATCTCCCTTGGAGCCAACCTCCTCCTCTCCCTCATCCTCATCACCCCCCTCCAAGGGGCCGGTCTGGCCCTGGCCTCCTCTTTGAGCGGAGCCGTCCAATTCCTCCTCCTGGTACGCGCTTTTGGGTGGCACCGCTTTTTAGCTCTTTTAAAAGATAGATTTGCTATATATCTACTCATCGCCCTAGCCCTCGAGGCTGGAATCCTCACCCTCGTACAAAGGCTGATCGATGCAACTCTTCGATAGCTCCCAAAAGGCTCTACTCCCGTTCCAACCGATCCAACCGGGCCAGGTGCGTATCTATGTCTGCGGCCCCACCGTCTACGACGATGCCCACTTGGGCCATGCCAGGAGCGCCATCGTCTTCGATCTGCTCAGGAGAACCCTCACCGCTATGGGCTATCGGGTCACCTTTGTCAAGAACTTTACCGACATCGACGACAAGATCATCAAGAAGGTCCAAGAGAGTGGTCGCAGCCTCCAAGAGCTGACCCAGGACTACATCCAACGCTACAAGGAGGACATGGCGGCCCTTGGCGTCTTGCCTGCCGACCTGGAGCCCCGGGCAACCGAGAGTCTCGATGCGATCTTCCAACTCATCCAAGCCCTCCTGGATCGAGGAATCGCCTACCGCACCCCTCAAGGGGATATCTACTTCGACACCTCCAAAGATCGAGACTACTGCACCCTCTCCCACCGCTGCGACGAGGAGCGGCTTCACCGGATCGAGCCAGACCCCCACAAGCGCAATCCAGCCGATTTCGCCTTGTGGAAGGCTTGCAAGGGGGCAGAGGATATCTGCTTCGACTCCCCCTTTGGACCTGGACGGCCAGGATGGCATATCGAGTGCAGCGCCATGATCGACAAGTATCTGGCCTACCACGAATCCCCCTACCAGATCGACATCCACGGAGGGGGAGCCGACCTCCTCTTCCCCCATCACGAGAATGAATCGGCCCAGACCCGCTGTGCCTGCGGCCAGAAGTTGGCGCGCTACTGGCTTCACAATGGATTCGTCACCATCAGCGGGGAGAAGATGAGCAAGAGTCTGGGAAACAGTTTCTTCGTCAAAGATGCCCTTCAGATCTATGACGGGGAGATCTTGCGCTTTTATCTCCTCTCCACCCACTACCGGCTGGATCTCAATTTCAACGAGGAGGATCTCCTTGCCACCAAGCGACGCCTCGATCGGCTCTACCGGCTGAAGAAGCGGCTCTATGGGATCAAGCCGACTCAAGTGGAGCCCTCCTTTAAGGAGGCGATGCTCCACGCTCTAGGAGACGATTTGAACATCTCCAAGGCCCTCGCCGTGATGGATGGCTTCATCAAGGAGGCTAATGAACGCCTCGACCAGAATCCTAAGGATCGGGGGATGAAGAGGAAATTTGCCGCCAACATCGCCTTTTTAGGAGAGCTCCTTGGCATCGGGACGAAGGATCCCTTCCACTACTTCCAACTTGGCGTCGATGAGGAGACCCGGGCCAAGGTGGAAGCCCTCATTGAAGAGCGCCACCAAGCCAAGCAGGCCAAAGACTTCCAACGAGCCGATGCGATCCGGGACCACCTGGCCAAGATGGGAATCGCGCTGATGGACACCCCCCAAGGAACCTTCTGGGAGCGGATTTGAACCTCATCGCCCGATTCTTCCCCTACCTCCTGGAGTACAAGGGGAAGTTCGCCCTAGCCATTGGAGGAATGATCGCTGCAGCCATTGGCACCGGAGCCTCCGCCTACCTCGTCAAGCCGATCCTGGACGAGATCTTCATCGAGCAAGACGAAACGATGCTCCGGATCCTCCCGCCCCTGGTGATCCTCCTCTACTTCCTCAAGGGCTTTGGCAAATATGTCCAGGTCTACTACACCGAGTACATTGGCCACGATATCATCCGCCGCCTTCGGGAAGAGATGCTCCAGGCCATTTTGGCCATGCCCTATGGCTACTTTGTCCAACAACCCTCGGGCCAGCTCATCAGCCGACTCACCAACGACATCAACCGGATCAAGAATGTGGTGGCCAACCTCCTCCCCGATCTCTTGCGAGAATCCTTGACCATCGTCGCTTTAGTGGGGGTGACCATCTACCAAAGCCCTAAGCTCAGCCTCTACTTCCTCTTCATCATGCCCCTCGCCCTCTACCCCCTCTCCCGTCTGGCCAAGGGGATGCGGCGAGCCTCCCACCGCTCCCAAGAGAAGATCTCCGATCTGACCACCCATTTGACCGAGCTCTTCAACAACATTGAACTCGTCAAGGCCGAAGCTAGGGAAGAGGCTGAACTGGAACGCTTCCAGCACCACAATCGGGAGTTCTTCCACCTCACAATGAAGCAGATCCGCATCAACAACTTCGTAAGCCCCTTCATGGAGGTTCTGGGAGCCATCGTCGTAGCTATCGTCATCTATGTGGGAGGGAGTGAGGTCCTCGCTGGCCATATGAGCACGGGGGCATTCTTCTCCTTCATGACCGCCCTCTTCATGCTCTACTCCCCCATCAAACGGGTTGCCTCCATCCACAACCAGCTCCAAGACGCTCTAGCAGCTGCCGAGCGGATCTTCGCCATCATCCAGTTGCGCTCCCCCATGGCCAATGGAACCAAGAAGATCGAGGAGGTGACCACCATCCAGTTCCAAGGGGTAACCCTCCAGTATGGAGAGGATCAAGCCCTCACCGATATCGACCTGGAGCTCCATCGGGGCAAAAGCTACGCCCTCGTCGGCCCCAGTGGGAGTGGCAAGAGCTCTATCGTCGCCCTCTTGCTGCGCTTCTACGACCCTACGAAGGGGCGAATCCTCCTCAATGGCGCCGATCTTCGCACCTACGATATCCGCGATTTGCGGCGTAAGATCGCCCTTGTAACCCAGCGCATCTACCTCTTCCAGGGAACTATCGCCTCCAATGTGGCCGGTTCTCACGTATACGATCCCCAGCGGGTTATCGCCGCCTTGAAAGGGGCCCGGGCCTGGGAGTTTGTCCAGAAGCTTCCCCAGGGAATCGAAACGCCGATTCAAGAAGGGGGAGCCAACTTGAGTGGAGGACAGCGCCAACGCATCGCTATCGCCAGAGCCCTCTACAAGGACTCCCAGATCATCATCTTCGACGAGGCCACCAGTGCCCTGGACCGCCCCAGTGAGGAGGCGATCCTTCAAACCCTCCGACAAGTGGCCAAAGATCGGATCCTCATCATCATCTCCCACAACCTCCCCGCCATCACCTTCGTCGACGAGATCTTCGTCCTGGAGCAAGGGCGCATCCGCTGCCACGGGAGCCCCAAGGAGCTTGCAGCCAATTGCCCCCTCTACCTCCAACTCCTGCGCCAAAGGAGACTTGGTATAATAGAAAATAATCGATCCACAGGAGGATCAGGTGTCCAAGCGCAGGATCTATCTCAAACGCAAAGGGAATGAGCTTCTCCTTGCCCACAAGCGGCGTTACGGCTATTTGCGGGGGTTTCGCAAACCCCTCAAGGGGTTGCTCCAGAACCAGCTGGATGGAGGTTCGGAGCGCATCGTCAACATCTTTGAGATCAACGACTACAAGATGCCCCGATGATTGCGGGCAAACGGCTCGTCCAACTGGTTCCAGAATCCCAGAAAGATCCAGGGAGAATCCTCCGCCCTGCCCCTCTCCTCTTTGGCCTCTTCTACTTCCTCATCGAATTTGCCATCCTGATCGACCTCTTCCACCGGGCCATTACCTTCTGGCTCGTCGTCAAATCCCTTGCCATCTTGCTCATCTTCTTCAGCCTCGACTCGATTTTACGTACCGCCAATCTCATCGGTATCCGGGGACGCTTATGGCTTTTCTCCCTAGCTCTAGCCGCCACCATCCTCATCGACGCCTTCCTCTACCCCGCCCTCGACCCCTCCCAAGAGCCCAACACCCTCCTCCTGCTCTCCTACCTCCTCATCCTCGTCGCCATCCCCTACCTCCTCTTGGTCTTTGCCTACAACCATCTCGATCGCTTCTTCACCAAGATCTTCAAATTCCAAACCTACACCCTCCTCAACCACGACCTCTATACCAACCGCACAGACCGCTTCCTCCTCCTTCAAAAGAGGGTTCCCAAGCTCCAGGGCCAGATCTTCTTCCTCATCACTCCCCTCATCGCCCCCAAAAGCCAAGAGGAAGAGGGCTTCATCCAGATCAAACGGGCCTTCATCCGGCTCATCCACTTCTGGTACGCCCACGAGTTCGAGAAGGTCCAACTCTGGGCCACCCTCCCCCTTTTCGCCATAGTGCTCAGTGCCATTGCCTTTGCCATCACCCTCTTCATCCTCGACTCCATGGAGTTTCCCTACTACGAGAATGTCACCAAGATGATCCTGGCCACCATCTTCCTCACCATCCTCTACATCTCCATGCTCTACCATATCAACACCCTCCTCAACCCTAAATACTACCTCTGGCAGATCGACCGCCTCTTCCGCCGCCTCTCCATCAAGTTCAAAGGCCCCAACCAGCGCCAAAAGGTCCTCCTCTTCCTGGACAAGAACTTCCTCATCGAGATCTACGACACCAAATCGGAAAGCTTCCTCACCCTCAACAGCTCCCGAGCCTTCGAGCGTTTCATCCTCTTTGGCAAGTTGGACCGGGCTGGGCGGAACAATGTGGTCAATATCTTTGTCTCCCTCTTCATGGTCCTCTACTTGACAATTTTTAGCATCATCTTGCAAAAATCCCCGGTCGATCGCCTCATCGAAAGGCTCCAAGAGCAAGGGGTCATCCATCTTCTCGAAAAGGGTATTGGGCAATGAGGGGAGAAGAGACCATCAAGAAGAGTTTGCGACTCCTCCAGCAAGAGGAACTCCTCATCATCACGAAAGAGCTGGAGTTTATCGGGAACATCCTGGACTACTTCTATGGCTACGAACAGGAGCGAGAGAATCCAAGCAAGAAGAATATCCAAAAGCTCCGTTACGATATCGATGTCCTCTATGGGCGGATCGAGAATCTCCGACAACTGAGTAGCTACCACACCGCCAAGAGCAGGGTCGATCTGGAGTTTATCCTCATCTACGACTACATTCGGATCGAGATCGAGGAGATGCTCTCCACCATCGAGGCCCTCTACACCAAGATGAACCAGCTCTTCGGGGAGATGCTCAACCAATACCTCCCCTACCCCACCTTCTTTGGGCGGCGCTACTCGAGTAACGAGCTCATGATCTTCCTGGACAACCTCTTTCAAGATATCAACTTCCAAATTTACCAGAAGGGCTCCGATTCCAACCGGATCGTCCTGGGGTGGAGTTATAACAGCGAATTCCGCTACAAGATCTTGCGCAATCGGGAGATCAAACGGACCAACTACACCTATACCAACTTGAGCGACTACATCGAGCTTCCCTACTGGTACTACGAACTCCCTCTCCTCATCCCAGCCATCACCCATGAGCTCATCTCCCTCCCCATCAAGAAGCGCCGCTCCTACTACCGCTACAAAGATGCCTATGAGGAGTTTCGAGCCCTCTTGCGCACCTTCTTCGAGGACCATTCCAACTATCTCGTCCAGGAGATCGGGGATATCCTTGGTTACGAGTGGATTATCAATGAGCTCTCCACCGACATCTTCGCCGATATGGCCGCCTATCGCCTCCATGGACCATCCTACCTCTACACCCTCTTCCACAACCTCTTGGGAGAGGGAACGGCCAGGGATTTCCTAGAGATCATCTATGAGCGGGAGGCCCCCCGGGAGGGGATGGGGGCCCATAAGATCCAAAGCTACTCTCTGCGCCCCAACGACTGGTTCTTCTCCTCCAAGCGGGAACACAACCTCTTGCGTATCCAGCTCCTCCTCTCCCTCCACGAAGAGAAGCTCCAAACCCCCCAGGAACGAGAACTCCACGCCCAAATGCAAAGGGCCGTCGACTTGATCATGCCCTTAGCCAGCGACCACTCCCCCCCTGGGGGCTTCGAAGAGCTCTTTCGCACCAATTTCCCCAACTACTACTCCACCTACAGCGTCGTCCAAAACTACCTCTCCCAACTCTATGAGACCATCATAACCAGCGATATCCCCAACCATATCGACCTCGACTACGACGAGACCATTCTGGCCATCTTCAACCGGCTCTGGGATCAGCGTTTCCACCTCTTCGAGCGCCACCCCCACCACGATATGGTCCCCCACAAAGGAGAGTTTCGCCGCCTCATCCATCGATACGTCTCTAAAATCGACTACCTCCAATCCAACCCCCCAAAAACCCAAGTCCTCATCCTACGCAAGGTCCGCAAGGACTACTGCAACAAGCTCCCCTCCCACACCGCTATCTGCCACGATTTCCTTGCCACCCTGCAAGAGCACTTCCTCTCCGGAGCCCCGACCAGCTGGGTGGCCTACGGAATCTACGACTTCGCCTATCTCCATCCCAGGGCCAACAACATCGACCTCCAAGAGGAGTTTGCCCAGGTAGCTAAGGCCCAAGAGAAACGGCTCTTCTACTTCGATAGCAAAATCGTCCTCATGGAGATTGCACCCCCCATTGTCGGCAGCGGGGATGGTCCCTTCAACCTCATCGCCAATGTAGAGCTGGAAAAGAGCCACTACATCTCAGGAGTCTCTCCACGCTCCCTCATGAGTGGGTACAAAGATCTCCCAGGAGCGATCCAGGAGATTGCCGCCATTTTACACTCCCACTCCCCCAAGTTCCACCGGGCAACGATCTACAAGTCCCTCGGACCCAAAGATTTGACCATCGTCATCGAGGGGAGTAGGGTCAGCGACTTCTACCAGATCATCGACACCATTCTGGAAAAGGCCCCCCAGGTCAACAGGACCTTTAGTATCTTTACCACCTCCACCATGGGGGGAAGTCTGGAGCAAGAGGAGGGAATTACCCTGCGCTCCTACCTACGCCTAGCCAAGAAGAGCCGGGTCAACCAGGAGCAGATCTTCCAGACCATCGCCGAGTATGGAGAGCTCCACGAAACCACTGGGGTGATGGATCTGGTTATCTACTGGCGGCAACTCCCCTCCCTGGAGGCCCTCTTCCACTGCTACAAGGAGCTCATGGGCTACATCACCGACTACCAGACCAAGATCGACCGGAGGCTTTGTTAGGGAAAAATGGTACAATTGTGGCCCAAAAGGAGCGCTATGGAGTACCAACGAATTCGCAACCTCCTCTTTCGTCTCGATCCCGAAACGGCCCACCACGCCGTGGAACTTCTCCTGGAGCTGGCAACCTTCCTCCCACCCCTACTCCACCTCCTGGAAAAGCGGTTCCTCGTCCAGGAGGAGATCCTTTCCCAAGAGCTCTTCGGGCGCACCTTCCCCAATCCAATTGGCCTTGCGGCCGGTTTCGACAAGAATGGGACCATGGCCCCGAGCCTCCACGCCCTAGGATTCGGTTTCGTTGAGGTGGGGACTATCACCCCGCGCCCTCAAATCGGCAACCCCCGTCCCAGACTCTTTCGCTACCCCCGATACCGGGCCCTCCAGAACGCCATGGGGTTCAACAACGATGGGGCCGATGTAATCGCCGCCCGCTTGAGGCGGCTTCGGTCCCGCTCCTTCCCCCTTGGGGTCAATATCGGCAAGAACAAAGAGACCCCACCCGATCAAACTCTTCACGACTATCGCCTCCTCATCCAGCTCTTCGCCCCTCTAGCCGACTACCTCGTAGTCAATCTCTCCAGCCCCAATACTCCAGGGCTGCGGGACCTTCAAAATGAGCGTTTCATCCGCGAGCTCTTCACTATGGCCAGCGACTTGACCGATACCCCCATTCTCCTCAAGATCGCTCCGGATCTCTCCCCCCAGCAGGCCGTGGACTTGTGTGCCCTGGCCATCGAATCGGGAGGAGCGGGGATCATCGCCACCAATACCTCCACCGACTACTCCCTTCTGCCAGGGGCACGAAGCTTCGGGGGGATTAGCGGAGCCCCTATCCGGGAGCGGAGTTTCCAGATCTTCGAGGCCATCGCCAAGGAGCTCTTCGGTAAGGGGATCCTCGTGAGTGTGGGGGGGATCGAGAGTGCCCAGGAGGTCTACCGGCGCATCCTGGCTGGAGCAAGCCTCGTCCAACTCCTGACCCCCTTCATCTATGGAGGACCGCCCCTTGTACGCACCATGAACCAGGAACTCGCCGCCCTCTTGCGTCAAGACGGATATGCCACCATCCAAGATGCCATAGGAGCTAAGCGATGATCCGATACCTGCTCACACTTTTACTCGTAGGGGGAGTGCTTATGGGAACGAGTCTACCACGCTACTATGAAAAACGTCTGGCTAACGGATTGCAGGTAGTTGTCATTCCGATGAACCGTGGGAGCCAGGTGATCACCACCGACATCATCTACAAGGTAGGAAGCCGCAACGAGGTCCTGGGCAAGACGGGGATCGCCCACATGCTCGAACACCTCAACTTCAAATCGACGAAGAACCTCAAAGCCGGAGAGTTCGACCGGATCGTCAAGAGTTTTGGCGGGGTCGACAACGCCTCGACGGGATTCGACTATACCCACTACTTCATCAAGAGCGCCAAGCGCAACTTGGATCGCTCCCTCTGGCTTTTTGCCGAACTTATGGCCAACCTCAAACTCGACGAAGAGGAGTTTCGCACCGAGCGCGAGGTAGTAGCCGAGGAGCGGCGCTGGCGGGTGGACAACAATCCAATGGGCTACCTCTACTTTCGCCTCTTCAATAACGCCTTCATCTACCACCCCTACCACTGGACCCCCATCGGGTTCATGGGGGATATTCTCCACTGGAAGATCGAAGATATCCGCTCCTTCCACAAGACCTACTACCAACCCCAAAATGCCATTGTCCTCGTGGTTGGAGATGTAGAACCCCAGGAGGTTTTCCAGCGGGTAGAAGAGCACTTTGGCCAGATTCCAAACTGCTGCCCCATCCCCCAACCCCACCAGGTCGAACCCAAACAGGATGGGCCCAAGCGGATCGAACTCAAACGGGAGAGCGAGGTCGAGATGGTAGCCATCGCCTTCCACACCCCCAACTTTCAGAGCCCAGACCAGGTCGCCCTTGGAGCCATTAGCGAACTTTTAAGCGGGGGTAAGAGCGGATGGCTCTACAAGGAGCTGGTGGATCGGCGCAAACTGGTCAACCAGGTCTATGCCTATAGCATGGACCTCAAAGATCCGGGCCTTTTCATCTTCCTGGCCGTAGCCAACCCAGGAGTGCGGGCTGAAGAGGTGGAGGAGGAGCTCTGGAAGCTCATCGAACGCCTTCGAGCCGGAAAGATCGACAAAGCCGAGCTGGAGAAGATCAAGGTCAATACCAAGGCCGATTTTATCTTCTCCCTCGAAAACTCCAGCGATGTGGCCAATCTCTTTGGCGCCTATCTGGCCAAAGGGGACCTCAAGCCCCTCTTAACTTATGAGGAAAATATTGATAAACTAACGGTAAAAGATCTCCAGGAGGTAGCCCGGCGCTACTTCACCCTGGACAATGCCACCACCGTGATCTTGAGAAAGGATCGTGATGAATAGACTCAAAGGGGCAATGACCGCCCTCATTACTCCCTTTCGCAACGGCAAGATCGACGAAGCCAAGTACGCCCAGCTCATCCAACGCCAAATCGACCAGGGAATCGATGTGGTGGTCCCGGTGGGTACGACTGGAGAAAGCGCTACCCTCTCCCACGACGAACACAAACGCTGTATTGAGATCGCCATCGAGGTTTGCAAAGGGAGCGAGACCAAGGTTATGGCCGGGGCGGGGAGCAACTCCACAGCCGAAGCTATCGAGCTGGCTACCTTCGCCCAAAGGGCCGGAGCCCACGCCATCCTCTCCGTTGCCCCCTACTACAACAAACCGACTCAAGAGGGCCTCTACCAGCACTACAAGGCGATTGCCCAGGCCGTCGAGATCCCGATCCTACTCTACAATGTCCCAAGCCGCACAGGCGTCGACATTACCCCCCAAACCGTCTTTCGCCTCTTTCGAGAGTTCCCCCACATCTATGGGATCAAGGAGGCGACCGGTTCCATTGAGCGGACCGTGGAGCTTTTGGCCAAGGAGCCGGAACTTTATGTCATCAGCGGGGACGACGCCATCAACTACCCCATCATCGCCAATGGAGGGATGGGGGCCATCAGCGTGAGCGCCAACTTGCTCCCAGATCGCATCAGTATGCTCATCCACGCTGGCCTTGCAGGTCAATTCGATACAGCCAAGGCGATCAACGATCAGCTCTTCGACCTCAACAAGGTTCTCTTCATCGAGAGCAATCCGATCCCCATCAAGGCGGCTATGTATATTGCCGGACTCCTTGAGACCCTGGAATATCGACTCCCCCTGACCCCCCCAAGCCGAGACCATATGGCCAAGATCGAAGAGGTCGTCCAAAAATACGAGGTGCGGCTCTGATGGAAAAGGTACTCGTACTCAGCGGAGGGACCCGGGGGATCGGTCGCGCCATCGTGGAGCGCTTCGCTAAAGAGGGGGTCCATGTAGCCTTCACCTACAACTCCAACCAAGCCCTGGCCCAAGAGATCGCCCAGGAGCTCCACACCCGCTACAAAGTCAAAGCCAAGGCCTACCAGCTCGATATCCTCCAGCCCGAGGGCTATAAAGAGCTCTTTCGCCAGATCGACCAGGACTTTGGAGGGGTGGACTTTTTCATCTCCAACGCCATTATCTCCGGACGCCCTGTGGTCGGGGGATTTGCCCCCTTCATGCGTCTTCGCCCCAAGGGACTTACCAACATCTACACCGCTACGGTCCTGGCCTTCGTCGTCGGGGCCCAAGAGGCGGCCAAACGGATGGAGCAGCGGGGTGGAGGAGTGATCCTTACCATGAGCTCCACGGGAAATCTCATCTACACCCCCAACTACGCTGGCCATGGTAGCTCCAAAGCGGCGGTGGAGACCATGGTCAAATATGCTGCCAAGGAGCTTGGCCCCAAGGGGATCCGGGTCAACGCCGTGAGTGGAGGTCCTATCGATACCGACGCCCTCCGGGCCTTCCCCAACTACGAAGAGGTGCGCCAGGCCACCATCGAACGCAGCCCCCTAGGACGGATGGGCACTCCGGAAGATCTCGCCGGAGCCTGCTGGTTTCTCTGCAGCGACGATGCCCAATGGATCACGGGACAAACCCTCGTCGTCGATGGGGGGACAAGCTTTAGCTAATGGGTGCTAATCTCAACATCCCCAACCTCCTCGCCCTCGTTCGGCTTCTTATCGCTCCCCTCATGTTCTTGCTCCTGGTCAATCGGGATCTCTTCCCAGGAGTCCATCCCACCTGGCTCGACTATTGGGCCGCCTTCTTGTTCGTACTTGCCTCCATTACCGACTTTTTCGACGGCTTCATCGCCAGGGAGCTCAACCAGGTGACGACCTTGGGGGAGATCCTCGATCCGCTAGCCGACAAGATGCTCACCCTTGCGGCTTTCTTGGGATTGATGATGCTTGGCAGAGCCGATCCCTGGGCGGTCTATCTCATCCTAACCCGGGAGTTCTTCATCACGGGGCTCCGGGTTTCGGCGGCCTCTAAGGGACTGGAGGTAGCTGCCTCCATGACAGGGAAGATCAAAACGATCGTCCAGATGGTAGCCATCGGCTTCTTGATCATGAATTGGCCTGGAGGCACCTGGCTCCTCTGGCTTGCCGTGGTTTTGACCCTTTATAGCGGGTACGAATATATCCGGGCCTATTTGAAGGTGTAATCCATGGGAATCCTCACCGCTCTCCTGGTTCTCTCCCTCTTGATCTTCATCCACGAACTAGGCCACTTTACAGCCGCCAGGGCCTTTGGGGTCAAGGTGGAGCGCTTTAGCATCGGCTTTGGCCCCATCCTGGCCAGCAAGGAGTGCTGCGGTACCCAGTGGGCCCTGAGTGCCTTCCCCCTTGGAGGCTATGTGAAGATGAAGGGGCAAGACGACCTGGATCCCCTTAAACGGAGTGACGATCCAGACAGCTACAATGCCAAACCCCCATGGCAGCGGATCATCATCTTGCTTGCTGGCCCCTTTGCCAACTTCTTCCTCGCCTTCCTCCTCTACACCGCCATCGCCCTCATCGGCCTTGAGGAGCTCACTCCCAGGATCGGCGAGATCCTCCCCAACTCTCCAGCCCAAGAGGCAGGCCTACGGCCGGGCGACCGGATCGTCGCCATCAATGGGAAGCCCATCCAAACCTGGAGCCAACTCAGCCACACCATCGCCAAGAGCCAAGGCACTCCGTTACGCCTACTCATTGAGCGCCAAGGGGAGATGGTCCAGCTTACAATCACCCCAAAGAGGATGAAAAGCCGTAACATCTTTGGGGAGGAAGTTCAGCGACCCATGTTGGGTATCTCTCCTGGGGGAGAGACCACCACCATCCGCTATTCTCTACTCGAAGCCCTTCGAATCGGATGGCAAAAGACCATCGATGCCAGCCTCTTCATCGTCAAAGGGATTGAGAAGATGGTGGAAGGGGCCATCCCAGCCAAAGAGCTTGGCGGGGTCATCACCATTATGGATGTGACCGCCAAAGCCTCCCAGGTCGGTCTGGTGGCCCTCTTGAGCCTGACCGCCCTTATCTCGGTCAACCTCGCCATTCTCAACCTCCTCCCAATTCCAGCTCTCGATGGGGGGCATATTCTCTTCAACCTCTACGAGTGGATTGCCCGACGGCCCCCCAATCAAGAGGTCCTCTATCGCCTCACCCTAGCTGGTTGGATCTTCCTCATCGCCCTTATGGGGCTGGGACTCTACAACGACATCAACCGATTGATAGGAGCCTATGGTGGATAAGTACCGTTTGCGAGCCAACTTCGACGAGATCGTCTGGCGGGTGGAAAAGGCGCGGATTGAGCGGAGTGAACACCATATCGTCCACATCGTTACCATCAGCAAGTATGTGACCCCAGCCGAAGTAGCCCTCCTCTACGAGTTGGGACAGCGGGCCTTTGGAGAGAATCGAGTCCAAGAGCTCCACCACAAGGTCGAAGCCCTAGAGGAGCTTCCCATCGAATGGCACTTTGTCGGGCGATTGCAAAAGAACAAGATCAACCGACTCATCGACCTAGATCCATGGCTCATCCACTCCCTCGACTCCCTGGAACTGGCCAAGGAGCTGGACAAACGGCTCGCGGCCAAGGGGAAGAAGGTATCGGCCCTCCTCCAAATCAACAGCGCTCGGGAGCCAACCAAAGCCGGGGTGAGTCCCGAAGAGGCCTATGATACCTACTTGCGCATCATTGAGGAGACGGCCCATATCGACTTGCAGGGGGTCATGTCCATCGGAGCCCATACCGAGGATACGAAGCGCATCGAAGAGAGCTTCCAGACCACCTACAAGATCTACGAGGCCCTCAAACCCCACGGCGCTACCCTCTGCTCCATGGGCATGAGCAACGACTTCGAGCTTGCCATCCGGTGTGGCTCCAACATGGTCCGAATCGGAAGCCTCTTCTTCAAGTAGCTAGCCGCCGACGCGCTCCGAAAGGTAGTAGCGTTTGCGCAAGAGGCGCAAGAGTCCCTGCCAATCGACCTTATCGATCCGTTTGAAGTTAGCAAAGGGCTCCTTGCGCCAGTGGATGAACTTGGCCGGATCGAGCCAGTAGGAGAGGTAGCGGACTTCGTAGTGGAGGTGGGGGCCAGTACTGCGCCCAGTATTGCCCACATAGGCGATGAGCTCCCCTTTATGGACAAATTCCCCCTGTTTGACGACGATCTTGCTCAAGTGGCCATAGGCGGTGGAAAAACCGAAGGGGTGCATAAGGAGGAGAAACTTGCCATAGCCCTTCTTGACTCCCCGGAAGAAGACCACTCCATCGGCAGGGGCGAAGATAGGAGTCCCTCTGGGAGCGACGAGATCGATGCCAAAGTGAAACATCTTCCTCCCGTAGATGGGGTGGTTCCGATAGCCAAATCGAGCTGAAACCCGCCGATAGTTGACGGGGCGGCCTGTGGGAATGCTCCGCTCTAGAAGCTTGCGCTCCCGTTTTGTCAAGGAGGTGACCGTCTGGAGATTTTCGTGGCTGCGCCGCTTGATCTTTTGCATCTTGCTCTGGAGGAGAGCCGCCATCGAAGAGGTCTGGGAGCTGTTGAGCTCCCCCTCTCCCCCTTCAATCCCAAGGATGCGCTCCACCTCCTGGAGCTGCTGATTCAAGGAGGCAAGGGCCTCGTGCTGTTCCTGGATAGAGCGCTGGAGGGCCTCATTTTGTTGGATGAGCTCTTGTTGGCGCTGGAGAAGGCGGCGGTTGAGCTCTTCGAGACGACGCTTTTCCGCGATGAGGTCGCTATTTTCTTGGACTAGGGCGAGCTGTTTTTGGAGCAAGGCCCCCTCCCGGCGCTCCATCTCCTTGAGCCGTTCACTCAAATACTGACTCAACGAGTAGCTGCCCCAGATGGTCAGGGCTACCAGGGCGATGAGCCAGAGGAGGAGCCGCTTGACCAGTTTGCTGAGGGTGTATTGCCGGGAGCCATGGATGTCGGTGATCGTAATGATGAACTTGTTTCGCAACGATCCTGCTTATAGTTCTGGGATACGCAGTCTCTGGCCAGGATAGATCAGTCTGGGATCGGAGATGATGTCCTGATTGGCTTCGTAGATCTTGATGTAATCGCTCGCTCGACCATAGACCATCTTGGCAATCTTGGAGAGGCTATCCCCCTTCTTGACGATGTAAAATCGCATCGACTTTTCCCGGGTTCTCAGCTCCTTTTGGATGCTCTTGAAGTACTGCTTCTCCTTCTTGCTCTGGGTCTGCTTGGGCTTTTGCTGCTCAACCTGAGCGATGAGGGAGGTGAGCTCTTTGGAGACCTGGGCCAGGTTTCCACTCTCTTTGGCCTTTTGCTCCTTGGTGATGATAGCCTGGTTGTTGAGGTATTTGGTCTTGGCTAAGTTGCTGTTTTGATTGGCGGTAGCGCTCTCCTTTTTTTTTCGCAGCAACAAGGCCTTGACATCGAGCTTTTCCAACTGGTCCGGCTTGAGGGTCAAAAGGAGTTTCACCAACTCTTCATCACTCATCTCCTGGAGCTTCTCGGAAGCCAAGGGAGCAGTGGTAGCCACTGAACTACTTTGCACAACGCTACTCTTTTGCTGGGATTGGCTCTTTTGGGCCTCGGAGATAACTTGAGCCAGCTGGGCCCCGATATCTTGGGCTACCTTTCCCCCCTCCTTGCCCTGGCTCTGGTTTGCTGTTTGGGCTAGCTGTTGGGATTGAGTTGCTGGCTGTTGCTGGCTCTCTTGCTGGCTTTGGGCTTGGGATTGAGAAGAGGTCTCTCGATTCTGGTTTTGAGCCAGGCTAGAGGCTGAAGAACTTGAGGAGGAGGTACTCGTAGCAGCGATGGTAGAAGTCGTCGAGCTCCTTTCTTCCTGCTTCATGCTCTTGGCCGCTTCTGCAAGAACGCTGGAGGAAGAGGACTCTGTGGCGGCCAGTGAGCTTCCATTTCCCTTGCCCAAAAGCTGGTTGAAGGCGGTGGGATTGACAAAGAACATATAGCCCACCTTGAGCAAGATCAAGAAGACGATGAGCAGGATCAAAGCGATGAGGAAGGATATCAACTTGGAGAAGAGACTCCCCTTCTTCTGCTCCTTATGCCCTTTGAGCCGATGCTCCTCCTCCTGGAAGAAGTCCTCATCGGCTCCATACTTCTTGAACTCCTCTTCGATGGTGTTATTGATCTTTCTCATGGTTCATCCTTTACGCGAGGTTATTTCTTGACCTTCCCCTTTTCCACAACGGTGGTCAATCCCAGGAGCTTCCACCCCTGCATCCCGTTGCGATAGTAGAGGATTTTGTCGGCTGGATAGCCATATTTGAGGAGCTGGCGTATGAGCCTTGGGGATTGGTCACACCAGACTCCATTGCAAAAGATCGCCAACTCCTTGGCCTTGGAGAAGTCCCAACTTCCATCTGCCTTCACCTCCATCCCAAAGAGTTTGAAGAGCTTCTTGGCCACCTCCTTGTCCCCCTTTTCCAAGAGGGTGAAGGGAAGGTTGATGGCCGAGGGAATGGTCTCCAGCTCATACCAGTGGGGGAGGCGGGCGTCGATGACGAATCCTTTGCCGCTATTGACCTTATCCCGCATGAATTCGATCATCTCCACCGTAGCAATGGTCTTAATCCGCTTGTCCACCGAAATGGGATGGATGCAAAAGGGAGGGCAGGGGCGTGAAGTCTTGGAATAGTCATCCAGGAGAAGGTGGCCGGGATCTTGAATGCGCATGACCTTGATTTTGGTCCCCTTGTGATCGACATAAATGTAGGGAATATCTTTGGTGATTCGCACCAGCACCATCTCATCTTCCTCTTTGGTAGCACCAAAGAGGGCTACTACGATCCAGCAGGCCGCCAAGATCCTTTTCATTCCAATCCTTTCCTCAATATTCCGTCGCACTTTCACACAAGACTACCGCTTTATCCATCTCTTTGAGCAAAAGGACATTCCCCTTCATGAGCAACTCTTTTTCCGCGTCGCTGAGTTGATCCTTCTCGTACAGTGGCTTCAGCTGCTTCCAGAGGGTCTCTACCTTTCGAAACTGTTGGATAATGGCCTTGTTACTTGGCTTAGCCAGGAGGCGTTCCTGGTTGCCATGGATAAGATCGTGAAGGGAGCGGTCGAAGAGGGCAATGGTCTCTTGGAGCTTACGCTTGTTCTCCTCGGGATTGACTCCAAGCATAACCAGCAACTTTTCCTTGGTCATCTTCTGGGTCAACATCCGCTGGCGTCCGGCAATATCGACGATCTCCCTGCGCGACTCATCCATCAGACCCTCGGTGGGATAGGCCCTCTTGAAGGTTTGGACCAGATCGTTGGAGCGCTTGAGGAGCTCCTCATTCTTTGCGACGATATAGCCCAGATCCTTCACGCTCCCCTGGGCTAGGAAGCGCTCTACATGCTCTTTGAAGGGATTCCAAAGCTGTTCTACCTGTTGGATGGCAGCAAGCACCTCGGGGTTGGTGGTGGCACTCAAACCAAGCTCGGCATCTCCCTTCTTGAACCCTTGGAGGGTCCGATCGTAAAGCTCCATGTCGGATCGCAACTGGCCCAAGTTCTGCTGACTCCCCTGGTTCAAAGCAGCAAGCAGTGCCTCCTTGCTCATTTTTTGAGTCAGCATCCGCTGTTTGCCCGCCAGGTTGATCACATGCTTTTGCCCCTCCTTCTCCTCGACGAACTCGTTGACGATGGAGTTGATGGAGGCAATCTTCTTGCGCCGATTGTAGATGGCCTCGTACATCTTGGTGATCTTGTTCATCTGGGCCAAGAGGGCATCACTCATCTCCATGAGCTTGGCTAAATCCTCCTTACTCTTGGCCTTTTGAACTCTGGCTTTAAACTCCTCCCACATCTCCTGGGCCCGCTGGAGCTCGGCCACAATCCATGGAGCCTGGGTTGGAGCCAGCCCAAGCTCCTTATCTCCATGCTGGAGCCCCTTGAGAATCCGCTCAAAGAGGGCCATGCTCTCTTGTAAATCGGCTTTGGCCTCCTTGGAGTTTGGATCGAGGTGGAGCAAGAGCAAATCCTTGGCTATGCGCTGGGTGAGCATCCGCTCCTTGCCAGCCAGGTTGATGGCCTGGGCCTTTTGGGCCTTACTGGCCTTGCCACTTTCTACCAAAAAGCCTACCGCCCGGTTCATCTCCTCCAAGAGTTTTAGATCGTGCTCCTTGATATAGGCCACATCCTCCTTAGAGTAGTTGCCAGAGAGGATCCGCTCCACCCGCTCCTTGAAGGGGAGCCAGAGGGAGTAGACCTTCTTGAGTTGCTCCTGGACATTTTGCTCCTTAGAGGCGACCAGTCCCAGGCCCTTGTCCCCTTGCATGAGCCCCTTGATCGTTCGATCAAAAAGCTCCATACTCGAGCGCAGATCCTCTTTGGCCTCTTGGCTTTTAATGCCGGCCACCACCATGAGGAGATCCTTGGCCATTCGCTGGGTGAGCATCCGCTGCTTTCCAGCGAGGTTGATGTTGATCGCAAGCTCCTTGTCACTCATTCCCCAGGCCAGAAGGCCCCCCATGATCAGTGCCACAACGATCTTTCTCATAGCGCTACTCCGGTTTGAGAGTGGTCAGACCCAAGATCTGCCAATACTGCATACCACCTCGATAGTAGTGGATCTTCTCTTTGGGATAGCCAAGCTGGACGAGGTTCTTAATCTCCCGAACCGCCTGCTGGCACCAGGGGCCGTTGTCAAAGATCACCAGTTCGGTGGCGTTGGAAAAGTCCCGCTTCCCATTCTCGATCTTGACTCCGAGATGGCTCAAGATCCTATCAGTGTAGCGGTTGCTGTAAAAGAGGGAGAAGGGAATGTTGACGGCCCCTGGAATCGTCCCCTGCTTGAACCACTGGGGCATGCGAGCGTCGATGAGGAGCCCCTCGTCCAGATTGACCTTCTTCTGCAAGAAGTCCAGAAGTTCCAGCTCTCCAATGGTCTCCACCCCCTCGACCGGTTGAAACCGTTGAACATAAAAGGGGGGAGCCGGACGGGAGGTGCGAATGTAACTGTTGCGCAGCTTGTGGTTGGTATCCTGGATACGTTGGATGCGTACGATCTTCCCGTTGACCTCCACATCCACATAGGGCAGATCCTCGGTGATCTTCACCTTCAAATCCTCGCCTCCTAGAGCCAGCACCGCCATGAGGGCAACGATCCAAATCCTACCCACTACCCTCTCCTTTCTTCAACCTCGACTTCGATAGTATCCTCACCCTTTTGCTCCGCCTCGACGTCGGTATAAAACTCCTTGTCCTCCAGAAGGATGTAGCCTTCGATGGCGTTGAACTTGCCAAGGTAGTAGCGGGCCTGTTCATTCTCTTTGGCCAGATCGGAGAAGCGGCCGATAGAACACTCGATTCGTCCCCCTTCGTTTTGGATCTCTTCGGCGAAGATCCGTCCTCTGAGGATACTGGTCGGGAGGGTACGCAACTCCTTGCAAGCCAGCTGTCCATCGACCAGACCGGCGACGACCACCTTCTTCACCTGGCCCACCACTTGGACTTCCCCTCCATGGTCGACGAAGAGACCACCACAAATGAGATTCCCGTGAAATCTCCCCTTGACCAGGATCTTGTTGACCCGAACCTCCCCTTCGCAGAGTCCATGTTCGAGGACCTCAACGCTATCGGCGATAATATTGCCCTGGCACTCTCCGTTGCAAATGACCTGCTTGGCCCGCAAATCCCCGTAGACTTTCCCGTTTTTGCCGATAATAACGATATTGTTGACCTTGATATCGCCCCGAACAACCCCATCCACGTGGACGCTATCGTTCCCGACAATCTTTCCAATAACCGTCGTCCCCTCGGTTACGATCGAGGCACTCCCCGGCTGCTCCCCTTCGCTGGCTTCAAACTCGCTCTCCCCCCCGCCAACGCCGAAGATCTGCATGAACCACCGTTTCTTTTTTAGTTTCATCCGCGCTCCTTTGACCCCTTCTATAAAGAAACTTTAACCTTTTGGATTAATTCTAGCATAATTTCCCTTCGACGGCCCTATTGCGGACACTGGGGGGGTTCCAGGTCACATACCCCACCACAATATTGGCCCTGAAGCCGCTCTAGCTCTTTGCGCATCTCGGTCAAGATCAACTCCGCCGCAATTTGGTCATCGAGTTCGGGGATATCCCATCCATACCGGCGCAGCCACTTCTCGAAGACCTCTCTGGTATCGGCGCGGATCTCATCGCCATACTTACAATCCTCCTTGTACTCAGCCCGCATTAGACCTCCTCCCGCAAGCCAATCTCCTCTAGCTCTTCCAAGGCGATGATGTCGAGATAGATCTCCCGTCCAGCGCTGCGCTCGAAATGGCCAAAATTGGAGCGGAAGTACTCAGCTTGCTCCTTGGAGGAGGTTACGAAGAGCTCGGCCCCATTGTCCATGGCATCGAGTAAGATGGCAGCCCCTTTACGATAGGCCAACTCTGGATTGACATCGATAAGGCTCTCACCTCCCTTACGCCACTCTCGAGGGAAGGGAACGAGGAGGGCGCCTTTGTCCAAGAGCCACTGACGGGCCTGAGGGGTTGGATGGTAGAGGGCCGTTGGTACCCCTTCGAGTCCTTCGATAATGGGGGGTTGCTTCTTGCGGGTTAAGCGGGAGCAAAGTCGCCAGAAGAGGTCGAGCTTGGGAGGTTGAACCCACGATTTGAGCTCCTCGATCCAGGGACCATAGTCGCGCCCCTGGTAGATGAGGTTTTCAAACTCACAGCTCCACAACCCGCTGACACCCTCGCTGATGGCCTGGAGGATCTCCTCTTTATGGGGATTGCCCCGCTTGATCATCCGGTATGCGGTGACCAGGATCGCATCGCCAATGTACTCCTTATCAAACTCCAAGGTTGCTGAAGCGTAGTGGAGCTCCTTGTTGGAGTAAAAGAAGAGGCGATCCTCCCCACTTGCATAGGGTTCGATGAGGGCGAAGGCCCGATCCATATCGCTTTGATCGATGAGTAAATCGTTGGTGGAGCGATACTTGCTGATGGGATCGATAACCCACTCCCGACCAAACTCCTTTGCAACCTCATCGATTCTCTTGGTGTAGGGGACGACGATGGAGTTGATCCGCAAGAGGGGGTAGTTGGGATCGTAGTCAAACTCTTCGTCGGTTTGGGCGATGCGCTCGAGGAGATGGCCTATCGACCTCCTTTCATCCACCTCAAACCAGAACGAGCGATAGTGGGGGAGATAGTCCCTTGCAGCGTCGAAAAACATCGCTTTGATCTCCAACTTCATTGGCACTCCTTCAATTTTCTATGGGCGATCTCTTCGAGTAGTACCGTAGCATAACTTCCTTTTGGTAAAAAGAAGTTTAAGTGGTACCATCCCCGCTCCTGCTGGTACTCTCCCACGAGATCTTCGACGAAGATCCAGGCAAAGCGTCTGGCCCCAAACTCTGTGATGGCCTCATCGTCAAAATCCCGTTCGATCTCCCGGGCCAGCCCATCGGCCCGTTTGGTCCGGATTCCAGGGAGCAATCCTGTAGGAGCGATCTGGCGGGCAAAGAAGCGTTCGCCCTCAGCCACCACATTATCGGCCAAAAAGAACCTCCCTGAAGGATAGTGCTCCATCACATCTCCAGGATAGAGTTTGAAGAAGTGGGGCTGTTCCTTGAGCTCCTTGAGAATCCCTTGGGGAAGGTCAAAGATCTGCTCAAGCTCCTTGAGGGAGAAGGCGTTGATGAGCTTGGAATATTCGATCCGTTTAGAGAGCCAGAGGTTGAACAGATGGCTCTGGTAGGCATTGATGTAGAAGCGGCGCATCCTCGCCTTGGAGACCTTCCTCTCCCCCCTGACCAGGGCCTCCCCGATCTTGTAGTTCTCTCCATCGACCCCGAAGCGCTGGTATCCAAAGAAGTTGGGTAAGCCCATAGCGTCGATCTGTTTCAATACCGAATCGATCCGTCTCCCATCAACTGGAGAGACCTTCTTGAGCCGGATAAAGAAGCGGTTTCCCTTGAGATGGCCCAAACGGAGCTTGTTGGTATGGTAGGTGGTCTCGATAATCTTGATTTGAGGATGCGAGAAGCGCTGGAGCCTCTCTTGGAAGGAGCGGGGGAGGGAGATGTACTGGTAGGTGAGGGCATTTTTGTCTTTAAGCCCGGCATAGCCGATATCCCGGATCTTCACTCCCAAGTGCTCACTCAAGATCTGGAGCATCTGCCAGGTGGTAAGCCCCTTCTTGCGCACCTTGACGATGAGGTGCTCCCCCTCCCCCTTGAAGGGATAAAGAGGTACCTCCTCCACTACGAAGGTTTCGGGAGTAGGACGGAAGTGGAAGGGGATGGGGGCGTGATCGAGGTAGAAGAGCCGATCCATGGTACTCCTTAGAAGTGGTGTGGTTTACATCGGTTGAGGAAACGGCCCCGGAGGGCCCGGGCAACGAAGCGGATGGGGGTACGGCTCTTGGCTGCACAGCGCTCCAAAGCGATGCGATCCCTAGGATCGATGGCGAAAAGGAGCTCATACTCCTCCCCGCTACACCCTTGGGCCTTGGGGATTGGAAGGAGGAGGCGAAAGCCGATCCTATTGAGCCGGCCCAATTTGGCCAGATCGTCGAAGAGGCCATCGCTGATATCCATTGCCGCTTTAAGCAAACGGGCACACCGCCCCATGAAGCCGTGGCGTAACCGGGGAGTGGCGAACTTGCTCCTCTTGTGTATCCGCCCCCCCCTCAAGAGCCGGCGTAACTCCCACCCCACCTTACCCAGGGTACCTGTATGCCCGAGGAGATAGCCCGGACGCACAGGGCGGCGGAAGAGGGGCCGTTTCGTCGTAGAGATGAGGGTGATGGCAAAGTGGAGTTTGGAGGCGGCCACCGTATCCCCTCCAATGATCTCGATCCCCCACCGCTTCGCCTCATCTTGGAGGGCTTGGGCAATAGTGGCTAACTCTTTGGCGGTGAGCTCTTTGGGCAGGGCCACATCGACCAGACCATAGCGGGGGGTTCCATTCATGGCGATGGCATCGGAGATATTGACCAAAAGGGCCTTCTTGGCAATTTGTTCGAGGGAGAGCCACGAACGTTTGAAGTGGACCTCCTCGCAAAAAGTGTCGCTGCTATAGAGGGTTCCATCGATATAGGCCCCGTCGTCTCCAATCGCCTTGTTATTAAAGTTGCTTATGAAAAAGCGCTCTTTTTCCATGGCAAATCTCCTTTGATAAATATTGTAACAAACCTCCCCTCAAATTCCCCTCTCCCAAAGCCTTTTAATCTGAGTGATGGCAAGGTAATGCTATAATCGAGGAAACTTCCACCACAAAGGACACCGATGGATCTGCCTATCGTAACCTCGGATGTTGTTATCGTCGGATCGGGACTGGCCGGGTGCGCGGCGGCGAGAGAGCTCAAACGGAGGGGGAAGCGGGTTATCGTCCTCACCAAGCTCCACCCCCTCCGCAGCCACTCGGGAGCAGCCCAAGGAGGGGTCAACGCCGCTTTAAGCGAGGATGACAGCGTCGAGTTACATATGTTCGACACCATCAAGGGGAGCGACTACCTCGCCGATCAGGATGCGGTGGAGCTCATGTGTTCCAAAGCCCCAGAGACGATCCGCTGGATCGAACATATGGGGGCAGCCTTCTCCAGGAGGGAGGATGGGCGAATCGCCCAAAGGCCCTTTGGGGGCCAGAGCCGTCCCCGGGCCTGTTTCGCCAAGGATCGAACTGGATTGACCCTATTGCAGACCATCTTCGAGCAGGCCCAGCGGGTCGGGGTGGAGTTCTGGGATGAGTGGTATGTAGCTGACCTACTCTACGAGGATGGGAAGGCCTATGGGGTCGTCGCCTACAACCTTCGCGACCTTCAACCCACCATCTTCAACGCCAAGGCGGTGATGTTTGCCACTGGCGGCTACGCCCGAGCCTTCAAGATCAACTCCAACGCCCACGCCAACACCGGCGATGGACTCTCCATCTTCGCCCGCCACGGTCTTCCCTTGGAGGATATGGAGTTCGTTCAGTTCCACCCTTCGGGACTAGCGGGAAGCGGTATTCTCATCTCCGAAGCGGCTAGGGGAGAGGGAGGAAAGCTCTACAACGCCCAGGGAGAGCGTTTCATGGAGCGTTACGCTCCGGAGAAGATGGAGCTTGCACCCCGGGATGTGGTGGCCCGGGCCATTATGAACGAGATTCGCGAGGGACGCGGGGTGGGACCAGACAAGATGGCTGTCTATCTCGACCTCACCCACCTAGGTGAGGAGAAGATCATGGAGCGCCTCCCCGAGCTCCGGGATCTCGCCATCACCTTCTTGGGCCAAGACATGGTCAAAGAGCCCATCATGATCACCGTTACCGCCCACTACTCGATGGGGGGAATTCCCGTAGATATCGATGGCCATGTGAAGCGCTCCCCCACCACCATTACCCAGGGACTTTACGCAGCCGGAGAGTGTGCTTGCGTGAGTGTCCACGGCGCCAACCGGTTGGGGGCCAACTCCCTTTTGGATGCCCTCTTCTTCGGACGCCATATAGGCAACACCATCGCCGACGACCTGGACAAGGGGATCGAGCTGCGCAAGGCCGAGGCCGCCGACGGGAAGGGCATGTTGGAGGAGATCGACTTCATCATGCACAATAACGGGACCGAGCGGACCGCCACCTTGCGCCAGGAGCTCCAAGACAGCATGTTCGAAAATTGCGGGGTCTTCCGAACCGAAGCCTCCCTCCTCAAACAGCGAGAAATCCTTGCCCAGCTCCGGGAGCGTTTCAAACAGATTCGCATCGACGACAAATCCAAGACCTTCAACACCGACCTCCAGGAGGCCATCGAACTTGGCCACATGCTCGATTACGCCGCCTTCATCGTCGAGGGAGCCATCGCCCGTAAAGAGTCCCGGGGCGCCCACTATCGGGAGGACTACCCCGAGCGAGACGATGAGAACTTTCTCAAACACACTTACGCCTACATGGATCCAGAGGGGAACATCTCCATCGAGTATGGGGATGTGGTCCTTGGCAAGTTCCAACCCCAAGAGAGAAAGTATTAAGGAAGCCCAATGACAAAGATCACCATCAAACTCTTCCGATTCAATGCTCAAACCGACTACCTCCCCCACTACGACACCATCGAGATGGAGATCGACGAGCGCAAGGATGTGGTCCTGGATGTCCTCAATCGGATTAAGTGGGAGCACGATGGGAGCTTCACCTATCGGCGGAGCTGCCGCCATGGAATTTGTGGAAGCTGCGCCATCAAGGTCAATGGCCGGACCACTCTGGCCTGCAAGGAACGTATGGAGGATATGATCGCCCTTTTTGGAAGGGAGCTTACCTTCGAGCCGGTCAGTAAGAAGCGGGCGATCAAGGATATGGTGGTGGACAAAGGCGACTTTTGGGCAAAGTATGCCCAAGTCAAGCCTTGGCTTGAGGCCCCCATCGACGAGCATCCCAAGATGGAGCACATCATCCCTCCCGAAGAGGCGGAGAAATTGGAAGAGTCGGACTATTGTATCCAGTGCGGTTGCTGCTACTACGCCTGCCCCGTGGTGGAAGTCAACGAGGAGTATTTGGGACCTGCCGCCTTCGAGAAGGCCTTCCGCTTCGTTGCCGACGTACGGGACAAAGCCAAACGGGAGCGGCTCGAAATTGTCGATCGCCTTGGCCAGGGGGTTTGGGATTGTGTCAAGTGTTTCGAATGCGCCGAGGCCTGCCCCAAACACATCGATCCTATCGGCAAGATCACCAAACTCCATAACGAGATCTTCCAGGAAGGGGTGGCCAAGTCCAATGTAGCAACCCGCCACGCCGTCGGCTTTAAACACTCCATCGAAAAACATGGAATCCTCGACGAGGGCCATCTCGTCGCCTACAGCGAGGGCTTTGGGGTCTTCAAACACCTTCCAGAAGCCTTCGAGATGTGGAAACGGGGAAAGATCGTAATGCCATGGCAGATGCCCAAATCCAAAAAGCTCGACGAGATCCGCAAGCTCGTCAAAATCGCTTCCAGCGTGAAGTTTTAAAGGATCGCCCATGAGTCAAGCCCTCAAATATGCCCTCTATACTGGTTGTACCGCCAGAGAATCGACGCCAGAGCTCCTCAAGTCGACCCTCGCGGTAGCGAAGAAACTCGGCATCGAGCTGGTCCTTCTAGATGAGGCGAGCTGTTGTGGAGCCAGCCATCTCCAAGACTTCGACGACTTCCTCAGCCTCGTTCTTAATGCCCGGAACATCTGTTACGCCGAGCAATTAGAACTTCCCATGGTAACCATCTGCAACACCTGCCAGCTCAATACGGCCATGACCAAGGAGCGCCTCGATAGTGACCCCGCCCTTCGGGCCCGGGTCAACGAGGCCCTCTCAGAGGTGGGACTCACCTATAAAGGGAGTGTTTCGGTACGCCACTTCCTCTACGCCCTGATCGAAGACTATGGCCTTGATCGTCTCAAAGAGCATGTAGTACGCCCGTTGAGCCAACTCAATATCGCCCCTTTCTACGGCTGCCACAACATTCGCCCAAGCCAGCTCCACCACAAGATGAACCAAACCCACGAGTCCCCCTATGTGCCAACCAGCCTCGACCAGCTCATCGAAGCCCTAGAGGGCAAAAGTGTCGATTACGACCATAAAAATAAGTGCTGCGGCTTTCACGTCGATCTCCAAGCCCCCCGCACCTCCAACATCCTCACTGGAAATGCCATCATCGACGCCTTCGACAACGATGCCGATCTCATGGTCACCCCTTGCCCCTTGTGCCACCTCAACCTCGACGTGAAACAGAAGGCTGCCTTGAAGACCATCAATCGGGAGGCCAAACTCCCTATCCTCCACCTTCCTCAACTCATCGGTCTTGCCCTAGGTTGCACCCCAGAAGAGCTTGGACTCCAACACAATGTGGTCGAGGTCCCCTTCATCTAAGAGGTTCGTCCTCTTAGATGTTGTTTCGAGGGGAAGATGGAGGTCTTGAAGAACCGCGCTACAATCTCGAGAATTGTCAGGATGATGGCACTTCCTGGCAAGAGGAGGAGGGGAAAGAGGAGCAAGATCTTGAAAAGGTCGACGAGCTGTTTGTTGGCCTCAGGGTAGAGGGTGCGCTCCTTGCGCCAGTAGATACGAATCATCTCCTTGGTCTCTCGAATCTCCCGTAAGGTGGTGATATAACTCTTCTTGAGAAATCGCCGTGCCATCTTCATGAGCTAAATTATACCAAAGCTCCAGGGAAAATCGGAGTAAGTTTATCCTAATTTAAAGTTGGAGCCGTTATAATAGGGCACCAATCTAGAAAGCAAAAGGAGGAACCATGCCAACGGTCAACCGCTATGTCGATATCAGCGAAATTGAACGAGAGTCCAAGAAGGACTACATCGACCGCCACTCCCCCTTCGTCATCTGTGAACCGAAAGCCAAGAAGGGAGAAAAGTTCAAGGTCAAGGTCCGAGTCGGGAACGAGTATGCCCATCCGGATGATTTCGACCACTACATCGCCTACATCCAGCTCTGGGATGGGGAGCGTCTCCTCGCTCAAACTACCTTCACCCCGGGAACCCTGGGCAACGAGAAGAGCCAAGCCGAAGTGGACTTCTATATCATCCCAACCAAGAACCTCAAACTGACCGCCATGAGCTATTGTACGAAACATGGGCTCTGGGAGAGCACCCCTGTTGAGGTGGAGGTTACCGAATAAATTGAACGGGGGGAGCTTGCTCCCTCCCTTTAGCTTCTTTTAACTCCCGCTAGATTATAATTATCCTATGCACAAAGAGCTCATCGGGCAGCTTCACCTACTCCAATGGCTAGGATACGAATATATGGATCCCCTTCCCCTTGAAAAGAGCCCTCAGGCCGATCTGCCCAACGATTTGGAAGCTCTCCGGCAGATAGTCTCCCAGTGCCATCTGTGCGACTTGGCCAAAACCCGCAATCGGGTGGTCTTTGGAGAAGGCAACCCCAAGGCCCAACTCATGTTCATCGGGGAAGGCCCTGGAGCCAGTGAGGATGCCACTGGGAGACCCTTTGTCGGTCGAGCGGGCCAGCTCTTGACCCGGATGATCGAAAATGTCCTCCAGATTCCGCGGGAGCAGGTCTATATCGCCAATATCGTCAAGTGTCGCCCCCCCAATAACCGGGTCCCCACCCCCCAAGAGGCTCAAACCTGTCTGCCCTATCTACTCAAACAGATCGAGCTGGTCGACCCCAAGATTCTCGTTGCCCTTGGAGCCACCAGTTACCGCTGGCTCACCGGGGACAAGACGCCAATTAGCAAGATCCGGGGCCACAAACTCACCTTCGGCAACCGGATCCTGGTACCCACCTTCCATCCCAGCTACCTCCTGCGCAACCCATCCAAGAAGCGGGAGGCCTACCAAGATCTCCTTTTGATCAAAGAGCTCCTATGCGAAGTTTCATAATTCTCCTTTTCGCCTCGATTTTGCTGTTCGCCAAGGCACGAGAATTCGCCCCAATCCCCCTCCCCCAGACCTATTTCATCGATTTGAGTGTCTATCCGTGTGATCGTTACTGCCTCCAAGAGCACCTCCAGCGGGGAGAGGTCTTCTCTTTCCTCGCCAAGATCACCCACACCAAAGAGGAGCTTCCCTACTTTAAAGAGGAGCTCCAACAGCTTGCCCTCCTCTTTCGCATCCCCATCACGACGAAGGATCGCTTCGCCATTACCTTCATCGGAGATCTTCAGCTCTTTGGCCCCCTCATGGCCAAGAGCGCCAAGGCGGTTGGAGCCCTCCTCCTGGCCAATGAGTATCCCTTCACCATTACGACCCGCTCCATCGAGGGGATTGAAGAGTACCTCCCCTCCCTGGAGGACCAAGACCTCATCGTCCTCTTCCTCCCCTATACCAAGAGCGATCTCCTCCACAGCCTCCCTCCCCCTCCCGCTCCCCTCCTCATTCCAACCCTCAACAAGCGGCTCCTGGAAGATCCTCCCTCCACCTTCTACTATGGAGGGGTGGACTACCTTGCCCAAATCGACAAGCTCTTGGAGTACGCCTCTACCACCCGTCCCTTGGCCATCTTCTTCATGGAGCGCTCCCCCCTCTCCCTCCGTTTGAGCCAATACGCCGCCCAGAAACGGCCCCAAACCCTCCTCATCGACATCAAAGGGCGGGGGACCAACCTCAAAGGAGCCCTCACCCCCCAACTCAACCAGAGCGACCTTCTGCTCAACACCCCCATTGTCACCACCTCCCTCATCCTCTCCCAACTCACCCTCTACGACTACCATCCTCCCCTCAAACTCTCGACCCAGATCAACTTCAATCCCAAACTCTTCGAGATGACCCAACCAGCCGACCGCAAGGATCTCATCGTCGCCAACTCCATCACAAACCCCACCCCCACGACCACCGCCCTCCTTGCCCCCTATGGGATCGATCTCGACTACGATTGGCTGACCTACGGGCTGGTTGGAGCGATCGAAGAGCTCCTCCTTGGCGGGGGCAAGAGCGCCTTCGTCGATGGGCAGCTCTACTACGAGATTGAACTCCTCGAAGCTAGCGAGGGGGGATTTTGGCCAATAGATCGAGGAAGGGAGGAGGAATCCTGGCGGGGCGACTCCCTTTGAGGCAGACCAGGTCGATCTCCATTTCGAAGAGGAGGCGACCCGCTTCTCCTACGATCTGTTGGTAGAGCCCCACTTGGCTACGCTTGAGGCTTGCCAAATAGGTTTTCACCCGCAAAAGATCTCCCAGTCGGGCTGGATGGAGGTAACGGGCTTGGAGTTTGTGGACAACGAAGTGGTACCCTTCCCACACGGGCTGAAGACCATGGGCAAAGAAGAGCTCGCTGCGAGCCCGCTCACAAAAGTGCAAGTAGCGGGCATGGTAGACGAAACCGCTCAAATCGGTATCCTCGTAATAGACCCGCAGCTCCATTAGATCTCGATCTCCTCGATGATATCCAGGCCGAAGCCGCCAAGACCTACGAAGGCTTGGCCCTTGTGGGAGCTCAGGAGGTTGATCTTGGTAATTCCAAGGGATTTGAGGATCTGGGCTCCAATGCCAAACTCCTTGGTAGCATCCCCGACCCGCTCACTCTCTAAAAAGATCAAAACGCCACTGTTGCGCTTGAGATACTCGATGGAGCGCAAGAGTTGCTGGAACCTTCCCTGGTTCAAGAGGAGATCCCGATCCTTACCGATATTGTGAAACTTCACATTGGCCCGCTCCCTTGCCGAATAGAAGAGGATGGCGCTATGGACATTGCCCAAATGGTCGCGAAAATCGACCTTTTGGACCTTGACCCCGAAAAATTCGATCTCTTCCCGCCCTATCTCTTCCACAAGCATCTCGTTTTGAAGGCGATACTCCACCAGATCGGAGATGTAGAGGATTTTGAGGCCATGCTTGTGAGCAAAGGCTTCGAGGCTCTCCCGCCGGGCCATCGTTCCATCCGGATTCATGATCTCGCAAATGACCGCAACCGGGTGGACTCCAGCCAACTTACACAAATCGACACTCCCCTCCGTGTGACCTGTGCGCACCAGTACCCCCCCTTCCCGGGCGACGAGGGGGAAGATGTGACCTGGTTTGACGAAATCCTTTGGGGTTGAGAGGGGATCGGCTAGGAGGCGGATGGTTAAATCCCGCTCATAGGCGCTAATACCCGTCTTGGCTGCCCTGGCGTCGACACTCACGGTAAAAGCGGTATGGTGGGCCGAATCGTTATCCACCACCATCGGGGCAAGATCGAGACGCTGGGCGATCTCTTTGGTCAAGGCGACACAGATGAGCCCCCGGGCCTGGGAGGCCATAAAATTGACCTTCTCCGGGGTGCTGAAGGTGGCAGCATAGACCAAATCCCCTTCGTTCTCCCTATCTTCATCATCGATGAGGACGACCATGTTGCCCCGTTTGATCTCTTCGATGGCCGCTTTGACCCGTTCAATTGGCATAGTAGCTCCAGGATGGAAATTTTTGACATTATACCATGTTCCCCCCTTGACAAATCGGCCGAAATGGTCTATAATTTCACTCGCATACAGCAAAGGACCTCTCCGATTGGGGTGTCGCCAAGCGGTAAGGCAGCGGGTTTTGGTCCCGCCATTCGGGGGTTCGAATCCTCCCACCCCAGCCACTTCCAAATCCTCATATCGCGGGGTAGAGCAGTCCGGTAGCTCGTCGGGCTCATAACCCGAAGGTCGTGGGTTCAAATCCCACCCCCGCAACCAATCATCCTCTCCTCACTTGCCAATCCACTACATTGAACCCAAACCGATCCGATAATGGTTCCTCGAAGAATTACGAGGAGCGTGTATGGTCGACAAGCTACTCAAACTCCTTTTCCACCATGAGGATCGGGAACACAAGCGGGAGCTCATCTTCGCCATCGTCCAACAAACCCCCCGATATACCATCAGCGAACTGGTCAAGAAGGACATTCCAACCCTTGAGACCATCCTCGCCAACTTGAAATTGCAAAAGGGTGGGAAAAAGAAGGGCTAGTTCTTGGAGTCCAACCGATCCAGCCAGGAGCGCAACTCTTGAAGGTGGGGAAGGTGGAGCTGGCGCTCGAAGAGGTCGAAGGGCTCGATGGAACCATGGTAGAGGAGCTCGTTTTGCTCCTGATCGAGCTCCAAACTACCCCCAGCCAGGATGAGAGGGACCAGCACCCCTCTCCCCGTGGCATAGGAGTAGACCCCATGGGAAACGGAGTGAAGGCGCAAGAGGGGACCGGCAAAGAGGGGGATGTCGATTCCAAAAAGGAGCTTGCCTTCCATGAGACGTTGGAGGAGTCCTGGTTGGGGGAAGAGAAGGAGCAGATCGACGGGAGCCACATCGACATGCCACTGGAAAGAAGGGAGGTGGAAGCGAAGGATGAGGGGGTTGGACCACCCCCCATAGGGACTCTTGAAGAAGAGGAGTCCTGGAGAGGTGGAGCTTGAAGGGGAGAGATTGGGGATGATGGCAAGGGCCCTCGTCTCCTGAAGGAGCTCCTGAGGGATTGGCAACTCTACAAAATTCTGGATAGCCCCGGTCCCTTGGGCCACGAGGCCCCCCACCTCCCCTCCCCAGACTATCCACAAGAACCCCACCAGTAGGAGTACTTTTCCCATCGATGCCCTTTTAAGTTATAATAGTCGAATGGAAGAGACAAGGATCAAGGGAGCCTTCCAGAAGTTCTACCGCAACTTTCCCCGCCAAGAGATCGAGCGGGCCATTGAACTTTTTGCCTGCTTCGGACTCAGCCAACCCCTCTTCACTCCAGACCTGTCCAAGGACCTCATCGACAACATCTCCCTCCTGCTCGACGCCTACCCCACTATCAAGGGCCAGCTAGCCCCCCACAACGAACATCTCCTCTGGGCCTTCGCCACTGGAGATCGCAAAATCGAAAACACCTTAAAAAAGAGCTTTGCCTCCTCGACCCTCGCCCACCAAGCCCTCCAGGAGCTGATCGAGGCCGACCTTCTTCACAAGATCCCAAGCAGAGAGCACTATCCCCCCCGTTCCAAAGGACGCAAACGCAAACGGAGGGAGCGCCGCTATCGGATCCAACACAAGATCGCCTTTTCCCGTCCATTTTACCGTTTTTGGTACCGCTACATCTACCCCAACGAAGCTCTGATTCTCTCAGGAGAAGGAGATCGCCTTGTGAGCCTCATTCTCGACGATCTGGAGCATTTCGTCAGCCTCTTCTTCGAAGAGCTCAGTAACGAACTCCTCAAGGAGCGCTTTCAAAACCACCGCTCCAGTGGGAGCTATTGGGATCGGCAGGTGGAGCTCGATCTCTATTTGGAATTAGCCGACGGGGGAGCGGTGGTCGGGGAGTGCAAATGGAAGAACTCGAAGGTTTGCAAGCAGACCCTCAACTCCTTGAAAAAGCGGGCCGCCATTGCTGGAATTGAGCCCACCTTCTACGCCCTTTTTTCCAAAAGCGGCTTTTCCAATGAACTCCTCAACAGCCAATGTCCCCAACTCCTCCTCTTCGACTTAGAAGATTTCAAGGAGTGGAGCGACCAGGAAGTCCACCGCAAACGGGAGAAGCGGCCCTACTCCTTCGAATTCTAGGCAACCTGGAGACCAAAGGCTCCAACCTCCTTGCCAAACTCCTCACTCACACACAAACTCGATTCGATCTCTACATCCTGGAGCTTGGAGGTGATGAGGAGCTTCAATGGCCTGGGGCCAGGATATTTGAGGGCAAGCTGGTAGAGCTCCTCCAGCCTTGCTAGATCTAGCCCCATGGGAAGCTGGACCACCAAGGGCTCCCCATAGACTTCCTGACGGCGTACCTGAATAGCCTCCCTTTTCGCCTCCTCAAGTTCCAAGATCTTCTCACACCGCAACCGCACAAACTCCCCATCCTTGCTCACTTGGACCTTGAAAGCGACAGGACGCTCTGGATCTACCCTTTCCAGCTCTTCCAGCTGTTCGCTAAAGAGCATCATCTCCACAGTTCCATGGAGATCGAGGATAGTGACAATGCCAAAGCGCTTTCCGTTGCGTCCAATCTTGCTCTTGATCTCCTCCACCTTCCCAACGAGGAGGGCCTCCGATTGGTCGGCCAGGGTGTCCAGATCGCTGGAGAGGATGTAATCCAGCTGGGCCAACTCCTCCCGATAGGCATCGAGGGGGTGGCCCGAGAGGTAGAATCCCAGAGTCTCCTTCTCCATTTCCAGGAGCTCCTTGAGGTCATACTCGGGGAGATGGTCGAGAGAGAGGCGAATATCCAGGAGATCGCTACTGACCCCAAAGAGGGAGTTTTGGGCCATCCTCTTGGCTCTAGCGATCTCGTGGGAGGTTTGGGCCAACTGCTCGATCTGCTCCAGCAGGGCCCGCCGGGTATAGCCAAAGCCGTCCATCGCCCCCGATTTGATCAGGGCTTCGAGCACCTTCTTGTTCACCTTGTTGGGATCGATCCGCTGGAGGAAGTCGTCGAGGCTCTCGAAAGGACGATCCCCCCTAGCTTCAAGGATCGACAAGGCAGCACTCTTGCCGATTCCCTTGATCCCACCAAGGCCAAAGAGGATTACCGACTCTCCCTCGATATCCATGGCACTAAACTCCAAAGCGGAGCGGTTCACATCAGGAGGCAAGAGGGTGATCCCCAACCGTTTGACCTCGTCCACATATTTGACGATCTTGTCGGTATTGTCCTGTTCGCTGGTCAAAAGGGCCGCCATGAACTCCTGGGGGTAGTGGGCCTTGAGGTAGGCGGTTTGGAAGGTGATCATGGCATAGGCCGCCGAGTGGGATTTGTTGAAGCCATAGCCTGCAAATTTTTCGATGAGCTCGAAGAGGAGCTCGGAGCGTTGAGGATCGAATCCCCGCTCCTTGGCCCGTTTGACAAACTCCCGTTTGTACTCCTCCATGAGCTCCCGTTTCTTCTTCCCCATGGCTCGCCGGATGATATCGGCCTCTCCCAGAGTGAAACCCCCGACGATCTGGACGATCTGCATCACCTGTTCCTGGTAGACGATTACCCCGTAAGTTGGTTCCAAGGTCTCCTTGAGTTCGTCGAAGCTAACCTCCTCGAAGGGGTAATAGACCCTTTTGCGCCCATGTTTGCGCTCGATGAAATCGTCGAGCATGCCCGACTCCATCGGTCCCGGGCGATAGAGGGCCAAAACGGCGATGATATCCTCGAAGGTGGTGGGCTTGAGGCGGGCATTGAGCCGCTGCATCCCTTCCGATTCGATCTGAAAGAGCCCCAAGGTATGGCCACTTTGGATGAGCTGGTAGACCTTGGGATCGTTGAGATCGATCCGGTTCCAGTCAATCCGCTGGCCGGAGCGCTCTTCAATGAGCTTGAGGGCATTCTCGATGAGGGTGAGGGTCTTGAGACCCAGAAAGTCAAACTTGATGAGGTCGACATCCTCCAGGAAGTTGAGGGAGTACTGGGTGACCAGGGTCTCCTCGCCGCTGGGCTTGTAGAGGGGGGTCTTGTGCCAGAGCTCTTCGTTGCTAATCACCACTCCAGCCGCATGCATTCCGGCGTTGCGCTTGAGCCCCTCCAGGGCGAGGGCAAACTCCCAAACCCGCCGGTACTTGGGATCGGACTCGATGAGTTCGGCGATCTTGGGCTCCATCTCGTAGGCCTCTTTGAGGGTGATGCCCAACTTCTCTGGAATCAGCTTGGCCATCCGATCCCCCTCGGCATAGCTCAGCCCCAAGACCCTGGCCACGTCTCGGATCACCCCCTTGGCCAAAAGGGTACCGAAGGTGATGACCTGGGCCACATTGTAGCGCCCATACTTCTGGACCACATAGTCGATAATCTCCCCCCGGCGCTCCTGGCAAAAGTCCATATCGATGTCGGGCATACTGACCCGCTCGGGATTGAGGAAGCGCTCGAAGAGGAGATTGTACTTGAGGGGATCGATATCGGTGATCCCCATGGCATAGGCCACCAGGCTCCCAGCCGCACTCCCTCGACCAGGACCAACCGGAATCCCCCGCCGCTTGGCTTCCCGGACGAAGTCCCAAACGATAATCATGTAGCCTGGGAACTTCATCCTCTTGATGATCTCCATCTCGTGTTCGAGCCGCTTCCAGTAGCGCTCATGTTCGTGGGCTGGAATGTAGGCTAAACGCTCTTCGAGCCCTTCCCGACAGATGGCCTCGAATAAGATGGCATCGTTGGCGAAGCTATAGCGCTCCTGCTCCACCAGCTCGATCCCCCGCTCCTTGGCATATTCCAGGGTGAACTTGAAGTTCGGAGGGGTCGGGTTGCCGAGGTTGAGCTCCAGATTGCACTTGTCCACGATCTCCTGGGTATTTTCCAGGGCTTCGGGAATATCGGCGTAGATCGCCGCCATCTCTTCGGGAGATTTGAGGTAGAACTCATGGACCGAGTGGCGCAACCGCTTGGGATCGTCATAGAGCTTGTTGGTAGCGATACACATGAAGGCTTCGTGAGCCTGGGCATCCTCCCGTTTGAGGTAGTGGGTATCGTTGGTGGCGACGATCTTGATGCCAGTTTCGAGGGAGAGGCGGATGATCAACTCATCTATAGCCTGCTGGTCGGGGATCCCATGGCGCATGAGTTCGAGATAGAAGTCCTCTCCAAAGATCTCCTTGTACCAGAGGGCCATGCGCTTCGCCTCCTCATACCCCTTGGCTCCCAACTTTAAATTGCGCTCGCTCGGGTTGAGATGCCAGTTGATCTCCCCTTGCAAACAGGCACTGGTACAAATGAGCCCCTCGGCGTGCTGGGCAAGGAGCTTCTTGTTGATGCGGGGATAGTAGTAGAATCCTTCGATATAGCTCATGGAGCTGAGGTACATCAAGTTTTTATACCCTCTCTCATTCTTGGCGAAAAGGCACAAATGGAAGCGCTGCCGGGTAGAGCGATCCCCAAGGTCGTCACTGTTGTGGAGGTAAGCCTCCATACCGATGATGGGTTTAATCCCCTCGGCCTTCATGGTCTTGTAAAAGTCGATGGCTCCAAAGAGGTTGCCATGATCGCTCATGGCGATCGCCTCCATCCCCAGCTCCTTGGCCCGTTTGGCCAAAGCCTTGATCTTGTTGGCTCCATCTAGCAGGGAGTATTCGGTGTGCAGGTGCAAATGGGTAAAGGGCACTTTCATCTCCCTCCTCTCTCTCCTTTTTGCTACCATTATAGAAAAGTTTCTCTAAAGGGGAGCTTGTGGAGAATATCGTCCTCATTGGATTCATGGGGGTTGGGAAGGGAACCCTAGCACGGGCCCTCGCCCAAGAGAGCGGCCTTTATGCCGTCGATACCGACGACCTCATCGAGAGCCTTACCAACATGAAGATCCGCAAGATCTTTGAAAAGTATGGGGAGGAGTACTTCCGCGCCCTGGAGCGGCGTACCGCCCAGTGGCTGGTGGACAATGTCCACAAGAGTATTGTCTCCACGGGGGGAGGGTTCTACAAAGTGGACAATCTCAAGGAGATTGGCATCATCGTCTATCTGCACGCCGATTTCGATTGGATCTACGATCGGATCCTCAAGAGCAAAAATGCCAAGAAGAAATTGAAAAAACGCCCCCTCTTTCAAAACTACAAACGGGCGAAGGAGCTCTACAAGCAGCGGCTTCCAGAATACCGCAAGGTAGCAGACATCACCCTCGATGTAGAGGGCAAAGGGCTAGATCAGCTGATCCAAGCCCTGATGCCCCATCTCCCCCAATGATTATCGGGCCATTCCTGGCAAATCGATATCGACTTTTGGTCCGAAATAGATGGTATCCTCCCCGATAATCACATCGCTAAACATTGGCTGTGTGGGGGTATGGATCGGCGTCCACTGGAGGACATAGTCCTCTCCAATCCCTTTTTCCAGCTTCATCACCGCCTTGCTCCGCTTGGAGACATAGACCCAGTCGAAGGCTCTAGGTCCATAGTGGAGGTAGTAGCCATTGATTGGTACCTCTTTGCCAGCCAGGGCCTCGACGACGACATCCACTGGAGTCGAGACCTTTTGGATGGGGAGGGCTTCAATGCCACACTGCTTGGGATCTTGACGACATTGGGCGATGGTCTTTTCGACGATCTGATCTACGACCTCCCGGGTAAAATACTCTTTCTCATCCCGTTTTTCAAAGTAGTCCTCCACACCTCCAAAGCGCTCCTTGACCTCTTGGAGCACCTGCTCTATAATGGCATCGACGGTAACCTTATCGAAGTAGATGGAGTTGGCCTCCTGGCAGTTCCCTGTCGTCTCCCCGGGAAGACACTCAAAGAGCTGGAAATAGGTTTCAACACTTCCAGTAGGGCAAACAGGAGTTGCATCCTCTTCACATTTTATTCCTGGCAAACACTGGGAGGAATCACCAGCCTCGTCACCACAAGCGGTACCGGGCAGACATTGGGAAGGAGTGGAAGAGCTCGCCTCCTCCTCACACGATGCCCCAGGCAGACAAGCTCCCAAAAGCAAAGAGGCGCTCACACTTCCAATCAAGGCCAATCGTACCAAAAGCTTCATCGCTTCTCCTTAAGAGGTGGAATGAGAGATATTATTATACCAGGCCTTTTCTTATCTTGGCCAAAAAGAAACCACTAAATCCCCCCTTCGGCAAGATCCGTACCCCACGGAGTACCCGCTCATCGAACCTCTTTCCCTCCCACTCCAAAAGAGGCTCCATCCAGTTATCGAAAGGGGGTTCAATCGGCTCCAAATCGCTGGTGGGATAGCGCTTGAGGAGGAAATCGATGACCCCTTCATTCTCTTCGGGGGCGAAGGTACATGTAGCGTAGATCATCACCCCCCCAGGTTTTAAAGATTCATAGGCACTGACGATAAGCTCCTTTTGCAACTTGGCGAAGCGGTGGACCCGGCGCAAGCTCCACCAGGTCACCTCCCCGTCGATGTGGGCCTCGCTGCTACATGGGGCATCGAGGAATACCTTGTCAAACCATTGGGGACAGCTCCTGTAGACGAAGCGGCCATCCTTGTTGTAGGTCTGGATATTCTTGGCCCCGTGCTCCTTGAAGTTGCGCCGCATCCGAAAGAAGCGCTTGCGATCCGGCTCCACGGCACTCACCTTGGCCGCTCGCTCCGAAAAGATGAGGCTCTTTCCTCCAGGAGCCGCCGCCAGATCGAGGACCCAGTCCTCCGGTCCAATGGGAAGGGAGTAGGCAGCAAAGATCGAAGAGAGGTTTTGGATGTAGATGGCCTTTTGGGTGTAGGCTTGAGCATGAACGATCCGCTTGCGCTCATGGATCGGTAGGGTGAAGACATCTTGGGCCCAGGGGACCGGTTGGGGCTGGAAACCTTGGGCCTGGAGGAGGGCAAGGGCCTCTGGAGTCGTGAAGCGGTGGTGATTGATACGAAAACTAAAGGTAGAGCGCTCTTGCAACGCTGGCAAGATCCGGGGATCGATGCGCTTGATACGCTCTTGAAAGAGTTCCTCCATCGCCTCCCTTTTTGCTACAATTGTAGCACATCTTCTCCCAGGAGTAGGGTTTGGATCTCTTCATCACCGACTTGGACAAGACCCTCTTGCGCAGCGATTTGACCGTGAGCCAGTTTACCAGAAAGGTGTGGAATAGCTTCAAACTCCCCCTCTCCATCGCCACGGCCCGGAGCCTCAAAGGCTCCCTCCAACTCCTCCAAGGGCTCCGGCTCGACTGGCCCATGATTCTCTTGGATGGAGCGATGGTTGCTACGCGAGAAGAGATCATCCAGATTCAAGGGATCGACCCAGAGCTGGCCCAGACCATTATCGAGGAGGTCGATCGGACCTGGGAAACCCTCCCCCTTATCGTCGGCTTGCAAGGAGGCCAAGAGCGCTTCCTCTACCCCGAGCGGCTCAACCACCACCAGCGGATGCTCCTTGCAAAATACCGCAACGACAGCCGCCTCCTCGGCCTCAAGAGGCTCACCCCCCTCCCCCACAACCTCAAGATCGTCTACCTTGGCGACGAAGCTCCAATGCGCTCCCTCGAAACCTTCATCCGCCAAAAGTTTCCAGTTGAAACCAAACTCAGCCAAGACCCCTACCAGCCCAGCTGGTTCTTGACCATCCTCCATCCCAAAGCGGACAAGGCCTATGGATTAGAGATCCTCCAAGAACTCACGGATATTCCAATCCAGCGAACTACCGTCTTTGGGGATAGCCACAACGATCTGGGGATGTTCCAGAAGAGCGGTCAAGCCATTGCCGTCGCCAACGCCCTACCCGAGGTAAAGGCTGCCGCCAACATCGTCCTTCCCAGGACCAACGACCAAGATGCCATCGCCCACTACCTCGCCACTCTTTAGCGTCATCATCCCAGTCTACAATCGGGAGGCCTTCATCGCCCGGGCCATCGAGTCGGTCCTAGTTCAAACCTTTCGCAACTTCGAGATCATCGTCGTAGATGATGGCTCCCAGGACGCTTCGGCCCGAATCGCCGCTTCCTATCCGGTGCGCCTCCTGCGCAATCCAACCAATCTCGGAGTTGCTGCAGCCCGCAACCGTGGGATCCAGGAAGCTCGGGGCTCTATTATCGCCCTACTCGATAGCGACGATCTCTGGATGCCCGAAAAGCTCTGGATCGATTACACCTTCTTCCAACGCCACCCCCAATTCCTCATCCACCAATGTGAGGAGGTATGGCTCTACAAGGGGAAAAAGCGCAAGAAGCCCCCAACGCACCGCAAGAAGGGAGGGTGGATCTTCGAGGATTCGTGTAAACGCTGCCTCATCAGCCCAAGTGCCGTAGCCATCAAACGGGAGCTCTTCCATCGGGTCGGACTCTTTGATGAGTCCTTTGAGGTGTGTGAGGATTACGAATTGTGGTTGCGAATTACCCGAGCCTATCCGGTTGGCCTCTCTCCTCAAATCGGGGTCATCAAACATGGAGGCCATCCGGATCAGCTCTCCCGCCGCCACTTCGGTATGGACCGCTGGCGGGTACGCGCCCTCTTACGCCATCTCGACCATCCGGCCGCCCGCCAAGAGGCCCTACGCAAGTGTGAGATCCTCCTGGCAGGGGCCTACAAGCACCGCAACCAGGAGATCATCCAGGAGTTTGAGCCGATCTACCGCTTCCTTAGCAGTAATCGGCCAGAAGACCGGCTTTGAGCTGGCGGTAGGTCTCTTCTCCGTTGAGCAACCGCACCAGTTCGAGGGCGAAACAGATCGCCGTCCCAGGTCCCCGGGAGGTGACGACATTACCATCGATGACAACCTTTTGGTCTGGAACATACCCCTCTTTTCCCGTCTTCTCCTCGAATCCGGGGTAGTTGGTATGCTTCTTGCCATCGAGCACACCCGCCTCCTTGAGGGCCCAGGGAGCAGCACAGATAGCCCCGACGAGCTTTCCCTTCTCGTTCATGCGGCGAATATACTCTTGAACCAGTTCGCTCTTGGCCAGATGCTCGGCTCCAGGAAGTCCCCCAGGCAGCACCATGAGATCGAAATCGTCCGGATTGACATCTTTGAGCAGGTCGTGAACCAAGACTTTCAGTCCCGTGTTGGCCCCCTCCACCTCGTTGTCGAAGAGGCCTGCCACCACCACATTGTTTCCGGCCCGAGCCAGAACATCGATAATAGCCATCGCTTCAATCTCTTCGAACCCATCCGCCAGTGGAACCAGAACGTTTGCCATGACAACCTCCTTATTTTACTTTTTCGAGGTATTTCCCCTCGATCGTATCGACCCGGATCACATCGCCTGTGAGGATATGAAAGGGAACCTGGACCACGGCCCCGGTCTCCAGGGTAGCCGGTTTGCGCCCGCCAGTAGCGGTATCCCCCTTGAAGGCGGGAGCAGTCTCGGCTACTTGAAGCTCCACAACTTGAGGGATCTCCACCGAAATCGCCTTGCCATTATGAAAGAGGATCTTCACCTCCATCCCATCCTTCATGTACTTGATGTTCTCCTCTCCCACCTGGTCGTGGGTCAAGGCGATCTGTTCGTAGGTCGCCATGTCCATGAAGTGCATGTTCTCTCCATCGTCGTAGAGGTATTGCATCTCCCTCTCTTCTAGATCCGGTTTTTCCGCCTTGTCCCCGGCATGAAAGGTCTTCTCCAAGACCCGCCCGTCGATGAGGGACTTGATCTTGGTGCGCACATAGGCCGCTCCTTTGCCGGGTTTGACGTGTTGGTATTCGACGATGCGATAGGGGATCCCGCCAAGTTCGATACGCAACCCCTTCTTCAAATCGCTCATGCTATAGGCCATGGATACTCCTTGAGGATTTTTGCAATTTTACCGAAAAAAGCGGTGAAAGAGGTAGAAGAGGAGGGAGAAGAGGAGGCTCAAAAGGATGGAGGAGGTGATGGGAAAGTAGAAGACGAAATTTTCCCGTTTGATGACGATATCCCCTGGAAGGCGCCCTACCATAGAGATGAAAAGGCCCGCCAGAATCAAGATGATCCCGGCGAAGATGAGTATTCGACCAAATTCCACCCTACCCCTCCCGCTTCTTGGTAAAGTCCATCGCTTTGGCGTTGTCCATGAGGACAGGGATGAAGAGGAGGGAGACGATAACTGCCGCCACCGTTCCTCCAATGAGGGCGACCCCAAGGCCTCCGAAGATGGGATCGCTTGCTAGCAGGGCCGAACCGAGAATGATGGCGATGGCCGTGAGCATGATGGGGCGGGCCCGGGTAGCCGTTGCGATGGCGATGGCCCGACGCTTTTCGATCCCCTTCTCGATCATGAGGGCCTTGGCGAAGTCGATGAGGAGGATGGAGTTCCGGGAGCTAATCCCCATGAGGGCGATGAATCCGATGAGGGAGGTGGCTGTCAGGAAGAAGGTATCCCGGGTCACTAGGTCCGCCACCCAATGGCCCACGATCACCCCGATGATGGAGAGGAAGCTTCCGGCCATTACGATGTTGGAGAGGGAGTAGCTCTTGTAATAGACCACGATGAGCAGGTAGATGAGGATCAAAGCGGCGATGAAGGCAAGCCCCAGATCGCGGAAGGTATCGAGAGTCACCTTCATCTCCCCATCCCACTTCAAGTCGATCACCTCCCCACTCTTTTTGTCCGTAAAGCGGAGGTTGAAGAGGTAATCGGTGGTCTCGATCTCATAATCCTTGGCAAACTCTTTCATAATGGTCTCCCGGGCCTCCAAGAGGGGATAGACCTGGGAGACCAAGTCGGTTTCGGCGATGACGTTGACATAGCGGCGCAGGTTCTTGTGCATGATGGAGGGTTCGCTATCGACCTCAACGATATCGACCACCTCGGTCAATGGGACCATCATCCCCTTCTGGTTCATCAGCTCGAAGGCTGCCAATTTACGCCGCACCTCTTCGAGACTCTTGCCCTCAAGCCGCCTCGTCTCGTCGCTGAGTCGAAGGAAGATCGGGATCTGGCTGGGATAGTTCTCCTCGTTCTTCACCCCGATATCCATCCCCTCGAAGGCGAGATAGAGGATCTTCTGGACCTGTTCCACAGCTAGGCCACTCTTTTGGATCTTGTCGATGTTGGGGCGTAGTTCGAACTTCTTGTAGATCTCATCTTGCATGATATCGATGTCCACCAGCCCCGGGGTACGCCGGAAGACATCGGCCACCCGCTGGGCGAAGCGGCGCAAAGTCGTCTCATTGGGGGTATAGATCTCAGCGACGATGGAGGCAAGGGTTGGCGGTCCTGCTGGCTGTTCGATGAGCTTGATGACGGTCTGATCTACCAGAGGTTCACACCGCTCCTTGATGATGGGGCGCAAGCGGTGAACCATGTTGTAGCTGCGCTCTTCCCGTTCGTGTTTGTCGGTGAGGTTGACCACGATCTCAGCTACATTCTCGCTGTTTTTAAAAGCGCTCCCCTTCACCAATCCGGCATAATCGAGGGGAGCCCCCATTCCCAGAAACTGCTCGATATCGGTGACCTCTTTCTCCCTTTTCAAAATGTCCACCACGCACTGGCTGACCATTTTGGTCTGCTCGATGGAGCTCCCAGTGGGCAGGTCGACATAGACGCTGAAGGTATTGGCACTCTTGCCCGGGAGCATCTTCACCCAGACGATCTTGGTGGGGATCATCATGACCGAGGCCCCAAGAGAGGCTAGAATGGCTACGATGACCAGGAATTTGAGACTCTTGTGGGACAAGATCTTGTAGACGAATCGCTCAAACTGTTTCACGATTTCCCTCCGTCGATCTCACACCCTTCAGGGAGCTTTTCATGCTTTTGGAAGTGGTGTTTGTGGTGGTGCATCTTGGGCTTTTTGAGCATCTTCTTGGCGAGATAGGGGGTGAAGATGTAGGCGATAAGGAGTGATGCGATCAAAGCGACAGGAACATTGAGGGGGATCGGCTTCATAAACTCACCCATCATTCCTCCGACGAAGGCCATGGGAACCATAGTCAAGATGATAGCCACCGTCGCCACGTTGGTCGGAGCTCCAATCTCATCGGTCGCCTCCACGAGAATCGTGTCCATATCCTTGTAGAGGGCGTCATGTTCGTGAAGGTGGCGGTGGATATTCTCGATGACGATAATGGCCGCATCCACCAGAAGCCCCAGAGAGAGCAAGAAGGCAAAGAGGGTGATCCGGTTGATGGTCTGACCCGTGATGTAAGCGATGAAGAGGGTAATAGCCAAGATGGCAGGTACCGTGAAGGTGACGATGATCGCCTCCTTCCATCCCAAAAAGAAGACCAGCATGATGGCGATGATGGCGATGGTGATGAGGAGGTGGCGAACCAGTTCGTTGACCGCATCGTTGGCCCGCTTCCCATAGTCCCGGGTCAGGACGAAACCGATTCCCTCCTTTTGAAGCATCGGCTTGAGCTGAGCCATGAGGGCTTGGACATCGTTGGCGACGAAGACCGCGTTGGTCCCCTTGAGCTTGGAGATCTCCAGGGTGTACTGGGGCAAATCCCCCTCCAGCTCTCTGGCCCAGATCTTGGCCTCTTTAAAGTTCTGGATATCGATCCCATCCTCGACAGTGGCAATATCCTTGACATAGATGGGAGAGCCCATGTAGTTGGCGACCATGATGTTCTCCACATCCTCTACCGACTCGATGGCGTTGGGCACCCCAAAGACCACCAGCTTATTATCCTTGGTCTTGTTCTTGATGTCGGGAACTTCCAGGGCAACCGATTGGACCGCCTTCATAATCTGCCCCATGGAGAGGTGGTAGGCAGTCAGTTTGTTCAGGTCCACCAAAATGTTGAACTGGCGTTTATGGGCCCCTTTGAGCTGGGTTTTTGAGACATTCTTAACCCGGTTCACCTGGTATTGGATCTCTTTGACGATCTTGTAGAGCTTGGCGTCACTCAGATTTGGATCCCGTTTGTAGAAGGCGTAGGTGAGAATCGGGATGTCAATGTCGATATCGAAGGGCTTGACCAGGGGGTGCATCGCATGTTTAGGAAGAAGGTTCATATTCTGCATGACTTTATCGTAGAGTTTGAGGTTGGAGATTTCGCGATTTTGTCCGATGTAGTACTGGACATTGACGATCCCTACATTGCGCATTGCCATTCCATAGATGTACTCCACCCCGCTGATTTCCCGGATCTTCTCTTCGAGGGGTTTGACAATCACATTCTCGATCTCTTTGGGGGTAGCCCCAGGCATCGGGACGATGACGCTCCCCCCACTGATGGCAATTTGTGGATCCTCTTCCCGGGGCATGATCTCCAATGCCAGATACCCCACCGCCAAGATGAAGATGGCAAGCAGGGGGGTCAGGGGGTTGTGCAAGAAGATGAGGGCCAGTTTTCCGGCAATATCCTTGGGCTTATAAGAACACTTCACCTCTGCCATAGCACACCCCTAGAATGAGAGTTTGGCATACATGCCAGGAATGATACGGGCACCTCCCTTCTTGAAGGCCACTTTGATCTTAAACTTATGGGTCATCGGGTTGGCGGTTGGAATAATGGCGGTCACCTTCCCTTCGGTCTCGTAGCCGATGGAGGGGATATAGATCGCTACTTTTTGACCGATCTTGACATTTTGAAGCTCGCTTTCACTCAATTCGGCGACGACTTTGAGGTTCTCGAGGCTGGTGATCACCATACCGGGCATTCCAGGGATGGTTAGCTGGCCCTCTTGGACCATCTTTTGAATGATCACCCCATCACTGGGGGCCTTGATCTTTAGATATTCATACTGATGGAGAACCTCAGCCAGCTTCGCTTTGGCCTGGGCGAGCTGCTTCTTGGCGATCTCCACCATATTGCGGGTATTCTTATCCATAAGCTCCATGCGCTCAAGCTCATATTTAGCGACCATCCCCTTCTTGTAGAGCCGCTTGTAGCGCTCATAGTTGAGGTGGACATTCTGGTACATGTTCTCGTTCATCTGAACAGCAAGGCGGGCCTGGGAGATGGCAAGCTCCACCTGGGACTTGGCCAAATCGATCTCCTTCGAGTCGATCACATAGAGGATTTGCCCCTTCTTCACCCAATCTCCCTCCCCGACATAGACCTTCTTGACAAAGCCCATGTAGCGGGTGCCTAGCATCTTCGTATCATCGGAGATAACCGTACCCGAGAGCTCCAGCCCACCTCCAACCAGTGCCGCAGCCAAGAGAACCAGAAAAATCGCCTGTTTCATCATCCATGCTCCTTGTCGATGAGGCTTTCGAGTTCAAAGATCTTTTGGGTCCGCTCGGTCTTGCTCTGTAGCAACTTCAACAAGACGCCGATCTCTTCTGAATGTTTGATCAAAACGTTGCTGATCTTTTCCAGCCCCTCCTTGTACTTTTCCACATACATCTCATAGACCCGACGGGCCAGCTCGAACTGGGCCTCTTGGGCCTTGATATCGTACTCTTTGCTTTTGATGGCACTTTTGAGCTGCTGGATCTTGAGGGCTAGTCCCCGTTTGGCTAGGGCATACTGCTCCCCGACCTTGAGGTGCTCGATCTTGGCCTTTTGCACCTGGGCATCGGTGCGTCCTCCACTAAAGAGGTTCCACTTGAGCTGGGCCCCGACGGTGTAAAAGTCCTTGTCGAAGAAGTCATTCAAAGGAACATTGTCGGCACTCCCATACTCCCCAAAAGCTCCGATGGTCGGTTTGTACCCGCTGCGCTGGAGGGTCACATTCATCCGGGTAATCTTCCGGGCCAAATCGACCTTTTGTAGATCGATAGTCCGCTTCACCAACTCTTCGGTAGGCTCATCGATGAAGGGAGGATCTTGACGGGGACGCTGGATACTGCGTACCTCATCTCCTACCAGGAAAGAGAGGTATTGGTAGGCCAGCTTCCTGTTGAGTTTAGCTTGGTTCAGGTAGCTCATAACTTCGAGTTTCTTGGCCCGTACCTCCAGGATGTCGGTATCCTTGGCGTACCCTTCCTCCTTGAAACTCTTGATAATCTCCTCCAGACGCTCCATATTCCGCTTCAAGATCTGGAGCTTGGCGATATACTCCTCCACCAGGGCGATGTCGTAGAAGGTCTTCTTGGTCTGGTAGATCTGCTCGTTGAGGATCTTCTTGGTATCGAGATGGCTCATGCGCTCCATCGCCTTGGAGATACGTTGATACATGGTCAGCTTTTCCCCCGTATAGAGGGGCACCATGTAGGTGAGTTTGGTCTGGAAGTGGTTGCGGGCCTTGGGATAGTTGAGGTCGTGGGGGGCGGTTCCAAGGAGGCGGTTTTGCATGTTGGGATCGGCAAGCATCTGGGAGAAGGCGGCAAAATCCCCATTGGCAAACTGGAGGGCCATCCCAACCCCTCCGAGAAAGTCGCTAAAGCCAAAGTCGCGAAAGGTCGCCTCCCTCGCTTGCAATTTGAAGCCAAAGGCATTTCCAGCATCGTTACTGCGCAAGGCGTTGAAGGTAAGATCGAGGGCCCCTTGGCCATAGCTCTTGGCGATCTTGGTATTGAAGGCTGCTATCCGCTCTTGAAGCTTGGCGATCTTGACCTGGTGGTTCTTCGATTTGACCAGATCGATCGCCTCTTGCAAACTCAACTGATCCAAGGAGGCCAGGGCAAAGGTCAGGGTAGCGCCAATGAGTAGGAGTTTGCGCATTCGATCCTCCGTTAATGGTAAAGTTTAACCAAAATTATACTTAACATAACATTAAGTTCAATTGAAAGGGGAGCGGACCAAGCTCCCGCTTAGAGGATGGCATAGGAGACGGAGAGACAGGCTTTCAAATCGGCAAGCTCTTGGAGAACCTCTTTCGAGACATCGTCATCCACAATGATAACGGCGAGGGCCAACCCATGCTCGTCCCGTCCGAGGCGGAAGTCGGCGATATTGATGTTGTGTTTGGCAAGGATCATCCCAACCTCCCCGATTACTCCGGGCACATCGGTATTTTTAAAGAGGATCATCTTGCCCCGGGGCTCCACGTCGAGGGCAAAGTTGTTGATCTCCACGATCCGCTGGACATTCTCGTCGAAGATGGTCCCTCCGATTTCGATAAGGTCCCGATCGGTGACGAGCTTGACGGTGACCTTGTTCTTGTAGCCGCTGGCCTCAGGCTGGCGGCTAGCAAGGACTTCGATCCCCCGCTCTTTAGCGACGAATTCGGCGTTGACATAGTTGATCGACTCTCCGAGGGACTCTTTCAAAGCCCCAACGGTGGCGAAAGTGATCAGGGAGTCGAGGTATTCGCCAATTTCCCCCTCCGCCACGACCTTGATGGATTTAAAGACCCCCTTGTTGACCTGGGCCGCCAAGAAACCCATCTTCTGGACCAGTTCGAGGTAGGGCTTGACGAAGGGGGGTATCTCGCTCTCCCGGATTGGGAGGTTCAAGGCGTTAGGATAGCTAATACCCCGGGCCGCTTCCAGGGCCTGGGTTGCCGCTCCCTCGGCAATTTTCTCCTGAGACTCTTCGGTATTGGCTCCCAAGTGAGGGGTTACCGTCACATTGTCCAGCTCTAGGAGCTTGTTGTCGGTCGCTGGCTCTTTAGAGAAGACATCGAGCCCAGCGAACTTGATCTTCCCGCTCTTGAGCCCCTCGTAGAGGGCATCTTCGTTGTAGAGTCCTCCCCGGGCACAGTTGATGAGGACCACCCCATCCTTCATCTTAGCGATCTCTTCCCGGTCGATCATGTTGATCGTCTCTTTGTTCTTCGGGGTGTGGATCGTAATGATATCGCACGCCAGGATATCGTCGAAGTTGGTGGTATATTTGACCCCCATGTTGGTCGCCTTCTCAGGGGGGATATAGGGGTCGTAGGTGATCACCTCCATCTCGAAGGCCAAGGCTCGCTTGCCAACCCGGCTCCCAATGTTCCCAAAACCGATGATCCCCAGCTTCTTCCCCTTGAGCTCATTGCCAATCCAATCCTCCCGCCGCCAAATCCGCTCCTGCTTCAACTGGTTGTGGGCATAGGGGAAGGCCCGCATACACGCGAGCATATGGGCGAAGGTCAGCTCAACTGCGGCAATGGTGTTGGCGGTGGGCACATTCATGACGATGATTCCCCGCCGACTACACTCCTCGATGTCGATATTGTCTACCCCAACGCCGGCCCGAACCACAGCTTTAAGCTTCTTGGCGTGATCGAGAAGCTCCCGATCCACCGGGGTGGAGCTGCGGGTAATGATCACATCGGCATCGGCAATGGCTTCGTACAAAGGCTCCCCCTTGGGGAGGGTGGAGGCGTCTACATAGTCGATGTCGGGCTCTTTAGAGAGAATTTCACGAGCCCGTTGGTGGAGATGGTCGCAAACGACGATCTTCTTCATCACTCTCCCCGTCGCCCCAACTTCTCTTGCATGATCTCGCCTAAAGTGGTGCTCCCATCGTCAGCCTGGTTAATCTCTTTGAGGGCTTCCCGCTCCTTCTGACGGGCAAGGCGGCGTACAGAAAGGCGAAGCCGATTATTTTTGGGATCGCAATAGGAAATGACTCCCTCCACTTCGTCTCCGACCTGGAGCTCCTCCTTCTTCAATGGAGCAAGATCCTCATTGCGAATCAAGGCATCCACATTCTCATCCAACGAGACGAAGACTCCAAAATCCTTGATATCCTTGACCTTTCCTTTGACCACATCGCCAACTTTGTGCTCTTTGGCAAAGATTTCCAGGGGCGACTCTTCCAAAGATTTGCGCTCAAGAGAGATCCGCTCCCGCTCAGGATCGATCTTGGCGATGCGCACCTCCACCTCATCCCCGACCTGGAGGACATCCTTGGCCTTCACCCCCTTCTTCCAGGTGAGATCCTGGTTGTGCAAGAGCCCCTCTACATTGCCAATGCGCACGAAGGCTCCAAAATCGGTGAGGGAGGTCACCTCCCCTTTGACCACATCCCCCTCTTTGTAGCGCTTCATGAACTCATCGAAGGGCTTGGGCAACAGCGACTTGCGGGAGACCCGGAGCTTGCGGTTTTGGGTATCGATCTCAAGGATCTCCACTTCGAGACGATCGCCAATTTGGACATAGTCCTCAGGCCGCTTCCCCCGTTTGTCCCAGCTCATCTCCGAGATGTGCAAGAGCCCCTCGATATCGTTCCCAAGGTCGACGAAGGCCCCATAGGGTTCGATGTTGCTCACCGTCACCTCGACCACATCCCCTGGCTCAAGTTCCTTCTCGATCTCTTGCCATGGATCGGGCTGGGTCGCCTTGATGGAGAGGGCGAGGCGGTTCTTCTCCTTGTTGTAGTCGATTGCCTTGACCTCGACCTTCTCTCCCTCCTGGAAGTATTTGGCCGGATTTACGGGCCCCTTATAGCTGATCTCATCGTAGTAGACCAACCCCTCAACTCCAGGGGCAACCTCGACGAACATCCCGTAATTGGTGATCTTTTTGATGGTCCCCTCGACGATGGTACCCTCATTCAAGAGCTTCTCAATGGTCTCTTGACGCCGTTTGGCATTTTCAAGGATCAGCTTCTTGCGGGAGATGACGATGGAATCCCGATCCTTGTCGAGCTTGATCACCTTTGCGCTCACCCGTTTGCCCCGCTGGGGCTTGCTCTTGAAGAAGGCCTGAGAACTTGGAAGGAAGAACTGGACCCCCTCCTCGTTTTCCACTACATAACCCCCTTTGTTGCTCCCGACGATCACCCCTTCGACGATCATATCCTCGAAGTCGTTCTCATGGGCCTCGATGAAGGCGCGGTTTTTCTCCTTGACGAGGGCCTTTTTGTGGGAGATGATGGGCCGTTCGTTCCGAAAACCGGAGACGAGAACTTTAATCGTATCCCCAGGCTGGTAGAGAAGCTTACCATCGGCTCCTTTGATCTCATTGATATTGAGAATTCCCTCCTGCTTCTCTCCCACATCGACGAGAACCCGCTCGCCATCTTGAATCTCGACAATGACCCCATCGATAATACGCGACTCGCTCTTGCGATTCTCGTGCTCTTCGAGCATCTTGGCGAAATCTTCGTAGCCAACCTCATCCTGGTGCTGAAACTCTTTTTCCATGTGAAACTATCCCTTAAGAAAATTTTGGCTTATTATACTTGAATTTTCTTTATTTTATCTATAACTTCCTCGATTATCCAATCCGGAGTCGAGGCCCCTGCAGTGATTCCACACAGCTTCTTCCCCCGGAACCACTGGGGATCCAGTTCCCCTCCATCCTCGATGAGATAACTATCCGGACATGACTCCTTGCAGATATGAAAGAGCTGCTTGGTGTTGGAGGAGTTCTTCCCCCCAATGACAATCATGATATCGGCCTCCTTGGAGAGCTCCCTGGCCGCATCCTGGTTGTCGAAGGTGGCGTTACAGATGGTATTGAAGACCCGCACCTCCTTCTTGTGCTCCATGAGGAAGGTGGCGATTCTCTTGTACTCTTCGAACTTCCGCGTAGTCTGAGCCACCATCGCCACCCGTTCCCGGATTGCTGGCAAATGGGGACGCAGCTCCTCGATTCCTAAAACGACAAAGGGAGGCTCCTGGGCATAGCTCATCACCCCCTTAATTTCGGGATGGTTGCGATCTCCAAAGATGACGATACTATAGCCCTCTTGACTCATTTGGGCAACGATCTCCTGGGGCTTGGTCACGAAGGGACAGGTAGCATCGATGAGCTCCACCCCCTTTTGACGGAGCTGTTCTAGTTGGTCCTTGGCGATTCCATGGGTCCGAATGACAACCCGCTCTCCAGGGACCACATCCTCCAGCCGCTCCACGAGGCCAACTTGGAATCGCTCCTTGAGGCGCTCGATCTCCTTCTTATTGTGGATGAGGGGACCGAAGGTGACACTTTGGGGATTCTCCTCGGCGATGCGGATGGCCCGTTTGACTCCGAAGCAGAATCCGTAGCTCTTGGCCAGTTTAATCTCCATACTCCTCCACCTTGGCGATTTGGGCAAGAATCTCGAGGAAGTTGGGAAAGGAGGTGGCAATACACTCGGTATCGCGGACCTCCATCCCAACAACCAGCCCCGCGATCAGGAAGCTCATGGCGATGCGATGGTCTCCAAAACTATCGACCACCGCTGGCTGGAGTCTCCCCCCGACAATTCTATAGCCATCCTCCAGCTCCTCCACTACCACACCGCACCGGCGTAAATTCTCGACCACCGAGGCGATCCGATCGCTCTCTTTGACCCGCAGCTCCTTGGCGTTGCGCACCAAGCTCTCCCCCTGAGCTACGGCCATGGCTATGGCTAGAGCCGGAAGTTCGTCGATGAGCCAGGCAATGTGTTCTTCGACTACGACTCCATGCAATGGAGCAGCCTCTACCACGATATCCCCAATGGGCTCGTAGCGGTTCTCACGCTCCTCCAGCTGGACCCGAGCCCCCATACGCTCCAAGACCCGATAGGCTTCGATCCGGGTGGGATTGAGGGTGAGGTTGCGCAGCCGAACCCGGCTCCCTGGAACGATAGCCGCCGCTACGGCGAAGAAGAAGGCGCTGGATGGATCGGCTGGGATCGTGATCTCTAGAGGAGCGAGGGGTCCGGATAAAGGGGTGATTTCGATTTGAATCCCTCGGGAGTCCTCCCGGGTGCTCACTTGCGCCCCCATGCCCCGGAGCATCCGCTCAGTATGGTCCCGGCTCAGTTCGGGTTCACGATAGAGACTGGCTCCTTGAGCCCGAAGGCCAGCGAGGATCATCGCGCTTTTAACCTGGGCCGACGGGATGGGACTCTCGTAGTCAAAGGGCTTTAAATTGGCCCTTCCTCGGATAGCCAGTGGGGCCAGCTCCCCATCCATACGCCCATCGATCTGCGCCCCGATGGAGCGCAAAGGGGCAGTAACCCGCCGCATTGGACGCTGGCGCAAGTAGCGATCCCCTGTGAGGACGAAAAAGCCCTCAATGCCAGCGAGGAGGCCACAAAAGAGGCGCATTCCGGTTCCACTGTTGCCACAATCGAGGATATCGGAGGGTTCTTGGATCTTTTCAGGTGGAGTAATCCGCACATTCCCCCCATCCCGTTCCACCTTGGCCCCGAGGGCTTCAACGATGGCCAAAGTGTTGAGGGTATCCTCCCCTTGGAGGTAGTTGGCGATGGTGGAAGGACGGTGGCTCAAGAGGGAAAAGAGGGCCGCTCGATGGGAGATCGATTTATCCGGAGCGACGCTGGCAATGGTCAAGTCGAAGGATTTAGCCGGAGCTACACGAACAATCTTCATCGCAATCGAGCCCCCACCCGGGTCTCCAACTTGTGCAAGATCTCCTCCATGATCCCTCCAATCTCCTCCTCAGTCAAGGTCTTCTCATCGGACTGGATAGCGAAACGGATGGTTAGACTGCGCTGGGAACCAAGGCGCTCATCGCTATACAAATCGATGGGATAGAAGCGCTTCACCTCCTTCGGCAGATCGAAGAGGGCCTCTTTGATCTGGGCGAAGTCCAACTCCCGATCGACCAAGATGCTCAAATCCTTCCAGGAGAGCTGGTAGATGGAAAAGGGTTGGGCTTTGGGGTAGCTCAAATCGATCTGATCAAAATCCAGCTCGGCCAAGTAGGTAGGAGGCAAATCAAGCTCCTCTTGGATGGGCAGGGTCAGTTTGAAGACCAACCCGATGGGCTCTCCCCGCTGGATGAGGAGGGCACTTTGATAGGGATGCATGAGGGCGTTGATTGGATCACTGCGGCGCAACTCGAAGGGACCCAGGATGGAGGCAAGATCTCGAACCATGTCGGCGAAGGTGACAGGACCTGGTTTTCCCTGGTTGAAGACCCCCTCCGGCTCCCGCTTGCCGGCGAAGGCGAAGCCCACCACCTTGCGCTCCTGGCGCTCAGGAGTAAAGACGGTCCCCACCTCAAAGAGTTTGACCCGATCCTTCCCATTCTTGACATTGCGCTCTACCTGCTCCAAGAGGTTGGGAATGAGGGAGGTTCTAAGGGTATTGAGTTCCTTGGTGATGGGGTTGACCAGCTCGTAGGCCTCCTTGAGTCTGGGCATCTGGTAGCGCTCCAACCGCTCCTTGGAGGTGAAGATAAAGCTGATGGTCTCGAAGTAGCCAGCGCCTGTGGCTAGGGTTCGAAGGAGCCGCTCCTTCTGGAAGGTCTCGTAACTTCGGTTGAGCCTATTGGCCTCACGGAAGCACAGTGGCTTCGGGGCGATCCGATCAATTCCGTAGATCCGGACAATCTCCTCGGCCACATCCTGCACATTGGCAATGTCGTGGCGGAAGAGAGGGGGCCGTAGGACCATGGACTCCTCGGTCACACTCAAGATTTCAAACTCCAAGGATTTGAGGATCTCGACAATGGCACTCCGTTCGATAGGCTGACCGATGAGATGATCTAAAGTCTCAAAGTCGATCTTGATCGCCTCTCGCTCGATCTCCCGCACCGCTTCATGGGTTCCAGCATAGACCATGAACTCGGTGTAGTAGCGCCGCAGGAGGTACTTGAAGTAGCGCAAGGCGATTTCGAGCCGGGGCTCGCTCCCCCTGCTACTGCGATAGAACTCCCAATCCCCCTGGATCTTGGTCTCGTAGACACGCTTCGAGATACGCTCGGGATCGATGTAACTCGCTTCGATGATGAAGCGCTCCTCCTCCCGACTCGGCTTGGAGCCTTCATACTGGATGACCCCGATGATCGACCCTTTTTCCCGTCCATAGACTGCATCGAAGGCCTGCTCATCCTTTTGAACCACGATGGCTGGAGCATCCCCTTCGTCGAAGAAGTCGTATCCATAGATCCGGGTAATGACCCCAGTGGAGTGGGTGATATAGTAGGCAAACTCATCGGCCCTGTTGGAAAAACGCTCTCCCACCAGGGCCAGACGGAAACGGATGAGGAAAGGATTGGTGAAATTCTTGGCTGAAAAGGCCTTGTAGATGAGGTTTGCCTCCACATCCCGAGCCACATTGAGGTTGAGAAGGCGGCCAATGCCAATTTGCAAGGCGTTGCTCTCTTCCAGATCGATGGTCTTGAGCTTCTTGCCCAGGGCACAGGCCAACTCCCGGGCAATACCCAGGATACTCAGACAATCTCCCCGGTTGGGGGTAAGCTCTATGTCGATCACCTCATCTTGAAAGAGGGGCAAGTCCCGAAGCTCCATGCCAGGGATGAGGGTGCCAATGGATTCATCCAGGAGCATGATACCATCTTCGATGGGAGGAAGCCCAACCTCCTTGGCTGAGCAGAGCATCCCAGCGCTCTCGATTCCGCGCAGCTTCACCGGGGCAATCTCTATTCCTCCTGGCAGCTTGGTCCCAACGGTTGCCACCGCTACGTAGCGGGCATATTGGGCGTTTTTCGCCCCACAAACGATTTGAAGCCGTTCTTTGCCAATATCGACTTCGCAGAGACTCAACTTATCAGCATTTGGATGGCGCTGGCATGAGAGTACCCGCCCGACAACAACTCCCTCCGGTAAAGAGAGCCGATAGACCTGGGCGACCTCCAGACCGATCCGGTTCAGTGTTTTGATCAATTCACTCGTACTGGTGTCGCTTAGATCGATCCACTCTTGCAACCAACTCCGTGTAACGATCATCGAAACTGCTCCAATAGTCGAAGGTCTCCCTCAAAGAGGATCCGCAAATCTGGGATTTTGTGGATGAGCATCGCAAACCGCTCCACCCCAAGACCGAAGGCAAAACCACTGACATCTTCGTACCCCACCGCTTCAAAGACATTGGGATCGACCATGCCACACCCAAGAACTTCGAGCCATCCGGTCTGGGAGCAGACCCGACACCCCTCACCCTGGCAGAAGATACAGCTAATGTCGACTTCGGCACTTGGCTCGGTAAAGGGGAAGAAGCTCGGGCGAAAGCGGACCTCGACCTCACCGAACATGAAGTGGAGGAAGTCGTGGAGGATCCATTTCAAATTGGCAAAATTGACCTTCCCCTTGGCATCAACCATGAGTCCCTCCACTTGATGGAACATCGGGGTATGGGTCAAGTCGTAATCCCTGCGAAAGACTGGCCCGGGACTGATCATCCGGATCGGAGGTTTTTGACGCTCCATGGTCCGGATCTGCACAGGGGAGGTGTGGGTGCGCAAGAGCTTCCCGTCACGAAAGTAGAAGGTATCTTGCATCGCCCTGGCTGGGTGGTGCTTGGGAAGGTTGAGGGCCTCAAAGTTGTAAAAATCCTCCTCCACCAGAGGGCCGGTCTCGATGGCGTAGTTGAGGGAGAGGAAGTATTCGACGATACGCTCCATTGTCCATGAGACCGGATGGCGGGCCCCCTTGAAATCTGTTGGATCATACAAAGAGGGATCGATGCGCTCTTGACGCAACTGCTCCTCGATGGCTTGAGCCAAGAGGCGATCCTTTTTGGCCTGGATGAGCCGGTAGAGCTCCTCTTTGGCTTTGTTGAGCTCTTTGGCTACTTGGGGCTTCTCGTGGGCAGGAAGCTCCTTGAGCCGCTGGAACTCCTGGGCGAAGTAACCCTTCTTCCCGAAAAGTTCGATCCGGATAGCCTCCAGCTCCTCCAATCTTTTAGCATCCTCAATTTTACTCGCCCACTGCTTCAAGTATCACCCCTCTTGGAAGCGTTTTAGTGTATAATAGTATATCAATCATTATAAAAAGATAAGTTCACCCACCCACTAAGGAGAGCCGATGTGTATCTTTTGCAAGATCGTCAAAGGGGAGCTTCCAGCCAACAAAGTCTTGGAAAACCAAGAATTCCTCGCCTTCCACGACATCAGTCCCAAAGCCCCTATCCATATTCTCATCATTCCCAAAGAGCATATTGAAAACTTTCAAAGCTGCCCCGGGGAGGTTATGGGGAGAATGACTCCCTTCATCCAAGAAGTGGCCCGGATCTTCGAACTCGATAAGACCGGATATCGCCTCATCACCAATAATGGAAAAAATGGAGGACAGGAGATCATGCATCTCCACTTCCACATGCTCGGGGGAGCCAAGCTAACTTGGCCTTATCAAGCCATCGAGCAAGAGGCGAAGCGGAATATCTAAACCTCCTGCAACCACCTCTCCAAAGCAGCGATCTGGTCGGCCACCGCCTCTTGGGCCGTTCCGCCAGGAGTCTTACGGGCATTCATCGAGGCAAAGAGGTTCAAGCGCTCCTGGACATCGGCCCCAATACGTTCGTCAACGCTGCGCAGCTCCTCTAGGCTCAATTGGCTCAAATCCTTCCCCAAACTCTCTGCCAGAGCCACCGCTTTACCCGTGATGAAGTGGGCTTGCCGGAATGGGACTCCCCGCTCCACCAGATAGTCGGCAAGATCAGTAGCACTCAAATGTCCCTGCTCCACCGCTTGGGCCATACGCTCCCTGTTAACCTCCATCGTCTTTAAGAGGGGAATAAGAATCTTCAAAGAGATCATTCCCGTAGCGACACTATCGAAGACAACCTCTTTATCCTCTTGCATGTCCTTGTTGTAGGCTAGAGGAAGCCCCTTCATCACTGTCAACAGCGCCATGAGATTCCCATAGGCCCGCCCTGTTTTGCCTCGCAAAAGTTCGGGCACGTCGGGATTTTTCTTTTGAGGCATGATGGAGCTACCTGTAGCATAGGCGTCACTGATGGTGATGAAGCCAAACTCTTGGGTGCTCCAGATAATGAGTTCTTCTGCAAGTCGAGAGATATGCATCATCATGGTAGCGATATTGAAAAGGAGCTCTAGAGCAAAATCGCGATCACTTACACTATCGAGACAGTTGAGGGTGGGTCCTTGGAACCCCAACTCCCTTGCAGTCTCCTCCCGGTCGATGGGATGGGGAGTACCGGCCAGGGCGGCACAGCCAAGAGGAGAGTAGTTATGGCGCTCATAAGAGCTCACAAAACGCTCCACATCCCGTTTGAACATGGCTCCATAGGCAAGGAGGTGGTAAGCGAAAGAGATGGGTTGGGCATGTTGGAGATGAGTCATTCCTGGCATAATGGTTTGGGTATGCTCTTTGGCAATGGAGAGGATCGTTTCGATGAGCTCTTTCAACAGGGCAATCAACTCCCTGGTCTGTTCCTGAACATAGAGACGAAAGTCGAGGGCCACCTGGTCGTTGCGACTTCGAGCGGTATGGAGCTTCTTTCCAGCATCGCCAATGAGTTGGGTCAGCCGCTTCTCGATAGCCATATGGATATCTTCATCGCCAATATCCCAGCAGAACTTTCCTTCTTCGATCTCCCTTTGAATCTGCTGGAGCCCTTGGATGATGGCCTCTACCTCTTTTTGATCCAAAATTCCCTGCTTTCCCAACATTTTGGCATGGGCGATGGAACCTGCAATGTCTTGGGCATAGAGCTTCTTATCGAAGGGAAGAGAGGCGTTGAACTCGTCAAGGAGCGAAGAGACTTCTTGGCTAAAGCGTCCAGACCACATCTTGGCCATAATCATCCCCCTTTTTGCCATGGCATTGTAGCGAAAAAAAGGGAATTGGGGGAGATATATAAAGGAAAAAAGGGGAAGAAGTCGATCAAAAATAACTCAGGAAATTTGAATAGCTGTGATTCTCAGAAGAAATAAATGGAAGGAGTTGAGAGGAGTTATTGCTCGGCCCGGCACCGCCCTACTGTTCCACACCCGGAGGGTGCAGTATCATCAGCGAAGCGGAGC
>PUXW01000009.1 GCA_009659925.1 Nitratiruptor sp. | reverse complement strand
TGGTAGCCGAGAGCTACATCAAAGCGCTGCAAGAGAGCGCCGCATCTAAAAACGCAAAGACCATCCTCCTTCCCGCAGATATCCAAAAGGCAGTGGAGGGGATCTTCCGGGGAAAGGGCTAGAGTGTGGTATACTTTGCCAAAGAGTTTGGAGAGAATACCATGCACTCGATCTTTCGCGAGTATGATATCCGGGGAATTTTTGAAAAAGAGCTGAGTGAGGATATAGTCAAAAAAATCGGCTACCATCTTGCCCAAAAGGTGCCAGGCAAATACATTGCCGTGGGCTACGATGCCAGGCTCCACTCGCCCACGCTCTTTGAGTGGTTGGTCTCTGGCATCAATGCAGCGGGCAAGCGGGTCCTCGACATGGGGATGGTCCCCACAGGGGTCAACTACTTTAGCAACTTCATCGAGTTCGAGGTAGAGGGGGAGCGGATCACTCCGGCAGCTTCCATCCAGATCACGGGATCCCACAACCCACCTGAGTACAACGGCTTCAAGATTACCGTGGAGAAGCGACCCTTTTTCGGGGAGCAGATCTATGCCCTCGGTCGGGAGGTCCTCGCCAGCCAGGTCACGATCCCGGATGATGGGACCGCCATCCCCATCGATGCCAAGGAGCGCTATATCGCCTATATGCTCCAGGAATTCGCCCATTTGCGCGGCCTCTCCCAGGAGATTGTCGTCGATTGTGGCAATGGGGTGGCTGGGGTGGTTCTAGAGCCCATCTTCCAGGGGCTTGAACTCTCCTACAAGGGGCTCTATTGCGAGCCCGATGGCCACTTCCCCAACCACCATCCGGATCCTAGCGAGGAGGCCAATCTCGCCGACTTGAAGAGAGCTCTCGAAGCTGGGGGGGATATTGGTTTTGCCTTCGATGGGGATGGGGATCGCTTGGCCGTCTTGACCAAACGCTACAACATCAAGGGGGACATCCTCGCCATCATCTTCGCCCGCCACATGGAAGATCCCATCGTCGTCGGGGAGGTCAAGTGCTCCCAACTCATGTACGATGAGATCAATCGGATCGGCCGGGCCATCATGCATAAAACGGGCCACTCCAATCTCAAGGTCAAGATCGCCGAGGTTGGAGCCGATCTGGCGGCTGAGGTCAGTGGCCACCTCTTCTTCAACGACCGCTACTTTGGCTTTGACGATGGGATCTATGGGGCGTTGCGCCTTTTAGAGCTCTTGCACAAGGGGGTCGATCTGGACCGGGAAATCGCCACTCTCCCCCTTTTGTACACGACTCCAGAAGAGAAGATCCCGACCAAGGAGGAGGAGAAGTTCGCCATCATCGAAGAGCTCAAAAAGAGGCTCCAGGATCCGCCTCCATGGTTCCCCCCCATTGTCAAGATTATCGATGTAGATGGGGTGCGCATCGAATTCCAGCGTGGATGGGCCCTGGTACGCGCCTCCAACACGACACCAGTCCTTGTGACCCGCTTCGAGGCGGCGACCCAGGAGGAGGCGAAAGGCTACGAGAGTGCCCTCCTGCGCCTTCTTGGGGAGGTGATGGAAACTTTATAAGGGCTTAAAGGGAGTTGGAGTATAATTGGGCCAACTTTCTCCATCGAGGTCGTTGTTGAAAATAGTCACGAAAAAAGCGCGTTTTACCAACCCCCTCTACCTGCAAAGTGGGCGCATTCTCGAACCTTACGAGATCGTCTACGAGACCTACGGAGAGCTCAACGAAGCCAGGGACAATGTGGTCGTGGTCTGCCACGCCCTCAGCGGATCCCACCATGCAGCTGGATTCTACGAGGGGGATCGTAAACCAGGGTGGTGGGATGGCCTCATTGGGGATGGGAAGGCCATCGATACCCGGAAATTCTTCGTCATTTGCACCAACACCATTGGCAGCTGCTTCGGTTCCACGGGCCCCATGAGCCCGATCTATCCCTCCAACGAGCCCTACCGCTTCAAATTCCCAGTCATCACCATCAAGGACATGGTCAAGGCCCAACGGATCCTTTTTGCCAAGCTAGGGATCGATCGGGTCAAAGCGGTCATTGGTGGGAGCATGGGGGGGATGCAGGCCCTGCGCTTTGCCGTGGACTTTCCCAACTTCGCCGAGAAGATCGTCGCCCTGGCCGCCACCCATGCCACCAGACCCTGGGTCATCGCCTTCAACGAGATCGCCCGGGAGGCAATTATCCGGGATCCCGACTTCAAGGGGGGCTACTACGATCCCCAGGAGCTCCGCCAAAAGGGGCTCACTGGCCTTGCCATCGGTCGGATGGCGGGGCACATCAGCTTCTTGAGCCATGCCTCCATGGATCGAAAATTTGGGCGGGACTATGTGCCCAACGAGGGGCTCTACGAGCTCTTTGGCCACTTCCAGGTGGAGCGCTACCTCGAATACAACGGCTACAACTTCTCCAAATGGTTCGATCCCTTAAGCTACCTCTATATCACCAAGGCCATCAACCTCTTCGATCTGGCCAACGGTTTCGAGTCACTCCAGGAGGCCCTAGAGCGGGTTCGCTCCAAACTCTACCTCATCGGCTTCGAGCGGGATCTCCTCTTCCTTCCCGAAGAGATGCGCCAGATCGACGAGGCAATGGAGTCCATCGGCAAAGGGGCCTTGAGTGAGTATTATGAAGTGGCTAGCGACTATGGCCACGATGCCTTCCTGGTGGAGATCGACCGCTTCAGCGACTATATTGCCGATATCTTGGAGGATCGACGATGAGAGAGTTCGAGGAGCTGATCCAACGGGCCCAGGCCATCTTGGATCGGCTGATGGAGGAGAGGGATTTGGGACTCCAGGAGAGCATGGAGCTTTACAAAGAGGCGATGGGGCTCTTGGAGCGGGCAAAGGGCATGGTTGATAGGGCCCAGATCGAGCTAGAAGAGATCACTAAGAAAGAGGAGCGATGCGAGTAGCAGCACTGCAAATCAACGCCCTGGGGCTTAGCCCCAATCGATTGGACTACTATCTGCGCCATTGTGAGAAGGCGGGGGTCAAGGCCCTCTTGCTGGGGGAGTATGTCCTCAACCCCTTTTTCCGAGAACTTCGCTCCATTCCCCGGGGCATGCTCTCCCAACAGACCCAGACCCAATTGGCCCTTTTGGAGGAACTCAGCCGCAAGTATGGGGTGATGATCGTGGCTCCAATCGTGCGGATCGAGGAGGAGGGGGCGATCAAGAGTATCGCCATCGTCGATGGGGAGAAGGTGGACTACTACGACCAGCAGATCCTCATCAACTACCCCCACTGGAACGAAGAGGCCTTCTACGCCAATCCCATCGCCCCCCTCACCCCACCCCCCATTCTCGAGATCGACGGGATTCGGGTCGGAATTCTGGCGGGATTCGAGATCCACTTCGACTACTTCTGGCTCCATTTCATGCGTCAGGATACCGATCTCATCCTCTTGCCCACCGTCGGCACCTTCGAATCCCAGCAGCGCTGGCAGGAGCTCATCAAGATGCGAGCCTTTATCAACAGCACCTTCATCCTCCGGGCCAACCGGATCGGGGAGTATCGGGATGAGAGTGGATTGGTCTGGCGCTTCTACGGTGAGAGCCTCCTAGCAGGTCCAGATGGGACCATCATCCAGATGCTCGGCTCCAAAGAGGAGATGCTCATCGCCGATTTGGAGCGGGATGTGGTGGAACAGGCCCGGCAGAAGTGGGGTTTTCGAGAAGCCTTGCACAAGAGGGGTATGGTGTGAGGGAGTACTTCCAGCGCCAAATTCAACTTTGGGGCCAAGAGGCCCAAGAGGGGCTCCAGGAGAAGCGGGTGGCCATTATCGGCTGTGGGGGATTGGGGAGTTCTCTGGCCTTGGCCCTTGGAAGCAGTGGAATTGGCAAACTCTACCTCGTCGATTTCGATGCTGTGAGCCGCCACAACATCCACCGCCAAATCACCTTCACCCTCGCCGACGAGGGGCGTTCCAAGGCTCAGGTGAACGCCCAAGCCATCCAGCAACGCTGTCCCTATGTGGAGGTAGAGCCCCTGGTAGAAGGGTTCGAGGCCTTTGCCAAGCGGGACCTTCCCCTCGACCTCATCCTCGATGCCACCGACAATCTGCCTATCCGTCACGAAATCGATCGCTACGCCAAGAGCCGGGGGATTCCATGGATTTACAGCAGTGTCGAGGAGTTCCACGGGCAGGTCTGTTTCATGGAGCGCTCCTCTTTTCACGCCTTTTCCACTAAAGACCACAAACCTGGGGGCATCGCCCCCCCCATCGTGATGCTGGTGGCCAGCTTCGAGGCCAATTTGGCCCTACGCTACCTGGTTGGATTGCCGGTGGACAAAGATCACCTCTACTACCTCCACTTCGACGATGAGGGGATCTTCCAGGTCCGCCGATTCGCTATGCCAAAGGAGAGGGATGGAGTTTGAAAAGTACCCCTTTGAAAAGCTCAATCAGCTGTTGGAGGGAATCGAGCCCAACCGGGACTACCCTCCCTTGCAACTGACCATCGGGGAGCCCCAATTCCCCACCCCTGAGATCATCCAGGAGGAGGTGGCAAAGCGGGTCGATCTCTTGGCCAAATATCCTCCCAGTGCCGGTGAGCCCTTGCTCAAGGAGGCGATCCAAAGCTTTATTGCCCGGCGTTTCGGGATCGAGATGGATGATGGGCAGGTGGTGACGACCTTTGGGACTCGGGAGGCCCTCTTCAACCTCCCCCAATATCTTCTAGCCTCCAAGCAAGCCCCCGTCATGGCCTTCACCAACCCCTTCTACCAGATCTACGAGGGGGCGGCTATTGCCGCCGGGGCTAAGGTGGTCTACCTCGATCTCCTCCCAGAAAACGACTTCAAACCCCCAATCGACGAGCGTTTAGCCCTGGTCGATCTGGTGATCTTGAACTTTCCTAACAATCCGACTGCGGCCACCTTGAGCCTCCAGGAGCTCAAGCGGTGGGTGGAGGCCGCCTTGGAATACGATTTCATCCTCATCAACGACGAGTGTTACAGCGAAATCTACTTCCAAAATCCCCCCCCGAGCTTGTTGGAAGCCAGTATCGCGGCGGGCAATGGGACCTTTCGCAACATCCTCGTGCTCAATTCCATCTCCAAGCGCAGCAGTGCTCCAGGCCTTCGCAGTGGTTTTGTCGCTGGGGATCGAAGGTTACTAGAAGGGTACCAGCGCTATCGCACCTATGTGGGATGTGCTGCACCCTTGCCCCTCCAGTATGGGGCGGCGGCGGGCTGGAGGGATGAAGAGCATGTGCACGCAAACCAGGAGGCCTACCGGCGCAATTTCAAACTTGCCCATGAGATCCTCTCCGTCCCTATTCCCGAAGCGACCTTTTACCTCTGGCTCTTTGTCGAAGACGATCTGGCCTTCACCCGCTACGCCTACGAAGCCTACAACTTGAAGGTTCTGCCTGGCAGCTTTCTTGGACGCAAAGGGGTAGGGAAGGGCTATATTCGCGTCGCCCTCGTCTATGGAGGGGAAGCGATGAGGGATGGACTCACCCGGCTCCACTCGGCTCTCCGGGGGCGGGTATGGATCTGAAGGCCTTGAGCCCCCAGGAGCTGGAGCGCTTGAGCCAAGAGGCCATCGCCAAAAGGGATGTGGCCGAGCTCTACCGGCTCCTTGAGCACTACCGCCAAATAGGGGCTTTGGAAGAAGAAGCGGCCCTTGGGACCCATATCCTCACTTTGAGCCTGGACCATTTGGCTCAGCGCCTTTTGAGCCAGGAGCCCTTCGATCTGGAAGATCCCCTGGATCGCTCTATCGTCCGGGGGGTTTACGAACACGCCTTGGAGCGCTGGGAGCGGGGGGACATGGCAGGGGCAAAGGAGCTCTTTTTAAGCCTCATCCCCCTCGTAGACGAACCAGCCCTTTCCAAGGGACTCCTCCTCGCCCTCGCCTTGAGTGCCCAGGGGGAGCCGCTCCAGCGCTTCGTAGAGGAGTTTGTCGATCTGGATGCCCTCGATCCAGGGAGTATCTTCTTCAACGCCTTCACCCCCGCTGCCGATAATTATCTCACCCAAGCGCGCCAAATTATTGAAGCTGAATTGGAGCGGACCAGAAAGTGGAACCAATGAAGATCCATTTCATCGGAATCGGAGGGATCGGGTTAAGCGGTTTGGCCCGGTTCCTCCACCACGAAGGATACAGCGTCAAAGGATCGGACATCGCCCAGACCCCCCTCATCGCCCAATTGCGCCGGGAGGGCATCGAGGTGGCAGTTCCCCAACAGGCCTCCAACATCCGGGGGGATGAGGATCTCGTCATCTACTCGGCGGCTATCAAACCCAACAATCCAGAACTCCAGGCAGCCAGGGCCAAGGGGATTCGCACCCTCTCCCGTCGGGAGGCCCTCCCCCTCGTACTGGGAGGAAAGCGGGTCTTTGCCGTTGCTGGAGCTCATGGCAAGAGTACGACCAGCGCCATCCTCGCCTCCATCCTCCAAGAGGCCAACGCCATCATCGGAGCCGAGAGCAAGGAGTTTGGCTCCAACGTGCGCTATAGAGGGAGTGAATTGCTGGTTTTTGAAGCCGACGAGAGCGATGGGAGTTTCCTGGAGACCAATCCTTACTGCGCCATCGTCACCAATGCTGAACCAGAACATATGGAGTTCTATGGCCACGATTTGGAACGCTTCCACGAGGCCTATGAGCGCTTCCTGCAGACTGCCAAGATTCGAGTCATCAACGATGGAGATCCCTTCTTGCGCCGCCTCGATATGGAGGCGATCCGACTCGATCCCAGACGGGATATCCGGATCAAGGGCCATCTCCTCAAGGATGATGAGCCCTATATCCGCTTCGAGCTTCGGGACTTCGGGGAGTTTGAGGTATGGGGTTTCGGGGAGCATATCGCCTTGGATGCCTCCTTGGCCATTCTAGCGGCCATGAATGAGGTGGGACTCGAAGAGATTCGGGCCAATCTGCGACACTATCGAGGGATCAAGAAGCGCTTCGACATCGTGGAGAAGCGGGACAATTTCATCCTCATCGACGACTACGCCCACCATCCCACCGAGATCGAAGCCACCTTGACCAGCGTCCTGGAGTATGCCAAGCTCAAGGGGATCCAGGAGATCACCATCATCTGGCAACCCCACAAGTACTCTCGCCTCCTGGACAATCTGGACCGCTTCGTCGAGTGTTTCGGTAGCGGGGTACGGTTGGTGATCTTGCCGGTCTGGGCGGCAGGGGAGGAGCCCGTGGAGATCGATTTTCCTACCCTCTTCCAGCGCTATGGACCGATCTTCGCCGATCGCATCAAACGGGTCCACGATCGCCTCCAACTCCTCAAAAGCTCCCAGGTCATCGAGGAGTTGCGCAGCGGCATTGTCGTTGGCTTTGGGGCCGGGGACATTACCTACCAGCTGCGAGGGCTCAAGTAGGTGGCTCTCTTCTACCTTCTCGTAGCCTTGCTCCTGATCTTTGGGATGGTGGGGGCGGTGGTCTACTTCTTCAGCGATATGACCACGAGGCTCAAGTATATCGTCCTGGGCTCTTTGGTTGCCGGGTGGCTCCTGATCGCCCTCTACAGCTTCTATCAGAACCAGCGGCGCCTCTATCACGAGAGGCTCCGTTATCGCTACACCCATGGCCATGAACTCCTTTGTGAGAGCCCCCTGGGTGGATGGGTGGTCGTCGATCGGAAGCAGTTCGATTTCCTCCCCGGGACAATGGTCTTCGTCGGGAAAGAGGGGAGCGCGGTGGCTGGATTGGTGGTTCCAATAGATCGTTGCAAGGAGCAGGAAGAGCGTGGAGATTGAAGCCAAACTCGATTTGACCCAATTCCTCCAGGAGTTTCGCTCCTTCCTAGCCAGACCCAAACCTCTGGCGATGGAGGGGGATACCAATTTGCACTTCACCTTCATCCAGGAGCTCATGGAGGTCTCCTTCAAGGAGCCTCCCCAGGTAGCCGACTTGACCCGGCAGCTCAAACATATCCAAAAGCAGGGGACCTTGAGTCTTGAGGAAATTTACGAATTTGTCAAGGTTCTTGGCTATTTGCGTTATCTGGGCAGCCTCCGGCTCCAAGGCCGCCTCGGGGAGTGGATTGCCTCCATCGATATCCCTGCAGAACTCGAGGAGCTCGTGGGCTACTTCGATGAGGAGGGGCGACTGCGTAGTGAAGTGGATGAGCGGCTAGTAAGTCTGGAGCGGGCCTTGGAGCGGGTGAAGGGGGAGATGGGGGAGCGGTTGCGGGCCCTCCTTGGAAGTAGTAAACTCCAAAGCTATCTGGTCGATCGCCAGATCCACTACATCAATGGGGAGGAAGCTCTGCTGGTGCGGGGGGGCTTCAACCATGTCCTCAAAGCCACAGTCGTCGGACGCAGTAGTGGGGGATTCTTCTATGTCGTCCCCGAGGCTTTGAGAAAGCTCAAAGAGCAGGAGGCGAAGCTTCTGAGCCAGCTAGAAGAGATCCACTACGAGATCGCCAAAGCCATTAGTAAGCGCTTCCACAAGTGGTACCGTTTTCTGGAATTTGCCAATAGGAGTTTTGATCGTTTCGACCACTACCAGGCTCGGGTCCGTTTCGCCAAAGCCAGGGAGCTGATCTTCATCAAACCCAAGGAGGATCGCCGGATCCACCTCATCGATTTTGCCCATCCAGCTATCGCGCATCCAAAGCCGGTGACCATCGACTTTACCAAGAAGATCCTCCTCATTACCGGTGTCAACGCCGGTGGAAAGACGATGCTCCTCAAATCGATCCTGGCCGCAGCCTATTTGGCCAAGTATCTCATCCCAATGCGCTGCTCCCCCAAAAGCCAAATTGGCCGCTTCAAAGAGATCGTCCCTATCATCGAGGATCCTCAAAATGTCAAGAACGATATCTCCACCTTCGCCGGACGGATGTTGGAGTTCTCCCGCCTCTTCCAAAAGGGTGGCGCCTTGGTTGGAGTGGATGAGATCGAGCTTGGGACCGATAGCGACGAGGCAGCGAGCCTTTTTAAAGTGATCTTGGAAGAGCTCATGAAACGGGACATCAAGATTGCCATCACGACCCACCACAAGCGGCTGGCGGCCCTCATGGCCTCCCACGACGAGGTGGAGCTGGTGGCGGCCATGTACGACGAGGAGCGGGGGGTTCCAACCTATGAGTTCTTGCAGGGGATCATCGGTAAGAGTTACGCTTTTGAAACCGCTAGGCGCTACGGGATTCCAAGCTCCATCGTCCAGCGGGCGATCCAAGAGTATGGAGCCGACCAGGCGAAGTTGAGCGAGCTCATTGAGCGGGGGAGCCAGCTGGAAAGAGAGCTCAAGGAGAAAAGGGAGGCGCTGGAGAGAGAGCTCCAAGAGGTTCAGAAGACGAGGGCCCTCTTGGATGGCGAGCGCCACGCTTTCCACGAGGAGCTACGCCGAGAAAAGGCCAGACTCCACGCCATCTATGCGGAAGCCATCGAGGAGGCCAAGCAGGCCGCCAGAGCCAAGGAGGAGCGCCAGATCCACCGCCACCTCACCAAAGCGGCCCGCAAGGTCAAAGAGGCCAAGCTCCAATCCAAAGAGCCCGAGCCAATCCAGGTGGGGGATAGCGTCAAGTACCGCAAGACGAGGGCCAAAGTCCTGGCCATCAAGGGGAAGGAGGCGACGATCGAGGCGGAAGGGTTGCGCTTGCGAGTGCCTGTGAGTGAGCTCAAGAGGGTGGGCGAAATCAAACAAAAGCCCAAGCAGACCAGAGTCAGGGTCGCAGCTCCCCAGAGCCTCTCGGTCAAACTCGATCTCCATGGCCTGCGGGTGGACGAGGCCCTGGAGAAGACCGACCGCTTCCTCTCCGACGCCCTGCTGGCAGGATTCGATGAGGTCCTCATCTTCCATGGTGTCGGGACTGGTAGATTGGCCCGGGCGGTGCGGGAGTTCCTCAAGGCCCATCCGAGAGTCCAATCCTTCCACGACGCTCCCCCCAACATGGGTGGAATGGGAGCGACGATCGTGCGGCTATGATGAGAAAACTCTTCTCGCTCCTCTCCCGTCGGGACAAGGAGTATCTGGCTCTCTTGCTCCTCTTTTCCATCTTCATCTCTTTGATTGAGACCATCGGGGTTGGGATCATCATGCCCTTTATCTCTCTAGCCAGCGACTTTGGCTATGTGGAGCAAAATCCCTACCTCAAGAGGGTCTATGAGTTTTTCGGCTTTACCTCCCCCTTCGATTTTGCCGTGGCCTTCGGGCTCTTTTTGGTTCTCTTTTATATTTTCCGAGCCCTCATGAACTACCTCTACTTCTATCTCCTGGCCCGATTTGCCCAGAGCCGCTACCACCTCCTGGCCTATCGCCTCTTTGAAAACTATATGGGGCTCAGTTACAAAGACTTCATCGAGCGCAACAGCTCGGAGCTGACCAAAACCATCATCAACGAGGCCAACAACCTGGTCCAACTCATCTCCAGCGCCCTCTTTTTGGTGAGTGAAATATTCGTGGTTCTCTTCATCTACTCCTTTTTGCTCTATGTCAACTGGAAGATGACCCTCCTGCTCACCCTCTTTTTGGCCCTCAACATAGCCCTGCTGCGCTGGAGTGTGACGCGTAAGATCGAAGCGGCTGGCCAGGAGCGAGAGCGCCACCAGCGGAGTTTCTACAAGATTTTAGGCGCCGCCTTTGGCAACTTCAAGATGATCAAGCTCCGGGGCACTGAAGAGCGGATCTTAGAGGAGTTCAAGGAGGCCAGTTTCGGCTTTGCTAAGGCCAATATAAAAAACGCCTCCCTGGCCCATGTGCCCAGGCTCTTTTTGGAGGCCATGGGCTTTAGCCTCATTGCTATCATCGTGGTCTATCTGCTGCTCAAGTACCATCAAGATATCAGCGCCGCCCTGCCTTTGCTCATGGCCTTCATCCTCGGGCTCTATCGCCTCATGCCAAGTATCAATCGGATTATTTCGGCCTACAACGAGATCGTCTTTCGCAAAGAGGCTTTGGAGATCGTCCACAACGACCTCATCTACGAGGCCGAGGATTTAGGAAGCGAGGAGGTCGACTTTCAAGAAAAAATCGAGCTTCAAGATATAACCTTTGGTTATTTGCCCGACAAACCGATCCTCAAGGGCGTTAACTTGACAATTCACAAGGGGGAAAAGGTTGGTATCGTTGGAGAGAGCGGGAGCGGCAAGTCGACGCTGATTGATCTCATCATTGGACTCTATCGCCCCCAATCTGGTAAAATTTTAGTAGATGGAGTAGCGCTCAAGGAAGAGAATATCCGATCCTGGCGTAAAAAAATTGGCTACATTCCCCAGACCATCTACCTTTTTGATGGGACGGTGGCGGAAAATGTAGCCTTTGGCGAGCCAATCGATGAGGAGCGCATCAAAGAGGCCCTCCGCCAGGCCAATATACTGGACTTCTTAGAGCGCCACCACGAGGGGATCCATACCCGGGTGGGGGAGGGGGGCGTGAAACTCAGCGGCGGCCAGCGCCAGCGCATCGCTATCGCCAGGGCTCTCTATACCGATCCTGAGATTTTGGTATTGGATGAAGCCACGAGCGCTCTGGACAATGAGACGGAAGCGAAGATCATGGAGGAGATTTATCGTTTGGGAGCGGGTAAAACCCTCATTATCGTAGCCCACCGAGTGAGTACATTGGGGGGGTGTGGGAGGGTGGTGAAAGTGGAAGATGGGAAAATTACTCTTTACAGTCCTCACTCCAACCTACAATAGAGCCCATACACTCCACAGAGTCTATGAGAGTATTGGCTCCCAAACTTTGCAAAAACTGGACGGAGAGTACTGTTTTGAGTGGATCGTCGTAGATGATGGGAGTACAGATAACACCAAGGAACTGGTTCAAAAATGGCAAAACGAGGTGGATTGGCCGATACGCTATATCTATCAAGAAAACAGAGGAAAGCCTTGGGCGCTCCAGAGAGGAATCCAAGAGGTGAAGGGACTCTTCACACTCATTGCCGATAGCGATGATGCCTTTTTACCCCATACTTTTGAGACATTTTATAAGGTATGGGAGGGGCTGAGTGCAGATGAGCGGGAGATGTGTGGCGGTATTGCCGTACTCTGTCAGGATCAGAATGGAGAGAGGGTGGGGTGTGACTTTCCAAAAGAGGGTTTGCTCCCAGCATTGCCGACTGTATTGCGGTGGCGCAGTATCGGTCTTGGAGAGACATGGGCCGCCTTGAAGAGTAAAAATTTGAAGTGGGCCTTTACAGCTATTCCCTCCAAGGCGAAAGGACTCAAGTTCATCCCGGAAAGTTTTTTTTGGGATCGGATACTGTTTGGTAGACCTCATCAAAGCTTTTTTCTTAATGAAGTTCTACGAATATATTATCGCGGTGGAGAAGATAATTTGAGTATCGGTATACGAGAACGCTATCCAGAGGGCTTCTGTTTTGAATCATCCTATTTTGTTTCACATCACTGGAGAGCTCTTTACTACGCCCCTTTGACCTATTTCAAACACTTAGTTAAACTCTTCTACTTTTGTATTTGGAAGCGGCTCTACCGATGAAAATAGGCTTTGTCATCTACTCCTTAGGGAGTGGAGGTGCTGAGCGGGTTTTGAGTGAATTGGCCAACTATTTAGTGGGCCATCATGAAGTCTACATTTTTACACTGAGCAATAGCGAGCCGTTCTATCAACTTGACAAAAAAGTACATCATTTCCCTTTGGACATAGCGAAGAAACCAAAGAATTTGATAGATCGCCTTAGACTCATTTCCCATCGAATTAAGGCGATAAGAGAGGCTATTGAAGTTCATGGAATCGATGTTGTCATCTCTTTTATGACCCAAACCAATATTCTCTCTATTATCGCAGCGAAATTGGCTCGAAGGCGAGTTATCGTTTCCGAGCGAATAGTTCACCACTTCTATAGCCGATGGATTCGAACTTTACGAAATTTCATCTATAGATTCGCCGATTTTGTAGTAGTACAGACCCGAGCGGATGCCTTGCATTATCGTTTTTTGAAAAATATTCAAATCATTCCAAATCCCGTTCGCTATAATGGATGCGAGAGAAATGAGATCTCCAATAAAGAGCCAATTGTTCTGGGAGTAGGACGATTAACACAGCAGAAACAGTTTGATCTCCTCATTGATGTTTTCTGTTCTATGAAGCTGCAGGGTTGGCGTCTTGTTATTGTTGGAGATGGTCAGGAACGGCAACGCCTTTTGAGTCAAAAGGAGAGGTGTTTTCAAGCGAAGGTAGACCTTGTAGGAAGAGAGGAGGATGTATTCCAATGGTATAAACGGGCCTCTATCTTCGTGCTCTCCTCTCAAAAGGAGGGATTTCCTAATGTGCTTTTGGAGGCGATGGCTTGTGGCTGTGCTGTTGTTAGTTTTGATTGTCCCTATGGTCCTGGAGAGATCATCGAAAACGGGGTAAACGGAATATTGGTAGAGAACCAAAACAAAGCGGCCCTCAAAGAGGCCATCGAGCGATTGATTTATGATGAAGCCCTGCGTCGACGATTGTCTGCAAGGGCCGTTGAGGTGAGGGAAAAGTATAGTATCGACAAGATAGGAGCAATGTGGGAAGAACTCATCCAAAAGTCTCTATCGTAATTCCAACTTATAACAGAGCTTCCTATCTCAAAGAAGCCATCGAAAGTGTCGCAACTCAAGACTATCCAAACCTCGAGATTATTGTGAGCGACGATCACTCAGACGACGAGACCGCCGCTGTGGTAGAGGAGCTATCGAAAAAATATCCAAATATCTCCTACTATCTCAACGAACGCTACCCAAAAGGGCCAGGGGGGAACAAAAATAATGGTCTGGACCATGTCACAGGGGAGATTGTAGGTATTTTGGATGACGATGACCGGCTCTTTCCAGGGGTCATCCAAGAGATGGTGGCACAATTTGAAGCAGGGTACGATATGGTAATGGGGAATTGCCTCAGGAGTGACGATGGTTCCTTTGCAGGAAGCGGTTTAAATCGTAGCAGAGAGGTGGATTGGAAGGAGATTTTTTGTGGGAAAGTGAGTGGTGAATACTGGAGTCTCTTTCGCAAGGAGATATTGGGGGAGCATCGATTCGATGCCGATCTTTATGGAGGGGAAGGTGTCCTTTGGAAAAAGATCATCCAAGGAAAGAGGATCTACTACCTCCACAAGGCTGTTCGCTGGTATCGGATTGATCCCGCGAGTGTCACCCATCAGAGCCTCTTGAAAGCTCACAGGGTAATCAAAAACTACGAACGGGATATAGAAACTCACGGAGAGCAGATGGGCCGCTGGTGCCCCTGCTACCTAGCGACGATCTATAAAGGCGCTGCCTATTATGCCAAATTGAGCTCTCAAATAGGCAAAGGGTTCTCCTATCTCTGGGAAGCCATCAAGCTTTGCCCCCGATATAAAACAAGCTACATCATGATGGTGGTCATGCTCTTTCCAAAAAGGCTCATCCCTTGGCTCAGCAAAATAAGGGCAAAACTGTGATCAAGCTCCTTCTGGCCATCCGCTCCCTCGATATTGGTGGTGCCGAGCGGCAGTTCATTGAACTCGTTAAAGGAATCGATAAGAACCGTTTTGATGTAACGGTTTGTACCATGTATCCAGGCGAACTCGATGATGAGGTTAAGAAAATTGACGGAGTGAAGTTTGTCTGTTTACAAAAGAGAGGGCGCTACGATCTTGGATTTTTCTGGCGTTATCGTCGCTTTTTACAGAAACTCCAGCCCG
>PUXW01000010.1 GCA_009659925.1 Nitratiruptor sp. | reverse complement strand
TGGAGGGGGCGGGGGGTGTTGTAGCGGGTATAAGAGCCGATAAGCTCTACGCTCCCCCGCTTCTTGGCGCGAAGGGCCTTCCTCCTGGCCTCTTTGGCTTCGACAAGCTTCCCTTGAGCCTGGAGAGCGGGATTGTGGGCTAGAGCCTCTTGGATCAGCTGCTCAAGGGAGATCGCCCCGAGGCTCAAGGGAATGAGCAGGAAGAGGGCGGACCAACCCAATCACATCCCTCGACCCATAGGGGGATGGCGAAAACCCCTGGGTGGATAGGTGTCGAAGATGTAGCTAGCAATCGCCTCTAGCTCCTCTTGGGAGAGGTGGCGAATGGGGGGCATGAGGCCGAAGCGGCGTACCGATGGGCAAAGGGCCTTGGTGTGGCTGGGATTTTGGACATAATCGACGATGAAACGGATGGCCTCCTCTTTGGTTGGATAGCGCTGCTTCACATGCCACATGACCCCCATGATGGGTGGGGCAACCAGTTTGGCAGGATCTTTGGGGCGGCTGGTGGTATGGCACACGGCACAATTTTGCTGGAAGAGGAACTTGCCATCGGGTTTGGGTTGGGTGCGTTGGGAGAGGGAGGTGGCTTTGGAGGCGTTGCCACAGCCTGCAAGCGAGAGGGTGATGGCCAAGAAGATGGAACTGCCAAGGAATCGTCTCCTCAAGATCGCTCCTTTTTTCTTGGAATTATACCACCTTTCCCCCCGAAACCATGAGGCTTTCGTTACCCCATCAATCGCAAAAGCGCTTGAGCAGACAGCCATAGCTTTCAACCCGCCGATCCCGGAGGAAGGGCCAGATATTGCGAACCTCCCGGATACGCTCCAGGTCGATCTCCACAACCTGGGCCTCCTCCTGGTCGGTAGAAAGGCGCACCAGGAGCTCCCCTTGGGGGCCGCAGGCGAAGCTGTTCCCCCAGAACTGGATGCCCTCCAGGCACCCGCTCGGATCGGCCTCGAAGCCCACCCGGTTGACGCAAACTAGTGGGAGGCCATTGGCGATGGCGTGGCCCCGCTGGATAGTGATCCAGGCGTCGAGCTGGCGCTCTTTCTCCTCCTGGGGATCTTCGGGAAACCAGCCAATGGCAGTGGGATAGATGAGGAGTTGGGCCCCTTTGAGGGCCATGATCCGGGCCGCTTCGGGGAACCACTGATCCCAGCATACCAAAACCCCTAAACGGCCGATGGAGGTGTCGATCGGTTCGAACCCTAAGTCTCCAGGGGCAAAATAGAATTTTTCGTAAAAGCCAGGATCGTCGGGGATATGCATCTTGCGGTATTTCCCAGCGATCTGGCCCCGGTCCAGGACGATGGCACTGTTGTGGTAGAGGCCGGGACCTCGTTCCTCGAAGAGGGAGGCTACCAGGACGACGTTGCGCCCCTCGCTCACCCAGCGCCAAAACTCGACATCCAGCTCAAAATCCCTGGCCAGATCGAAGCGGCTTGGATCTTCGCTCTGGCAGAAGTAGGGGCCCTGGTGGAGCTCCTGGAGGACGATGAGGTCGGCCTCCCTGGCCACCTGGTCGATGAGCTCCAGGGTCCGTTTGATCGTAGCCTCCTTGGATTCGTAGGAGCGCTGTTGTATGAGGGCAACTCTCATGGTCTCTTCCTTAGGCTCAAGATGAATCCAGCCCCCGCCGTGAGGATGATGGTGGCACTCGATGGCAGATCGAAACGGTAGGAGAGCCAGAGTCCTGTGAGCATGAAGAGGGCCGAGAAGAGGGCGGCCAGGAGAACCATCTGGAAGAAGCTCTTGCTCATCCGCTCGGCGATGAAGGGGGGGATGCTCAAGAGGGCGACCACGAGGATGAGGCCCACGGCCCGGACACTGGCGACGATGGCAAGGGCTAGGAGAAGGATCAAGAGGGTATGGGTCCCTTCCACCCAGATTCCCCGAATCTTGGCAAAGTCCCGATCGTAGGCGAGGGTAATGAAGTGGTGGCGAAAGATGGCGATGGCGAGGAGGAGGATCCCATCGGTGAGGGCCAAGAGCAGGAGGTCCTCCCTGGAGACCAGGAGGATGTTGCCAAAGAGGTAGGTCATCAGGTCGGCCCCATAGCCCGGGCTCAAATGGATCAGCAGGATCCCGATCCCCATGCCTACAGCCCAGATGGTTCCAATGATCAGCTCGGCCCGCTGGGGAAAGCGGTAGGTGATGAGGGCGAGGAGGAGGGCGAGGAGGAGGGCGAAGAGCCCCACGCCAAGAAGAATGGGCAGCCCCAGATAGAGGGCCAGTCCCACCCCCCCATAGCTCCCATGGGCGATGGCGGCGGCGATGTAGCTGGAGCGGTTGATGAGCATGAGGGAGCCGGCGATGGCAATGAGAATCGAGAGGAGGAGGGCGGCGGCGATGGTGTCGCCAAAGAGCAGGAAAAACTCACCCATTGCTCCTCCCAAGCTCTTCCAGGAGCTCCATTTCGCAAAAGTGGCCGGATGGATCCAGATCGACAGAGACATTGCGGTGGATGTAGAGCTCCTTGTTGATGTAGAAGACCCGATCCACCCCTTCCAGGAGGATCTTGATGTCGTGGCTCACCACGATTCGGGTGATGGAAAGCTCCTTGAGGAGCTGGTAGATATGGCGCTGCCCTTGGATGTCGATGGCGGCCGTAGGTTCGTCGAGGACCAAGAGTTTGGGTTGGGTGGCCAGGGCTCTAGCGATCAGGGTTCGCTGGCGTTGGCCCCCTGAGAGTTGGGCGATGGGCTGGGAGGCCAAGTGGGGGATGCCCAGACGCTGGAGGGCCTGGTGGGCGATGGCGTAATCTTCTTGGGTGAAGCCAAACTTCCAGGGGCCCAGACGCCCTTGCAAGACCACATCGATAACCCGCAGGGGCATTTCGAGATTGTGGTGGAGGTGTTGGGGGGTATAGCCGATGAGCCCACCGGCTTTGGCAGGGGGGAGGCCGAAGATTTCGATACGCCCCTGGGTTGGTTCCAAAAGGCCCAGGAGGAGTTTGAGGAAGGTGCTCTTCCCTCCACCGTTGGGGCCGATGATGGCGATGAACTCCCCTTCGTAGATGGTGGCATCGATCCCCTCGAGGATCGGCTCCTGGTCGTAGAGGAAGGTGACTCCTTCCACTCTAACGGCGATGCGCGAGGACATGGATGAGCCGTTCGATGGTTTGGAAGAGATCGTAAGCGAGGGGGTCGATGGTGACGACCCGTAACCCGAGCCGCTTGGCGATGAAGGTGGCACTCCGTTTGGGGAACTGGGGTTCGATAATGAGGACCTGGGCCCCCTTGGCCTTGCTCAAGAGTTCTCGAAGTCCCCGGGCTGAAGGCTCTTTCCCCTCCACTTCGATGGGGATTTGCTCCAAGTCGTAGACCTTGGCGAAATAGCCGAAGGAGGGGTGGTAGACGACGAAGCGTCTTGAATGTAGCTGGCTCAGATCGACGATGGCTTTGCGGTCGAGGGCGAGCAACTTGGCGATGAAGCCCTCGTAGTTGGCGAGGAAGGTATCCCGCCGCTCGGGGTAGAGTTTGAGGAGCTCCTGGAGGGTGGCTCTGGCTAGGAGCATGAGTTGGGGCGGGGCCAGCCAGGTGTGGGGATCGAGGCTCGCGGCGGAAGGGGTTTCATGGTGGTGATCCAGGGGGAATTTGGCAACATAACGGCTCATGTCGACGATGGTGAGTTTGGGATTGAGGGAGGCGATCCGCTTCAAGTTGGCCCTCTCGAAGGGAAGATCGAGGCGCAGATAGAGCCGACTCCTTTTGATGGCTTCGATGTCTTTGGGGCTGAGGGTGTAGTTGGCCGGGGTAGCGCTTTTGGGGAGGAGGGTGTGGACCTGGATGGTGTGGCCGCTGATTTGATCGACAATGAACTTCTGGGGCAAGATAGAGACACTCACCTGGGCCAGGAGCACAATGGGAACGAAGAGCCAGATCATCACCCGCACACGCTATCCTTTGTACAAATTCATGGCGCAGCAGTGGATACTCCCCCGTTGGCGGATGAGTACCTCTGCGTCGAGGGCAATTATATCACGAGTTGGAAAGAGTTGTGCAAAGATGGCCAAGGCCTCCTGGTCGTTGGGGTCGTTATAGGTCGGGACGATCACGGCGCCATTGATGAGGAGGAAGTTGGCATAGCTTGCCGGAAGGCGCTCCTCCTCCCAGAAACGGGGGGAGACCCAGGGAAGGGGGGTGAGTTTGTAGCCAAAGGTTTGGAGTTGGGCCGCCATCTGCTGGAGGGAGGAGTAGTGGGGATCCCTTGGATCGTCACAGCGGACATAGACGATATGATCGGGGGCGACGAAGCGGGCCAACAGGTCGATATGGCCATCGGTATCGTCCCCTTCCAGGTAGCCAGATTCCAGCCACAAGAGCCGTTTGGCTCCCAGATGTTCTAGGAGGAACCCTTCGATCTGGGAGCGGGTGAGGTGGGGGTTGCGGTTGGGCTCTAGAAGGCAGCTGGCGGTGGTGAGGAGGGTGTCGGTTCCGTTGCTCTCAATGGCACCCCCTTCCAGGACGAAGCCGATTTTGCGGGTTTGGAAGAGGCGGCGGTTGATCTGGTTGTCCAGATTGGCTGGATATTTGAGGCCCCATCCGTTGAAGGTAAAATCGAGGAGGCGGATTCGACCCTTTTCGATTCTGCTCAAGGGGCCGTAGTCGCGAACCCAAGTATCGTTGGTGGGCAGATGGTGGATGGTGGTGTTGGGAAACTCCTTGGTGAGGGAGGGGGGGGCGATGAGGTGGAGGGGTTGATAGTGGGTGACGATGGCGATGAGCTCGTCAAAGAACTCCTGGGCTTCGTCGAGGTAGGGAGCCCAATCACTTGCCTCGTGGGGGTAGGCTAGAAGGAGTGCCTCTTGAGGGAACCATTCGGCTGCCAGCATGGGAACCTTTTTTGCTATTATTATACAAAAACGCCAAAGGCAAGCTGTGGCCCAGATCCGCCTTGATCGCTCCGCCCTCCACCACAACTTTCGCCTCATCCACCAGCGCTCCCAAGGCCGTTTCGCCGCGGTCTTGAAGGACAACGCCTATGGCCACGGCCTCACCCTGATTGCCCAGGAGTTGGCACGCTTAGGGGTGGAGCGGGCAGTGGTGCGCAACCGCCACGAAGCCCTCCAGATCGCCTCCCTCTTCCCATGGATTCTCGTGTTGGCCGATCATCCCAGGGCCGACGGCTTCCACTATGCCATCAACGAACTTGCAACCCTGCGTCATGCTCCCCGTAGGAGCCGGGTCCAGCTCAAAATCGACACGGGGATGCACCGCAACGGCCTGATTCCAGAAGAGCTGGAGCAGGCCTTCAAACTCGTCAAGGAGCGGGGACTCCTGCTCACAGGGGTCTTCACCCACTTTCGCAGCGCCGACGAGCTCGGGAGCGATCTCTTCTGGCAGCGGGAGCGTTGGCGTCAGGTGAAGGAGCGCCTCTTCAAGCTGATTGCCCGTTACCATCTCCCCCCTCCCACCTTCCACTCGGCCAATAGTGCTGCCCTCTTTCGGGCCGGAATCGATCCAGGGGAGCTGGCGCGGGTTGGGATCGCTTTGTACGGTTACATCGAATATCCCCCCTCCCTTCCCGCTCCTGCCCTCAAACCGGTCCTCTCCCTCTGGGCCCGTCGCATCGCCACACGCCACCTCGATCCTGGAAGTCGGATCGGGTATGGGGGAGTCTTCGAGGCCCAGGAGGCGATGGTCGTCTCCACCTACGACGTGGGGTATGCCGACGGGCTCTTCCGGAGTATGCGCCAGTGCGCCGCTGGAGCGATCTTGGGGCGTATGAGCATGGATAGCCTCGTCTTGGCGGGAAGGGCTTTGGAAGTCCCCATCATCACCGACGCCAAGAGGATTGCCCACGATCTTGGAACCATCAGCTACGAGGTTCTCGTAAAGCTGGCCCCCACCCTTCCCCGCTCCTTCAGCCAGACCCCGTCGATTTGAGCCGCAACCGCCTCTTCTAGGAGTCGCTCGTCGATTTGGACGATGATTCTGGCATCGAAGAGGTAGTTGTCGGCTATTTGCTGGAGCTCTTTGGCCAGCTTCAGGGTAGGAGAGACTAGATAGGCCATTTGGAGGGCGTTCCCGTAGATCCCTTGGCGGATAGTCTCGACCCAGATCGCCCCCTTGATTCCTTGGCGCAGGCAGTAGTTGGCCAGGGCGAAATCGAAGGGGAGGAGGGGGATATGGTCTGGAGGGAGATGGTCGATCTCCTCAGGGGTTGCGATGGGGTGGAGGATCGGGGCTGGGATGTGGGGGTGGCCGAAGATGAGCATGGAACCTCCTTTAACCGCACTCGCTGCAATAGATGGAGCCGTTGCGCACTTTAGCCTCCCTCTCGCTGACAAAGGTCTTGCACCGGCTACACTCGACCATCGTTTCGTTTTGACCTGTCGTCTCCCTTGGAGTCTCCTTTTTCTTCTTGAAGAAGAGGAAGTAGATCGCCGTCAGGAGCAGGAGGAAGAGGAGTATCTTGGCCATGGTTCGATCCTTTCACGAGGAGATAGGTCCGCTTCCCGTTGGGAATGAGGCGGTAGTCGGGAATGCCCTCCAGTTCCTCGTGGACCTGGGAGCCTTTGTAGAGTAGGATGGTGGTCTGGGGAGTGGTGAAGGGGGCGACGAGTTTGAGGAGATCCGGGGCCTTCATGAGGGCCCTGGAGGTGATGAGGTCGGCTGGAAAGGGAGAGAGCTCCTCAATCCGCTTGGGGATGATGGTGACATTTTCCAGGCCGAGGCTGGAGGCGACATAGTGGAGAAAAGCGGCCCGTTTCTTGCGGGGTTCGACTAGATACCAGCTGGTTTCGGGCATGGCGATGGCCAGGACGAGGCCGGGAAAGCCCGCTCCAGTTCCTACATCGATGGCTTTGTGGAAGGGACCTTGGAGGAATTGGAGGGGTTTGAGGGAGTCGGCGATATTGGCCTGGACTGCCGCAAGATCCTTGGCTCCGGTGAGATTGTGGACCCGGTTCCATTCCAGGAGTTTCTGGGCAAAGTGGTGGAGCTGATCGGAGCGGTTCATAGGAGGTGCCCCATCTTGCTCTTTTTGGCCTCCAGATAGGCCCGGTTGTGGGGGTTGGGGGGGATTTGAATCGGAATGCGTTGGACGATCTCGATCCCCTTGAGGCTTTCCATCTTCTTGGGATTGTTGGTCAAGAGGCGGATCCGATCGATCCCATAGTGGTCGAGGATATACTCCACCATCTCATAGGTCCGTTCGTCGGCGGCAAAGCCTAACTGGTGGTTGGCTTCGATGGTATCGAGTCCCTGGTCCTGGAGGGCGTAGGCATTTACTTTGTTGAGAAGTCCGATATTGCGCCCCTCCTGGCGCAGATAGATCAGAAGTCCCCCCTCCTTGGCGATATACTCCTGGGCGAAGTGGAGCTGCTCCCCGCAATCGCACTTGCGACTACCCAGGGCATCGCCAGTTAGACATTCGGAGTGGACTCGCACCACGGGGATGGGGGGAAGGGGGTCGGTGAAGAGGACCAGATGCTCCTTGCACCCCTGGGCGAAACACTGGATCTTGAAATTGCCGAAGCGGGTTGGTAGGTTGGCCACTTGGCTGACTTTTATCTCCATCTTGCCGATCTTTTGGTAAAATTGAGTTAAATTATATCAAAAGGGGCTCTATGTTCAAACGGTTCCGACGGCTGCGGCTCAACCCGACCCTACGCAAGATGGTCCAAGAGACCCATTTAACCAAGAGCGACCTCATCTACCCCCTCTTTGTGCGTTCGGGCCAAGGGGTACGCCGGGAAGTGGCTTCGATGCCGGGGGTCTATCAGCTCAGCGTCGACCAGCTCCTACGGGAGTGTGAAGAGCTCTTGGAATTGGGGATTGAAGCCATCATCCTCTTTGGAATTCCCGATACCAAGGATAGCGTGGGGAGTGAGGCGCTGTGTGAGCATGGGATCGTCCCTACTGCTGTGCGCTCCATCAAGGAGCGCTATCCTGAGCTCTTCGTCATTACCGACCTGTGCTTTTGCGAATATACCGACCATGGCCACTGCGGCCTGCTCAATCCCAAGCTAGCCACAGTCGATAATGATGGGACCTTGGAGCTCTTGGGCCGCCAGGCCGTGGTCCACGCCAAGGCCGGCAGCGACATGATCGCTCCAAGCGGCATGATGGATGGTATGGTCCAGAAGATCCGGAGCGCCCTGGATGGAGCGGGGTTTGCCCACATTCCCATCATGAGCTACTCCACCAAGTTTGCCAGCGCCTATTACGGTCCCTTTCGGGATGTGGCTGAATCGGCCCCCGCTTTTGGAGATCGCAGGAGCTACCAGATGGATCCGGCCAACCGCAGGGAGGCGATCTTGGAGAGTCTGGCCGACGAGATGGAGGGGGCCGACATCCTCATGGTCAAACCTGCCCTGGCCTACCTCGACATCGTCTGGCAGATCCGGGAGGCTACCATGGTGCCCCTGGCAGTCTACAATGTGAGTGGGGAGTATGCGATGCTCCAATTCGCCGCCAAGGCCGGGGCGATCGACTATGAACGGGTGCTCCTGGAGACCTTGCTGGCGTTCAAACGGGCCGGAGCCGACTTGATCATCACCTACCATGCCAAGGAGGCAGCCCGACTTGTTGTATAATTGTCTTTTACTTTGGCGAAAGGATGGACGTTGCGCCACTTTCTCACACTCAAGACCTTTTCCAAGGGGGAGCTGCTGGAGATGATCGATCTGGCCATCGCCATCAAGGCGGAGACCAAGCGGGGCCAGTTCACCCCCTACCTCAAAAACAAGACCCTCGCCATGATCTTCGAGAAGAGCTCGACCCGAACCCGGGTCAGTTTTGAAGTGGGCATCTACCAACTTGGAGGCGTGGGCCTCTTCTTGAGCCGCAACGATTTGCAGCTTGGGCGGGGCGAGCCGATGAAGGATACGGCCCGGGTCATCAGCCGCATGTGCGATCTGGTGATGGTGCGCACCTTTGAGCAGGCCAAGTTGGAGGAGTTTGCCGCCTACTCCCAGGTACCTGTGATCAATGGGCTCACCAACGAGTACCATCCAGTCCAACTCATGGCCGACTACTTGACCATGATCGAGTTTGGCAAGGGGGACAATCCCGTGGTCGCCTATGTCGGGGATGGGAACAACATGGCCCACAGCTGGCTGATGCTCGCCAGTAAACTCGGTTTCGAACTGCGAATTGCCACTCCTGTGGGGTATGAGCCGGATAGTGCCATCGTCGCCGATGCCCTGGCCTTTGCCAAGGAGAGTGGAGCCACCATCCGTCTCCTCCACGATCCAAAGGCTGCCGTCGAGGGGGCCGACGTGGTGAGTACCGATACTTGGATCAGCATGGGGCAAGAGGAGGAGAAGGAGCGGCGCATCCGGGACTTTCAAGGTTTCCAGGTGAACCGGGAGCTTTTGAGCCTTGCCAAGGAGGATGCCATCTTGCTCCACTGCCTCCCGGCGTACCGGGGCTACGAGGTGAGCGAGGATGTCTTCGAAGCCCACGCCCAGGAGATCTTTACCGAAGCGGAGAATCGGCTCCATGCCCAGAAGGGAATTATGGTCTGGCTCGATCGACAAAGGAGCGCATGTGGAACCGATCAAGCTCGATAACCAGAACAACGAGAGCCTCCTGGCCAAGATCAACAAACTCGCCGGCGATCTTGGCATCGAAAATCCCCAAGGGGTCACGGTGGTTCGCCTCCTCGACACGGAGGATCCCAACCGCAAGATGTTGGAACTGGTCCAGGGGAGCTGGGAGAGCAAGGCCCCCTGGTTCGTGGTGGACGAGTCGGGGCGCCTCTTCGTCCTCTCTTCCATCGAATCGATCCTCCAGCTGGTCAAGTCCCTCAACGAAGCCAAGTACGAGAACTTCACCTTGAAGCTGGAGAAGGCGATTTTGGAGAACCTCCCAGTGGACTTCAACGATGTCTGGGTGGTGGCGATGAATGAGATCCAGAAACGCCTGGCCGAATCCAAGAGCAAGAACTACCTCGACCTCGATATCAAGCAGTTGGTCAAGGAGATCAAGCGCAACCATCCCAACCTCTTCATGAACCTCAAACAATTTCCATTCCAGCCCCAATCGGAGCAGCAATGATCGATTTCGAGCAGTTCAAGAAGTACTCCCGTCCCGGTCCCCGTTACACCAGTTATCCTACGGCGGTGGAGTTTAGCGAGGCCTTCGGGTATGAGGACTACATCGCAAAACTCCACGAACAGCAATCCTCTACCCCTCTCTCCCTCTACTTCCACCTCCCCTTTTGCCGGAGCGCATGCTACTTTTGTGGCTGCAATGTGGTCTTTACCGCCAAGGAGGAGAAGAAGGAGCGCTACATCGACTACCTCCTCCGGGAGCTCCAGATTCTCGCCCGCCATGTCGACACCTCCCGCCCTGTGGTCCAACTCCACTTTGGTGGGGGGACACCCACCTTCTTCTCCGGGAGCCAGTTGGCTACCATCATCGATGGAATTCGGGCTATCTTTGGCAACTGGAGGGAGGATGCCGAGATCAGCTGTGAGATCGATCCCCGCTTCTTAAGCCGCGACCAGATGGAGGTCCTGGCCCGGGGAGGCTTTAACCGGGTGAGCTTCGGGGTCCAAGACTTCGATCCCCGGGTCCAGCAGGCAATCCATAGAATCCAGAGCTTCGAGGAGACGGCCAGAGCTGTGGAGTTGGCCAGGGAGTATGGGATGGAGAGTGTCAATATCGACCTCATCTACGGCCTCCCCTTCCAGACCCTCGAGAGTTTCCACCGCACCCTGGAGCGCACCCTTACCCTCGATCCGGATCGATTGGCTGTCTTCAACTACGCCCATGTACCCTGGCTCAAAAAGACGATGCGCAAAATCGACGAGACCACCCTCCCAGCTCCCCAGGAGAAACTGGCCATTCTCAAGCACACCATCGACTTTTTCACCACCCACGGCTACAAGATGGTCGGGATGGACCACTTTGCCAAGCCGGATGATGAGCTCTTTCGAGCCATCGAAAAGGGGGAACTCCATCGCAACTTCCAGGGTTACACCACCAAAGGGGGCGCCGACCTCATTGGGGTTGGCCTCACGAGTATCGGGGCAGGACGGGACTACTACGCTCAAAACTTCAAAGAGATGGAGCGTTACGAAGCGGCTATCGATCAGGGACGCCTCCCCTACCATCGGGGTATCCTCCTCGATCGGGACGACCAGATCCGCAAGGCGGTGATCATGGAGCTCATGGCCAACTTCAAGCTCGATATCCCCAAGATCGAGGAGCGCTTTGGTATCGACTTTGCCAGCTACTTTCGGGATGCTCTAGAGGAGCTCCGGGAGTTCGAGGAGGAGGGCTTGGTCGAGATCGATAGGGAGCGTATTCTCGTGAGCGAGACGGGGATGCTCCTCATTCGCAATATCGCCATGCCCTTCGACGCCTACATGAAGCGCCATCTCAACAAGAAACTCTTTAGCAAGACGGTCTAGCGATGTTCGCTTTTTCTCAAATCAGCGACGCGTGTATCAAGTGTGGGAAGTGTATTCCCAGCTGTACCATTCATCAGGTCAACCCCGATGAGGCCACCTCCCCCCGAGGCTTCATCGCCTTGCTTGGAGATTATGAACGGGGGAAACTCCCCCTCGATCCCAGCGCCAAAGAGATCTTCGAGAGCTGCTTTTTGTGTACCAATTGTGTCGAGGTCTGCCCCAACTCCTTACCAACCGACATGGTGATCGAAGAGGTCCGGGCCGAGATCGCCAAGCGGTATGGAATCGCCTGGTATAAGCGCCTCTTCTTCTGGCTCTTGCGCCATCGCTGGGCTATGGATCTGGTCAACCGGTTGGGCTATCTCCTCCATCCTTGCCTCTTCAAGCAAGATCCCCAGGGGCGGGGGCTCCTGGCACGCATCGGTTTGCCGTTGATCAAGAAGGGGCGCCTGCTCCCCTCTTTAAGGGCTAAGAGCTTTCTCCAGCGCTACCCCGAGCGGCTGGGGAAGGGTTCCAAGCGGGTGGCTATCTTCATCGGCTGTCTGGCCAATTACAACTACACCCAGACCGGCGATGCCCTGGTTTCGATCTTGCAAGAGCTTGGCTATGAGATCTTCATCCCCAAGGGGCAAAAGTGTTGTGGTGCTCCGGCCTATTTCACCGGAGATTTTGCCACGGTGGAGGCCCTGGCCAAGGAGAATATCGCCTACTTCGAAACCTTCTTGGATGAGGTGGAGGCGATCCTGATTCCCGAGGCGACCTGTAGCGCCATGATCCGCCACGATTGGGAGGTCTTCTTCACCAACCGGGGTCAGCCTGAGTGGGCCCAACGGGCCAAGAGGGTAGCCCAAAAGATCTTCCTGGCCACCGAGTGGCTCTACCGCCATGAGGCCTTGCGGGAGCGGTTGCAAGAGAGCCAAATCCCCCTCAAGGTCACCTACCACGATCCATGCCACGCCCGGAAAGTCCTGGGAGTCTGGAAGGAGCCAAGGGCTCTGCTTGCCTCCTACCAGCTAGTTGAGATGGCCGATCCCAACCGCTGCTGCGGTTTCGGAGGGGTGACGATACAAAGTGAGAAGTTCCACTTGGCCCAAGCGGCGGGACGGCCCAAAGCCGCCATGATCGATGGAAGCGGGGCCCAGGTGGTGGCTGCCGAGTGCAGTGCGTGCCGGGTCCAAATTGGCAACGCCTTGTATGAGGCCGGTAGCACGGTGCTCTTTCGCCACCCCCTTGAGCTCATAGCCCAAGCCTTATCCCACCAAAAAAAGGAGGAGTGATGCAACGGCTCAATCGAACCCTTGCCGCCTTGGCATTTAGCCTTGGAGCCCTGTGGGCTGGAGGCCATGGCCAATGGAGCTACCACGGTGCCACAGGACCTAGCCACTGGGGAGATCTCGATCCCAACTTCCTCATGTGCAAGATCGGCTCCAATCAATCCCCCGTCAATTTGCACCGCTTCATCCAGGCCCAACTTCCTCGGCTCAAAGTGGTCTATCGGGGTAATGCTATGGAGGTGCTCAACGACGGTCATAGCGTCAAGGTGACCACCATAGGAAGTAATGAGATCGTCGTGGATGGGATTCCTTTTAACCTCGTCCAATTCCACTTCCATACCCCCAGCGAACATACCCTCCAAGGCCGCTCCTTCCCGATGGAGGCCCACTTCGTCCATCAAAGCCCATCCGGAGAGCTCCTGGTGGTAGCCCTCTTCTTCGAGGAGGGGCACTACAACAAGGCCCTGGAGAAGATCCTCAACGATCTGGATGGCCATGTGGGGGTTAAGAGCCACCTCAAGGAGATGTTCAATCCGGGCGAGCTTTTCCCTCGCAAGTTGGACTACTACCGCTATAGCGGCTCTTTGACGACTCCCCCCTGTAGCGAAGGGGTCCGCTGGATCGTCCTTAAAGAGCGGGTCGAAGCGAGTCAGGACCAGATTCAACGCTTCCAGGAGGTCATGGGTGAGAACAACCGTCCGACCCAACCCCTCAAGGCCCGGACCATTCTCGAGTAAAAATCCCCTCCTGGGTACCGATAATAGGGGGTACTAACTTGGACAAAGGATAGGTATGGCGCTCTCCTCTTTGCAGAAGATCCAGTATGCCAACATCGCTTCGATCGTGCTTTTTACCATCGTGATCGGGGCCCAAGTCTACAAGCACGGTTTCGACTACATCCTCGTGCTCAACGCCCTCAACTTCCTCTTCGCCTGGATCATCTTCGTGAGCGTTTTGAACATTCGCAAGAACCTGCGCAACCTCTCGGCGGTGGTCCACAAGGCGAAAAATGGCTATTTCGACTACAATATCGAGGTGAGCGACATTGGAACCTTGAAGGAGATGGCCGACAACATGTTTGGCTTCATGCGCCAGGTGGAGCGCTTCTTGCAGGATGTGCTCACCGTGGTCCGGGGCCTAGAGGAGAAGAGTTTTAAAAAGATCGACACCAAGCGCTACAGTGGGAAGTTCCGGGAAACCGCCATCTCCCTCAACAACTCCATCGATAGTATGATCTCCAAGGAGAAGTTCGTCGAGAAGGAGAAGCTCAACTCCAAGGTAGGGCAGCTGGGAGGTGGAGTTGCCGGGGGGCTGGCCATCATCAAGAACGATCTCCTCCGGGCGGTGGAAAAGGCCAAGGAGATCGTTTGTAACAGCGACGAGACCATGAAGAAGTCCAAAGAGGTCAACGAGGTTCTAGACGAGATCGTCAACCGGCTCAACGAGCTCATCCTCATGATCCACGAATCCAACCAGGTGATCGAATCCTTGAATAAAAAGGCCGAGAGCGTTAATGACATCATCAAGTTGATCAACGACATCGCGGATCAGACCAATCTGCTTGCCCTCAACGCCGCCATCGAGGCGGCCCGGGCAGGGGAGATGGGTAAGGGGTTTACCGTCGTGGCCGAGGAGGTGCGCAAGTTGGCGGAAAAGACCCAACAATCCACCGAAGATGTCCGCAAAGTTCTGGGACTCTTGCAAGAGGAGAGTAAGCGCAGTTTGGAGAACTCCATCAAGATGGAGGGAATCGCCAATCAGTCGGCCAAGGTCCTCTCTACCTTCCGCCACTCCATCGACGAATTCACCCACAACGCCTTGCGTACTAGTAAGCTCGCCAATGTGATCCAGAACATCTTGACCATCACCAAGTTCAAGCTGGACCATCTCATCTACAAGAACAAGGTGGTCTATCGCAACTTCTTCAGCGGCAAGATCGAGACCCCCTACACCGATTATCAACACTGCGACTTTGGCAAGTGGTACTACTCGGTGGGGCGCGAAATGTATGGTCAAAGCCAGGCCTTCCGAGAGCTTGAACTCCCCCACAAGACGATCCATGACTATTCCAAGCGGATCATCGACCTCATCAACAGACCCGATTTCCAAGAGTACCTCATCACCCACCAGGACGAGATCTACGAGGAGTTCAAACAGCTCGAAGAGACCTCCCAGAAGCTCTTCGACAAGCTGGATGAGATCTTGAAGGAGACCGAGAGCCAAATGGAGGAGCCAAGGCAAAGGGCTGCCTAGACCATGGAGTTTTGGCGTCATATCTACCAACATTTCGATCCCGTCGCCTTTACCATCGGAAGCTTTCCTGTCCACTGGTATGGCCTCATGTATGTGTTGGCCCTGCTGGTGGCCCTCTTCTTCGCCGAGTGGCTGGCCAGACACGACAGACTCCCCTTTCAAAAGCGGGAGCTCGATATCTACTTCATCTACGCCGAGATCGGGGTCATCGTCGGGGCCAGGCTGGGCTATATCCTCTTCTACGATCCCCACACCAGTTACTATTTGACACACCCCTGGCAGATCTTTAACCCCTTCCTCAATGGCCACTTCGTTGGAATCCGAGGTTTTAGCTACCATGGGGCTATCATCGGGTTTCTTCTGGCCACTTGGCTCTATGCCCGGAAGTACAAGAAGGACTTTTGGCAACTCCTTGATCTGGTAGCGGTTGCCGTTCCCCTAGGGTATTTCTTTGGCCGGGTAGGAAACTTCTTGAACCAGGAGCTCATTGGTCGGCCGACCGATGTAGCTTGGGGGATCGATGTGGGGGGGATCGTGCGTCACCCCTCCCAGCTGTATGAGGCGGTATGTGAGGGGTTGATCCTCTTTCTCATCCTCTTTTTCTACCGCAAACGGAAGAAGTTTCACGGGGAGCTCATCGCCTTATACGGCTTTTTGTATGGGCTCTTCCGATTCATATGTGAGTTTTTTAGGGAGCCAGATCTGCACCTTGGCTTCATCTGCTGTGGCTGGATGAGTATGGGGCAACTCCTCTCCCTCATCATGATGGGTGCCGCTATCTTGCTCTATCTCTACCGAAGGAGGCAGAGTGCGCAAATACATCCAAAAGGTCTCTAGTTACGCCATGGTCGGCGGTATGGGGGCTTTCCTCGTTTTGGGTCTGGTCGGCTGCGAGCAGAAAGGGGACAACCAGGCCCAGGAGCAGAAGGCCCAGCAGGGAGCCTTTGTCGTCATTGAGGAGGTCGCCCCTGGGCGCTACAAGATCGTGGAAGAGTATCCCAGTTCGACGACCCGGGTCGTCTTGCGGGATATCAATGGGAGCGAGCGACTCTTGAGCCAGGAGGAGATCGATCAACTTTTAAAGGCGGAAGCGGCCAAGATCGATGCCAACGCCAGCCCCTTGGTCAACCCCCAACTGGAAAATCAGATGAGTCTGGGAGAGGTCCTGCTAGCCAGTGCGGCGGGGGCCATTCTGGGCGCATGGTTGGGGAACAAGCTCTTTGGCAACCCCACCTACCAGCAGCGCCGCCAGGAGACTTATAAGAGTCCCACCGTCTTCCAGCGTAGCCAGAGCGCCTTTAAAAGCGGCGGGATCCAGTGGAAGAGCGGTACCAAGAGTTCTAGCCCCGTAAAGAGCGGCTTTTTCAAAGGCTCCTCCACCCCTCCTACCCAGACCAAGAGCTTTTCCTTTGGAGGCTAGGATGAACGATACCCACATGATCGGTCTCTATGCCACCTTCTTCTTCATGATCTTCCTTGCCCTTTTGCCCTACTTCGTCATCAAATATGTGAGAAAGCGGGGACGAGATGGTGGAGCTTCGCAAGGTTGAGCCCCTGCCCCAGGACTATCTGGAACAAATCGGTTTCGCTTGGCATACCGATCCGGATGGGAGTAGCTATGTGGCCGATGAGGTGGTGCTCATCGACGAAGAGGAGGCGCAGGCCTACTACGATGGGGTCAACGAACTCTACGAACTCTATGTGCAGGCTGCAGAGCATGTAATTGAACACCAACTCTTTTTCGAGGTGGGGATCCCTTTCAACTTGGTGGATCTGGTGAAGGCCAGTTGGGAGCAGGACCACTGGCATTTGTATGGCCGCTTCGATCTGGCTGGGGGGATAGATGGGCACCCCATCAAACTCTTGGAGTTCAATGCCGACACTCCCACCGCCCTCTTTGAGACCGCTATCATCCAGTGGGCCCTTTTGCGCTACAATGGCTTCGATGAGGCCAAGCAGTTTAACCGGGTCTACGAGGCGATTCGGGAGAACTTTCGCCGCCTTATTACCCACGAGGCGCCGACGGACCAATTTTTTGAACTCTACCAAGGGGAGGGGCTCCTCCTGAGCTCGATTGCCGGCTCCATCGAAGATGAACAGACCACCAAGCTCCTCCAGGAGGCGGCCCGGGAAGCAGGCTGGAAGAGCCACTTTTGCCATGTGGAGAGGGTCGGTTTTAGCCCTGAGGGGATCTTTTGCGACGAGATTCCCTACCCCTTCTGGTTCAAGCTCATTCCCTGGGAGAGTATCGCCATCGAGGAGCCGGAGTTGGCCCTCTTGCTCACTGAGATCGTCCTGGACCAGCGGGCTATAATCCTCAATCCGGCCTATACCCTCCTCTTTCAAAGCAAGGGGCTCTTGCCCATCCTCTGGGAGCTCTTCCCTGGGCATCCCCTCCTCTTGGAGGCCTCCTTTGAGCCTTTGCAAGGAAAACCCTTCGTGGAGAAGAAGGTTTTAGGACGGGAGGGCGCCAATGTCCGTATCTTCGATGCCAATGGGCAGCTGATCCACGAGACCCCAGGGCCCTATGACCACTTCCCCTCCATCTATCAAGAGTATGTGGAACTGCCCAAAGATAGCCAAGGCCACTCCTATCAAGCTGGTGTCTTCTTCGCCTATGAAGGGTGTGGCCTCGGGTTTCGGCGCGGGGGGGCGGTGCTGGACAATATGAGTAAGTTCGTAGGCCATATGATTCGATGAGAGCGATCCCGCCCAACCGCTACGACCCTTCGGGGGAGAATGCCTATCGAGGGGGGAGAGCGGAGCGGCTCCTAGCCGACCTCTTGATCCAGCGAAGGTATACGGTCCGCTGGGCCACTCCCTGGGAGGATATCCATGAACACTGGGACTTCTACCTGGTCCAGAAGGGGGTTCGCATCGATGTGAAGGCGATGAAGAAGATCGGCCGAGGTGATCCGGGACCTCAAGATCGGTGGCATTGGATCGAACTCCATGGCGTACGTCCCAGGGATCCTGGATGGCTCTATGGAGGACGGGCCGATTGGATCGCCTTCGAGACCGCAAAGGCCTTCCTCATCGTCCCCCGAGTCGAGATTATCCCCCTCATTAAGGCTCGGGTCGATTGGAAGCGGACCGTCACCGATCCCAGACAGGCCTTCTATGCCCTTTATGCCCGCAAGGGGCGGTGGGATCTGCTCACCCTGGTGGAGACGAGGCTTTTGGAGGAGGTGGCTTTGTACCGGGTGAGTAAGCCTCCTTCTGGGTCAAATGGGGGTATATTTGCAGGATCGAGATCATCAAGGTAATGGTCGCTGGTCCGATGATCATCCCCCAAAAGCCGTAGCTGGAGAGTCCGGCGACGATAGCGAAAAATATGAGAAGCTCATTGACCCGGGTGCCCCGATCCTCCACCATGAAGGCGTCGATGGCCCGGATGATGATGGGTTTGATGAAGGTATCGGCGAGGATGGAGATGACGAGGATAGAGTAGAGGGCAAGCCCCAGGGCCTCTTTGGTCAGCCCCTTGAGGTAGAGATCGATGGTGAGGGGAAGCCACATGATGACCCCGCCAACGATGGGGATGAGGGAAGCAAAACCGTAGAGGATTCCGAAGAGGACCCCATCATAGCCGTAGTAGGCGGTTATAAGGCCGAAAAGGGCCCCTTCGAGGATGGCCGTCGCGATGATGGAGCTAAAGACCACCCCCATGACGCCGGCCAATTGTTCGAAGATGGCCTTGGACTCTTGCTTGGAGAAGGGGATGAGGTTTTGGAAGTAGAGGAGGATTGAGCGGCCGTAGAGGTTGGCGAAAAAGTAGAAGATGAGGATGAGGAGGATCTCCTTGAGGAAGTTGGCGCTCTTGGCTCCTAGGAAGGTGGCGAAGTGGACCAGGGAGTTGACCAGCTTGTTCAAGTCGAAGGAGGCAAGGGCCTCTTTGATCATCGGATTCTCGTTGAGCTCTTCCCGCTCCAGGATGGATTCGATCCACCCTTTGACGAAGAGGAGGGTCTTGTTGATGCTCTCAAGGTTGAGAGCGGAGACGATGGTGGCGGCATTGGTGATGAGGTAGAGGATAGGGGCGAAGAAGATGAGACCGAGGATCAGAGTACTGGCAAGGGCTGGGAGGATGGTGCCAGGGAGGGTGGCAAGGAGGTACTTGTGGATCTTGTAGGTGGCTAGAGCCAAGAGGGCGGCGATGGTCATGGGGGCCAGGTAGGGGGAGAAGAGTTTGTAGGTGAAGTAGCCAACCACGAGGAAGAGGGCCCCGAGGAAGTGGATGGGACGCATTGGCTAGAAGAGCCCCCTTTGGACCGAGCACTTGAGGAGTTCGTAGCTTTTGGGGGTGGCGATTCGCCCCCGGGCGGTGCGTTCGATATAGCCGTTGGCCAAGAGATAGGGTTCGATCACATCCTCGATGGTCCCCTCATCCTCACTCAAGGCTGCGGCGATGGTGGCCAGTCCCAAGGGGCGCCCTTTGGCCTCTACCAGAAGCTGGAGGAGACGCAAATCGAGTTCGTCAAAGCCGTGCTCATCGACCCCCAGGGCTTCCAGAGCCTCTTTGGCCCGTTGGAGGGAGATGGTCTCCTCTCCGGCGACTTGGGCAAAGTCCCGGACCCGACGCAAGAGGCGCAAAGCGATCCGGGGGGTTCCCCGGCTCCGTTTGGCAATTTCCAGGGCCGCATCCTCCTCGATGGGGATGGCGAGACGCCGCCCCGCGTTACGGAGGATTTGGGCGAGCTCGTGGGGGGTGTAGAATTGGAGGCGAAAGTGGATCCCGAAGCGATCTCGCAACGGAGCGCTGATCATCCCGGCTCGGGTCGTGGCTGCGATGAGGGTGAAGGGGGGAAGGTCGATGGTGATGGTCTGGGCTGCGGGACCGCTGCCAACCACGATGTCGAGGCGAAAATCCTCCATCGCTGGATAGAGGATCTCCTCGATGGCCGGTGAGAGCCGGTGGATCTCGTCGATGAAGAGGATCTCCCCCTCCTGGAGATTGGTCAAGATGGCAGCCAGATCCCCACTCTTTTCGATCATTGGAGCAGCGGTGGTCTTGATGGTGGTTCCCATCTGGTCGGCGATGAGGTTGGCCAGGGTGGTCTTGCCCAGCCCAGGGGGACCGAAGAAGAGGATATGGTCCAGGGGTTCCCGGCGCTGCTTGGCCGCCTCGATGAAGACCTGGAGGTTCCCCTTGATCTTCTCCTGGCCCACATACTCCCTGAAACTACGGGGACGCAGCCCCTGTTCGAAGGAGTCCTCCCCCTCAAAGCGCTGAATATCGACGATCCGCATCAGTAGCTCTCTTCGGGGCCTGGAAAGTTCTTCTGCTGGATATCTTGGACAAAGCGCTCCAGGGCTTCGTGGACGAGGGTCGCTCCCTCAAGGTAGCGGCGGACGAACTTGGGTTTGAAGTCGGTGAAAAAGCCAAGGAGATCGCTCCAGACGAGGACCTGGCCATCGACCTCGGGGCCGGCACCGATTCCAATAGTGGGGATCGAGAGGCTCTTAGTGATCTGGGCCGCCAGTTTGGCCTCGATCCCCTCCAAGACGATGGCGAAGACTCCAGCCTCTTCCAGGGCCTGGGCGTCCTCCAGGAGCTTGGTCAGGTCCCGTTTCACCTTGTAGCCCCCTTCGGCACGGACATGTTGGGGCATGAGGCCGATGTGGCCCATGACGGCGACCCCATTTTGAACGAGATGGGCGATGGTCGGTGCTCGTTCGAGGCCCCCTTCCAGTTTGACGGCATCGGCACAGCTCTCCTTATAGGCCCGGACGGCGTTGGCAAGGGCGAGCTCCTGGGAGGTGTAGCTCCCATAGGGCATGTCGAAGATGATGAAGGAGTTGGGGGCCCCTGCACAAACGGCCTGGGTATGGTAAAGCATCTGATCCATGGTAGCCGAAAGGGTATCCTGGCGACCGGCAAAGACCATGTTGAGACTGTCGCCAACCAGGATCATATCGACATGGGGGGCAAAAAGTTTGGCAAAGAGGGCGTCGTAGGCGGTGAGCATCACTAACTTACGCTGCCCTTTGGCCTTGAGGATGTCGCCGATGGTCACTTGCTTCATGGCTCTCCCATTCTCCCGAGGAGTTGGGCCGATTTTAGCAAAAAAAGGGTATAATTACAACCAAACTTCCACGCAAAAGGGCCACCTTGAAGAGACTCATTGGCTATATTACCGCCGCCTATCCGGATCGCTCCTTCACCACCGATCTCATTCTAGCCATGGCGGAACGGGGCTGTGATGGGATTGAGCTTGGGATTCCCTTTAGTGATCCCGTAGCCGATGGCCCCATTATCGAAGAGGCCAATATGCGGGCTTTGAAGGGGGGATTCCGGTTTGCCGATATTCTCACAATCAGCCAAGAGGTTGGAAACCGGGTCGATCTCTACTGGATGGGCTACTTCAACCCCTTCTATCGGCGGGGTTTGAAACGGGTTGTCCAAGAGGCCCGATCCCTCGGGATCAAGGGACTCATCATCCCCGATCTTCCCTACGAGGAGCGGATGCGCCACTTCAAGATGGAGCTCCAGCTTCCCATTATCGATTTCGTTGCTCCCACCGATCCTCCAGAACGCATTGGGCAGATCCTTCCAGAGGATGGAGATGGATTTGTCTACCTTGTGGCCTATGCTGGGATTACGGGAGCCAATAAACGGGAGGAGCTTGCAGAGGTTATTGGAGCGATTCGCCAGGCTACGAAGAAGCCCCTTTACATCGGCTTTGGGGTCAACGAGGAGACGGCCAAGGAGCGCTCTCAGGGGGTGGATGGGGTCATTGTCGGGAGCGCCTTCATTAAGATTTTGCTCGACGACTCCTTGACAGCAAGGGAAAAAATTGATAAAATAGCTTCGCTTTCAGGAAAGATTAAGGAAATCATCAACAGCTAAGGGCCCCAGTATGGGGGTGACATGGCTTCGACGGGAGCAGTCTGCCATAGGCTGCGTGCCGGCTTGGGCGATGCCGTAAAAAGAGCCCAAAAAAATAGACGCAAACAACGCAAACTATCGACCGGCTTACGCTGTAGCGGCGTAAGTTAAGGAAGTGAACCGGTCCCTCGCGCCAGATCGCGCCCTCTCGATCTGGATTTTGCGGGGTCATCGCCAAGAGGGCTTGGATCGTAGGCTGGCCCGGTCTGCGATCGACACATAGGGCTGGATCGGTGGAGGGCTTGGGGCGCTGAGCCCCCACCGATCGAGATGAATCAGCGCTACTACGCACGTAGAGGCCTATGGTGGGTTGTTTCCGGACTCGGGTTCGATTCCCGACACCTCCACCAAGAGATATTCCCCCAAAAAATTCCCCAGATTTTCGGATACCAGATTTTCGGATAGTTTGACCCATCCAAGAGAGGATGGGCAGATCTACTCCTCAAATTCTTCCAACAACTTCCTAGCCTTTGGAGAGTCGCGATATTCGAGATAGCTCCGCAGGAGGTAACGGGCCTCATCTTTGCGTCCGAGGAGGTAGAGACTTTGGGCATAAAGGAGCCAAGCCTCCTCTTTGCTCTTGTCGATACTATTGGCCCGTTCGGCCCACTCCATCGCCTTGTGGTATTGCTCCTTGTAGAAGTAGTCCAAGGCCCGTTGGTAGGCTTGCTGGTAGGGGTCTTGGGGTTTGTTCGGGGTCGAGTGGACCGGGGGCGGAGCGCTGCGTTGGGGATCCTGGACGAGGTGATTCCCGTCACACGGATGTTTTTGGACGATGTAGTCGAGCCCATGATACTTGGCGAGGCGGATTGCTGGCTGGAGATCCCTTTTGTTCTCGACCATGTTGCAGTAGAGGAAGAGCTGGCGATTGTTGTTGGCCAGGAGCTTTCCCTTGTGGATGAAGCACTTTTGAAAGCCCAGACCCTCCATCCGTTTTCGATAACGCTCGATCTCCTGGGCAAACTTGTCGTGGGCGTAGAAGAGTTGGATGACGTGGCACTCCCTGTTTTTGGGCTCCTGGGCCTCTTGGCCTTCCTGTCTCGTGGTGGTTGCTGGATTTTGCCCTTGAGCTTGCAGATCGAGCCACCAGAGGGCTCCGGCTCCTCCTCCAACCAGGAGGGCAAGCCCGAGGAGCCACTTCAACCGCTTCTTCAGGTAGTACTTGCGACAGCGCTCTTTGAGCTCTTCAAACTGCATCCTCTCCCCTTAGACCTTGAGCAGAGCCGCATCGATGGCGGCCATCGTGATGAGGCAGCGATTGACTCGGGTAAACCCCTCCTTCTCATTCTTGACGGCGTAATCGAGCAGGAGGAAGAGGCGGTTGAGGAGCTTCTTGGTATCCCGGAAGTTTCCCTTGGCGAAGGTATAGATCAATCGGGCCAGGGAGCGGCTGAATTGCTCTTGGATGCTATAAAGACTGGCCCGAAGGAGCTCCTTGGAGATGTATTCGTGGACCTCATCCTCTTCCAGGGGGCCTAACTCCAAGACCCGATGGGGGCGGGAGCGGAATTGAGCCTCCTTGAGGATCTCTTGGGATTCGTGGCGGTGCATCGCCAGGAGAAGCCAAAAGGCTTTGGTATCGGCGAGGATTCGCAAGAGTTCGAGCATCTCTTTGCTCAAAAGCTGGGCCTCGTCGACGGTGATGAGGGTTGGACGCTCCTGGTAGAGGGTGACAATCTGCTGGATCTGCTCTTCAATACTTCCCTCACCCTTGGCCACCCCCTTATGGCGGAAGAGGTAATCCAGGAAGTCTTTGGGTTCGAAGAAGGGGGTTTGAAACTGGACCACCTCGAAGGAGGCTGGGACGATGGAGGGGATGCGGTGGAGAAACATCGTCTTCCCAGATCCAGGTTCTCCAATGAGGAAGAGGAGCTGTTTCGATTCATTTTCGAGGATGGAGAGAAATTGGTGTTTGAGCTTCATCGTCGCCCGGGTCTCGTAGTACTCCACCCCGTTGACCCGATCCTCGAAGAGAGCCGCAATCCCGCGATAGTCACTCATTGGTCTCCTTGACGATGTGATCTTGCCAGAGCAAGAGGGCCTTCACGACGATATCCCGCTTTCTCGGGCGAATGGGCAGCTCCTCGATTGGATAGTTGGCCGGGTCGAAGCGCTCTTTGATCTGCTGGATCTTGCCTTCTAGCTCCTCTTCGAGCCGCTGGAACTCCTCTTGGAGGTGCGCCAGGTGTTCCTTGGCCTTCTGGAGATCCCGATACTCCTTGTAGCTACGTTTGGCCGCCCGACCTACTTTGCTCCTCTTGCTCTTGGAGGCAAAGAGTCCATCGAAGAGGGCACTTCCAATGGACAAGAGGAGCTCACCAACCTGGGAGGAGAGCTCCCCTTCCTCCTTCTCTAGTCTCTCCTTCACCCGCTCCATACGCTCCTTGAGACGGGCAAAACGAGAGGCGTAGCGCTCCTGGAGTTTCTGAATGGCCTCGTGCCTCTTTTCCCGGAGGACCTGGTGGACCCGTTGGAGGAAGGCTTCGTAGGGTTCGTCCTGGGCACTGGTCATCCGGAGCCGCTTCACCCGGTAGAGGATGAGCCGCTCGTTGCGATAGAGCCAATCCCGATATTCCCGCTCCAAAGGGGCGAGGCTCTCAAGCCCTTGGATCTTGGGATCGATCGGGAGGTAGCGGGCTCCCTCAGGGGGCTGGGAAGGGAAAGAGCGGCAGGGAGCTGGGATCTGGTTGGAGGGGTCATAGGCTGGAGAGAGGGGGATGAGGGTACACTTTTCCACCTCTTTGTCCACCCCTTTGGAAGGGGCGTAGTACAGCAGGCGCCCTTGCAAGTAGAGGAAAGGGGCAAAAAGGGGTGGTCGGGTTGGATCGAGGATCTCATACCCTTCGGGAATTTTGGGGGAAAGAGGCGGTTTTGGGCCTCCCTCCTGGTGGGGGAGGGGTTTGGGGGCCGGTTTGGGCTTTGGGGTCTTGGAGGCCATGAGGCGGCGGATCTCCTCTTGGGTGAGGGGCCCTTTGAGGTAGCTCAAGGCCCAGCGGGTTCGAAAGAGTTCGAGGTGCTCCCGATGGATCGAGCGCAAGAGGAAGGTGCGCTTTTGCAAAGAGGCAAGGAGACTTCGGATCTCCCGGCTCTCCTGGCCACGCCCAACCAGGCCGTCGATGAGCCGATCCACATCTTGGCGCGTTTGGAGGCGTCCCAGGAACCAGGTCCCGATGTTGCCAAGGCCTTTATAGTCGAGATCGGCTGGATTTTGCGTGCTCAAGACGATCCCTAGCCCATAGGCCCGGGCCTGCTTGAGGAGGCGGAGCATGGGCCCTTTGGAGGGAGGATTGGCCGTGGGGGGGAAGAAGCCAAAGATCTCGTCGATGTACAGGAGGGCCCGGAGGGTGGAACTGCCACTCTGGCGCCCCATCCAGGTGATGAGCTGGGAGAGGAGGCGGGTGAGGAAGAAGATCTGCTCTTGGGGCTGGAGGTGGGAGATGGTGAAGATGGCGTGGCGGGGGCGCCCATCAGAGGTATAGAGGAGTCGGTCGATCTGGAGGGGTTCGCCTTCGAACCAGAAACTGCGGGTCGGATCGGAGAGGAGGGTGTTGAGGGCAAGGGCCAACCGGGTGCGCTCTCTCGTGGGGAAGAAGTGCTCCAGGGGCAAGATCCCCACCCGTTCGAAGGGAGGTTCGATCACCGCAGCGACGATTTGAGCTAGATCGAGGTCGACACCCTGGCTCCAGAAGTGGTCCAAGAGGTTGGCGAGAAAGATGGTAGCCTCTCTTCCCTCCTCCTCGACCAGGCGCAAGAGGCCGGTTGCGGTAGCCCCTAGGAGTTGGGCGTAGCTGTCCGGATCGGTGGAGGGTGGGGGGGCTTGGAAGGAGCCAAGGAGATTGATGGGAAGTCCTGCACTGCTGCCTGGGGTGTAGATGGTTCGCTCTACTCCCCGTTTGTAGCGGCCAATGCGTTGGGGATCCTGGTGGGACTTGGCCAATCCTTGGCGCCAGGTAGCGGCGATCTTGGCGCTGTACTCTTCCAGGCTCAAGCCTGCCTGCTTGGCTTTGAGGGGATCGACCCAGGGCTGGAAGGATTTTGGATCGAGCTCCTCAAAGGCAAGGAGGAGGTTGCCCATATCCCCTTTGGGATCGACGATGATGGCTGGAATCCCATCGATGGCCGCCTCTTCCAGGAGGACGATTCCCAGCCCGGTCTTTCCCGAGCCGGTCATACCGACGATGACGGCGTGGGTCGTCAAAGCGTCGTGTCGGAGCAGCTCCAGCAACCCCGTTGGCTGCTGCTGGTCATCGAGCTGCTCCCCGAGGTAGAAAAGATCGAGGGCCTCGTAGAGGGGAGAACTCATTTATAGAGGTTCTCTTTGCCAAACTTCTTCACGAGGAAATAGTAGAAGATTGCGCGGTATTTGTTGCGATTGGATTGACCCAGCTTTTCACAGACCTCCTTGATGGCTGCGTCAAGCTCTTCATCACTAAGATCGAGACCGAGTTTCATCTTCAAGAAGTTGTTGCGCACCCGCTCCAATTCGCTCTCTTGGGTACATGAGACCGTTTCGGAGTCTTTGTTGTAGATGGAAGGCCCCAGGCTCTTGGTGATTTTTTCGAGCAGCTCCTCGTCAAAGTTGGGCTCAATCTCTCTCATCTTCTCCTTGTAGAATTCGATCTTCTCTTGCAGTTTGCTCATAAGCACTCCTTCAAACTTTTTTTCCTTTCAATTATATTGCGTCAACACTTGGTCCTAACTTAACTTTGAAGCTTACAATATGGTACAATTGGACCAAAAAAGGGGCCCATGGACGATCCAAGAGAGGTGATCATCTGCCACATCTGCCAGACCCCCCATCGCAAAGTCCCCCTCGCTCCAGGGGAAGAGGCTCGCTGTAGCCTTTGCAAAGCGAGGCTCTACAAACCCCTTGGAGCCATTGAGCGGGAGATCCTCATTGTGGCTACGGGGGCCAGTCTCTTGCTCCTACTCACCTTCCTCACCCCCCTGGTGGAGATCTCAATCGGTACGATGGGGGCCATCCTCACTATCCCAGAGGCGATCTGGCGGATCCTCCAACACGGCTATATCCTCGTCGCTATCACCCTCTTCTTGCTCTTGATCGTCTATCCCCTCCTCCTCTTCTTTGCCACCTTGCTCTTTGGTCTTGCCATGGAGCTGGGAAGCAAGGAGACGAGCAGGGGGATCCTCCTCCTCTTGACCCTCATTCATCGCTGGAGCTTTATCGATATCTTCTTCATCGCCATCATCGTGGCGATGATCAAGATGTTCCAGTATGCCACCATCCACCTCGGGATCGCCTTTTGGGCTCTTCTGGGAGCGGTTGTTGCCCAGCTCTATCTCCTCTATGGCATTGGGATCCAGCGTTTTTGGGAGCGATGGGAGGAGCGCTTTGAAGTGGATTAGGTGCCGCTATTGTGGGGCGAGCAACGAGATGGGTCACCGCTTCTGTCGCCGGTGTGGCCTCGACATTACCATCGATCCCAAGGGAAGTCTCCTGCGCTCAGGGGCCTTCCTCATAGCGGCCATCCTCTTCTACCTGCCGGCCAACCTCTATCCGGTTCTACAAAGCAGCCGATTTGGACTGGTCCAGGGGAGTACCATCTTGCAAGGGGTTGTCGAACTTTGGCACGAGGGGGACTATCCGGTCGCCATTGTCATCTTCCTCGCCTCGATCCTGGTACCTGTGCTCAAGTTCCTCGTCCTCGGTTATCTGCTGCTCTCCATCGCCTCCAGGCGGTGCAAGGAGATCCCCCAGCGGGTGCGGCTCTATTACCTCATTGAGGTGACCGGTCCCTGGTCCTTGATCGACGTCTTCGTCGTGGTCCTGCTAGTAGGGCTCATCCATTTCCAGAGTATGACTATCCTCCCTGGGGTTGGGGTGAGCTCCTTTGGCCTCATGGTCCTCTTGACCATGCTTGCGGCTCAAAGTTTAGATGTGCGTATTCTCGGAGTGATGTGTGGCTGAGCAACAACTCCCTTCCGTAGAGGTCACGAAGTCGAGGGTCTCCCTAGCCATCCTTCTGGTTCCCCTCCTTGCCCTTCTGGTCGGGGGATGGCTCATCTACAAGTACTACTCCCAATTGGGGCCTACCATCACCATCCTCTTCAAGGAGAGCGGTGGGCTGGAGCCAAAGAGCAGCTATATCAAATTTCGAGATGTGAAGGTCGGGGTCGTAGAACGGGTGGAGATCTTGGCCGAGGGGGTGCGGGTGAGGGCCCGGATGAATCGGGATGTAGCCCCTTTTCTCAACGAAACCACTAAATTCTGGATCGTGAAGCCCGAGATCGGATTGGGGAAGATCCGGGGCCTCGATGCCCTCATGAGTGGCGCTTATATCCAGATGTATGCCAAACTGGGCCACGAACCCAAAGAGCACTTCGTCGGCCTCGATGAGCCTCCCATCGACTTGGGGGAGGAGCGGGGGCGCTCCTTGAGCCTGGTAGCCGAGCGCTCCTACGATCTGGCTCCGGGGGATCCGGTCTATTACCGCCAGATTGAAGTTGGCCGCATCGAGCGGGTCCAGCTCGATCCGACGGGCAAGCGGGTGATTATCCACATCTTCGTCAAAGAGCCCTACGATCGCTTCGTCAATACCACCACCCGCTTTTGGAACATCAACTCCATCTCTGTGAACCTCAACGATCGGGGGCTCGATGTGCAAATGAACTCCCTGGCCCAGATCCTCTCGGGAGGAATCGAGTTTGCCACCCAGCAGCCCGAACTTGAGAGCCCCCAATCCTTGGGGGAGTTCTACCTCTACCCCAGCAAGGCCGAAGCCAACAGGAAGCGGATCGGGGTGGGGCAGGAGCGCTATCTCGACTTCGTCATGGAATTTGACGAGAATGTAGGCTATTTGCCTATTGGGGCGGCGGTGAAAATCGAGGGGTTCCGGGTCGGGGAGGTCAAAGATATCCGCTCCCACTTCGATCTCCAGCACAAACGGATCTCCTCTCGGATCATCGCCTCCATCGATGTGGCTGCCTTTCGCCAGAGGGCCGAGGAGGATGGATTGGCCAATTTGAAACGCCTCGTCGCCCAGGGGCTCCGGGCCAGGTTGAGCCAATCCTTGCCGATCCTCAACGATTTATATGTGGAGCTCGTCTTTACCGATGAGAGCAATGCCACCCTTTTCTGGAGCGGGGAGGGTTACTACTTCCCCACCACCAAGGGGAAGTTGGCCCGTCTGACGGCAACCATCCAGGCGATTCTAGACAAGATCGAGGAGGCTCCTATCGAACGAACCCTTGAGAGTCTTTCCGCCCTCTTGGAAGAGACCAAAGCCCCCTTGCGCACCACCCTCTTGACCCTCAAACGGAGCCTTGCCAACCTCAACCACCTCCTGGAAACCAACGCCACCCAAAACCTTCCCCGCCAGCTGGAGGCCAATCTCCACCAGCTCCAAGAGACCCTGGCCAGCTACCAGAAGTTGGCAAAAAGCTATGGCCACGATTCCCTCTTCAAAGAGCGCCTCGATCTACTCCTTTACGATCTGGACCGGGCCATCAAGGAGGCCAATAGGCTCTTGCGCAAACTCCGCCGCAAACCAAATGCCATCATCTTTGGAGACTAGATGGCTCCCCTCCTCTTTCTCGCTCTCCTCCTTGCAGGCTGTACCATCAAGCCAAGTCCACCCCCTACCTACCACCTCCCCCTCGCCCGCTGTCCCCAGGGGCCTACCCGGAGCCTTGGCCTCTATCCCATCTCCTTGCCAGACTATTTCATCGATGATCGCTTCCCCTACAAGCGCAATGGCCTCCTGGGATACCTGCGGGCCTCCTTCGCCCCTGCTCCCGAGACCTTCGCGACCCGCTGTGCCCTGCGTTGGCTCGGGGCCTGTCTCTATCCGTGGGAGTGTTCCAGTCAGCCCAAAAAGCGGCTCAAGATCGAGATCGAGGAGTTCTACTACGATATGGATCGAGGGGAGATCCTCCTCCAGGGGAGCATCAATGGAAGCCCTATTGAGATCCGGGAAGGGGTTCACGAGGATCCAATTGAAGCTGCCTTTCGGGCCTATCGGAGGCTTTTGGAACTGGCAGGTAGACTTTCTCGATGAGCTCCTGGTACTCCCGTTTGGCATCGCTGTCGATGGTAATTCCCCCCCCGCTCTTGTAGACCAATTCCTCCCCTTGGGCCTCGACATAGCGGATCATGACGGCGCTATCGAGCCTGGTGCCGTCGAAGATACCAAAAACCCCGGTGTAAAAGCCCCGATCGTACCCCTCTACCTCCTCGATGATGGCACATGTACTCTTCTTGGGAGCTCCTGTGACGCTTCCAGCTGGCAAGAGTCGATCCATGATCTGGCCTAGATGGAGTCGCCAATCGGGGGGAAGGCGCCCTTCGATCTGGCTGCTGACCTGCAAGAGCTCCTTTTTCCCAGCGACGATCCGGTCCACATAGCGAAAACGAGTGACCCGGACCCGCTGGGCCACCATGGCCAAATCGTTGCGCAGTAAGTCGACGACCATCGTGTGTTCGGCCATCTCCTTGGTATCGGCAAGGATGCGCTCCTTGGCGTCTGGAAGGCTCGCGTCGATAGTACCCTTCATTGGAAAGGTGCGGATAATCCCCTCCTCGTCGATGGAGACGAAGCGCTCGGGGGAGAAACAGACGAAGCGGCCTTGGAAGTAGAGTTTGAACTTGGCCTGAGCCGTGAAGAAGAGGGCTTCAAGATCTCCATCCATCGAGATGGTGGTGGGGAAGGTGAGGTTGAGGAGGTAGGTTTGGCCGGCCCGGATAGCCGCTATGACCTGGTGGAAGGCCTGGCGGTAGCCCTCGAAAGAGATGGGCCTTTTGGAGAGGAGTCGGGGGCTTTGAACTAGAGGGGGTGGAGTATAGTTGCGCAGGAGGGGGGTGTGGAAGTAGATGGAGCGTAGTTGGTGGATCGGCTCGACAAAGAGGTTTCGTTTGGCGTAGTCGATGACGAAGAGGAAGGGGATCCTTCTGGCGGCATAGTAGCTGAGTCTATCCATCGATGAGATGAAGGAGGACCGCCATACGGACAAAGACGCCATTGCGTACCTGTTCGAGTACCTTGCACCGGGGATCGGCGAGGACCTCGTCGCTGATGTCGATGTTGCGATGGACCGGTCCAGGGTGAAGGATGATGAGGTCGCGATCGCCGATAAGCTCTTTGGTGATGCAAAAGTCCCGGGCGTAATCTTGCAAAGAGCCGTAGAGGGGCTCCTGGTGGCGTTCGGTCTGGGTACGCAGGCTCATGATGGCATCCACCTCCCCTACCACCTGGTCGAGCCGATAGCTTTTAGGCAGATCGATGGAGGGCAAGAAGTGGGGAGGGCCTACGAGGATGACTTCCATGCCGAAACGGCGGAGCAGTTCGATATTGGAGTTGGCGACCCGACTATTCTTGATATCCCCGACGATAGCGATGCGGCGGCCCTTCAGGTCTCCCAAGTGGTGCCGTAGGGTATACAGATCGAGGAGGGCTTGGGTGGGATGGGCGTGGAAGCCGTCACCGCCGTTGATAATGGAGCAATGGACATGGCGGGCCAGTAGCTGGGGTACTCCCGAACTTTGGTGGCGGACGACGATGGCGTTTGGCCCCATGGCGTCCAGATTGGCAGCGGTGTCGTAGAGGGTCTCTCCCTTCTTGGTGCTGCTGCGGCTCACATCCAAGTGGACGACGTCTGCTCCCAGCCGTTTGGCTGCGACTTCAAAGCTACTTCGTGTCCGGGTGGAGTTCTCGAAGAAGATGGTGATTATGAGGCAATCTTGCAAGGGTTTGCCTCCCTCCCCCTGGCTAAATCTTTGGGCCATAGCGCAGATCTGCTCCACCTCTTCGAGGGTGAGGTCATGGGTGGTAATGAGGTGCCTGGATCGCCCTTGCATCGGTGCTCTACTCCATTTTTGGCGTATTATACTACAACTCACAATCGATTCACGATGGTGTGCTATCCTTTGGAAAAAAAGGAGGGTTCACATGGGTCGATCTTTGCTCCTTATCCCCCTCCTGGCCCTCTTTCTTTCTGGGGAGGTGATAACTTTGAGCCAGGAGGTACCTGTCCATCGGAGTGTCAAACATGAGCGCTACATCACCAAGCGGGTTCCAGTCCAAGAGTGTTGGGAGGAGGAGGTGCCCGTGGAAGATAGAAGCGATGTGGTAGGGGCTATCATTGGGGGTGCCGCTGGAGGGATTCTCGGCCATCAGGTCGGAGGTGGGAGCGGCAAGACCGCAGCAACGGTTGGAGGCGCCATCCTGGGTACCCTCATCGGAAAGAACTTGGCCGAACGGGAGGCTCAACCTGGCTATCGGATCGTCAAACGCTGCCGCACCCGTTATCAGGAGCAGCGGGAGGCTATCCCCGAATACGCGAACTACGCCAGGATCCTTGGCAGGGAGATCGTCAAGTACAGCGATCGGCCTCTACGCTCCATACCGGTCCAGATAACGATCGAATATTGAGTCCAGCTTGGTTGGGAGCTCTCCAAGGCAGTTGCGAAAGTAGGGAGCGGTGATCTTCCAGAAGTGGTGGCGCTCCTCGAAGAGATTGATATACCAGAGCCACTCGATCCCCCAGCGCTCTAGGGCCATCTGGCTCAAGAGGGTGTCGTTGATGGAGCCGAGCTTGGAAGGGGCAACCAAGAGGGCTGGGCTTTCCAGGTCTTGGATGAGGTCGATCATGAAATAGTTGCACTCGATGGGGACTAGGAGCCCTCCAGCCCCTTCGATGAAGAGAATATCACACGCCTCTTCGAGGATGTGTGCCTGTTCGATGATGGCATTGCGATCGATGGATCTCTCACCTTTGGCTACATAGGGAGCGGCTGGAAGCTGGAAGCGGTAGGGAACTATGTCCTCTACCATAAATTTGCTGAAATTTTTATTAAGCTCTTGACATCTGGCTAGGAGTGTGCTACCATCTGGGGGAGTCTCCTCGACCCCCGTCTCAATAGGCTTGAAACAGCCTGGAGCAAGACCTCGCTTTGCTGCAAGCTCCATGAGGGCCAAGGTGGTATGGGTCTTACCGACGCCGGTATTGGTCGCGGTGATGAAGAGCCGCATCCTCCTACCCTTCCCACTCTTTTTAAGCCAATATTAACCAACTAATGGTAAATTTATAATAAAAAAGCGATGGGGTTTGCAATTGGCAAGCAAAGTAGAGACCAAAGAGTTGGTAAAACTGGACGAACCCAAACGCTATAAGGTCTTTTTGCTCAACGACGACTATACCACCATGGACTTTGTCGTCGAAATTCTCATGGATGTCTTCCACAAGAGCTACGCCGAGGCCGTGGATATCATGCTTACCGTCCACAAGCGGGGGAAGGGGCTGTGCGGGGTCTATACCTATGAGATTGCCGAGACTAAGGTGGAGGAGGTCCATCGCAGGGCGCGGGCCAACGAGTTCCCGCTCAAAGCGACAATGGAGGAAGAGTGATGATTAGCAATCAGTTGAACAATATTTTCAAAGAGGCGGTCAACTACGCCAAGAAGCACCGCCACGAGTACTTAACGGTAGAACATGTCTTTCTCGCCTTGCTCAACTCCAAAGAGGGGGAGCGCATTTTACGCCAGGCAGGGGCCAACACCACTGAGCTCAAGAAGAAGCTCATCGCCCACATCGAGAATACCCTCAAACCCCTACCCGATCATGTGGTGCGCGAGCCCTTTGAGACGGTAGCCCTCTCCCGGGTCATCGAGAACATGATCCGCCATATTCAAAGTGCCGAGAAGAAGGAGGCCACCGTCGGGGATCTACTGGCGGCCCTCTTTGACGAAGAGCACAGCTACAGCGTCTACCTCCTCAAGGAGCAGGGTATTAGCAAGCTGGATATCCTCGAAGTGATCTCCCACCAGGAGAGTGACGATGTCGGTGGAAGGGAGGGGCGCAAATTGGACGAAGACTCCTATCTGGCCAAGTTCACCATCGACCTGCTGGCTGAAGCCCGGGCTGGACGGATCGATCCGGTCATCGGACGGGAGAAGGAGATCGAGCGGGTTATGCAGATCTTGTGCCGGCGCAAGAAGAACAACCCCCTCCTGGTCGGTGAGCCTGGGGTTGGAAAGACGGCGATCGCCGAGGGGCTCGCCTTGCAGATCGCTTCGGGCCAGATTCCCGATATCCTGGAAGGGGCGAGCCTCTATTCCCTGGACATGGGGGCTTTGTTGGCCGGCACCAAGTACCGAGGGGATTTTGAGAAGCGGCTCAAGGGGGTCATCGAAGAGCTCAAGAGCATCCCCAATGCCATTGTCTTCATCGACGAGATCCATACCATCGTCGGCGCCGGAGCGACCCAAGGAGGGAGTATGGACGCCTCCAACCTCCTCAAACCGGCCCTGGCCAGTGGAGCGATCAAGTGTATCGGTGCCACGACTTATAGCGAGTTTCGAAACTTCCTGGAGAAGGATCGGGCCTTAAGCCGCCGCTTCGCCAAGGTTGACGTAAAGGAGCCGGATCTAGAGACCAGTTTCAAGATCCTCAAGGGGCTCAAAGAGAAGTATGAGGCCCACCACAAGGTGAAATACTCCATTGCCGCCTTACGCAGCGCCGTGGAGCTCTCAGATCGCTACATTAACGATCGCCAACTTCCGGACAAAGCGATCGACCTCATCGATGAGGTGGGGGCGAGCTTCCATTTGAGGAAGAAGAAACGCAGCATCGTCACGGTCCACGATATCGAGGATGTGATTGCCAAGATGGTCGGTCTCCCCCCAGCCCGGGTGACCAGGGACGATATCGAGCTGTTGCGCAATTTGGAGGAGCGGCTCAAAGCCAATGTTTTAGGTCAGGAAGAGGCCTGCCAGCAATTGGCGATGGCCATCAAGCGGAGCCGGGCCGGCTTGAATCCCCCCAACCGTCCAATTGGAAGCTTCCTCTTCGTCGGCCCGACCGGGGTTGGAAAGACCGAACTGGCCAAGGAGCTGGCCCGCAACCTCGGGGTCCACTTCGAGCGCTTCGACATGAGTGAATACATGGAGAAGCACGCAGTCAGTCGGCTCATCGGGGCACCGCCCGGGTATATTGGCTATGAAGAGGGGGGACAGCTCACCGAGGCCATTCGCAAACATCCCCATACGGTCCTCCTCCTGGATGAGATCGAAAAGGCCCATCCGGACCTGATCAACATCTTGCTCCAGGTGATGGATAACGCCACTTTGACCGACAACAACGGCAATGTTGCAGATTTCAAGCATGTGATCCTCATCATGACCTCCAATGTAGGGGCGACAGAGGCCAACGTGATGGGCTTCAAGCAGGAGCAAAACACCAAGTTCGATGAGGCCCTCAAACACTACTTCACCCCCGAGTTTCGCAACAGGTTGGATGCCATTATCCGCTTCAAACCCTTGCAACCCGAGATTGTGGAGGGGATCGTGGAGAAGTTCATCCGGGAGCTCAACGAACAGTTGGCTTCCAAAGGGATCACCATCTCCCTCACTCCCCGGGCCAAGCGCTATCTGGCCCAAAAGGGGTATGACGAGCAGATGGGGGCCCGTCCCCTTGGCCGGGTCATTGCCGAGGAGATCAAGACCCCTCTCACCAATGAGATCCTCTTTGGCAAACTCTCCAAAGGGGGCCGGGTACGGGTCGACGTGCGGGGCCAAAAGCTCCTCTTTCGCTACCAATGAGAGAGACCCTTATTCCAAGGCTGAGTCCCTACTCCCACCTCTTCCCCGATCCCAGGCAGGCTGGGCCTGAAGGGTTGGTGGCCTTTGGAGGGGATCTCCACCCAGATCGGGTCTTGCGTGCCTATCGGATGGGGATCTTTCCCTGGTATAGCGAAGGGGATCCCATCCTCTGGTGGTGTCCCGATCCCCGGGCCGTCCTCTATCCGGACCAGATCAAGATCTCCCGCAGCTTGCGCAAGAGTCTCAAGCGTTTCCGCGTCACGACAGATCGAGCCTTCGGCCAGGTCATTCGCAGCTGCCGTATGGTTCGGATGGGGGATACCTGGATCTTACCGGAGATCATCGAGGTCTTTGAGGAGCTCCATCGTCGGGGATTTGCCCACTCCATTGAGGTGTGGCGGGGAGGGATGTTGGTTGGAGGGCTCTATGGGTTGGCTATGGGAGGCGCCTTTTTTGGGGAGAGTATGTTCTCCCTCGTTTCCGATGCTAGCAAGGTGGCCCTCGTGCGCCTCACCCAGATCGCCAAGGAGCTTGGGATCTCTCTCATCGACTGCCAGGTGCCGAGCGACCACCTTAAGCGGATGGGAGCTTGTGATATTCCCCGGGACCGCTTCCTCGACGAATTGGAAAGGGCTCTCCAGCAGGGGGGAGAAATAGGAAAATGGAACTTTAAGTTCGATCCTGCTACCCTCTAGGCTAAAAAAGGGGTAGCCATGTACCTTCCACAAATCCACTTCTCCCTCTGGCTCGACTTCATTGAGCGTTCCTTTCTCGAAGATCACTTTCCCACACTTATCGAACATGGCCAAATCAACGGGGCCACCTCCAATCCAGCCATCTTCAAGGAGGCCATCCTCTCCTCTCCGGCTTATGCCTCCCAGCTGGAGGAACTCCAAGGACTTCCTCCCAAGGAGCGCTATGAAGCCCTGGCCATCGAAGACATCAAACGGGCCGCCAGACTCCTCTTGCCCCTCTACGAGGCGGGGGACGATGGGTTTGTGAGCATCGAGGTCGACCCCAGGCTCCACGACGACGCCCAGGCCACCATCGCCGAGGCCAAGAGACTCATTGAAGCCATCGCCATGCCCAATGTGATGATCAAAATCCCCGCAACTCCAGCCGGGTACCGGGCCATGGAGGCATTGGCCCGGGAGGGGATCCACATTAACGCCACCCTCATCTTCTCCCCCCAGCAGGCCCTTGAGAGCCTCCAGGCTCTCCAGCGGGCTGGTAACCCCCAGAGCTATGGGGTTTTGAGTATCTTTGTGAGCCGCTTCGATCGCAAACTCGACCCTCATCTCCCTTCCCATCTACGGGGCAAATCCGGCATCATGAACGCCGCCGCCATCTACAACCTTCTAATGCAACACGAAGCCCCCAATATCCGCCCCCTCTTTGCCAGTACCAGCGTCAAGGGGGGGGACTACCCACCCCACTACTACATCACCAACCTCCTGGCTCCCAACGCCATCAATACCGCCCCTCTCGCCACCATCCAAGCCTTTATCGCCCATGGAGCCAGGGAGCCAGCCCTTCCCATCCCCCAAGGGGAGATCGATAAATTTTTTGCCCAGCTACACGATAATGGAGTCGACATAGCATCGGTCTCCCGAGAGTTGTTGGAAGAGGGGCTTGCCGCCTTCGTCCAGGCCTTCGAGGAGATCTTGAAGGAGCTTGCTTGATCGATAAACGCTTCGATTTCGGGATGAAGGAGCGGATCGACCGCTATTTGACGGAGCTCATCCGCTTAGGGGGGAGCGACTTGCATATCAAGGCCAACTCCCCCGTTTACGCTAGGGTCAACGGGGATATCATGCCCATCTCCATGGAGGAGTTTTCCAAGCAGGAGGCCCTCAATTTCGCCAAGGAGTTTACCCGCAGCCGCTTTCAGGAGCTGGTAGAGAACAAGGATATCGACCTGGTCTATGTCCTCAACGAAAACTACCGCTTTCGACTCAACATCTTCTTTCAAATCGACGGGGTTTCGGCGGTCTTCCGGGTTATTCCCACCGAGATCAAGAGCATCGAAGAGCTGGGATTACCGGAGAACATCCGCAAGATCACCGAACTCAAACGGGGACTCGTCCTGGTGACGGGGATCACGGGAAGCGGGAAATCGACGACGATGGCGGCTATCATCGACGAGATCAACAATAAGCGTCCGGAGCACATCATCACCATCGAGGATCCAGTAGAGTTTGTCCACAAGAACAAGAAGGCCATCATCAACCAGCGAAGCTTGGGACAGGACACTCCCTCCTACGCCAGGGCCCTCAGGGCGGCGTTGCGGGAGGATCCAGATATCATCGTCGTCGGGGAGATGCGGGATCTTGAGACCATTGAAATGGCCCTCCATGCAGCTGAAACGGGCCATTTGGTGATCTCGACCCTCCATACCCTGGATGCCAAGGAGACCATCAACCGGATCATTTCGGTCTTTCCTCCCGAAGAGCAAAATAGGATTCGAATCGTCCTGGCTTCGGTCCTGGAGGCCATCGTCTCCCAACGCCTCCTCAAGACCAAGGATGGAGGGCGCCGGGCCGCCTTGGAGATTCTCTACAAGAACGAACGGGTCTCTACCCTCATCCTTGAAAAGCGCGAACACGAGATTGCCCAGGTTCTAGAGGAAGGGGAGATCTATGGCATGCAAAGCTTCGACCAAGCGATCCTCGATCTTTATAAAGCCGGTCTCATCGACGAGGAGGAGGCCCTGCGCAACGCGTCGAGTCGGGGCGATTTAGCCCTTAAGATCCGAGAGCATCAGGATCGGGTCAAGAAGGCCGTCGTTGGCGAGAGCGAGGAGGGGGTGATAGAGTTAAAACTTTAAGCTTTTTTTTGGTACAATTTGGCCCCAGCAAATTCAAGAAGGATGGCCAATGCTAGAAGGGATCGTGAGAGAGAGTACCGGCAAACGCAATGCGAAGAGGCTCCGCCGGGATGGTTATCTCATCGCCAACATCTATGGGAAGGGGCTGGAAAATATCCACGCCGCTTTCAAGAAGGGGGATTTCATCCGGACAGTGCGCCATAAGGAAAAACTAGCCTTCCCCATTAAAGTTGGCGAGAAGCAGATGGATGTGGTGGTCCAGGAGTACCAGAAAGATCCGGTCACTTATGACCTCATCCATGTCGATTTGATGGTCGCCCAGCCGGGCGTGGTCACCTACTACATGGTTCCCATCAAGCTGGTTGGAACCCCCATCGGACTGAAAAACAAGGGGGTTTTGGTCACATCGAAACGACGGATTAAGGTCAAGGGGGCCATTGAAAACATTCCAGACAGCATCACCCTCGATGTGAGTAACTTGGATGTGGGGGATACCATCCTCATCCGCGATATTGAGCTGCCAGAAGGGGTCGAACACATGACTCCGCCCCATGTGGCCGTTGTGGGAGTGGTCAAAGCCAAGTAATGCACCTCATTGTCGGCCTTGGCAATCCGGGAGAGGAGTATCGCCTCACCCGGCACAATGTCGGCTTCATGGCTCTAGATCGGCTTATCGATGAACTCGATCCACTGCCCATTCAAAAGAGCCATTTCCATGGAGCCCTCTACAAAAAGGGCTCTTTACTCTTGCTCAAGCCGATGACCTACATGAACCGAAGTGGTATGAGTGTGGAGGCAGTGGCCCGCTTCTACAAGATCGATCCAGCCAATATCATCGTCATCCATGATGACCTCGATCTTCCTTTAGGGGCCCTCCGTTTCAAGCAGGGGGGCAGCAGTGGAGGGCACAATGGGCTTGCCTCCATCGATGAGCGTCTGGGGTCTGACTATGTGCGGGTGCGCATTGGGATTGGACGGCCCCGGGAGCGCTCTCAAGTGGTCTCCTACGTCCTGGCCCCTTTTGATACTCAGGAGCGTCCCTGTATAGAGGCAACCATCGCCAAAGGGGCTCAAGGGGCCTTGGCTTTAACCCATTCCTCCCTCGATCAGGTACGCCAACACTTCAGCCAGAAACGCTGCCCCGATATGGTATAATCCAGGCAAAAAGGGGCTGGAGTGGCTGCACAGCTACTGGTGCGTCAATATCTACGCTACTTTTTCTTGATCCTCTTCTCCCTCATCCTCTTTTTCGTCCTCCTCGACTATTTGCAGGCGGTTCGATCTTTGCCAGAGGCGGCCAACCTCCAAGCCCTCTACCTCATCTACAAGAGTTTCTACGCCATCGACGTCCTCCTTCCCATTACCATCGTCTTTGCCATGATTGCCCTCAAACTCCACCTCATCCGCTCCAACGAGCTGGTGGCCTTCTACTCCTTGGGATACAGCAAGCGAGACATCATCCGCCCCCTCTTCTTCACTGCCATGGCCATTACGATTCTCTATCTTGGCCTCCATTTGACCCCCTTCACCTATGCCGACGAGTATGCCAAGAATATCAAGCGCTACCAAAGCCTCTCCAGTTCGACGAAGGATCTCTTCTTCAAGTACGACCACAGTTATGTCTATTTCAAACAGCTCTATCCCCTCCAGCGCCTAGCCAAGGAGGTTCGTATCTTCGACACCAATCAGACCCAGCTTGAGCGGCTCGTCATCGCCAAGGAGGCCCACTTCGAGGATGGGGCTTGGAGGATGGACCAGGCCCTCATCATCACCCATCACCACGACCATATCGAGGAGACGATTGGAACCCTGGTGGCCTTGGAGGGGTTTCGCCCCAAAATCTTGGACAGCGTCTACGAAGGCAAGAGTAACATCTCCCTCCTCGATGCCATCTACGCCCTGGGTCTCCTTCAAAAACAGCATGTCAACACCACCAAGTTGCGGGCAGTCATCTACGCCCAGATCTTCTTTCCCTTCTTCGCCCCCCTAGCGATGATCATCATCTTCTATTTCGTTCCCATCAGCGCCCGCCTGGCCAACCTCAACCTCTTCGTCTTCGGGGCGATCCTCTTCGCCCTCATTCTCTGGGGGACCCTCTTCATGCTGGTCAAATTGGCCTTCAACCAGACCCTTCCCCCAGAGGTGGCGATCCTCCTGCCCATAGCGCTCTTGAGCCTCGTGGCCTTCTACCTCTATAAAAAGTTTTAACCAAATTTTTGTTAAGATAAGGCAAAAACTTCGAGGAAGGCGATGGACTACCAGAAATTGGCACAGCGCTACGACACGCCCCTTTACATCTACGACTTTAACCAGATCAAGGCCAACTACAACGCCCTCAAACAGGCCTTCAAAGCTAGAAAGTCCCTGATCGCCTACGCCGTGAAGGCCAACTCCAATCTCTCCCTCCTCAAGCTCTTAGGTCAGCTGGGAAGTGGGGCCGATTGTGTGAGCATCGGCGAGGTGCGCCGGGCCCTCTTGGCGGGAATTCCCAACTATAAAATCATCTTCAGCGGGGTGGGCAAGCGGGACGATGAGATCGCCGAGGCAATGGAAAAGGAGATCCTCTACATCAACATTGAGAGTGAAGCCGAATTCCACCGGGTGGAAGAGATTGCCCAAAAACTTGGAATTCCCATGCGCATCGGGGTCCGGGTCAATCCCAACATCGACCCCAAGACCCATCCCTACATCTCTACGGGGCTGTTAGAGAGTAAATTTGGCGTCGATATCCCCACGGCCCAGCGGCTCTACCTCTTGGCCAAGAAGAGCCCGTGGCTTGAGCCGGTGGCCATCCATTTTCACATCGGAAGCCAGCTCACCGACCTTGGTCCCATCAAGGAAGCGAGCCAAATTGTCGCCGATTTGGCCCGCCAACTCCACCGTCTCGACATCGATATCCGCTTCTTCGATGTGGGGGGCGGTTTGGGGATTCGCTACAAGGACGAAGAGCCCATCGCCCCTTACGACTATGCCCAGGCGATCCTCTCCACCCTCAGTGGGACCGACATGACCATCGTCTGCGAACCTGGGCGCTTCATCGTTGGCAATGCCGGCGTCTTCCTCACCCGGGTCCTCTACGAGAAGGAGACCCCGGCCAAGCGGTTCATCATCGTCGACGGGGCGATGAACGATCTGTTGCGTCCGAGCCTTTATAACGCCTACCACGAGGTGGAGGTGGTGGGCAAGGAGGGAGAGGGGCGCCCCGCCGATGTGGTGGGACCCGTTTGTGAGAGCGGCGATTTTCTGGCCAAGGATCGCCCCCTTCCTCCTACGGAGCATGGAGACCTCATCCTCGTGAAGAGTGCTGGAGCTTATGGCTTCGCCATGAGCAGCAACTACAACTCCCGCCCCCGTCCGGCCGAAGTGGCTATCGAGGATGGACGGGATCGGCTTATTCGGGAGCGGGAGAGCTTCGAGTATATGATCGAAAAAGAGGTCCGCTTCCTATGATCTACTTCATCGATGTACAGGGAACCCTCATCGACGATTACAAGCGGCGTCCCATCCCAGGAGCCATCGACTTCCTCCAGGAGCTTCAAGCCCGCGATATCCCCTACATCCTCATTACCAACAACACCAAGGAGCCATCGCAACGCTTCCTCACGTATCTCCAAGAACTCGGTTTCCCCGTGGATGAGAAGCGCTACATCGACCCCCTCATGGTCCTCAACCAAGTGCTCCCAACCCGCCGGATCGCAGCCTACGGGGTCCCTGGATTTCTCCAGACCCTCACCCAGTTGGGCTACCAATTGACCTGGAGCCATCCGGAGGCGGTGGTTTTGAGTGTCAAGGAGGACTACTCTTTCCAGGAATTTGCCGCCATCAACGAGTACCTTTTGCAAGGGGCGAAACTGGTGGGTATGCATGGAACGAGCCTTTACGCCAAGGGGGGGCGGCGCTATCCTGGGGTTGGGGCCCTCTTGGCCATGTTGGAGTTTGCCACCGGAGTCAAGGGAGAGGTGGTGGGCAAGCCGAGTCCCCTCTTTTACACCAAAGCTTTGGAGCGGGTTGGAGGAGAGAGGTTCGACCAGGTGGTCATCGTGAGCGACGATGCCAGAGGAGATCTAGCGGGGGCCAAAGCTTTGGGAATGGAGACCGTCCTCGTACTCACCGGGAAGGTCAAAAGTAGTGACGAACTCCATCTCGATTGGCGACCGGATCGCATCGTCCCATCCATTGCCCAGTTGAAGGAGGGTCCATGGGATTGAAGGAGTTGCGCCAGCGTATCGATGCTATTGACGATCAGATCCTCCAGCTCCTCAACGAGCGGATGGAGATCGTCAAAGAGGTCGGGAAGCTGAAGAACCGCACTGGAGCTCCGATCTACCGGCCAGAGCGGGAATTGGAGATCTTGCAACGGCTCAAAGCCAAGAACAAGGGGCCCTTGAACGAGAGTGCCATCGAGGCTATCTTCCTTGAGATCTTCGCCGTCTCCCGCAATCTGGAGCGACCTGAACGGGTGGTCTATCTGGGACCAGAAGGCAGTTTCACCCACCAAGCGGCGGAATCCCGCTTCGGGGCGATGAGCAACTACCTTCCCCTTACCTCCATTAGCGCCGTCTTCAAGGAGTTGGAGCTCAAACGGGCCAAATATGGGGTCGTTCCCATTGAAAACTCCATCGACGGGGTGGTGCGGGAGACCCTCGATCTACTGGGCAAGAGCAATCTGCTCATCGTCGCTGAGATCTTCATGCCCATCCACCACGCCTTCGCCTCCCTGGAGGAGGATTGTACCAAGATCGAGCGGATCTACTCCAAAGATATCGCCTTTGGTCAGTGCCACAACTTTTTGATCGAACATGGGCTCGATAGGGCTGAATGGATCCCCGTTGAATCGACGGCCAAAGCGGCCAAATTGGCGGCCAAGGAGCCAGGGAGTGCGGCGATCTGCTCCACCATTGCCGCCAAGCTCTACAACCTCCCGATCCTCTTCGAAAATATCGAGGACTTTTCCAACAACACCACCCGCTTTGTCGTCTTGAGCGACTTCAAAAACGAGCCAAGTGGCAACGACAAGACCTCCATCCTGGCCAAACTCCAGGACCGCCCAGGGGCTCTTTACAACTTCCTCAAGGATTTCCACGACAAGCAGATCAACTTGACCAAGATCGAATCCCGCCCCGCCCAGCAACGGGATTTCAGCTACTGGTTTTACATCGACTTTGATGGCCACATCGACGATCCTGCAGTGAAGGAGATCATGGAAAAGCATGGCCACCAGATCAAGTGGCTTGGAAGCTATGCCAAAGTAAAGGATCGTGTCGATGAGGTTTAACCCAACCATCGAAAGCCTGCCCACCTACGAGGCTGGAAAACCCATTGAACTGGTGGTCCGAGAGCTTGGGATCCGGGAAGAGGAGGTCATCAAGCTCGCCTCCAACGAGAACCCCTACGGTCCCCCACCCAAGGCCATCGAAGCCATTCTAGCCAATGCCCACAAGGCCCACCTCTATCCGGACGATAGCATGTATGAGCTCAAGGAGGCCCTAGCGAAGCGGTTTGCTCTTGCCCCAGACCAGCTCATTATCGGGGCGGGGAGCGATCAGATCCTCGAATTTGCGGCCAGGGCCATTCTCAACCCCGAGACCCCAGTCCTCATGACCAAGGTCACCTTCGCCATGTACGCCATCTACGCTGCCCAACAGGGGGCCCCCATCATACGCACCAGTTCCTACCGCCACGATTTCGATGAGCTCTACGATCTGGTCGAAAAACACGATCCAGCCATTGTCCATATTTGCACCCCCAATAATCCGACAGGGGATGCCATAGATCGGGAGCTCCTCTACTCCTTCCTAGAGCGTGTCCGGGAGCCGCTGGTCATTGTGGATGGGGCCTACATGGAGTATGCCGCCTACAAAGATCCGGCCAAGAGGATCGATCCCAAAGAGCTGGTGGAGCGCTTCCCGAATACCTTGTACCTTGGTACCTTCTCCAAAGCCTATGGCCTCGGGGGCATGCGGGTGGGTTATGGAATTGCTCAACCTCTATTGATCCAAACCCTCGCCAAGGTCCGTCCCCCCTTCAATGTAACCACTTTGAGCCTTGCCGCCGCTATTGGGGCCCTTGAGGATCGATCCTTCGTTCAGGAATCTATTCGCAAGAACTTCGAGGAGATGGAGGGCTATGTCGCCTTCGCCAGGGACAAAGGGATCGACTTCATCGAAAGTTACACCAACTTCATCACTTATCTCCTTCCTCCCCCCTACAACGCTGCCCAGATGGCCAAAACCCTCCTGGAACGGGGGATCATCCTCCGAGATCTCACAAGCTATGGTCTCAACGCGTTGCGCATAACGATTGGCACTAGGGAGCAAAACCGCCGCCTCTTGCAGGTATTGGAGGAGCTCTGGCATGGATGAGATCAAAGGTAAAAGCATCCCAGAGCTCCAGGAGCTGGCTGGAGAGATCAGGGAGCGCATTCTCCAGGTAGTCAGCCGCAATGGGGGCCATCTGAGCTCAACTCTTGGAGCTGTGGAGCTCATTATCGCTATGCACTATGTCTTCGATGTGAAGAGGGACCCCTTCATCTTCGATGTGAGCCACCAGGCCTACGCCCATAAGCTCTTGACCGATCGCTGGGAAGCTTTCGAGAGCCTCAGGCAGTTTGGAGGTATCAGTGGCTACACCAAACCTAGTGAGAGTCCCTACGACTACTATGTGGCGGGTCATAGCTCCACCTCTATCTCCCTAGCCGTCGGGGCGGCCAAGGCCATCGCCCTCAAGGGAGAGGATCGCATCCCTGTGGTCCTCATCGGCGATGGGGCCATGAGTGCGGGGATGGTCTACGAGGCCCTCAACGAGTTGGGGGATCGGAAATACCCAGTCGTCATCATCCTCAACGACAATGAGATGAGCATCGCCAAGCCCATTGGGGCCATCAGCAAATATTTGAGCCAGAAGATGGCGGGTCCCTTCTACCAGAGTATGAAGAAGAGGGTGGAAAAGCTCCTGGAGGGCCTTCCAGAATCGGCTACCTATATCGCCAAGAAGTTTGAGGAGTCTTTGCGCCTCATCACCCCCGGTATCCTCTTCGAGGAGCTGGGACTCGAATATATTGGCCCCATCGACGGCCACGACCTCAAAGCCCTCATCGAGACCTTGCAGATCGCCAAGGGGTTGAAAAAGCCGGTCATCGTCCACACTCAGACCCTCAAAGGCAAAGGGTACAAGATCGCCGAAGGCTACTACGAACACTGGCATGGGGTGGGCCCGTTTGATCTAAAAACCGGAGAGCCCCTCAAGAAGAGTTCCCGTCCCAGTGCTACATCGATTTTTAGCAAGAAGCTCTTGGAGCTGGCCAGGGAGGATGAACGCATCGTCGGGGTCACCGCCGCCATGCCCAGCGGTACGGGGCTCAAACCCCTCATCGAGGAGTTTCCCGATAGATTTTGGGATGTGGGGATTGCCGAACAGCACGCTGTCACCTCCATGGGACCATTGGCCAAGGAGGGGTTCAAGCCGGTGGTAGCCATCTACTCTACCTTCCTTCAGAGGGGATACGACCAGGTGATCCACGACATCGCCCTCATGGATTTGCCGGTGGTCTTTGCCATCGATCGGGCTGGGATCGTCGGAGAGGATGGGGAGACCCACCAGGGAGCCTTCGATGTGAGTTATCTCCGCCCCATTCCCAATATCCATCTTATGGCTCCCC
>PUXW01000018.1 GCA_009659925.1 Nitratiruptor sp. | reverse complement strand
CCCTCGCCCCTCCCATCACCCCCGACATCACGACGAGCGAAGGGATCCTCTCGGCAGGGATACGCTATCAACTTCCCCTCTTTCAAGGCTTCGCCCACCAAAACGCCATCGCCCTCGCCCATCTAGCAGTCAAGGCCGGAGAGATCGACTATGCCCTCAAGCGGGAGGAGCTCATCTACACCATCAAATCCCTCTACTACCAGGGGCTTGGGCTCCACCAGCACAAAGAGGCCCTCCAAACCCACCTCCAAGCTCTCCAAACCCTCAGGGAGCGGGTGGAGAGGGAGATCGCCCTTGGCAAACGGGCCCCGTTGGAACTCCTCAAGGTCAAGAGCCAATTGGCCCAGCTACGTGCCCGGCTGGAGGAGGTCTCCAATGGCATCGAACAGGTCAAGACCCGACTCCACGCCCTCACCGCCACTTCGATAGATGGCTTCGAGCCGGCTCAAGAAGAAGAGCGGCAAATCCAGGGCAAACCCCTTGTCCTGCAAAAGCTCGATCTCCATCTAGCCCAAAGGGCCAAGGAGGTCCAGAAGGCCAAGTCGGCTATCTATCCCCACCTCTTCTTCGAAGCCAGCTACCTTGGCAATTTCGCCAAAGGTGAAGGAGCAAGGCTCTGGCAGGGAGGGGTACGCATGCGCTACACCCTTTGGGATTTTGGCTATGCTCAGGAGCGCATTCAAGAGGCCAAGATCCAACGGGCCGCGGCCATCCACCAAGCTAAGGCCCAAAGGGCCCTCCTTCAAGCCAAGATCGAGGGGACGAAGCTTCAAATCGCCTCTTTGAGGGAAGAAGTGGCAGCCCTGAAAGTCCAGCTCGATCTGGCGCGGCGCATCGAAGAGATTGAGGCTTTAAAGTATGAGCATGGCCGCTCCACTATCGATGACTACCTCCAGGCTGTCGCCAAGACCAAAGGGGTCCAAGCCCAGCTGGCCCAGAAGCGATCCCAACTCTCCACCCAAATCGCCTACTTGAACTATTTGAAGGCCGTGCGATGAAGAAGATCTTCACAACCCTCCTCCTCACCATCCTCGTTGCCGCTGGAATCTGGCTCGTGCAAAAACGCAAGGGGCAACTCCAGAATCTTCCCACTCCAACCCCCCCCGCCCTGGTGGTGGAAGAGGTACAACCCCAGAAGATGGAGATCCTCCAGACCATCGAATTGCTCGGAAACTACCACAGCCTCAAGAGCTCTCCCATCGCCACCAAGATCGCCGGCTGGATTGAGGAACTCAAGGTAGAAGAGGGGACTTGGGTGAAGAAGGGGGAGCTCCTGGTGCGCCTGGACAAGAGCGAGATCGAGGCCCAAATTGCTGCCCAAAAGGCCAAGATAGCCTCCTTGACCAACCAGATCAAGGCCCAAAGGGCCCAACTCGCAGCGGCCCGGCTCGATGTAGAGCGGCTCTTGGCAAGCCTCGCCCGGGATCGCAAGCTCTATCGGGCTGGAGCCATCGCTAAGGAGCTCCTGGAGGCCAAGGAGGCCCGCTACGCCGGAGCCAAAGCCAAGCTCCTCGCCGCCCAGGCCACCTTAGACTCCCTCCAAGCCCAGTTGCACAGTGCCAAAGTCGCTCTCAAGAGCAAGGAACGCCTAGCCACCTACGCCACGATCCGAGCCCCCTATAGGGGAGTCGTCTCCAAAATTTTCCTGCGGCAAGGGGCTTTGGCTCCGGTTGGACGGCCCATCCTCCAACTCATCGCTCCTCCCTTCGTCGTGGATGCCCCTTTTCAAAGGGGCGTTCAGGTAGGGATGGTAGCCGAGATCCAGGGGCACAGATGCCAGGTCGCCCAGATTCTCCCCAAAGCGGCCCAAGGCCTCCCGGTCGCTCGAATCGAGTGCCCCGACCTCGCCCTTCCCGATGGGACCCCCGTCGCCCTTACCCTCATTCAAAAGCGCATCCAAGGCTACGCCCTCCCCTTGCAGGCCCTCTACCGCCGGGGGAGGGATACCCTCGTCTTCGTCCGCCGCCAAGATCGCTTCGTCCCGGTTCCAGTGACCATCCTCGCCCACAACCAGACCCACTTCATCCCCCAGCCAACCATTCGAGCACCGGTGGCCATAGGGAGTCGGGAGAAGTTGGCCCAGCTCCTCTTGAGGATTGAGCGGTGAAGGGGTGGATTGAGGGGCTCCTCGAGCGGCCCTATACCCTCATCTCTTTCCTGGCCCTAGCCATCTTCCTTGGCTTTTACGGCTACCACTCCATCCACCGCCAACTCTTCCCCGACTCCAACCGCCCCCAAATCGCCGTGGTCCTCCAGTGGCCAGGGGCCGGGGCTATGGAGATCGTCTCCAACATAGCCATCCCTGTGGAGGAAGAGCTTTACACCCTCGACAAGGTGCGGCGGGTCTTCTCCCGGACCATCGATGAGGTGAGTCTCGTCCAGGTGGAGTTCGACTACTCCAAGGATATCGACGCCGCCGCCTCAGATGTGGCCAACGCCTTGAGCAAAATCGCCCCGAAGCTCCCTGAAACCATGGCCAAACCCCAGATCCATAAGATCACCGCCACAACCCAACCCATCATGGTGATCGGGGTGCATGGAGCAGATCTGCTCACCGTTCGCAATCTCCTTGAGCACCAGATCAAGAGGGAGCTCCTCCAACTTCCAGGAGTGGCCAATGTAGAGCTTTTCGGGGGCTACCAGGAGGAGGTCATCATCCAGCTGGACCAGGCCAAGGTGGAAGGGGCCGGCTTGACAATGGGGGCGATAGCCCAGATCCTCGCCCGGAGCGATCGGGATTTTGCCTTGGGAACCGTGGAGCTCGCCCAGGGCCGCTTTCTGGTAAAAATTCCCAACAAGCGAGAGCGCATCGAAACCCTGGCCAAGATCCCCATCCGCCCAGGCCTCTTTTTAGGCGATCTCGGGACGATCCGCTACGCCCATCCCCCAAACCGGGCTCTCTATTTTGGAAACGGAAAGCCGGCCATCGCCATGGCCATCCAGCGGGAGGCCGACGCCGATGTGCTCCAGACGATTCAAGGAGTCGAAGAGGCCCTCCAGCAGATTCAAGCCCGCTACCCCCAACTCCACTTTGCCATCACCGAGAGCCAGAAGGAGACGATCCAACAGAGCATCACCAACATGTTCCAATCCCTTCGGGATGCAATCCTCATGTCCACTCTGGTGACCTTCTTCTTCCTCGCCTCGATCCGTCAGATGCTGGTGGTGCTCTTTACCATCCCCCTCGTCTATGGGGCCACCATCACGGGGATGTACCTTCTGGGGATCGAGTTCAATGTAGTCACCCTCACCGCCATCATCCTCGCCTTGGGGCTCCTGCTCGATGATGCCGTGGTCGTGATGGAAAATATCGAGCGCCACTACCGGGAACTGGGCAAACCCATTGAGCAGGCCGTCGTCCAAGGGACTCGGGAGATCCTCTTTGCCGATTTGTCCGGCACCATCACCACCATGGTGGCCCTCGTTCCCATCATGTTCGTTGGAGACTACCCCCAAACCATCTTCCGCCCGCTGGTGGGCACCCTCCTCATCGCCCTGGCTGCCTCCTACCTCATCTCCATTACCACCGTCCCCTTGCTCAGCCTCAAGTTCTTAAGCCTCAACACCCCCTGGATCACCAAAGTCGAAGGCCATGTTGCCAGATGGAGCAATGCCTTCAACCAAGGGGCACAGCACTTCTTCCAGAGTCTCGCCAGGGCCGCTATGGAGGATTGGCGCATCGCTACCCTCTACTTTGCCGGTCTGCTCGCCCTTTTCCTCATCTCCGTGCGCCTCGTCATGCCCCTTGTGGGACGGGAGCTTATGCCTCCCATGGATACGGGCATCGTCAAGATCGAAGTCCAGATGGATAGCAACCTCCCCATCGAGGCAAGTGCCAAGACCCTCCAACAAATCACCGCCATCCTCTCGGAAGCGGCTCCCCTGGTGCGGGTGAGTGGCGCCATTGGGAGCGAACCGGGAGTTATGGGGATTGGAAGTGGCCAGGGGATCGATACCATCGCCATCACGGCCACCTATGTCGATCGCTTCCAGCGCTCCCAATCGATCTGGCAAATCGAGGCGAAGATCCGCCAGGCCATCGCCAAGCTCCCCAACATCAAGTACTACACCGTCTTCGACTATGGGGCCACCGCCCTCTCCTCAATCCGGGGCAACATCGACTTGCTCCTGCGCGCCGAGGAGATCGAACCACTCAAGGAGGCCTCCGACCGCGTTTACCAGATCCTCTTGCAGACCAAGGGACTCACCAGCGTTGCCAAAAGTTGGGAGCTGGATAAGGAGGTATGGACCCTGCGTATCGACGAACAAAAGGCTAGGTGGTACGGGATCGATCCGGCCGCCATTGCCGCCCAACTGGCCCTCCACCTCAAGGGGCGCATCATCGCCGCCAAACCGGTCCCCAACGCCCCTCAAACCCCCATCCGCATCCAGGGCTTGGAGAGGATCGACCCGACCCTGCGCATCACGACCCCCAAAGGGGCCATTCCGCTGGAGACCGTCGCCACCATAGAGTCCACCATCGAACCGAGCTCCATCACCAGAGAAGGCCTCGCCTACACCATCGATGTCTACGGTTTTCGGGAAAAGGCGGCCATTAGCCATATCCTCGCCAACTTTCACCAGCTTGCTGGCTCTTTAAAGCTGCCCCCAGGGGTCACCATGGAGCACAACGGCGACATCGCCCAGTTTGAAGACTCGGCCAAACGGATGGTGCGGGCCATCCTCTTTGGAGTGGTGCTCATCTTCTTGGTGCTGGTCCCCCTCTTCCACTCCTTCAAGGCTCCCCTCCTCATAATCCTCTCCATCCCCCTGACCATCATCGGCGCCGCCTGGATCTTGCTCCTCCTCGACTACCACATTTCGATGCCAGCCATGATGGGATTCATCCTGCTCAGCGGTATCATCGTCAACAACGCCATCCTCCTGATCGAATTCGCCCTCCTCCACCTCGCCAAGGGCCTCTCCCCCCAAGAGGCGATGCTTGCTAGCATCCGGGTACGCACGAGGCCGGTCCTCATGACTGCCTTCGCCACCACCGCCGGTATGCTCCCTGTCGCCCTTGGGTGGGCCATTGGTCTCGAGCGCCTCGCCCCCCTGGGTGCCGTGGCTATCGGAGGCCTCATGGTTGGAACCTTCTTGACCCTCCTCTTCATCCCGATCCTCTTCGTGTGGAGCTACCGTAAGAGGTAACGATCTCCTCACCCACGAGAGGATATACTTGCTAGAGCAATTTCAAGAAAGGAGCTGCGATGAAGAAGTTTGTCGGAAGCGTTGTGGCTGTCGTCTCCCTTTTTGGAGCAACCGCCTCTCCCCAGTACCTCCAGGAGCTTCAAGAGTTCCTCACATCCAAACCCTTTCCCGTTCAAGGGGCCTTTTACGCCTACGACTTTGAACACGACGGCAAGATCGACTACAATGACTGGCTCTACCTGGTCCTCCCCGACCAACAACAAGCCTACCGCCTCTTGGCCAGTGAACCAAACCCTGCCAACCACTTCGGTTTTGCCCCCGTCCCAGTACCAGCCGATTTGAAACCGGAGCCAGATGGCTATTTCGTCAAGCTCGACTTTCCAGCCGATCCAAGTTCCGCCTTCTCCTGGGTCTACATCACCAACACCCCCCAAGGCTATGTCTTCAAATTGATGGGAGCCACCCCAGAGGGCCATTTCGACTACCTCGACATCGATGGAGATGGTCGCTTCGATCCCCTGCCGGTGCGTGGTTCGGTCTCCAATGACTCCAGCCTGCCTGGCGTAAGCGGCTATGTAGCCACCTTCATCCCCCAAGAGGAAGCCCAAGAGATGGAGAATCAGGGAGAAACGGCCCAAGAGATCCTCAATGGCCTCACCCCTGAACAGCGCTACGAAGTGGCCTACATGTACAATGAGGAGAAGTTGGCCCACGACCTCTATCTGGCCCTTTATGAACGTTTTAGCGACGAATCCCTCGCCAAACCCCTCCTCAACATTGGCGAAGGGAGTGAAACACGCCACATGGAAGCGGTCCTAGGCCTTGGCCAGAAGTATGACGTCAACCTCTCTGAAGAGTATATGAGCCCCTACGATCCAGAGCTAGTCACCTCCTTGGGGGATGGGGAGTTTGCCATCGGAGCGATTCAAGCGCTCTACGACGAACTCTACGCCAAAGGGAGCCAGAGCCTTCAGGATGCCCTAGAAGTTGGATGTATCGTCGAGGTGACCGATGTCGTCGATCTCAACAAGGCTTTGGAAGTCGCCAAAGACAACGACGACCTGACCCGGGTCTTCACCTTCTTGCGCCAAGGGAGCTACAACCACTATTGGGCCTTTGACAACGCCTTGAAACAGCTGGGAGTCGCCGAGGGATGCTGCGCTCTGGGTGAGGAGTTCTGTAAGAGCCCCGAAGAGTTTCCAGCCTCCAATCGGGGAGCCCAAGGGGGCGGAGGCGGAAAGGGACATGGACCCAAGTGGCGCTAGATGCGGATCCTTCTGGTCGAAGACGACTACGAGTTGGCCTCTACCATCGTCAAATACTTGAGCAAGGAGGGGTTCGCACTGACCCACTGCTTCGACATTCAATGTGCCAAGGAGCAGCTCAATAGCCAGGAGTTTGGGCTGCTCCTCCTCGATGTCAAACTTCCAGGCCAAAGCGGCTTTGAATTCCTGGAGCAAAACTCCATCTCGATTCCGACAATTTACATCACCTCCCTCAACTCTATCGCCGATATCCAAAGGGGCTTCGAGAGTGGGGCCATCGAGTACATCAAGAAGCCCTTCTCCCTCAAGGAGCTACTCCTGCGTATCAAGGCGGCCTTGAGAAACAGCCAGCCAGAACGTATCCCCCTAGGCCCCCACCACTTCTTCCTACCCCAGCAAGGGGTCCTCCTCATCGACACGAAACGCCACTACCTCCCACCCAAGGAGGAGGCCCTCTTGCGTTTGCTCCTGCAAAAGAGAGGATCCCTCGTTCCAACTGAGGAGCTCCTGGAGGTGGCCAAGAGCAAGGGGGCCCTGCGCACCTACATCAAAGGGCTGCGCAAACTTCTGCCGCCAGGGAGCATCGAAACCGTCAAAGGGAGGGGATACCGCCTTGTTCCCAGGGATTAGACGCAGCTTCTACCGCTTCCTGGCCCTCTACATCCTCTCTACTGCGGCCCTCATCGCTATTGGCGAGTACCTCTACTACCGCTACGCCCTCCACCAGATTCTCGACAAGGAGCGGGCTATCCTAGAGCAGCTCACCCAAGAGCTCATCCTCCAACTCAAAAAGCTCCACCAGAGCTTTGCCCCAACCCTCGTCTACCCCCAGATCGAGGCCATCGAAAGCGCCCTCTTCGATATCGACGAAAACTACCTCATCGGCACCTTCCATCCCCAGCTACGCCGCGAACCTTTCTGGATCGAAGATGGCCTCCTTTACAAAAGGACCTCGATCTACCCCTACTACCTGGGAGCTGCTACCATCGTTACCGCCAAACCCATCGACCAGCAGGCCCTCCGGGAACTCCACCAAGGCCTCCTTCTCTTTTCCCTCTTCGCCCTTGGGGCCATCGTGCTCACCGCCATTCTCCTGGGCCGCCTCTTCCTCCAACCCGCCCAACACAGCCTCGCCCTCTTGGACCAGTTCATCAAGGATGCCACCCACGAACTCAACACCCCCATCAGCACCATCGTCACCAACATCGAGCTCTTCAAGGAGCTCCATCCAGAGGTAGCCCGGGAGGAAGAGTTGACCAGAATCGAGTTGGCCGCCAGGAGGCTGACCAAGATCTTCAACGATTTGGCCTTCCTCCAGCTCAACCATCAGCGGGCTAGAAATTTTGAAGCGATCCAGCTCGACTCCCTCCTCCACGAGCGCCTGGCCTACTTCAAACCCCAGATCCGCTCCAAGGGGCTTCAAATGGAGCTTCGTCTTCGACCAGTCACCCTCCAGATGGACCGCAGCGACGCCGAATCCCTCATCGACAACCTCCTCTCCAACGCCATCAAGTACAATCGGCCCGGAGGGACCATCACCATCGAACTCGACCAAAACCATCTGACCATCAGCGATACGGGAATCGGGATCCCCAAAGCCCACCTCTCCCAAATCACCCGTCGCTTCGTCCGGGCCCACCCGCAAGAGGGAGGATTTGGTCTAGGGCTCTACATCGTCCGCCAGATTGTCAGATTCTACCGCTTCACCCTCACGATCACAAGTCAAGAGGGCAAGGGAACGGAGGTCAAGGTCGCATGGCACGGTTAGTATGGCTCCTTCTACCTCCCCTCCTCATCGCCCAAACTCTCCATCGCCACTGTGATCCCTGCCATACCCGGGAACTCCCCTACCAGCTCCTCTACAAACGGGCTTTACTTTTGTATAGCTCCAAGGGGCGGATCCACCGCCACCTCACCGACTTCCTCACCAACCCCGACCCGGCCAAGAGCATCCTCCCTCCAGGCCTGCGGCTTCGCTTCGATCCGGCCCAACACCCCCGGTTCCCTCCTCCACTTGCCTCCCAAGCCGTCCAGGAGCTCATCGAGCAGGAAGATCTCTTGAAAAAGTTCGTCCCCCTATCCCAAGAGCATCCAGCGAGCCAATCCCAAAAAGGCGAAAAAGCCCACCACATCGGTCACCGTCGTCAAGAGGACGCTGCTTCCAACAGCCGGATCGGAACCGATCTTTTTCAAGATCAAAGGGATCAAAGCTCCAAAAAACCCGGCGGCTAGGAGGTTGATCACCATCGCCAGGGCGATGACGACCCCGAGCATCTGGTCTTGGAACCAGACCCAGGCGATAATCCCCATGATGAGGGCGAAGATGATCCCATTCAAAAGGGCGATGAGGGTTTCCTTGAAGAGGGCCCGTTTGGCGTTTTGCCAATCAATCTCCCCGAGAGCCAACTTGCGCACGACGACGGTGAGGGTCTGGGTCCCAGCGTTGCCCCCCATCGAAGCAACAATGGGCATCAAGACGGCTAGAGCTACATACTTCTGGATCGTCTCATCGAAGAGCCCGATAACCAAAGAGGCGAGAATGGCGGTTCCAAGGTTGATCAAGAGCCACCAAGCCCGCTTTTTGGTAACCTCGGTCAAATCCTCCTCCTCTTCGATCTCCTCGTCAACCCCGGCCAAGTTGTAGATCTGCTCGGTCGCCTGCTCCTCCACCAGGTCGATGATATCATCGGAGGTGATCCGCCCCAAGAGGCGCCCCTCCTCATCCACGACGGCCACCACTGCCAGATCGTAGTCTTCGAACTTCTTGATCACCTCCCCGATGGGATCGCTGGCTTTGACGGCGATAGGCTCGTAGCGCCGATTCGAGATGATGGTCGCAAAGGGGGTCTGAAAATCGTAGAGGATGAGGTCTTCCAAGGGTATGATCGCCTTGAGCCGATCCTCCCGATCCACTACGTAGACCTGGTGGATGTTGGAGAGCTCCCCTTCGGCCTTGAGGCGGCGCAACCGCTCGATAGCATCGGCGATCCGTTCATCCTCGTAGGCCTTGAAGACCTCCGTTTGCATATAGGCTCCGGCCTGGTCTTCGTCGTAGGCGATGAGCTCTTCGATCTCCTCTTTGTACTCGCTGCTAATGCTATCAAGGACCCGGCGCTCCAAGCCTTCGTCCAGATCCTCGATCTCCTTCACCAGGTCGGTAGCGTCGTCGCTATCGAGTTCTTCGATGGCCTCGGCCAGCTCTTTTGCGCTCAGATGCTCAATGGCATCGTCCCGCAAACTCTCGGGCAGCTCCAAAAGGACCTCCCCCAAGATCTCCTTTGGGAGCCGCTTGAGGTAGCGGTAGAAGCCCTCTGCATCCTCGTGGTGAAGGTATTTGAGGTAGCTGGCTACGTCGCTGGGGTGGAGCTTGACCTCCTCCCCAGCCAGCAGGGCATCGACCTTCTTGCCAATTTCAATCAGTTCGCTTCGCTCCATGCTCCTCTCCTATGTACGAAACTAGTTTGATCTTCTCCACCCGTGTACGCTCTGGCTTTTGCGCCAAGAGCTCTTCGATCTCCCGCTTGTAGCGGGCGACCATCCCCTTGAACCGGCGCAGCTTGGCCCCAGAGAGTCGCCCCTTGGCGATCCGGACGACCCGCAAGGGGTTGATAGGTCTGTTGTAACGATAGAGACCAAAGTGCAAATGAGGGCCGGTGCTCAGCCCCGTACTGCCCACATACCCAATCACCTCCCCCTGGCCTACGAAACGCCCTGGGCGAATCCCTTTGCGAAAGGAGCGCAGGTGGGCGTAAAGACTCTTGTAGCCATCCCGATGGGCGATGATCACCACCTTCCCGTAGCCCCCCTTGTATCCGGCAAAGAGGATCCTCCCAGGGCCAGCGGCCCGGACCGGAGTCCCAGCCGGAGCGGCGAAATCCACTCCAAGATGGGCCCGCCAACGCCGCAAGATCGGATGCCAGCGCCGCAGAGTGAAAGGAGAGCTAATGCGGGCTCGAACAGGGCGAATCAGGCGAAACCGCTCCATCTCCTTCCCCTGCTCGTCGTAGAAGCGCCCCTCGAAGGCGAAAACATAGTGGCGCTTGCCCCGGGTCTCCACCATCGCCGCTTTGATCCGGGGCAGACCGAAGGGTTGACCGAGCCGGTACTTTTGATCATACAAGATGGCGACCCGATCCCCTTTGTAGATGGAGCGACGAAAGTCGATACTCCCCTTGAAGGCCCGCAAGAACTCATAGGCAAGCCCCACATTGCCGGTGGCATCGAGGATGGCGTTGTAGGGCCCTCCTTCCAGGGCGATCCAGAAACTCTCGGCCCGCTGGGTGTAGTCAATAGGGATGAGGGCAATTCCGTAGGCCCCTTGCTCCCGATAGATGTGGATCTGGAGCTCTTCGTTGATGGGGATGAGCACCTGTTCGATCGTTCCATTGTCATCGAACAGGGTGTAATAGAGCGCTCCAGCCCGGAGTTCACTCACAAGCTCGCGCTCCTCCCCATCGAGGGAGTAGTAGAGCTCCTTGGGCAATCCACTCTTGTGCAAATAGTCCAGAAAACTTTGGGAACGCTCCCAACGGCCAAGCTGGATGGAGCCGGCCCCAAGCAGGGAGACCACCAGTGGAACCGCAATGGCAAGTCGCACTTTTTTCTCCTTAACAAAAGTTGTTATTGTAACCTATTCGAACTTAAAGGGAGCTACTTCCCCCCTCCCAGCGGTGCTTGGAGGGAAATTGTGGTATGATTATGGGAAATGAGTCCATACCCAAAGGAGTCCCCTTGATACGGTCTCTCATTATCGGTTTGCTCATGACCACCCTTGCCCTTGCAGGGGTTCAGATCCTCCAAACCGACGGGAAACGGGCCACCATTCCAGCTAGCTCCATGCCCCGGGGAACCAGTGGCGTGGTGATCCACCACTTCGATTCGCAACACGCCACCATCGTCGCCAGGGCCATTCTCGAAGGTCCCACCACCATCACTTTCGCCGTCTATGACGCCCTCGCCCAACCCAACCTCCCCAAGCCCAAACTCCTCCCCCAAGTCGGGGATGAGGTCCTCCTGGGCTATCTCTACCACAGGGCCATCGCCATCGCCCCCGACTATCCAAGCTACCAGGAGCTCACCCAGCGCCTCCCCCTCCAGTGGGTCCACCCCGACCTCTTTGCCGCCGAGCTGGCCAAGGCCAAACATCCCATCCCTTCCAAAGAGGATTTCCACGACTTTTGTAACAAGTTCGCCCTTGCCAAGGTGGTTATCGCCCTGGAAGAGGAGGCGAGGGTCCTCGATTGCTACACCTTCGCCACCCTGGAGCGCATCCCCCTCAAAGCTCGATCCCGTAACCCCAAACACCCCTTTTACACGAGGATCGCCAAGATCAAGGGCTCCATCTTCGACTTCTTCAAACCCAAAGAGATCCAGGATTACTACACCTACTACCACCAGCTTGTGGAGGGGAAATGATCGAGAAAAGAGATATCCGAGCACTTCAAAAGATCGTCGGCTCTGAAAATGTCAAGGATGATCGGGCCCACCTGCTGGCCTACTCTTATGACGCCACCCGGGAGCGCTACGAACCGGAGCTCGTCCTCTTCCCCCGAAGCGAGGAGGAGGTCAGCCAAGTCTTGCGCTACTGTAACCAGCACCGCATCCCCGTGGTTCCCAGGGGGGCTGGGAGCGGCTTTACCGGGGGAGCCCTCCCTGTCAAAGGGGGGGTAGTGCTGGCCCTGGAGCGCCACATGAACAAGATCAAGGAGATCGATCTGAAGAACATGGTGGCCGTCGTCGAGCCTGGAGTCCTCAACAAGGAGCTCCAGCGGGCGGTGGAGCGCCACGGCCTCTTCTACCCTCCCGATCCAGCCAGCCAGGAGTACTCTACCATCGGGGGAAATGTGGCCGAAAATGCAGGAGGGATGCGGGCCGCCAAATATGGGATCACCAAGGACTATGTCATGGCCTTGCGGGCTGTCCTACCTGATGGATCGATTATCCGGGCCGGGAAGCGGACCATCAAGGATGTGGCCGGCTACAACCTTGCCGGTATCCTCGTCGGGAGTGAGGGAACCTTGGCGGTTATCACCGAAATCACCCTGAAACTCATTGCCAAGCCCCGGTTGAGCAAGACCATGATGGGGATCTTCCCCACGGTGACCCAGGCGATGGAGGCGGTCTACCGCTCCCTGGCCGGAGGGGCCAATCCAGTGGCCATGGAATTCCTGGATCAGCTGACAATCCGAGCGGTGGAGGAGAAGTTCCACAAAGGGCTCCCAACCGACGCAGGGGCTATCCTCATCAGCGATATCGACGGAAATGTAGAGGCCGAAATCGATTATCAGATCGAACTGCTCCGACACCACTTCCAAGAGAATGGGGCCAGCGCCATCCAAATTGCCAAGGACCAAGAAGAAGCGGCCAACATCTGGTTTGCCCGGCGCAACGCCAGCCAGGCCATCACCATCTACGGGTCCAAGAAGATCAACGAGGATGTAACCGTTCCCAGAAGCGAACTCCCCCGCTATCTGGAGGAGGTCTACCGCATCGGAGAGCGCTATGGAGTCAAGATCCCCTGCTTCGGCCACACTGGAGATGGGAATGTCCACACCAATGTGATGGTGGACGGGAGCGATCCGGCCCAGGTCCAACGGGGTTACGAGGCCATCGAGGAGATCTTCAAAGTAACCATCGAGTTGGGAGGAACTTTGAGTGGGGAGCATGGGATCGGCCTTTCCAAAGCCCCCTTCATGCGGATGGCCTTCAGCGACGAAGAGCTTGCCCTCTTTCGCCGGATCAAGGCGGCCTTCGATCCCAACAACATCCTCAATCCAGGGAAGATGGGGCTTTAAAGGGGCTCGATGCTGGCCCGGATCAAGGAGTTCATCCAAAACCTCTACGATCCGGACATCGAGGTCTACGCCTCCTCCCTCAGTTTCTATACTATCTTCTCCATCATTCCCATCCTCCTGGTCTCTTTTACCGCCTACTTGAAGTTCACTAACTTCGACCACAACATGCTCAAGAACTTCATCCTCCACAACCTTATCCCCTCCAAGCAGGCAGAGATCACCTACTACATCGATCAGTTTCTCTCCAATAGCTCCAAACTCGGGACCATCGGGATCGTCTTCGTGATCTTCGCCTCCCTCATGTTCTTTCAAAACTACGAGTATGTAGTCAACAAGATCTTCCACACCAAGCCCAAACCCCTCTTCAAAGCCATTAGCACCTACTGGACCCTGGTCACCCTGACCCCCATCGCCCTAGCCATCTCCATCTACACCCTCACCAAACTCCAAAGCCTCATTGGCTCCCCCTACCTCGATTTGCTCGCCATCTTCTCCTACGTGGTCATCTGGGTCCTCTTCTTCATCAACTACCTCATCTCCATCAACCGCAAAATGAGCCTTGGCAGCGCCCTCCTCTCCTCCTTTCTCGCCTCATTGATCTGGTATTTCGGAAAGCTCCTCTTCGTCTACTACATCCTCTACAACAAGACCTACGCCACCCTCTACGGCTCTTTTTCCACCATCTTGCTCTTCTTTCTCTGGATCTACATCTCCTGGATGATCTACCTCTACGGACTAAAGCTGTGCTACGTTATGAATGAGAAACGCTACTTCCAGGAGGAGTACCAGGAAGATGAGCCGATGTTCATAGATTGAGGCCACGGCTGTCCCAAGGAAGAGGAAGAAGAACCAATCCGGCGTGGTGATGGAGTAGATGGGAAACTCCCTTCCAATGAGTGCCACTATTGGATCGAAAAGGCCGCCTAAACCGAAGAGATGCAAGAGCATGGCCAGGGGATAGAAGAGGATGAAGGCGATGGAGAGGAGAGGAGAGAGGAGTTGCCACCAGCTAAAGTGGGGGAAGAACCAGTGGACGATGGGAAACATCGAGAGGTAGAGCCAGAAGTTGAGGGCGATCAGTTGAGGCCAGCCCGAAAGTTTGGGGAAGTGGTGGAGGAAGAGGTAGATGAAGAAGACCCCCGCCACCGAGAGCCAGAAACCAATGCGAAAGAGCATGGTGGGCATGAGGGCCAGGGTAATCAAGATAGCCCAAAGGAGCAGTTCGAAACTAACCAGCTTGATGTGGCGCCAGTAAAGCCATCCTCCAATGAGCAAGAGAACGAAGGCCCGCACCAAGGATGGGAGGGCCCCCACCAAGAGGAGATAGGCCAGCGCCACGAGGAGGGCCACCCCGAAGAGGAAGGCTCGCAAATTGATCCATGGGAAAAAGCGCTGCCACAAGGGCTTGAAGAGCCACAAGAGGAGAAGGGAGACCAGAGCGACGATGAGTCCGAGATGAAAACCGCTAATAGCTACCAGATGGGCCAGACCAAGGGCTGAGAGGCGTTGACGCACCTGAGGGGAGAGGGCGGTGGCGAGGAAGAGGGCTCCAAAGAGCTCCTTGGCCACGGGATCGTGGTGCTGGGCGGCGATGGCCTCCTTCAAGTGGTAGCGCAGATCCCGGGGCAAGACCTTGATAATGGCCGTAGGGAGGAAAGCCCCTTGCAAAAACTCCCCGAAGGAGGGGACCTTGGAGCCCAGGAGGAGGACCTCGATCCGCCGATCCCGTAGATCTTTAAGATCCTCCCAGCTGAGGGTTGCAAAGGCGAAGGGGGACCATTGGAGCTTGAGGATGTGGCGGCGATCCTTGAGGTACTGGTTGGCCACAAGGACCTCAATCTTCCTTTTGGAAGTGTCAAAGAGCCAGCGGTACTGGAGGTAGTGCCACCCCAGACTCCCTGCTGCTACCAGCACCACCACCACGAGGGCGGCCAGCCGCTCCCGCCAAGAGCGAAAGAGGGGGAGGCGCTCCATGGACTAGATGTTGGTCGGAAGCTCGAAGGTACTCTCTTTGGCCTCATACTCCCGGTGGATCTCGGTGGCCTCTTCGGAGAACTTGACATAGTCCTTATGGAAGTAGAGGCGCACCATCCCCGTCGGGCCGTTGCGCTGTTTGCCGATGATGATCTCCGCCTCCTCCACCCGCTTCTCCTCGATCTGGGGCATCTCGGGGGGCTTCATCCCCTTTTCCGCCGCCTCCTTTTGTTTTTGTTTGAGCTCTTTGAGTTTGTAGACATCGTCTCGATAGACGAAGAGAATCAAATCGGCATCCTGCTCGATCGCTCCAGATTCCCGCAGATCCGAGAGCATAGGCCGCTTATCCGGCCGGCTCTCCAGGGAGCGGTTGAGCTGGGAGAGGGCGACGATGGGCATCTGGAGCTCTCGGGCCAAGAGCTTGAGGTTTCTGGAGATCTCACTGATTTCAAGGTGGCGATCCTTCCCACCACTTCCACTCATGAGCTGGAGGTAGTCGATGATGGCCAGCTCCACATCTGGGTGTTGGGACTTGAGTTTGCGCAATTTGGCCCGGAGCTGGTGGATGTTGATAGAACCTTCATCGTCGATGAAGAGGGAGCGACCTGCATAGTAGTCGCTCAGGCGGCTGACGATATCCCACTCTTGATCGGTCAAATTCCCTGTACGCAAGCGCTGGAGGGAGATGGAGGACTTGGCGCTGAGCATGCGCATCATCAGCTGTTCGGCCGGCATCTCCAGGGAGAAGATGGCCACCCCCTTCCCTTGATCCAGGACCGCCTGGGCGATGTTGAGGCTAAAGGCGGTCTTTCCCATGGAGGGGCGGGCGGCGATGATGATGAGATCCCCTGGATTGAATCCGGCTGTCTTGACATCGAGCTCGTAAAAGCCGGTGCTCAGCCCCGTGAGGATGGAGTTGCCCCGCTCCTTCATCCGCACCAGATGTTTGAGGGTCTCCTCCATCGCCTTGCGCCCATCCTTGAAATCGCTGCTACTGGTCTCGTTGGTGATCTTGTAGAGTTTGGCCTGAACCTCGTCGATGATCTCCACCACGGGCAGATCCTCTTCCAGGGTGATCTTTTTAATCTGCCCCGCCAAATGGAGAAGTTCCCGCTTGATCGCCTTTTCCTTGATCTCCTTCACATAGGCGAGGGTATGGGTGAGGGGGTTGGCGGCGAGGATATCGACGAAGAGGGCTTCGTTGAAGTGCCCCTTGAGCTCCAGCTTTTCTTTCAGGAACTCCTCGTCAATGGGCTCCCCACTGCGATAGAGCTCCCCCATGGTCTCGAAGGTGGCCTGGTGGAAGGGGTGGTAGAAGTCCCGGGGTTCGAGGACGGCCGCCACCTCTTCGAAGGTGGTAGGATCGAAGATAATCGAGGCCAAGACGGCCCGCTCGATGTTGAGGTTAAATAGGTGGCTCTCCACGCTCAATTCCTTTCATCCTGATCTGCCCACTTCCGGGCCATCTCTTCCACCTCCTGGAGGAAGCGGTCCACCAACTCCCCTTCTGGCAGTTTGGCTACCACCTCTCCCTTGACCATTACCAAGCCACTCCCCTTCCCATAAGCGATGGCCACATCGGCATGTTTGGCCTCCCCAATGGCATTGACCGCACACCCCATAACCGAAAGGGTCAAGGGAGCCTTGATGTGGCGGGTGCGCCGCTCCACTTCGGCCACCGCTTCCACCAGGTTAGCCTCAATACGGCCACAGGTGGGACACGAGATGATATTGACCCCCTCCTGGGCCCGCCCGGCATCTTGGATGATGGCCCGCCCAACTTCAACCTCCTTTTCCAGCTCTCCAGTCAAAGAGACCCGGATCGTATCTCCAATACCATCGAGGAGCAGAGCTCCAATTCCGATGGCACTCTTGATCGTCCCATGGAAGAGGGTACCCGCCTCTGTGACTCCCAGATGGAAGGGGTACTCCACCAAGGGGCGAAGCCGCCGATAGGCCTCCACTGTGCGGGCCACGTCGCTGGCCTTCATACTCACCTTGATGTTGGTAAACCCTAGATCTTCCAGGAGCTTGATGTGATAGAGGGCACTTTGGACCATCCCCTCGGCTGTCGCTCCATACTTGCGTTCGATCTGCTCCTCCAAGCTGCCAGCGTTGACGCCAATGCGAATGGGGATGTTGCGCTCCTGGCAAGCTCGGACCACCTCCTTGATCCGGGCCTTGGAGCCGATATTCCCCGGATTGATCCGGATCCCATCCACCACCTGGGCCGCAATTAAGGCGTAGCGGTAGTTGAAGTGGATATCGGCAATAATCGGCAAGGGGCTGGCCTCCTTGATGGGAGCCAGAGCCAGGGCATCCTCCTCTTGGGGGACAGCAAGCCGGACAATATCGCACCCAGCAAAGTGGAGCCGTTTAATCTGTTGGAGGGTCGCCTCTACATCGGCGGTACGGGAATAGGTCATAGATTGGACGCTAATGGGGGCATCCCCTCCAATCGCCACCGGACCGACATAGATCTGCTTCGTTGGATAGCGCTCCATGGAGCCTTCCTCCTTCCAGGATCCCAGATTATACTACATTTACCGGATCCATATCGACCTCACACCTCCCATCGCAACTCCCATAGATCGCCTCTAGAAGTCTCTTGGCCGAAGGGGAGCGCAAGAGGATATGGTAGCGCCAGCGCCCAGCGATACGCTGGATTGGAGCGGGCCCAGAGCCGACTACCTCCACTTCGAAGGCTCCAAGACGCTGGAGGACCTCCTCCATCGCCTCTTGGGCCCGACGGCGATCCTTGTGGATAAAAAGGAGGTTAGCCAGACGCATGGAAGGAGGGTAGCGCCCCTTGCGCAGGGCCAACTCCTCCTGGAGGAAGGCCTCATAATCGTCGAAGGCTTGGAAGAAGGCCTCTTCCTTGGTCTGCAGAATGACCTCCCCCCTCCCCCGACGCCCAGCCCGTCCTGCCACCTGGACGAAGAGGGCCATAGCCCGCTCCCTAGCTCGAAAGTCGGCCATGGCCAAGATATGGTCAATCCCAAGCACGAGGCTCAAGCCCAGGTCGGGATAGTCGTGGCCCTTGGCTACCATTTGGGTCCCTACGAGGATGTCGATCCGGCGCTCGCCAAAGGCTTTGAGGATCTCCACCAAGCGTTTGTGGCTGGTCACGCTGTCTCGATCGAGCCTGGCAATGGTGGCTTGAGGAAAGTGCAAAGAGAGCTCCTGGGCGATCTCCTTGGTCCCAGGACGCTCACTCAAGAAGGCGTCGTGACCGCAGCGGGGACAGACCTTGGGAATGGGGCGGGTCGAAGCGCAGTAGTGGCACAGGAGAAGTTGGCGATCCAAGTGCAAGCTCATCCCCACATCGCACAAGGGACAGCGGAGGGCCTCCCCGCACCGCTGGCACAAGAGATACTTGAAGTGGCCCCGGGTCGGGGTGAAGACGAGGATTTGCTGCTTCCACCGCAAATGGCGCTCGATAGCCTCCAGGATCGGAGGAGTCAATCCATTACCCCGATCGTAGCGGATGTGGCGCTCCCCTTGGTGGAAGCTTCCTGTGAGCCGGACTGTAGGGAGCTTGGCATAGCTCGTGGGGGTGGGGGTGGCACTGCCAAGAAGGACCGGGATAGCGAGGTGGCGCCCCATGTACAAAGCCACATCCCGGGCGTTGATCCTGGGGCGGCTTTGGGACTTGTAGCTATCGTCATGCTCCTCGTCGACGACGATACACCCCAAGTCGGCCACAGGGAGGAAGAGGGCACTCCGTGGCCCAGCCACAATGGCTACCTCCCCGGCTCGAATAGCCGCGAGAATCCGCTCCCGCTCCCCTTTGGAGAGCCTACTATGCCAGATAGCTACAAGGGAGCCGAAGTGGCGTTTCAACCGTTGGTGCATCTGGGGGGTGAGGGAGATCTCGGGCATGAGGAGGATGGAGCGCCTCCCTCGTCGGAGCTGTTCGGCGAAGAGGTGGATGTAGATTTCGGTCTTCCCACTCCCCGTATCCCCAAAGAGCAAGGCACTCCCGTGCCCTCTAATTGCCTGATACGCTTGCTGCTGCCCTTGGGAGAGGGTTGGGAGCTGGAGGGGCTGACCTTGAGGGGGTGGAGGATAGTTGGTGAAGGGGAGGAAGAGGTTCAAGGCCTCCCCCATCGAAGCCACATAGTAGCGGGCGATGAAGGCGGCGATAGCCAGTTGGTGGGGGCTGTAGTAGAAGTTGCCATGGAGCTGGAGGATGGAGCGGGTTTGGTAGTTGGGGGGAGCTACCTCCTCCACGACCACTCCGATTCGCTCTCGATTTCGTAATGGGACGACGACAAGCCGCCCCCGCTCTATCGGTTCGCTACTCTCATAGGTGAGGGTGAGGGGGGAGGAGAGGAGGGCGACCTGATAATAGTGGCTCATTGAGTGAGCAGCTGGCACCCTTCATCGGAGTGGTCGCAGTCAAACTTTCCCGTCTGATTGTCGTAGGTAAAGGCCACCTCCCCTTGGGAGAGGATGTATTTGTAGCTTCGATCCCCGGTCTTCATCCAGTGGCCCACCTCATCCTTGGAGTAGATGGGATAGCTCAAGAGGGGATACTCGTCGCTCCCCTTGAAGAGCTCCTCCCCTTCACTGTTGGCCTGGGCATCGTCGAGGGTATCGGGGTAGGGAGAGAGCCCTCGAAGGATGCGCATATGTTTGACCGTCATAATTGCCGATCGGATCGCCGCCACGTCGTTGCGCCCCTTGGCAATGATCGCGTCGTCCCGGGTAACCCAGAGCTTGGGCACAGCGATGGCCGCCAAAATACCCAAGATCACGATGACCATAATGAGTTCAATGAGTGTAAAACCTCGTCTACATCCGAACAAAGCGCCCCCTTAACTGAATGGGATAGCCCTTGGTGTTGATCCCGCGCTGGACCTCTTGGCAGATCGGATCCCCTTGGGGATCGAGGAGTTCGATGGTGAGGCTAAAACCCCGTTCCATCCGCTCAACCCTCAAGACGAGGCAAGGATCGATCTGACCAGCTTGGAAACGGGCCTCTCGACCGACGATCTGCACGATCCCCTCCTCTACCCCCTCCTGGAGGATTTGAGACATGTAGCCCAGTTCATCTGCCAGCTCCATCTGGGAAAAGGCGTAGGTGACGATCTCATTGGTAGCCGTACGGACGAGGTAGAGGGTTCGGGAGATCTGTGCTTCTTGGCGGACCGCGTCAAATTTGGGGAGGGCGATGGCGGCTAAAACCCCGACGACGGTTATAACCAGAACCACCTCGGGCATTCGAGCGGCCAGGAGGCCACCCTCCGCCGCCTGACGCCCCATCGCTCCATCCCTTCTACCATGAATAATGTGATAGAGATTAGTACTTGACCCCTTGACCTTTGATCTGGATAGAGGTCTCTTTCACCAAGCTCTTAACACCGTTACACACATCCCCAGAGCCACCTTCGTGGCTGACCACAAGGTTTCGACCATCCGTCCAATCGAACTTGATACAATTCTCCAGAGCTCCTTCGTTCGTTTCGGCTTTGAAGATGACTACTTCGGCCGTTCCGGTATCGGCAGTTCCCTCGGTCTCCATCTCGGCGATGACGTTGGACATGGTAGCACCGCTGCTTTCAAACTTTCCTGTCGCCGTAACATAGCTTGCAATCTCATTCTTGGCCGTTTGGATGTTGGAAGCCAGTTTAGCAATTTTCGCGTCGGTTCGCGTCGCCATGAGCTTTGGAATGGCAACAGCCGCCAGAATACCCAAGATCACGATCACGAAGATCAACTCGATCATGGTGAAACCGCTTCGCTTCATTGAGACTCCTTTAAGGTTGAAATTTGGCTGTGCAGGTCTTCCTGCACCAACCATTATCGGTACAATATACCATTTTTTAGTCTCCTTTGCAATTTTTTTTCAGCTCCTCCAACTCCCGCTCTTTCATGAAGCACTCGTAACACTTCTTCAAATAGGCGTTCAGCAGGCGTTTGGCGCTATTGTTGGAGTGGCGATCGAGGGAGCGGCCCAACTCCTGCTCCATATAGTGGGCGAACTCGTCTGGAAGCTCAAACCTGTAGGTCTTCCCCTCCAGCTGAATGGTCACCTCCCGCAACGAGCTATCCTGCCAGAGGGATTGGGAGCGCGCACCCATCGTCACCGACCATCGAAGCCCCTTTAAGCTTTGTTTAATTTTTGCTAGAATTGTAACAAAAAAAGGCTTGCCCTTGGCAAAATTCCAGATGTTAGCACCCTTCCCACCGGCAGGGGATCAGCCCCAGGCGATCCGGACCATCGTCGACTCCATCCGGGCTGGGAACCGCTACCAGACCCTCCTGGGTGTTACTGGGAGCGGGAAGACCTACACCATGGCCAAGATTATCGAGGAGCTCCAACTCCCAACCCTCATCATGACCCACAACAAGAGCCTCGCCGCCCAGCTCTATAGCGAGTTTCGCCGCTTCTTCCCCCACAACCATGTGGAGTACTTCATCAGCTACTACGACTACTACCAGCCAGAAGCCTACCTCCCCCGCCAAGATCTCTACATCGAAAAGGAGTGCTCCATCAACCAGGAGCTCGAAAGGCTCCGCCTCTTGGCCACCGCCAGCCTCCTGGAGTATGACGATGTGATCGTCGTCGCCTCAGTAAGCGCCAACTACGGCCTCGGAGATCCTTGGGAGTATCGCAAGATGGTCTATCGCTTCGAGGTAGGCAACCAGATCGGTCAACGTCGGCTCCTTGAGCGCCTGGTAGAATTGGGCTACCAGCGCAACGAGACCAGTTTCCATCAGGGAAGTTTCCGGGTACGAGGGGAGGCGGTGGATATCTTCCCAGCCTACATGGAAGAGGGATTGCGGGTGGAGTTCTTCGATGAGGAGATTGAACGAATCGCCCTCTTCGATCCCGTGACAGGTCGGCCCACCCAGGAGCGCTCCTCCTTCACCCTCTATGGAACCAGCCAATTCCTCGTGGGACGGGAGCGGCTCCACCAGGCGATCAAGGGGATCGAGGAGGAGTTGGCCCAACGGCTCCAAGAACTCAAAGCCCAGGGCAAGGAGGTGGAATACCACCGCCTCAAGGAGCGTACCCTCTTCGATCTGGAGATGCTCCAGACCACAGGAATGTGCAAGGGGATCGAAAACTACACCCGCCACCTCACGGGCAAGGCTCCAGGGGAGCCCCCCTACACCCTGCTGGACTACTTCGCCCTCAAGGGGGACTACCTCCTCATCGTCGACGAATCCCATGTGAGCCTTCCCCAGTTCCGGGGTATGTATGCAGGGGACCGAAGCCGCAAGGAGGTCCTCGTCGAACACGGCTTCCGCCTTCCAAGCGCCCTGGACAACCGCCCCCTCACCTTCGACGAATTCATCGAAAAGGCCCCCTACTACCTCTTCGTCTCTGCAACGCCGGGTCCCGAGGAGCTTGAGCGCAGTGCCACCATCGCCCAACAGATCGTTCGACCAACGGGACTCCTGGATCCATGGATCCGCCTCCACCCCGCCAAGGACCAGGTCGCAACCCTCTACGATGAGATCAAAGGGGAGATCGCCAAGGGGAACCGGGTCCTCGTGACAACCTTGACCAAGCGGATGGCCGAGGAGCTCACAAGCTACTACGCCCAGCTCGGCCTGCGGGTACGCTACCTCCACTCCGACCTGGATGCTATTGAACGCAACCACCTCATCCGGGAGCTGCGCCAGGGAAAGTTTGACCTGCTCATTGGGATCAACCTCTTGCGGGAGGGCCTCGATCTACCTGAGGTGGGAATGGTGGCCATCCTCGATGCCGATAAAGAGGGCTTTTTGCGAAGCGAGGTGGCTCTGATCCAGACCATGGGGCGGGCGGCCCGCCATGTCTCGGGGCGGGTGGTTCTCTTCGTCGATGCCATCGAAGAGTCCTATTCTCTCTACGAGCCAGCCGATCTGGATGGTCTCGACCACCTCCCAACCTCCCTCAAACGGGCGATCGCCACGACCCTCACCCGCAGAGCGCGCCAGGCCGAATACAATCGGCTCCACAACATCACTCCCCGCCCCGTCCAACGCCCCCTCGACGAGGAGCTTGAATCCAAGGAGACACCAGAAGCATCCCCCAAAGCCTCCTCTCCAGCCCCCACCCCCAAAGAGCGCCAAGCCCTGATCCAAGAGCTCCAGGCCCAAATGGAAGCGGCGGCTAAGCGGCTTGAATTCGAAGAGGCCGCCAGACTACGGGACGAGATCGCCCGACTCAAAGGGGCTTGAAGGCTCCGGCCTCTTGATCGAAATACTCCAGCTCCCCGCTTTCGATCTTGAAATACCACCCATGCAGGTGTAACCTTCCCTCTTCCACCCCCTCCCGGACTTTTGGGTAGGTGAGCAGATGCTCCAGCTGGACCAGGACCGAGAGGCGTTCGGTAGTACGCAAGAGGAGGGTGAAGTCCTCCCGACCTACCTGTTCCAGGGCGAGGCTCTTGGCCTTTTGGCCCAGTTCCAGCCACTTCCTTGTATGAATGAGCCCCTCCTCTTCTGGAAGTTCCTGATACAAGGCGGCACAAGCACCACAATGGCTATGGCCACAGACGATGATCTCCTCGACCCGGAGAATGCTCACGGCATATTCGATGGCCGCCGCGGCGGCGTGGTAGTCGTTGTCCGGTTTGAAGGGGGGCACGAAATTGCCCACATCCCGAAAGATAAAGAGATCCCCGACTCCAGAAGAGGTGATGAAGTTGGGGAGTAGACGGGAATCGCTGCAACCGATAAAGAGGGTCTTGGGACTTTGCCCCTTCTTGGCCAGCTCGACGAACTTGGCCTCTTGCTCCTTGAATCCCTTGAGACGAAATTGGCGATACCCCTCGATGAGACGGGCCACTTCCATGGTACAACTCCAACTTTGTGCTACACTTCCATAATAAGTGTAGCATAAAAAGGGAGCAGCGATGGATCTACGCGACCCGAAACTCTATATCAACCGGGAACTCTCATGGCTTCGCTTCAACACCCGGGTTCTCGAGGAGGCCCAAGATCCTACCAATCCCCTCTTGGAACGGCTCAAGTTCATCGCTATCTACGGCACCAACCTGGACGAGTTCTACATGATCCGGGTGGCTGGATTGAAAAAGCTCTTCAAGTATCGCATCGGTGTTACGGGGCCAGACAAAATGAGCCCCCGCCAACAGCTCCAGGCGATCCGGGCCTATTTGCACCAGGAGAAGGAGAGCCTTGAGGCCACCTTCTTCCAAATTGTCGAGGCCCTCAAGCGGGAAGGGCTCTGGATCAAAGACTACCAGGAACTCAACGAATCTGAGAAGGAGCGGATCAACGACTACTTCTACTCCAACCTCTACCCCGTGATCCTGCCCATCGCCGTCGATGCGACCCACCCCTTCCCCCACCTCAACAACCTCTCCTTCGCCCTGGTCCTCAAACTCCACGATCCCCAAGAGGAGGAGATCAAGTATGGCCTCGTCCGAATCCCCCGGGTCCTCCCCCGCTTCATCCAGCTGGAAAACACCTACATCCCCATCGAGTCCATCGTTCAAGCCCACCTCGAATCCCTCTTCCCAGGCTACAAACCCCTTGCCGCCGCTCCCTTTCGGGTCACCCGCAACGCCGACATCGAGATCGAAGAGGAGGAGGCCGACGATTTCATGGAGCTCTTGGAGGAGGGATTGAAGTTACGGCGCAAGGGGGAGATCGTCCGCCTGGAAATTGGAGCTGGAGCCGAGGAGGATCTGGTGGAGTTCCTCACCGACCACCTCAAGATCCACAAGGACGACATCTACGACTACAACATCCCCCTCAACCTCGGCTCCCTCTGGGAGATCGTCTCCAACAAGAACTTCCCCCACCTCCTCTTCGAACCCTACACCCCTAAGATCCTCCCTCCCCTCGATAGCAACGAGCCGATCCTCCAGATCATCGAACATGAGCGGGATATCATGCTCTACCACCCCTATGAGAGCTTCGATCCCATCGTTCGCTTCATCAAGGAGGCCAGTAAAGATCCCGATGTTCTGGCGATCCGGATGACCCTCTACCGGGTCGGCAAGAACTCCCCCATCGTCAAAGCCCTCATCGAAGCGGCCGAGAGCGGGAAACAGGTGACGGCGATGGTGGAGCTCAAGGCCCGGTTCGACGAGGAGAACAACCTCATCTGGGCCAAACGTCTCGAACAGGCGGGGGCCCATGTGATCTTCGGGATTCCGGGGTTCAAGGTCCACGCCAAAATTGCCCAGGTGATCAAGCGGGACGGGGATCGACTCAAGCAGTATGTCCACCTGGCTACAGGCAACTACAACCCCTCCACCGCCAGGATCTACACCGATGTGAGCTATCTAACCAGCCGCAAGGAGATCACCGACGATGCCACCCGCTTCTTCCACTACCTCACCGGCTTCTCCAAGAAGGGGAAACTCCAGAGCCTCTACATGGCACCGACCCAGATCAAACCCAAACTCCTCTCCCTCATCGAGGCCGAAGGCAAACGGGGATCCCGGGGCCATATCATCGCCAAGATGAATGCCCTAGTAGATGCCGACATCATTGAGGCCCTCTACAAAGCCTCCATCGCAGGGACCAAGATCGAACTCATTGTACGGGGGATCTGCTGCTTGCGTCCGGGTATCGAGGGAGTGAGTGAGAATATTCGGGTCATCTCCATCGTCGGGAAGTACCTAGAACATGCCCGGATCTTCTACTTCAAACACTCCAACCCCAAGCTCTTCATCTCCAGCGCCGACTGGATGCCAAGAAACCTGGAGCGGCGTATCGAGCTTATGACCCCGATTTTTGATCCAGAAATTGCCGATCGCCTCTTGGAGATCCTCAACATCCAGCTCAAGGATAACGTGAAAGCGAGGGAGCTCCTCCCCTCAGGAGAATACCGCAAGCTCCAGCCTCCCGAGGGTAAACCGGCTATCAACTCCCAACTGCTGATGGAAGAATATACCAAATTGCTCTACAATACCCACCGCAAGAATACCACGACCCGTGCCAAACGGCTGGCACGAAAACTACTCAAGGAGAGCTAATGCTGCTACGCTACAAAGATTGGTTCCCCAAACTCGCCTCCGGTGTCTGGATCGCCCCAGGAGCGACGGTTATCGGCAATGTGACTATCGGCCAGGAGAGTTCCATCTGGTTTGGAGCTGTGATCCGGGGCGATGTACACGCCATTCGAATTGGAGAGCGGACCAACATCCAGGACCTCACAATGATCCATGTAACCCACTATAAAAAGCCGGACATGAGCGACGGATTCCCTACCACTATCGGCAACGACGTGACCATCGGCCACCGGGTCATGCTCCATGGATGCACCATCGAAGATGGGTGTCTCATCGGTATGAGTGCGACCATTCTAGATGGAGCCCATATCGGCAAGGAGTCGATTGTTGGAGCTGGAGCGCTGGTGACCGGAGGCAAACGCTTCCCACCCCGCTCCCTCATTCTCGGCTCTCCAGCCAAGGTGGTCCGTACCCTCAGTGATGAGGAGGTAGCAGAGCTATACGCCTCGGCCCAGCGCTACGTCGCCTTCAAGAACGAGTATATTGACATGATATCTTAGAGCTTATTGAATTTCATGGATTAATGGATCTTATAAACTTGATTAGCGCTTATTATAAGCTAAATCTTTCGATTAGTTTCTAATTTTCATTATCTTTTTTTAAAGATTGGAGGGCTATAATATAGCGTTACGAAATCTTTAAAGGGGTTTAAGAATGGCTAGAATCGTTGTGCTGGGTGCAGGAGTATCGGGACATACCGCCGCTACTTTTGCCAAACACTGGCTTGGGGATCAGCACGAAGTGGTCGTGGTCTCCCCCAACAGTAAATGGAATTGGATTCCCTCGAACATCTGGGTCGGTGTCGGTGAGATGACTCCTGAAGATGTGGTTTTCGAGCTGGCACCAGTCTACAAGAAAGCGGGGATCGACTTTCGCCAGGCCAAGGCGATCTCTATCCATCCAGAAGGGAAAAAGGAGAGTGACAAGCCCTTCGTGACCATCGAGTATACCGACCCCAATAAAGCAGGCCAAAAGGAAGAGATCGAATACGACTACCTCATCAACGCCACAGGTCCCAAGCTCAACTTTGCGGCAACCCCAGGTCTTGGACCAGATGGCTACTCCCTCTCCGTATGTACCTATGGCCACGCCGCCGAAGCCAACACCCACTTCCAAGAGGCCATCGAGCGGATGAAAAAGGGGGAAAAGCAGAAGTTCCTCGTGGGTACAGGCCATGGTATGTGTACCTGTCAAGGGGCGGCCTTCGAGTATATCTTCAACATCGAACACGAGCTCAACAAGGCCGGAGTCCGGGACAAAGCAGAGATCAAGTGGATCTCCAATGAGCAGTTCCTCGGAGACTTCGGGGTTGCAGGATTGCATATCAAATGGGGTGGCCACATCGTCAGCTCCAAGGTTCTAGCTGAATCCCTCTTTGCAGAGCGGGGGGTCGACTGGATCACTGGAGCCCATGTGAAAGAGGTTCAAAAGGGCAAACTCCAGTACGAACTCCTCGATGGCACGGAGGGCGAAGAGACCTTCGATTTCGCCATGCTCATCCCTCCCTTTAGCGGTGTGGGTCTGAAAGCCTACGACAAGGAGGGCAATGAGATCACCGACAAACTCTTTGCTCCCAACGGATTCATGAAGGTCGACGCCGACTATACCCAAAAACCCTTTGAAGAGTGGAAGGCCAGCGACTGGCCCAAGTACTATCAAAACCCCGATTACAAGAACATCTTTGCCGTCGGAATTGCCTTTGCTCCACCCCACCCAATCTCCAAGCCGGCTAAATCGCCCAAAGGAACCCCCATCACTCCAGCCCCTCCCCGCACGGGAATGCCTTCTGGAATCATCGGCAAAACCGTGGCCCGGACCATCACCGAAGTGATCCAGGGCAAATATAGCCTCGATGAGGTTCCCCAAAAGGGACACCACGCCTCAATGGCCGAAATGGGTGCCGCCTGCATCGCTTCTACTGGGAAGGGGCTGCTGGATGGAAGTGCTGTGGCCCTCACCGTCTATCCCGTCGTTCCAGATTATGAACGCTATCCAGGAACCGGACGAGATCCCGAATATACCTTCGGCGAAATCGGTCTGGCTGGCCACTGGATCAAGCATCTCCTCCACTACCTCTTCATGTGGAAGGCCCAGCTCAAACCAGGCTGGACACTCATCCCCGAATAAGAAGGAGCAGCTATGGCAAAAGATTACTTGGAAGTCCAGAAGAACATTAAACCTTACGACAACAAGACCTTCGGGACCATGATCCCTGGTCCCTTCCAGCGCTTCTTGCGCAAGTGCCTTATTTGGCAATTCATCCGCTTCATCATCATCAACCTCAAAATGCTCAAGGTGGTCGCCAAGTCCCACCACTAATGGTGTGGGGCTTTCGGCCCCGCCCAAAGGATCCCCATGGCACAACTCCTCACCTATCCAGACACGACACTCCTTCAAATCTCCGGTCTCGTTCGCGACTTCAAAGATCCCCAACTCCCTGGACTCATCGAGGAGCTCAAGAAGACAGCTCATGAGCACAACCTCAAAGGGCTAGCCGCCATCCAGATCGGCGTCCCCTTGCGCATCATCGTCATGAAACGGGGGGATGGGAGCTGGCTGGAGATGATCAATCCGGTCATCTACGCCAAAGAGGGGGAGTATTTCCCCTCTCCCGAAAGTGATGAGACCATCCCAGGTGCAACCCTGACGGTGCGCCGCTATCCTGTGGTAAAGATCATGTACGAAGACCGCCAGGGCCAAACCCACTACTACACCAGCGCCGACAAGGCCGAAGCCATCTGGCTCCAGCGCAAAATCGACATGATCTTTGGAGGATACCTCTTCGACAAACTGGACAAGAAGGCCCAAAAGGAGTTTTTCAAGCGCTACGGCTCCTATGAGCCCACTTGTCCCACCTCCTTTGTCAAAGACAAGATCCTCGCAGCCTTGCGGCTCTGGCTCGTCTTCCACTTTCTCGGACTCATCACCACCCTCTTCGCCCAGTGGCCCCGGTGGCTCATCGAGTATAATCTTCCCCTCTGGGCCCTCGAAGTCGGCTGGATCCTTGTGTACGCCTTCTACGCCCGCTACGAGACCAAGAAGTATCGCAACTGCACCTCCTGTCAAAATGCCAATATCCTGGGTACGAGTGGGCTCTACTTCGCTTCGGCCACCCTCTTGCTCCTCTTCTCCTGGATCCTCGGAAAAATATGACATACCATCCCCGAGCCCCTTGGGGCTTCGCCCCTGGGCAGAGGGGGAAATCGGGGCCAAAAATATGACATACTTGCTAGTATGAAATTTCCCCCTGGGATTTCTATGGTACAATTTCACGAAAAAAGGAGTCCCATGGCCAAGCTCTTCTCTTTAGAAAACCTCACCCTGGCAGCCATCGTCCTGGGGATCCTCTTTGGCTACCTCCTGCCAGATCTAGCCCTCTCCCTCCAGTTCATCGGCCAGATCTACCTGGCCCTTTTGAAAATGCTCATCATTCCCATCGTCGTGGCCAGCATCTACATCGCTATTACTGGACTCACCGGAGCCGATGAGCTCAAGAGTATCGGGATCAAGGCCTTCGCCTACTATTTCACCACGACGGCCCTTGCCGTCTCCCTGGGTCTCGTAGTCTTTAACATCTTCGATCCGGGAAGTGGGGCTACCATCCAAGTGGACAACCTCGCCACCCCCCACCAGCAGCTGCCAGAGGCCAAAGAACTCTCCTTCGCCACCTTCTTGCTCTCTTTCATCCCAACCAACATCTTTGCCGCCCTCTCCCAAGGAGCCATCCTGCCCATTATCTTCTTCACCATCCTCTTCGCCATTGCCTCCATCTACATCGAAGCCTCCAAAAAGCAGCTCCTCTACAACTTCTTTGATGCCATCAACGACGCTATGATGGTCCTAGCCAAGTGGATCATCGCCTTGACCCCCATCGGGGTCTTCTTCCTCATCGCCGCAACCATTGGCAAAAGCGGTCTGGAGCCACTTTTTGCCCTTTCAGGCTACGCTCTAACCGTCCTGGTTGCTCTGGCAATTCACGGAGGTATTGTCCTGCCCGCCATCGCCTACTTCGTCGGCCACTTCAACCCCTACCGCTACTTCACTCAGATCAAGGAAGCCCCCCTCATCGCCTTCTCTACCGCTTCCAGCTCCGCCACCTTACCGGTCTCCATCGAGGTCGCCGAGACCAAAGGGGGGGTGGACAAGCGGGTTGCTGGATTCGTCCTTCCACTGGGAGCCACGATCAACATGGATGGAACAGCCCTTTATGAGTCGATCGCGGTCATGTTTATCGCCAACTTGGCTGGCGTCGACTTGACCCTCTCCCAGCAGATCATCATCTTCCTCACCGCAACCTTCGCCTCCATCGGAGCAGCAGGAATCCCTGGAGCGGGACTCATCATGATGACCCTCATCCTCGATAGCGTCGGGTTGCCAAACGAGTACATCGCCCTCATTATCGCTGTGGACCGCTTCCTGGATATGTTCCGCACCGCCATCAATGTCTGGGGGGATCTATTAGGAGCGAAGATCGTCGACCAGCTTTTGCGCCGCCACCCTTGAAGTTGTCCCTGCTAAAGTCGATGAGGTCTTCGGTGGTGCGTACCTGGTCTGGAACCTTGTCAAAGGCGAGGCGTACCACCTGGTAGGTACTCCAGGCATCGGCGAAGGCCCTATGGCTCGGGGTTTCCTGGAGCCCCAATCGCTCTTTCAAAAACTCCAATCCATACCGCTCACTCTCAATGGTTCGCCGGGCCAAATCGATGGAGCACAAGTAGCGGTTGGCCAAAGGACCATACCCAAGCTCTTCCAACTTTGCCGAGAGGAAATTGTAATCGAATCGGGCATTGTGGGCGATGAAGATCGCATCGCCCAAGAAGGCGCGAAAGCGCCAGAGAACTTCCTTTTGAGAAGGGGCGTGGTGGAGGAGCTTTGGGGTCAATCCAGTCAACTTCACCACATATTCGGGGATGGCAGTGGCATGGACGAGGCTTTCGAAACGATCGATGACTCCCTTGCTCGTGAACTTTACCGCCCCAATCTCGATGATCTGGCTCTCCTTTGGCTTGGAGCCGTTAGTTTCAATATCAACGACGACAAACTCTTGGTCCTGGTAAGGGGTGATGGCGCTTTTCAAATAGATACGTCCCTGGCGCTCTAGGAGCGGGAATCCTTGGGCTAGGAGCATTTGGTGGAAGAGCTCGGGATCGATGGTAGGGTCCAGGCGTTTGAGGAGGTTTTGAAAGGCCTCCTTGGATTTGGGGCGAAACCGTAGTTTTCGGGCTAACTCTTCAAAGGGAGGCAAATTTGGCCCTTTGGATGAAGGAGCGCACCTTCCAGGGATCCTTGCGCCCCTGCTCACGCTCCACCCCACTGCTCACATCGACCCCATAAAAACCATAACCTACAACTTGGCTTACATTTTCACTATCAAGCCCTCCAGCTAGAATCATCTTGGAGCAGTCCCTCCCCGCAAACCACTCCAAGGGGATCCGCTTTCCAGCTCCCCCATACCCGGGAACATAGGCATCCACCAGTCGATACCGATCAGCAAAACGCTCCAAATCGGCCTCTTCCCGCACCCGTACGACCGGAAGGGCCTTGATCTGCAAGGCTTCGAGGAACTCCTGATCTACATCCCAGTGGAGTTGGACCAGCCCCATCCCACTCTCTTGGGCGATCCTTTCAATTTGCTCTGGACTCTCTTCGACAAAGAGACCGACCCGCTCGACGAAGGGGGGAAGCTGGCGTGTGATCTTTGCCGCCTGCTGGGGGGTGATGTAGCGGGGGGATTTGGGATAGAAGACGAAACCAAGGGCATCGGCCCCCGCTTCCACGGCCAAGAAGGCATCTTCTACATTGGTGATCCCACAAATTTTTACCCGGACCATGGAACTACCTCAACCGCTCGATTGCCTCTTTGTAGTCCTCATGGCCGAAGATATAGCTCCCAGCAACGAGGATATCGACTCCGGCCCGACGCAACTTGGAGGCATTGGTCCCATTGACCCCCCCATCCACCTCGATGCGACACTCGGGATTGCGCTTTTGCAAGAGCTGGCGGAGCTGGTCGATCTTCTCGTAGATGGGGATGAACTTTTGCCCCCCGAATCCGGGATTCACGCTCATGAGCAATACCATATCGACATATTGGACCACCTCCTCCAAGAGGGCGACGGGGGTTCCTGGATTGATGGCAATAGCTGGAGCGACCCCATGGCTTCTAATCTGCTGGATGACCCTATGGTGGTGGTGCTCCCCTTCGTAGTGGAAGGAGATGTAGCGGGGTTTGAGGGGGGCGAAGAGCTCGACGAAGAAGGGGTTATCCGATACCATGAGGTGAATATCCAAAGGAACGCTGGCCACTTTGGCCACCGCTTCCACGACCATTGGGCCGATGGTCAAGTTGGGCACGAAGTGGCCATCCATTACATCGACATGGATCAAGTCGGCCCCAGCCTCACACAGGGCCTCCACTTCCTGGGCCAGCTTCCCGAAGTCGGCACTAAGAATACTGGGAGCAACCATGGAACCTCCTGAGTGAAAAAGCCATCCCTAATTATAGCAAAGTGGCCCAACGAAAAAGGGCCTGAAATTAAGGGGAACTTCAGTGAAAAAGGATATAATTTGCAAACCAAACTCCCAGAAGGAACGCCCATGTCGAGAAAGTGTCAAATCACTGGCAAACGGCCTATGAGCGGCCATCGGGTCAGCCATGCCAACAACAAGACGAAGCGCCGCTTCCTTCCCAACATTCGCACCGTTCGCATCACCCTACCCGATGGAACCCGCAAGAAGATTAAGGTGAGTGCCAAGGGATTGCGCATCCTCAAGAAGAAGAACATGGCCCTCTAGTGCGATTTGGCCATGGCCTCCTTTCGCCTCATCCCCCTAGAGGGGACGATCGCCCAGGTGGCAGGATTCCACTGTGATGGAGTTCGTGCCGGGCTCAAAGGGGATGATTTCGATGTGGGGTTCATCTACAGCCAGACCCCTTGCGATGTGGTTGCCCTCTTTACCACCAATAAATTTCAAGCCGCCCCACTGCGCCACTTCCACAAGCACCAGATCCAAAAGAGCAACTTCATTCTCGCCAATTCCAAGAATGCCAACGCAATGACAGGCGCCCAAGGGGTAGCCGACATCGAGGAGATCTTCGCCACCCTCACCCCCCACTTCGATCTCCACAACCCCATTATGAGCTCGACGGGCGTCATCGGGGTCCCCTTGCCCAAGGAGACCATTCTCCAAGCCGCCCTCCAATTCGATCTCAAGGCGCGCAACGACATACACTTTGCCAGATCGATCATGACCACCGATACCTTTGAGAAGCGGATCGGTTTCGAGGTTCACCTAAAAGAGGGGGGCTCCTTTCGCATCGCTGGCGTGGCCAAAGGGGCTGGCATGATCGATCCGGCAATGGCTACGATGCTCGCTTTCATCGTAACTGACGCCGCCGTTCCTCGGGAGATCATGGAGGAAGTGGCCAAAAAGTATGTGGAGACCACCTTCAACGCCATTAGCGTCGATGGGGATCGGAGTACCAACGATAGCCTCTTCCTCCTGGCCAATGGAATGAGTGGCCACTTCGACGCCGAGGCCTTCGCTTTTGCCCTGGAAAAGGTCATGCACCACCTCGCCCTCCTCATCGTCAAAGATGGAGAGGGGGCCAAGAAGCTGGTGGCCTTCCATGTAACTGGAGCTCGAGACGACCAGGAAGCCAAACGGGCCGCAAAGGCCCTGACCAACTCCCTCCTCGTCAAGACTGCCCTCTTCGGGGAGGATCCCAACTGGGGCCGTATCGCCGCCACCATTGGAGCCAGCGGTGTCGCCTGCAAGGAGGATCGACTGCGCATCGCCTTCGAGGATGTTGTCGTCTACGATCGGGGGAAGATCCTCTTCGATCGCCAGCAAGAGGAGGCGGCCCACAAGGTCATGCAACGCCCCGAGTTTTCTATCCACTGCGATCTAGGCATGGGCAGGGGATCCTTTACCGCCTACGGATGCGACCTTGGATACGAGTACGTCAAGATCAACGCCGAATACCGGACCTAAATTCTGTTCAAAGGAGTGGCTATGCTAGAAGAGTTTCCCCAAGAGCTGATCAAAAAGATCCGCCAGGAGAACCCCCACTTCGACAAAATTGTCGAGAAACATGAAGAGCTCAAACGAATCGTCAAAGAGGTCGAAGAGGGGCGAGAACACATGGAGGACCTGGAGTTAGAAAAGCTCAAAGTCGAAAAGCTGCGCCTCAAGGACGAAGCCTACGCCATCGTCACTCGCTACAAAAAAGAGCACAACATCGAGTAAGGGGAGCCCTCTCCCCGCTTCACTCCTCCTGGAAGCGCCCAAGGGCCATCAACTTCTCATAGCGCTTTTGAAGGCGCTCTTGAGGATCCATCGCCTGGAGCATCTTGAGAGTGTTCAGGTAGTACTCCTTGAGGGCTTGGGCTGCTCCCTCCTTATTCCTGTGGGCTCCGATGATAGGCTCCTCGATAACATCGTCGATGAGCCCAAATCCTTCTAGATCCTCGGCCGTAATCTTGAGGGCTTTGGTGGCCTGCTCCACCTTGGCTGGATCGTTCCACAAGATGGCGGCACACCCTTCGGGGGAGATAACGCTAAAGATGGAATAGCGCATCATGGCCAATCGGTCGGCAACCCCGATGGCCAAAGCCCCTCCACTACCCCCTTCTCCAATGACGACGGCGATTGTGGGCACCTGCAAGCGGCTTAGCTCAAAGAGATTCCGGGCAATCGCCTCACTTTGCCCCCGCTCTTCGGCCCCCACACCCGGATAGGCTCCTGGAGTATCGATGAGCATGAGGATTGGGATGTTGAACTTCTCAGCCAACTTAGCTGCCCGGAGGGCCTTGCGATACCCTTCTGGATGGGGCATTCCGAAGTTGCGCTTGATCTTGTTCTTGGTTCCCCGCCCCTTTTGCTCCCCAATGAGCATGGTCCGCTGTCCGTCGATATAGCCGAGGTAGCAGATAATGGCCGGATCGTCCCGGAAACAGCGATCCCCATGGATCTCATAGGGGCGATCCATGAGAAGGCGCACATAGTCCAGAGCGTAGGGGCGGTCTGGATGGCGAGCGAGTTGGAGCTTCTGGTAGTCGCTGAGGTTCTTGTAGGTCTTTTGAACCTCCCGCTCTAGCTCCTTTTCCAGAATCTCAATGGCCGCCTCGTCCCCCCGGGCCTTGGCCGCTTCGAGCTGCTCCTCGACCTCTCGAATCTTCTGCTCGAAGTCTAGATAGTTCGCCACTCTAGACCTTTTTAAAGACCACTACGCCGTTGGTTCCGCCAAAGCCAAAGGAGTTACTCATGGCCACCTCGATCTTCGCTTCCCGGGCCTCGTTGGGGACATAGTCCAAGTCGCACTCTGGATCGGGCTCTTCATAATTGATTGTGGGAGGGATGACCCCGCGCTCCATGGCCATGAGGGTGATCACCGCTTCGAGGGCCCCGGCTGCCCCGAGACAATGGGCAATCTGTCCCTTGGTGGAGCTAACAGGAGGGCACTGCTGGCGACCTCCAAAGAGCCGTTTGATAGCCATGGTTTCGTACAGATCGTTGTAGCGGGTACTGGTTCCATGGGCATTGATGTAGTCGACCCGATCGACTCCAGCCATCTGTAAGGCTGCCCGCATCGCCCGATAGGCCCCCTCCCCTTCGGGAGCGGGGGTTGTGATGTGGTTGGCATCCCCGCTCTCCCCAAAACCGATGAGCTCTCCATAGATCTTGGCGCCCCGGGCCTTGGCGCTCTCATACTCTTCCAGGATGAGGGCTCCGGCTCCCTCTCCCATGACGAAACCATCCCGTTTGGCGTCAAAGGGGCGGGAGGCCCGTTTGGGATCGTCGTTCCGGGTGGAGAGGGCCTTCATGGCGGCAAATCCCCCGATCCCAATGGGACAAATCGCCGCTTCGGCCCCGACCACCACCATCCGATCGGCTCCTCCGAGCATGATGGTCTTGGCGGCTTCGCTGATGGCATGGGTACCAGCGGCACAGGCGGTCACGCTGGCGAGGTTGGGCCCCTTGAGGCCATGTTCGATGGAGATGAAACCGCCAAGCATGTTGGCCAGGGCTGAGGGGATGAAGAAGGGGCTGATTCTGCGAGGCCCTCGGGTATGGCAGACGACGGCGTTACGCTCAATGGTAGGCAGACCCCCGATCCCACTGGCGCAACTGATCCCAAAACGCTCCGGATCCTCCGCTCCACTCAAGCCAGCATCCTCCATCGCTTCCCGGGCCGCTTTAATCCCCAACTGGATGAAGCGATCGGCCTTTTTGACCTCCCTTGGATCCATGACCGACTTGGGATCGAACCCCTTGACTTCGGCTGCAATCTGGACCGCCTGGTTGGAAGGATCAAAGAGGGTGATCCGATCGACTCCTGTCTCCCCGGCGACGATGCGCTCGAAGGAGCTCTCCCGCTCATGCCCCAAGGAGTTGATCATCCCAAGACCGGTTACGACCACACGTCTCATAGACCCCCCTCAGCTTGATTTTTGCTCAACTTGAGGCTCAGCAAAAACCAAGCGGGAAAGATCCCGCTTTAGCGATGCTCCTCGATATACTTCACGGCATCGGCGACGGTTTGGATCTTCTCGGCATCTTCATCGGGGATCTCGATACCAAAGGTCTCCTCCAAGGCCATGACCAGTTCCACGACATCGAGGCTATCGGCTCCTAGATCTTCGACGAAGCGGGTCTCTGGCTTCACCTCATCCGGATTGGCGTTGAGCTGCTCAACCACAATCTGCTTGACCTGCTCGAAAAGGCTTTGATCCATTGTGACTCCTTATAAGAATTGATGGCTCCATTTTAACAAAAAATCGATTATTTCCCCCTGAATCAGGTATAAAGTCCTCCATTGACCCGCAAAGTCGTTCCAGTGATGTAGCTGGCATGATCACTCAGGAGAAAGGCCACCGCCCAAGCCACCTCTTCAGGCTTTCCAAAGCGTCCTAGAGGAATCTGTTCGACGTAGCGCTCCTTGATCTCCTCCTTGAGCTGCTGGGTCATGTCGGTCTCGATGAAACCCGGGGTCACCACATTGAAACGGACATTACGGGGAGCTCCCTCCAAGGCGAAGGATTTGGTCATGGCGATCATTCCCCCCTTGGATGCGCTGTAGTTGACCTGACCGGGGTTTCCCCGCTCCCCGACGATAGAGGCCACATTGACCACACTGCCAAAGCGTCTCTTGCCCATCACTTTGAGGGCCTCCCGACACCCGATGAAGGCGCTGGTCAGGTTGGCCCGCAACACCTCTTCAAAATCGGCCACCCCCATGCGCATGGCCAACTTATCCTTGGTGATTCCAGCATTGTTGACGAGATAGGCCAATCCCCCATCACTCTCGACGATGGTGGCGATCCCTTCGACAAATTCCGCCTCATTGGCGACATCAAAGGGGATGAGAGCCGCCCTGCCCCCAGCCTCTTCGATCTCCTTCTTGAGCCTATCGGCCGCCTCCACGCTGGTGCGGTAATTGATCCAGACCTTCAGCCCCTCCTTGGCGAGGACCCGGGCAATTGCGGCGCCAATTCCCCGGCTTGCTCCCGTAACGAGCACATTTGCTCCGTGAAAATCCACCATCCCTCCTTTAACGCAAAATTTAGCTCTATTGTAGTACCATTTGACTTCAAAATCGATTAATTTTCAACTCTGGTGGGAGATCGATGCTCTATTGGCTCTATGAAACCTTCGGGGTCAACCTCTTCCAATACATCTCGGTCCGGGCCGGTTTCGCCTTCTTCATCGCCTTCTTGCTGACCCTCTACCTCTTGCCACGCTTCATCCGGTGGGCCAGCGCCAAGCGCTCCTACCAGCCGATCTACTCCCTGGCTCCCAAGGGCCATCAGAAGAAGTCCAAAACCCCGACCATGGGGGGAGTCGTCTTCATCGCCGCCACCACCATCGCCTCACTGCTCAGCATCAAGCTCACCAACCCCTTTGCCATTGGAGGTTTAGCGATCCTCCTCTTCTTCTGCGCCATCGGCATCTTTGACGATCTGGGCAAGATCCTGGGGGGCTCCAACCGAAGTGGCCTCAGCCCCCGTCAAAAATTCCTCCTCCAGATCGCTGGGGCTAGTGCCGTCGCCATCTACCTCTACTCCCTCCCCCAGCTCTCTTCCCAGCTCTACATTCCCTTCTACAAATACCCCCTCTTCGATCTGGGCCCCCTGGCCGTCCCCTTCTGGGTCCTGGTCATCGTCGCCACTTCCAACGCCGTCAACCTCACCGACGGCCTCGATGGATTGGCCACCGTCCCCTCCATCTTCGCCCTCGCCACCCTCGGGGTCATCACCTACATTACGGGCCATGCCATTCTCAGCGGCTACCTCCTCCTGCCCAAAGTAATCGGCGCCGGGGAGGTGGTGGTAATAGCCGCGGCCCTGGTAGGGGCCCTCATCGGCTTTCTCTGGTACAACTGCCACCCAGCCGAAGTCTTCATGGGAGATAGCGGGAGTTTGGCCTTGGGAGCCTTCATCGCCTACATGGCTATCATCTCCAAAAGCGAGATCCTCTTGATTCTTATTGGCTCCGTCTTCGTGATGGAGGCGGCCAGCGTCATCTTGCAGGTATGGAGTTATCGGACCCGAGGAAAGCGGATCTTCCTCATGGCCCCAATCCACCACCACTTTGAGGAGAAGAATTGGAGCGAGACCAAGATCATCGTCCGCTTCTGGATCATCGCTCTCATCTCCAACCTCATCGCCCTCATCACCCTCAAGGTTCGCTGATGATCGCCCTCCTTGGATATGGCAAGACAACCAGGGCCATCGCCCGCAAAGTTCCCCACAGCCGCTTCTTCGCCGACATCCCCCAACCCTTCCGTGATGAGGAGGGCTTTTTGGTGGAGCCAACCAGCGCCTACGAGCCAGACCAATTTACGTTGGCCATCCCAAGTCCAGGCCTCCCCCCAACCCATCCCCTTGTTACCCGCTCCAAGACCATCATGAGCGATTACGACTACTTCTTCGACCACTTCCCCTACACCATCTGGGTTAGCGGCACCAACGGGAAGACGACGACCACCCAGATGATCACCCACCTCCTCGCCCCCCAGGGAGCCATCAGCGGGGGCAATATCGGTACCCCAGTAGCCACTCTCTCCCCCCAGGCTCCCATCTGGGTTTTAGAAAGCAGCTCCTTCACCCTCCACTACACCAATCGGGCCAAACCCAACCTCTATGTGCTCTTACCCATCACCCCCGACCATCTGGCGTGGCATGGGAGTTTCCAGGCCTATGAGGAGGCCAAGCTCAAACCCATTCGTCAGCTTCGAGAGGGGGAAGTGGCCATCGTCCCCAAGGCTTACAGCTCCATCCAGACCCGGGGAAAACTCATCACTTACGAGGGGGTCGAGGATCTGGCCACCTCCTTTGCCCTCGATCTGGAGCGCATCCCCTTCCAAGGCCCCTTTCTCCTGGACGCCCTCTTGGCCCTGGCTGTCGAGCAGATCCTCCTCTTTCGCACCAGCTACGAGCGGATGGCCTCTTTTACCATCGAGGCCCATAAACAAGAGGAGTTCTTCGACGCCAAGGGGCGGCTCTGGGTTGACGATAGCAAGGCCACCAACATCGACGCCACCCTGGCCGCCTTGCAGCGGTACGCCTCCTACGAGAGGATCCACCTCATCCTCGGCGGGGATCACAAAGGGGTCGACCTCACTCCTTTGATCGCCAACCTTCCAAAGGGTACCATCGTCTATGCCATTGGAACGGCAACGGAGTCCATCGTCCGGGGGTGCCAACGCCATGGAGTTCCCGTTTACCCTTGCTACCAGCTCCAACGGGCCGTTGAGACCATCGATCCCTTCCACACCCCCTCCAGCGTCGCTCTCCTCTCTCCAGCCTGTTCGAGTTTGGACCAGTTCACGAGCTATAAGGAGCGGGGCGAGCGGTTCAAAGCGGCTGTGTTAAGAAAAGGATAAGTTTTCCCATGGTATAATTTCGTCCAACTTCAAGGCCAGATAGCTCAGCTGGTAGAGCAAGGGACTGAAAATCCCTGTGTCGGCGGTTCGAGTCCGCCTCTGGCCACCACTTCCATGCCTCAACTTTCCTCTTTCCCCAATGTGTGCTATAATGGGCCATCCTCGAACAAGGATCGTCGTTGGAAAGAGTCTGCCACCTCCTGGAGAAATTAGACAGCGATGCCAAACTCTCCCGGGAGGATATGAAGACCATTGTCCAGATCGTACGCAAAGAGCTCAACTTCATGATCCGCAACGGCATCGCCATGACACCGGAGAACTACCGGCGCTGGTTTGCGATCTTCTGCCTGCTGGTAGAAGAGGGGAAAGAGCTCAACGATCTGGAGATTTTGGGACTCTTCAAGGAGCACTTCGACCAACCTTACGACGAACTCCAGAACCGTACCCAGGATCGATTACCCCTCTATCCCAAGGATAGCCTCCAAAAACTCACCCAGATCGCCCAGACCATCGAGCGCAAGCTCTTCGAAATCATCCAGCTCATCGACGCCCACGAGGGTAATCTCCGCTCCCACGAGGAGCAGATCTCCACCAGCTCCCAAGGGATCGAAGATCCCCACATGCAAAAATCGATCCAGAAGATCTTGGCAGAGCTCGAACGCCTCCATCGGGAAAATGCCCTCCTGCTCAACGAGCTACGCAAGTACCACGCCGATGTGATCCGGCTCCAGAGCGAACTGATCACCGCCAAAACCGAAGCCGAGATCGACTTTCTCACGGGACTAGTCAATCGGCGTCGCTTCGAGCGGGCCATCTTGGAGATGATCGACGAGTATCGCACCAGGGGCTACCCCTTCGCCCTCATCCTCCTGGATGTGGACAACTTCAAACAGATCAACGACCGCTACGGCCATCCGGTCGGGGATCAGATCCTCAAGGAGATCGCCATGATTTTGAAAACCTTTCTCCGGGCCAATACCGTCTCGGCCAGAATCGGCGGCGAGGAGTTTGCTATCCTCGTGCCAGGAGCCAGCACGAGGGAGGGAGAGATCATCGCCCAACGACTGCGCAAGGCCATTGCCAATAGGACCTTCTCCACCCCCCAAGGGGAGGTTCGGGTCAGCGCCAGCTTCGGGGTGACGGGAGTACGTCGGGACGATACTCTCGATACCATCTTCGCCCGGGTCGACAAAGCCCTCTACCAGGCTAAAGAGAGAGGCAAAAACCGGGTGGTGGTGATCGAATGAAGAAGCTCTATCTCCTCTCCCTCGGGTGCACGAAGAACCTAGTAGATACAGAGGTAATGTTGGGGCGGCTCCAGGAGATGGAGCTTACCGAACGGGTGGAAGAGGCCGATGTGATCATCGTCAACACCTGCGGCTTCATCGAAGCGGCCAAGCGGGAGTCGATCCAACAGATTCTCGAACTCCACCAGCAACGGAAAGAGGAGTCGCTACTGGTCGTGGCCGGATGTTTGAGCGAACGCTACAAGGAGGAGCTTCAGCGGGAACTCCCCGAGGTCGATCTTTTCACGGGAGTCGGCGATTATGCCCGGATCGATGAGCTCATCGCCAAACGGGAGAGCCGCTTCTCCCCAGAAGTCTACTTGATCCACCAGGAGGAGCGGCGCATCACCGGGTCCACCTACCATGCCTATATCAAGTTGAGCGAGGGGTGCAACCAGCGGTGTAGTTTTTGTGCTATCCCCTCCTTCAAAGGGCGGCTGCGCTCCCGCCCCCTCTCCCTCGTTGTCCAAGAGGTCCAGCGCCTCGTGGACCAGGGCTTTCGTGATTTTACCTTCATCTCCCAAGATAGCAGCTCCTATCTGCGTGACCACGGGGAGCGGGAGGGGCTCATCAAGCTCATCGAGGCGGTGGAGGCCATAGACGGAGTTGAGAGTGGGCGGATTCTCTACCTCTACCCCGCTACCACCTCCTTCGACCTGATCGATCGAATCGCCGCTTCCCCGATCTTCGCCAACTACTTCGACATCCCCCTCCAACACATCTGCGACTCGATGCTTCAGCGAATGCGCCGAGGTCTCGATGCCTCCCGGACCCTGGAGTTGCTCGAACGCATGGAGGCCATCCCCGACCGCTTCATCAGGACCGCTTTCATCATCGGCCATCCAGGGGAGGGGTGGCGGGAGTTCCAAGAGTTGGTGGAGTTCATCAAATCCTTTCCCTTCGATCGCATCACCCTCTTTGGCTACTCCCCAGAGGAGGGGACCAGCGCCTTCGCCATGGAGGACCAGGTACCCCCCTCCACCATCGAGGAGCGGCTCCAAGAGCTCCAACCCATTGTCGATCAGAAGCACCGGGCCAGTTTGGAGGCCCTGGTAGGGCGAGAGCTCATTGCCTATCTCGATGGAGTCAGCCAGGAGAGCGAACTCCTCTTGAGCGGGCGGGATTGGCGCTGGGCACCCCAAATTGACGGGGAGATCCTCATCAACGAGAGCGCCCTAAACCATCTGGTTCCAGGGGAGCGCTACAAGGTCTTCATCGACGAAGTGGTGGGAGAGCAGCTCCTTGGCCATATCACTGCTCGCCCTTGACCAGCTCCGACAAGGCCCCAACCTCCTGGCCTTTTCGGGAGGAAGTGATTCCAGCGCCCTCTTTTTCCTCCTGGAAGAAGCGGGGATCCCCTTCGACATCGCCATGGTCGACTACCAGCGTCCCCAAAGCCAATTGGAAGTCGACTACGGGGCAAAGCTGGCCCAGGAGTATCACAAACGTTTCTACCTCAAACGGGTCCATCTCCCCCCTTCCAACTTCGAGGCTAGGGCCCGGACCATCCGTTACCGCTTCTTCGAGGAGATCATCGACCAAGAGGGCTACACCAACCTCATCACAGCCCACCAGCTCCAGGATCTCCTGGAGTGGCACCTCATGCAACTTGGCAAGGGGGCGGGGCTGGTGGAGAGTGTCGGGATGGAGGTTGTCTCCAAGCGTCCGGGCTACGCCCTGGTGCGCCCCCTCCTGCTCACCCCCAAAAGTGCCATCCTCGCCTACCTCGCCCAAGAGGGAATCACCCACTTCCTCGATCCAACCAACGCCAACCCCCGCCACCTACGCAACCAGATTCGCCACACCTTCGCCACTCCCTTTGCAACCCTCTTCGAATCGGGGATCCAGGAGAGTTTTGGCTACCTCCTCACCGATCGGGTCCTCCTTGAGCGTCTCTTTCCCATCGCTGCGATCCAAAGGCTCCATATGGCTCCCCGCCATCCAGAGCCCCCCTTGCAAAAGCGCTCTCTCTTGCGCCTCTTCAAAGCCCTCGGCTACCTCCCCTCCAAAGCCCAGCAAGAGGAGATCCTGCGTACCCGGCACGGCGTCCTTGCCGGAAAGTTTGCCTACGGCTTCACGGAAGAGCTCATCCTCGTCGCCCCCTTCCAGCCCACGCCCCTTCCAAAGAGAGTCAAAGAGGCAATGCGCCGGGCCAAGATCCCTCCCCACCTGCGGGGCTACCTTTTTGGTGCAGGCATCGATCCAAGGCTCATTGAAGAGCATAGAGATCGAGCGCGAAAGTGGCTTCAATCATATCGTCAACTTTTCGCATCTCCAGAGGAGGGGCAATTTTGATGGGATAGGCTCGCTCCTTGATGGTGTGGAGGAAGTCGAAGAAGCTCCTGGGATGCTCCATCTTCACCCAGACCACATAGCGCACCGTACGGATCCGCCCATCACTGCTCACTTCGATCTGTTCAATGGAGTTGACATAGAAGAAACGCTCCAAGATCTCCCGAAGCTCCTGGAGGGTATAGCCATGGTCCATCTGGATCAAGAAGGGCTCATAGCTTTTCAGCCCCATGAAGCGCATTTGGGCATTTTGGTTGCTCTCTAGGATCGTCCGCTCCATCTGCTTTTGGAGTTGATAACGCTGCTTGGCCTTTACATAGCGATCTAAATCCCGTTTGACGAGGAAATTGGCAAGGGCGTAGATCAAGCCAATGAGAAGCAAGGCTAACCCGACCCCTAGAACCATTGGCGAAGGCCGCCTCATCCTCGGTCCTTCTTGTAGATGGCTTTGAACCGATACCACCCCCCAGCGGCCCGGGTCAATTCAAACTCCCCTTTGGGATAGAGCTCAAGGAGCTGTCTGTGAAGCCCTAGAAAACTCTCCTTGGAGCGGCTCATCCCCTCCAACAAGAGCCGTTCCCCATCAAGGGCGAAGGAGAAGAGATAGGTATCGTCGGGGACAAGATCGAAGAGGGCTCGTATTCTGGTTTCAAGAAAGTCATTATCGTCAATGATCTGGGTGACAATAGGCTTGATCTGTTGGATCTTGAGGATCTTGCTCTGGTAGAGGTTGCTCTCTTGGGTGAGCTCCTGTTGGGCTAGAGCCAGCCTCGTGGTCTCCTCCTGGTAGGAGTCGATACGGTAGCGCAGATAGAGATCGTAGCCGCCTAGGAGCAGGAGGATCGCTCCCCCAATCCCTAAGACCATTCGTGGATTGATGGAGAGGGTCGCCCCCTTAGGCTCACGCAACGGGATGCGATAAGAGGCAAGATCGGGATCGTCACAATACGCTTGAAGGTCGACCTGGTGGAAGGTAACGGGAAGCAAGAGGCGCTCACTCACTCCTCGATCCTCCTGGATAGCTCCAGGCTCAAAGAAGATCTCGATTCGCTCGACGAAGTAGTTTTCTTCCTGCTGGTAGAAGGTGGAGAGAAACTCCTTGATCCGCTCTTCCAACTCCCTTTCATCACGAAGCTCTAGGGCCCGGGCAAAGAGGGGACGCCCCTTGGCGAAGGTGGCGAAGAAGGCCCAGCGACCATGGATATAGACCCACAGCGCCCCCTCCAAACCCCGCTCCTGGTAGAAGTGGGCCAGGAGGGTATAGGGGGAGATGAGGTATTCGATGGATGGAGGCCACTTCCTGGGAAAATCCCTGGGAATGAAGAGGAACCACCCCTCGTGCTGGATTCCAATGAGACTCCCATCCCCAAGATCTTCAAATCCAATCTCTTGCTCTGGCAAATCCAGAAGTCCGCACCGCTGTGTCACGTTCCCCTCAATCGAGCTTACTCACCTGCATGAGGCGCTGGAAGAGCTGCTCTCGCGCCTCATTATCGTCCAGGTCCCCAATGGCTAAAGGCTCACTGACATAAAAGTCGATCCGGCTAAAGGGTTTTGGGATGAGGAAGCGATCCCAACTGGACAACTGCCAGTAGCGAGAAGGGACAAAACCCAAAGCGACGATGGCCGCCCCACTCTTACGGGCCAGGGCAAGAACTCCAGGGGCGATGGTATGGCGAGGCCCCTTGGGACCGTCGGGAGTGATAGCCAAATCGTAACCCCGGGCCAGAAGGCGCAAAGCTCCAATGAGGGCCTTGACCCCCCCTTTACGGGAAGAGCCCCGGACCGCTTCCACTTGGAAGTAGCGTCCAATCCGCACAATGAGCTCTCCATCCCGATGCTCGCTGATGATCACCGCCACCGGATGGTCCCCCCGCACCTTGCGATAGAGGAAGAACTGCATGAGCATTTGACCATGCCAGAAGACGAAGATATAGGGGGTGGTAGGATCCAATGGGGTCTGAGGGAGATGGAAGTATTTACGACAGGAGCGGTAAATGGCCCAAATGAGTAGGGCACCAAGGGGAGGGAAGAGGGCAAGAAGGAGCCGTTTACCCAACGACCACACCCTCAAGAGCGAGCCGACCAGGTTTGGTGATCTTGACTTGGCGGAATTGGCCAAGGAGCTCCTCACTCCCGGGGACTTTGACGATCCAGTTGTTGTCACTGCGCCCGGCTACGTAGCCTCCGGGCTTGAGCTCTTCAAAGTAGACCTGGTGGACCTTGCCCTTCTCCCGAGCGGCAATGGCATCAAGCATCTGGGCATGGAGCTCCTGGAGCTGGCTCAAGCGGCGGCTCGCCACCTCTTCGGGTACCTGGTCGGGGTAGTCCTTGGCTGGAGTGAGGGGTCTGGGGGAGTATTTGAAGCTGAAAATCTGTTCAAACCCGACCTGGCGAACCACATCGAGGGTCTCCTCAAAATCGCTCTCCTCCTCCCCTGGAAAGCCGACGATGATATCGGTGGAGATACGAACCCCCGGAGCCATCTCCCGAAGCCGGGCCGCCCGCTCCAAGAACCACTCCTTGGTATAGCCCCGTTTCATCCGCCGCAAGATACGGCTACTCCCACTCTGCAAGGGCATGTGCATCGACTTGCAGATCTTGGGATTGGTGGCAAACTCCTCCAGGAAGCGGTCATCCATATGGAGGGGATGGGGGGAGGTGAAGCGGATCCGGGCCACCTCATCGATTTGAGCAACCATCCGGAGCAAGTCGGTAAAATCGATGCGACGATCCCGATCGGTGAAGCGGCGACCATAGTTGTTGACATTTTGCCCTAGCAGGAAGATCTCCTTAGCCCCGTTGCGCGCCGCCTTTTGGGCCTCGGCGACGATGAGCTCGGGAGGGATGGAGATCTCCTCCCCTCGGGTATGGGGGACGATACAAAAGGTACACTGCTTGTCGCATCCGATGGAGATGTTGATGTAGGCCCGATAGGGGGAGGAGCGAAACTCCTCAAAGGCATATTGGCTCTCGTCGTGGTCGAGATCGACCTCCACCGCCCCCTCCCGGTGGATCACCTCCCGGATCTTGGACACATTCCTTGCCCCAAGGACGAAGCTCACATAGGGAGCCCGCCGGATGATCTCCTCCCCCAAGTGGGAGGCGGTACAACCGCACACGCCGATCTTGGCCCCCGGTTTTTTGACCTTGTTGAAGTAGCCGATCTCGCTGAAGAGCTTGTGGACCGGTTTTTCCCGGACACTACAGGTGTTGATGAGGATGAGATCGGCCTCTTGGATCTCCTCGGTGAGCTGAAAAGAGTCCCGCTTGGTCAATTCGGCAATGATGTGCTCGCTATCGCGCACATTCATGGCACAGCCGAGGGTCTCGATGTAGAGCTTCTTCATGTTAGGATATGGACCTCGTAGATGTAATCGTTCTCGTCCAACCCGTAGCGGACCTCTCGAAAGTAGACGCTATACCCTCGCTCTTCGAAATACTCCACCAAAGCCATGAGATCCTTGTGGGAGTTCTCCCGGTCAAAATAGAAGATTTTGTTTCCCTCTTTGCGCACGAGCTCCTCGATCTCCTCCAAGGTGATCGGTTTGGGCTTTCCATTGAGCTCGCTGCGGGCCAGTTTCAATTCCATCGCATCCCTTTTCCCTCTCGTTTCGTAACCCAAAATTATATCAAAAAAAGTTTGTAAACTTCCTCTTAGCATTTTTTCACTATAATTGAACAACTTCCGATCTTCCACGATCAAACCCAATCAAAGGATTCAATCCCGATGGAAAAGATAGCCGATATCATAGATTCTATTGCCCATGAAAAAGGGCTTGCCGTCGATCGGGTCACCGAGGCGATCCAGCAGGCCTTCGTCAATACTGCCAAAGGGCTCCTAGGAGAGGAAAAGGAGTTCGAAGCCCAACTCAACCCCCAGACCAAACGGATCGAACTCTACCAGAAGATCCTGGTCGTGGACGATACAGACCAGCGGGCCCAGGAGAATCCAGACCGCTACATTCCCCTCAAAGAGGCCCGGGAGATCGATCCTCAAATCGAGGTGGGCGATGAACTTCGCTATCCGGTGGACCTCCAGACCATGGGGCGGACCGCGGCGATGCGGCTCCACAACGAGATCGAATACCACATCCAGCGCCTCATCGAAGACCAGCTCTTTGAAAAGTACAAACGCAAGGTAGGCACCATTGTCAGCGGAACCGTCACCAGGGTCGATAACGAGGAGAACACCTACCTCGATATCGACGAGGTCAAGGGGATCCTACCCCGCCGCTACCGCATCAAGGGAGAGAGCTTCAAACCTGGGGATGTGGTCAAGGCCATTTTGCGCCGGGTCGGGGTGGATCGGGCCCATGGCTTCCATCTGGAGCTCTCCAGAACCACCCCCAAATTTCTCGAAGAGCTCCTCAAACTGGAGGTTCCAGAGATCAAGGACGAACTGGTGAGTGTGGAGCGGGTCGCCCGAATTCCCGGAGAACGGGCCAAGGTCGCCGTAGCCTCCCATAGTCCCAAGATCGATCCTGTCGGTGCCTGTGTTGGAGTCAAGGGGGTACGGATCAACGCTGTGAGCAAGGAGCTCAAGGGAGAGAGTATCGATTGTATCGAATACTCCCCAATTCCCGAAATCTTCGTGGCACGAAGCCTGGCTCCAGCCATCATCACCAGCGTGAAGATCGATGGCCAGAAGGCCATTGTCACCCTCCCTCCCGATCAAAAGTCCAAAGCCATCGGCAAGAATGGGATCAATATCCGTCTAGCTTCCATGCTCACAGGATACGAAATCGAGTTGCAAGAGCGTGGGGAGGCCATCGAAGGGCCCAAGGAGAGTAAAGAAGAGCCCCGCATCACCCTGGCCGACCTCTTCAAAGAGTAGAGCCTATCGGCTGGCGTAGGGGTTGAGCTTGAAAAGGAGGAGATCGGCCAAAAGGTTCCCCAAAAGTGTTAAAAAGGCGGTGATGATCAAGATCCCCATGATCACGGGATAGTCCCGGGCAAGGGCCGCCTGGTAGAACAAGAGCCCCATCCCATCAATGGCAAAAATCGACTCCAAGACGACGCTCCCCCCGATGATCCCCGGTAGCGAAAGACCCAAGATGGTAATGAGGGGGGGCTTGAGGTTGGGCAAGATGTAAAAGCGCACCAGATCCCGCCCTTCGATACCCCTGGCCCGGGCAAAGAAAATGTAGTTACTCTTGAGGATCTCGATGGTCAAAGAGCGTACATACTGGGTGAAACTACCAAAACTCACGAAGATCATCACCAAAATGGGCAAGCTCAAGTGCCAGAGCACATCAATGAGGGCCGCTATCCCCTCTTTAGGCTCGAGGGAGTGGAGCCCCCCGATGGGAAAAAGGGCAAGTTCGACGCTCAAAAAGAGGATGAGCAGGAGGGCCAGATAGAAGCTTGGCATCGAAAAGGAGAACAAAGAGAGAGCCCGCACGATCCGATCGATCCACTCCCCCTCATGCAAAGCCGCCTTGATCCCCAGATAGAGAGCCAGGGCGAAGGTGATGGTCATGGAGATGAGATTCATCGTCAAGGTGATTCCGATGCGATCCATAATCTCCTGGGTCACACTCTTGCCCGTAGCGAAGCTGATTCCAAAATCTAGGTGAATCAGAGCCCAGAGCCAGGAGAGGTACTGCTCCCACAAGGGACGATCGAGGCCGTAAATCTGGCGTAGCCGCTCAAGGCTCTCGGGAGTGATATTGGGATTGAGCTCTCCGGCGCTGAGAAAGGAGTTAGGGGCGAGATGGATCGCGAAGAAGGAGACCAGGGAGATGAGCCAGAGCATCGAGAGGAGATAGAGCCCCTTTTTGAGGAGGTAGTTCATTTGACCTTATGGAGGCGGTAAACCCGCATAGAGCTTAGCCGATCGCTCTCATCATACAAGGTGTGCAGATCATCGCTAAAGCGCAAGGTTCGCATGATTCCTCCAAAGGTCACAAAGCCCAGCCGCGCCCCCTCACCGATATTGACCTTGATCCGTTTGTGCTCCTCGTCGAGCTCTTCGATCCGCCACTTTCCAGCGTAACTTTTGAGGCCATTTCGAGAACGCAGTTTCAAGATGGCATGGTTGGGGGTGAAGATGAGCTCTTCCCTCCCATCCTCGCTGATCCAATGGCCTAGAAGGGCTCGCCCAAGGGGGCTATCCTTGAAACGCTGATCCACCTTGTTGGTAATGATATTGGCCCCCTCCACACTTTCGGGACGAATCTCCTCCCAGGTCCCATCGGGTCGCAAGACGATCTCCCTTTCCCCTTTCTTGATTACCTTGACCTCTTCCCAGGTTCCATCATCTTTCAAGTGGATCGTCTTTCCATTGTCGAGGGTTACATAAGAGTCTGCAATCAAGAAAGCGGAGAGAGCCGCAAGCAGAAGTGATGGTTTCATAGACCGCCTTTGGGAAGAACTTTCTTTTACCCTATTGTAAAGGAAGTTCCATTAAAGCTAGGTAAAAGGGGAGGGGCCCCCGGGCCCCTGGGAAGATTTAGAAGCTGTAGGTGAAGTAGAGCTGTACGGTGTTGTAGCTGCTTCCGTCGTTTTGATCGTCGGCATCGGTGTAGATGTAGGCCAAAGTTGTTGCCAGGTTGCCGAACGATTTGCTGGCGGTCAAGGTGAACTCGTTCATATCTGCGTTGTTCTTCCCAGTATCGGCGCTGGTGTACTGGGCGTAGAGATCTGCAATACCTTCGAGGGTATAGGCAGCACTGAGCATGAAGGTATTGGTGTCGGGCAGACCGACGTAGCCATAGTTCCACCAAGCCTCGGTATAGAGCTTGGATTGAGAACCAATGAGTCCTGTCGCTGTGTTGGCGATTGGCACCGCTCCATCCTCATCGGTTGCAGAGTAAGCGGCAGCCAGATTGAGGCCATCCATGTTATAGCTCAGTTTCACAGCCCATGCATTTGCCGTGTCGGCCTGGGGTGCATCCGGGTCGATGCTAGCATACTGGAGTCCAAAGCCAAGGCCTGGAAGGGCATCTTTCAAGTCCACATCTGCTTGGAGCCACCAAGCTTGAGCAACTTGGACAACATTGTAGTACCACAACTGGGCGGTGGTCATTGGGATCAGCTTGGTAATGGCAGCAACAGCGTAGGCTCCCTCTCCACCCAGTTCTTTAGCGTAGGTGTCGAATGGATCGGTCCCATTCTCAACGCCATAGACTACCTGACCAGCAGCCCCATTTCCGCGACCGACCCAAGCACCAACAAGGGTTGTCTCTGGCAGGTCGTTGTTGAGCAAGACGGCTGCATCGAAGGTGTTGGAGACGATGTTCCACTTTTCAGAAAAGGCGAGGGGGGTGTTGAGCTCTTGACGACCGATTTTCAGAGTCGTGTTACCGAAAGTCTTGGCCAACCAAGCTTCGCTTACCCACCACTGGGAAGAGGTTCCTACGAAGTTCCCGTTGCGGCTGAAAGCTCCGGCCCAGACATTGCTGACCAGGTTGTTCTCAAGTCCAAGGGTTGAGAGACCAGTGACGGCGATTTTTCCAGCAACCCCATCGGCCAGATCGGCGCTCATGGCCAAAGTGGCGGCTGCCTGTCCCCGGGAAGCACTCTGATCGAAAAGGTCATAAGGGTCTTTATCGGTCGTATCATAATAAAGTTTAGCCTCTCCGCTAAATTTTACATTTTCGACGTCGGCGAAGGCACTCACACCAAGTGCCAATATGGCAGCCAGACTCAATTTTGCCAGTCTCATTCTCACTCCTTTTGCTAAAAGTTGGAACTTCACAACGAAAATTATAGCAAACTTTTCTTAAATTTTAGTAATTTTTCTCAAATTTAATCTTTGATACGATCCCAGACCAAAAGGGTCTTTCCATCGACCTCCTCCACCTCGGCAAGCCCCATGATATGGTATCCGGCATCGACGTAGTGGATCTCCCCGGTCACCCCGCTGGAGAGGTCGCTCAAGAGGTAGACCGCACTGTTGCCGACCTCGTCGATAGTCACATTGCGGCGCAACGGAGCATTGGCCTCGTTCCACTTCAAGATGGTGCGAAAATCCCCAATCCCACTGGCGGCCAGGGTCTTGATGGGCCCGGCACTGATGGCGTTAACCCGAATCCCCTGGGGGCCAAGATCAGCCGCCAAATAGCGGACACTCGCTTCCAAAGCCGCTTTGGCGACGCCCATCACATTGTAGTGGGGGATGTAGCGCACACTCCCAAGATAGCTCAAGGTCAAAATCGCTCCCCCAGAGCTCATGAGGGGCAAAAGGGTTCGGGTAAGCTCCAAGAGGCTATAGACCGAGATCTGCATGGCCACATCGAAGGCCTCTTTACTGGTATTGACGAAACGCCCATCGAGAGCCTCCCGGGGAGCAAAGGCTACCGAGTGGACGAAAAAGTCGATGTGACCAAAGTCCCGCTCCAACCCTTCTCGTAGCTTCACGAAGTGGTCCGGCTGACTCACATCGAGTTCATAGACCGCCTCGCTACCCAACTCCTTGGCAATAGGGTCTACCCGCTTCTTGATGGAGTCGTTGAGATAGGTAAAGGCGAGCTGAGCCCCCTCCCTGTGGCAGGCTTTGGCAATTCCATAGGCGATCGATCGGTTGTTGGCTACCCCAACGATTAGGCCTCGCTTTCCTTCCATCAATCCCATGGACACTCCTTTAAACAGATTCTATGCGCTCGACGATGGCGATGAAGCGGTCCAGATCCCAGCTGGCACTTCCAATGAGCACCCCCTCACACCCCTCCACGGCCAGGATTGAAGGGACATTCTCCTCGTTGACACTCCCCCCGTAGACGATGGGAGCTGGGGTGAGGCCTTGCAAATAGTCTACCACTTCGGCGATCTCTTCCACCGTCGCACTAACCCCCGTCCCAATGGCCCAAACCGGCTCATAAGCGAGGATGAGCCCCTCATACTCTAGATCGATTCCCTCCAACTGGGCCTGGAGATAGGCTCGAATGAGCTCTTTGGAGTTGCTCTCGCGTACCTGGGCGGTTTCGCCGATACAATGGAAGATCCGAAAGCCATGTTCTCGGTAGAAGGCAAATTTCTGGGCTATGAAAGGCTGATCCTCCCCCAGTAGGTGGCGCCGCTCGCTATGGCCTAGGAGGATGGTCTCAATCCCGAACTCGCGGAGCTGTTGAAGGCCGATCTCTCCTGTAAAGGAGCCATGATGGGCCGGATAGCCATTTTGAGCGCCGATGCGAAAGGGGCCAGGGATGGAATCGAGGGCGGTGAAGGGAGGGAAGAGATAGAGATCGAGGCTGTCCAAAGGCTTGGAGCGTCCGGCGAGGTATGTGGCAAAGCCTTCAACATAGGCCCTGGTGGAACTTCGGGTGTGGTTCATCTTGAAATTGGCCGCGACGATCATCTCAATCCTCCACCATCAAGACCACGATGCCAGGAAGCTCCTTGCCCTCCAGGAGCTCCAAGCTCGCTCCCCCTCCCGTGGAGATGAAGGTCATCTCGTCGTCGACCCCGGCCTTGCTCACCAAACTGGCCGTATCCCCACCCCCAATGATCTTCGTAGCGTAGCTTTCGGCCACATAGTTGGCCAGTTTCATCGATCCCCGGGCAAATTTGTCGATCTCGAAGACCCCCATGGGGCCGTTCCAGATGATGGTCTGTACATCGTTGAGGACCTCTCGGAAGAGGCGGGTCGAAGCAAGGCCGATGTCGAGTCCCATCCACTCTTTGGGGATCTCCTGGTAGGTCACATACTTCACCGGTACATCCTCCCGCAATTCGGGGGCGACAACAAAATCGACGGGTAAGTAGAACTTCACCCCCCGTCTGTGGGCCTCCTCCATGATCCTACGGGCATCTTCGATGAGCTCCTCCTCTACCAGACTCTTGCCCACCTCCTCTCCGAGGGCCTTGAGGAAGGTGAAGGCCATCGCCCCACCGATGATCATCTTGTCCACCTTGGGCAGGAGGTTGACTAGGGCTCCCAGCTTGCTGGAGACCTTGCTCCCCCCGATGATGGCTAGGAAGGGGCGGGTTGGATGTTCTAAAAGTTTGTGGAGGTATTTGATCTCCTTCAGGAGCAAGAATCCAGCCCCCTTGTGGTCTTGATCGTAGAGCATGGGCAGAGCGTGGACCGAGGCGTGGGCCCGATGGCTCACTCCAAAGGCATCGTTGATATAGAAGCGGCCGAAGTGGGCCAACTCCTTGGCGAAGGCTGGATCATCCCTAGTCTCTCCTGGCTCAAAGCGCAAATTCTCCAGCAAGAGGAGCTCCCCGGGCTCAAGGGCCGCGAACTTCCCCTTAGCATCGGGGCCCACCACATCCTCGGCAATGGCTACATCCTGCTTGAGCAGCTTGTGGAGTCGCTTGGCCACGGGTTTGAGGGAATAACGCTCATCGAAGCCCTTGGGGCGGCCCAGGTGGCTGGCTAGAACGACCCGACAATCGTTATCGAGACAGTAGCGAATGGTGGGCAGAGCCGCCCTGATACGGCGATCGTCGGTGATATTGCCATACTCGTCCATGGGGACATTGAAGTCGCACCGGATGAAGACGCTCTCTCCTGGCTGAAATTGAAGCTCCTTGATCGATCGAATGTGCATTAGACTCCTTTGGCCACGAACTTTGCCATATCGAGCACCCTATTGGCGTAACCGTACTCGTTATCATACCAAGCCATTACCTTCACCAGCCTCTCCCCAACAACTTGGGTCAAGTCGGCTGCGACGATGGCACTGAAGGGGGCGCCGAGGAAGTCGGTGGAGACCCGCCGATCCCAATCGATGGCGAGGATCTCGGGATGCTCCCTTCCAAAAGCCTCCAGGGCCTGGTTGATCCCCTCCACATCTCCCTGACGCTCCAACACGAGGGTGAGATCCATCATACTCACATCGGCTACAGGAACCCGCACACTCCGTCCATCGAAACGTCCGGCCAACTCCGGCAAGACCTTGGCTATAGCCCGGGCCGCCCCGGTGGTAGTGGGAACCAGGTTGATCGCCGCCGCTCTGGCCCGCCGGATGTCTCGGGGATGGGCAGCGTCCAGGAGATTCTGGTCGATGGTGTAGCTGTGGACAGTGGTCATAAGGGCTTGGGCGATCCCGAAGGAGCGGTGGATGGCCTGGGCGATGGGGGCAAGGCAGTTGGTGGTACACGAAGCGTTGGAGAGGATCGGCTCTCCAGCATAGCGGTGATGGTTGATCCCATAGACGAAGGTAGGGGTCTCGTCGGTAGCCGGAGCCGAGATGATGACCCGTTTGGCATAGGAGAGGTGGCCCTTGGCGTCGGCGCTATTGGTGAAGCGGCCCGTAGCCTCGATGGCTACATCTACCTCGGGGCCTTGAATCATCGAGGGGTGGGGCTGTTGGCTATACGAGATCGCACACCCATCTACTACCAATCCCCCCTCTTCCACCTCCACCCTTAAGGGGAAACTCCCATGGACCGAATCGAAACGGAGCAAGTAGGCGGCCATCTCCAAATCCATCACATCGTTGATAGCCACTACCGCCACATCGCCCCTGCGAAAGGCCTCCCGTACCAGCGCCCGTCCAATCCGTCCAAATCCGTTGATCCCGATTCGTACCATACTCTCCTCACACATCCCTTGCCACGCCTTTGTAAAAGTGGCTATAATCCAACCAAAAAGGCCTACCATGGAGGTTGCCATCTTTGGGGGAAGTTTCGATCCCCCCCACAAGGGCCATCTGGCCATCGTGACCAAAGCCCTCGAAACCCTTCCAATCCACTTGCTCTTCGTGGTTCCTACTTACCGCAACCCCTTCAAGGAGCGCTTCTTCGCTCCACCCCATCTGCGCCTCGCCTGGCTCAAAAAGCTCTTTGCCAACCAACCCAAAGTCCGGGTCCTCGACTTTGAAATCCGCCGTCAGCGTCCAGTCTATACCATTGAGACGGTAGCCTACATCAAGCGGCGCTGGGCCCCCAAGAGGATCTACCTCCTCATCGGCAGTGACAATTTGGCTAGCCTGCCCAAATGGAAAGCCTTCCCCAGACTTCGCAAGGAGGTGACCTTCATCGTCTTTACCAGGGGCCGCCAGCGGCGTAGAGTCCCCTATCGGACCATCCCTTTGCACATTCCCATCAGTTCCACCCAGCTACGCTCCCAGATGGAACGACGCCTCCTCCCGCCCCGGATCGCTAGGTCGATTCTGAACTTCTACCGCCAAGCAGCTCGCGCAAGAAGGCTTCGATCTGGTACTTCTGGCGGTAGGGCTGGGTCATGAGGTGGACCAGGATATCCCCAAGATCCACAACAATCCACTCGTCCGAGGCATCGACCTGGAGGAACTCCTCCTCTGGTTTGAGCTGCTCCTTGAGGCTATCGAGAAGAGCTGCGGTATGTTTGTCGCTGGAGGAGGTGGCAATCACGACCCGGTCCACGAAATAGCCGCTGGGGGTCATGTCGAAGATGGCCACATCCTCCCCCTTTTTCCCTTCGAGAATCTCCTTGATCCGCGCTACGCGTCGATCGATCATCTACATCCTTCGTTTTGCCTCGATCCCTAGCAGTCTCAATCCGACCCGAATGGAAAGGGCCACAACGAGGGAGAGCTTGAGGTAGCGCTCCTCATACTCGCTCCCGATGACCTTGTGCTTGTTGTAGAAGCTGTGGAACTGGGCCGCAAGGGCCTTGAGGTAATCGGTGAGCCGCTGGACTTCCCGCTTGGTGAAGGCATCCTCCAGGACCTCCGGCAGAAGGAGGGCGCTAAAGAGGAGATCCTTGGCATCTTCATTGAGACCCTCCAGGGGGATGGCCACTAGTTCCCCCGCCTCCTTGCCGGCCCTATCCAGGAGGGAGTGGACCCGGGCATGGGCGTAGTTGATGTAGTAGATGGGGTTGGAACTATCTTCCCGCTGGAGCAAATCGATGTCAAATTCCAGATGGGTATCGCTCTTTTTGGAGAGGAAGATGAACTTGAGAGCGTCGGCCCCCATCTCCTCTACCACATCGCGCATCAGGATGAAGGTACCGGCCCGCTTACTCATCTTGAAGGGCTCTCCCCCCTTGAGGAGGCTGACCATCTGGGCTAGGAGCACTTCGAGCCGCTGGGGATCGAATCCCAGGAATTTGATGGCCGCTTTGAGCCGGGGGATATAGCCGTGGTGGTCGGCTCCCCAGATGTTGATGTAGCGATCGAAGCCCTCTTGGAACTTGCGGTAGTGGTAGATAATATCCCCGGCCAAATAGGTGGGGCGTCCATCCTCCCGGACGACGACCCGATCCTTCTCATCCCCGTAAAGGCTTGAGCGCAGCCAAAGCTTTCCATCTCGCTCGTAGATAGCTCCACGCTCCTTCAAGAGGGCGAGGACCTCATCCCACTGCTGGTATAGGGCCTTCTCGCTCACGAAGCGGTCGAAGGTGATCCCGACCCTAGCTAGATCGGCCCGGATGAGCTCCATCATCCGATCCTTCCCCCACTCAGCGAGCTCTTCAATCACCTCTTCCCTCTCAAAGGCCTCAGATCCAAAGTGTTGGATAGCCTCTTGGGCCAGATCCCGGATATACTCACCACGATAGTACTCTTCGGGCCTTTCTGCTGGCAGGCCCAGCTCCTCTCGGGCCGCCAGATAGATGGAGAGGCCAAGCAGATAGATCTGGTTCCCCGCATCGTTGATGTAGTACTCTTTGAGGATCTCGTTGCCCAAGTGGCGCCCGATCCTTGCCAGGGCCTCCCCCATCACCGCTCCCCGGGCATGGCCAATATGCAATGGCCCCGTTGGGTTGGCGCTCACGAACTCCAGATGGATCCGCTCCCCCATCTCTTGAGCCCCGAAGCGCTCTTCATGCTCAAGGGCCCAGGTTGCATAGCGGTCGAGGAAGGATTCGCTCAGCTTGAAGTTGATGTAGCCGCCCACCGGCTCGACCCGCTCGAAGATCGGATTGTCCACGAAGCGCTGGGCCAACTCTTGGGCGATGAGGTGGGGACTCTTGCGCTCCCTCTTGGCGAGGGCGAAGGCGATTGGGGTGGCGTAGTGGCCAAATTTCCGCTCTTTCGGGCGCTCCAGGACGAGGGGATGGACCCCCTCAAGCTCTTTTCCCAGCTCCTCTTGGATGGTCCGTCTCAAGCTAACGCCCCCTTAGGCCTTGGGCTGCTCGCTGGTTTGAGCCGTCTGGTGGGTTTGGCTCCCTTGAGGCTGGGCCGTCGTCGACTGGGAAGGGGCTCCTTGGGCTACTTGGGGCCGCTCCTCCTTGTTCCCCAACTCCTCATCATCGTCACGCATCGCCTTCTTGAAGTTCTTGATCCCTGCCCCGATCCCTTTAGCCAGTTCGGGAATCTTCTTGGCTCCAAAGAGCAAGACGACGATGGCAAGGATCACCAACAGTTCCGGCATACTTGGCATACCCATGAGAACACCCTCCTTCAATTGCAAATGGACACCCACAATGATACAACAACTTTTCTTAAAAGGCCACTGATCAAGAGCGCACCCACAACTCGACGAAGGCCTCCAACTCCTGACGGCTATGTTTGAGGCGGGCTACCTCGGCGAGGGCGAAGATCTTCTTCCGGCTCTTGGCCAGATCGTCGTTGATGAGGACATAGTCGTAGCGTGGCATGTAGACAATCTCCTCCTTGGCGTTTTGCAAACGGCGCTCGATTGTAGCCGGATCGTCGCTTCCCCGGGCCTCCAGGCGCCGCCGCAACTCGCTTAAAGTCGGGGTGGTGATGAAGACGCTGGTCGTAATTTCGGCCAGTTGACTCTTCATGATCGCTTCAAAGCCCTGGACATCCACATCGAAGAGGACCAATTTCCCAGCCTCGATGGCCTCCATCACTGGGGCTAGAGCCGTGCCGTAGTAGTGTTCGTGGACCTTAGCCCACTCCAAAAAGGCTCCCGCGGCAATGGCCTCTTCAAACTGCTCCTTGGTGACGAAGAAGTAGTCCCGCCCCTCTTGCTCGCCAGGGCGCTTCCCTCGGGTGGTGGTAGAGATGCTAAAGTAGATGTTGGGATCGTGTTGGAGCAGTTCCCGAATGAGGGTGCTCTTCCCAGAACCACTGGGTCCCGAGAGGAGCAGACAGGCACCCCGTTTCAACCTCATCGCTCCCGCTCATCCGGATAGGAGATTTTGATGGTAATTTCAAGTTGCATTCCATCGAGGATTTGGCGCAATCCCCGAAAATCGAGGCCCCCCAACTCTTGCTTGAGATTTTGGAGACGATCCTCTGTCTGGGAGGTAGAGGAAGGCTCTTGGGGTGGAAGCTCGCGCTCTTTCACATCCTCCAAGAGGGCATCGGCAGAGATGGTTTTGGTAAAGGGCTTGGGAGTTGGCTCATCCTCCTGGAGCGCAATTGGCTCGGGGCTTGAGGGGGTAGATGGAGAGGCTGGTGGAGGAGAGCTAGGATCCTGGGTGGGAGGCTCTTGAGCCAGAGGGCTTGGCTCTGGTTGGAGGGGGGTCGACTCGAAGGGGCTGGGTGCTGGCTCCTGGAGGGAGGGCTCGGCTAGCCCGCCAAAGGGAGCCTCCTCCTTGAGGGGGGCGATGGTAGGCTGGGTCGCCAAATTCCCCTCTTGACCGAGTACGGGTTCTTGGGTGGCAAAGGGTGGCTCTTGAGCAGGAGTCTCAAAGGGGCTTGAAGCAACTTCCTGGCCCAAAGGGCTTGGCTCTGATTGGAGGGGGGTCGACTCGAAGGGGCTGGGTGCCGGCTCCTGGAGGGAGGGCTCGGCTAGCCCGCCAAAGGGAGCCTCCTCCTTGAGGGGGGCGATTGTGGGCTGAGGTTCTTGGGGCTCTTCGAGGAGCTGGGCCACCTCTTGGACCTCCTCCTCCTTGAGGAGTCCCCCTTTGCTTTGGGGCTGTTCGACGAAGGGAGACTCTTCGTGGCTCTCCTCGATCTCGACAATGCGCTCCTGAGCCCCAAGAAAGCTCTCTTCCTGGAAGGGGGTCGTACTCCCTCCGCTGCCTTGGCCTCCACTCGCTTCGATCTCCCCTTTGACCCGCCGCAAGATCTCGATGAGGTCCGTAGGGAGGAAGGGTTTGGTCAAGACGAAGTCGAACTCATCCAGGGCGCTGTTCTTGGCCGAGGTGATGATCCCGAGCTTATGAAAATCGATGCTCCGTTTGATCTCCTGGAGGAAGTTTTGATCATACATCTCATCGTCGATCACCACCACATCGTACTGGCCCGTGGGCAGGTCGTAGACGCTCTCACACTCTTCGATGTCGAAACCCGCCTTTGGCACGCTCATTTGCATCATCCGAGAGACCACAGGGTTCTTGTTGATCAGCAGTAGTTTCATAGCGCTTCGCTCCCACCTTGTTTTTTTGGCTCGTTTGTGTTACAACTCCTAGCAAAAGGAGGTATGAATGAGACGGCTCTTCCTATTATCGATCCTCTCCCTCACTCTCTTTAGCGGCGAACTCTATTTCACCCCCTTCGAATCCCAAGAGGCCCTGAAGAAGCTGCTTCGCTGGATCGACCAGGCCCACTCGAGTATCGATGTAGCCATCTACACCTTCACCAACCATACCATCGCGAAGCGGCTCAAAAACGCCGCCAAACGGGGGGTACGCATTCGCATCATCGTGGACGAGAAGCAGGCTTTTAATCGCTACTCCCAGGTCGGCTACCTGGCCAAGTACCGCAATATCGCCCTCTTTACCCTCCAAGGGAAGCGACTGCGAAGCGATGAAGAGTATATGGGCAAGATGCACCTGAAACTCGCCATCATCGACGGCAAGCGGCTCATCTTCGGCTCTGCCAACTGGAGTTACTCTGCCTTCAAACGCAATTACGAGCTCCTCTACTTCATCCAGGACTACTCTCTGGCCAAGAAGGCGAGGAAATACTTTCACCGCCTCCTCTCACGGGCGAAGCCCTACTAGCCCCTTCCCTTCGAGGCGGTAGACCTTGTCACAGCGGTAGGCCAATTCCATATCATGGGTGACTAGAAAGAGGCCCCCTTTGCGCAAGCGTACATACTCGAAGAGCCAATCCATCACCTCCTGGGCCGTCTGGGAATCGAGATTCCCCGTTGGCTCGTCGGCGAAGATGATCTTTGGCTCCTTGGTCAAGACCCGGGCGATACTCACCCGCTGCTGCTCCCCCCCACTCAACTCCGAGACCTTCTTCTCCAAGAGGTGGGCGATACGGAAGCGTTGGATGAGCTCCAAATCGAGGGAACGGCCCACCATGAGGGCGGCCACTTCGATGTTTTCCCGGGCGGTGAAGCCTTTGAAGAGGTAGTGGGACTGAAAGATAATCCCCACCTTGTAGCGTCGCAAAGAGAGTAGGCGCTCCTTGGAGAGACGGTAGATCGGCTCTTGGAAGAGGTAGACCTCCCCGCTGCGAGGGGGTAAAAGGGTGGAACAGATGTGCAGCAGCGTCGATTTCCCGCTACCGCTCTTGCCAACAACAGCCATGCTCTCCCCTTCGTGCAACTGGAAGGAGAGTCCTTCAAAGAGCTCGTAATCGAAGGAGTGGCCAAGCTCCACCCCCTCCAGCAGGGGAGCTCCCATACACCCTATTTCATCTGAGCCGCTACCTCGGCGGCAAAATCCTCTTGCTTCTTCTCAATACCTTCACCCAGCTCGTAGCGTACGAAACCGACGATCTTGGCGCTACCGCCAGCGGCTTTGGCCGCCTCTTCTAGGGCCTGCTGGACACTCTTCTTGTCGTCTTTGACGAACTTTTGCCCCAGAAGGGTATTCTCTTCGATGAACTTTTTGATCTTGCCTGGGATGATCTTCTCGATGATGTTGGCCGGCTTGCCCTCCTTTTCAAGCTGGGCCCTGGCAATCTCCTTCTCTTTCTCGATCACTTCGGCTGGAATGCTCTCGGCATCCAAATAGCGGGGATTCATGGCAGCAATGTGCATAGCAATATCCCTCAAGATCCCCTGAATCTGCTGGCAGGTCTCCTCTTTGTCGCAGGCAGCCGCGACGATGACTCCAATTTTACCCCCCATGTGCAAATAGCCGCTCACCAATCCAGGTCCCTCCTGGACACAGATGCGATCGAAGCGGCGAACCACGATATTCTCCCCGATCTTGGCGATCTGGGCCTTCATGTACTCCTCGAAGGTGACCCCGTCGATGGTACTCTCGTAGAGGGCCTCCACCGTCTCGACGCCGCTGGTAGCGATATGGCTCTTGACCCGATTCACGAGCTCTTGGAACTCTTCGTTTTTAGCGACGAAGTCGGTTTCGGAGTTGACCTCAACGATCGTCCCGCAGCGCCCATCTGGAGCGACTTCGACGGCGATTGTCCCTTCGCTGGCGATACGATCGGCCTTCTTGGCCGCCTTGGCAATCCCCTTTTTGCGCAGGATCTCGATGGCCTTTTCCATATCCCCTCCAGCCTCCTGGAGGGCCTTCTTACAATCCATCATCCCAGCCCCGGTGCGTGCTCGAAGCTCTTTGACCTGTGCCGCTGTAATAGCCATTACTGCTCCTTCTCCTCCACAACTTCTTCCTCAGCTTCGCCCTCGGCTACCGCCTCTTCGATAATGGCCCGCTTCTCCTCTTCACTAGCTGGAACCGCCGCCGGCTCCTCCTCTTCCCCTTCGAGCTCTTGGGCTCGTAGCTCTTTTCCTTCGATAATGGCGTTGGCGATCTCCCGACAAAAGAGCTGGATGCTCCGGATCGCATCGTCGTTTCCTGGGATGGGGTAGTCGATGAGGTCGGGATCGCAGTTGGTGTCCAGGGGAGCGATAATAGGAATGGCCAGCTTGTTCCCCTCCTTCACGGCGATGTGCTCTCGAACCGCATCGATGACGAAGAGCATATCGGGGAGCTGCTTCATCTCCCGAATTCCCCCGAGGTAGTTCTCCAACTTCTCCTTCTTGCGTCGGAGCATGAGGGCCTCTTTCTTGGTCAAAAGCTCCATCTGGCCACTCTGCTCCATCTCCTCAATCACTTCCAATTTACGGATCGACTTTCGGATGGTGTTGAAGTTGGTCAGGGTTCCCCCAAGCCAGCGGGAGTTGACATAGGGCATCCCACAGCGAGTGGCATGCTCCTCAATGGCATTTTTGGCCTGCTTCTTCGTTCCGACGAAGAGGATAGTCTTCCCCTCCTTGGCGGCATCCCGGACCACATTGTAGGTGTAGCGGAAGTAGCGCAGCGTCTTTTGCAGGTCGATGATGTGGATGTTCTTGCGTACCCCGAAGATGAAGGGTTTCATCTTGGGATTCCAGCGGCGGGTCTGGTGGCCGAAGTGGACCCCACACTCCAGTAGATCCTTCATTGTGACCATAAAACAGCTCCTTGGTAGAATAAGGTTTGGCCTCCGCGCTCATCAACGGGCGGCGCCCGCAACCCGACAAGGATTAGCGCGTGTGTAGTTGAAAGGCGAAGGATTGTAGCAAAAGATTGCTTACTCGAAAATAAACTTCTCACTCAAAGCCGGCTCTAACTCGTCGATCCAGAGGGCTTCGGGATTGTACTTGGCGAAGAAGGGGCGATCCACGAGGTCTGGATTCTTGGCTTGGAGCATGTTGAGGACGAAGACCTGCTGGTCACCCACTTGGCTCACTCCAACTACTGCAATCTTGCCAGGGGTTGCACTCATACTGGGCCCTCGAACCGTCCTGGCCAACCCGCTCACCTGGCTGATGGCATCTCGATAGATCTCCCAAGCTCGGGCCAAGGGAACTCCAAAGTAGTGTTGAGCACCGGTATCGCGAGCGACGAACATATAGTAGGGGATCATGTCCAAAGCTACCTGCTCCTTCCACATCCTGGCCCATACCTCGGCGCTGTCGTTGATATGGCGTAGGATGGGGGATTGGGTCCGAATGATAGCCCCCGTCGATCGGATGCGCTCTACAGCCTCCCGTACAGCGGGGGTCAAGAGCTCGCGATAGTGGTTGAAGTGGGCCATGAAGGCCAGGTGGTAGCCGGCTTTGCGGATCTCTTCAAAGAGGCGCAGTAAATCGTCGGCATCCTTGTCCCTTGTGAAGCGATAGGGCCAGAAACCGAGGGTCTTGGTCCCGATGCGGATATTCCTCAAATGGGGAATCCTGGCCGCAAGGAGGGGCTCGATGTAGGCCCGGAGCAATCTGGTGCTCATGATGAGGGGATCTCCCCCTGTAAAGAGGACATCGGTGATCTCGGGATGGGCCTGAATGTACTCGATGAGCAGCTCCACCTCTTTGGAGGCAAATTTGAGCTCATCCATGCCAACAAACTGGGGCCAGCGGAAACAGAAGGAGCAATAGGCGTGGCAGGTTTGTCCCTGCTTGGGGAAGAAGAGGATCGTCTCCTTGTACTTGTGTTGGCTTCCTTCCAATTTCCGCCCGCCAATTTCCGGAACATTGTGCAACTGGCCGGCCGGATGGGGGTTGAGTTTGAGCCGGATCGATTCTACCACTTGGGCAAGCTCTTGAGGGTTGGCCATCGCCTCCTTGACCCGTTGGAAATCCTCGGCCTCAAGCATCTGCTTGTGGGGGAAGGTGAGGCGGAAGATGGGATCGTCGTGGTAGTGCTCCCAGTCAATGAGCTCCTCGATCACATAGTTGTTCACCTTGAAGGGAAAGACTTGAGCCACCACCCGAATATCTTCGATCTCCTCGGGGGAGAGGTGGGTAGCTACGAGGGGATGTTTGACGAAACTCTTGACATTGTAGCTTCTATATTCCACGCTCCTCCTTTAATCGTTCAAGTTCTTTGCGAACCGCTTCCACATGTCCTTTGACCCGGACCTTAGGCCAGAAAGCGGCGATTCTGCCTTCAGGATCGATGAGAACGGTGGTACGAATCACCCCTTCATACTCCCTGCCATAGGCCCGCTTCTTCCCCCAAGCCCCATAGGCCTTGAGAACCTCCTTGGCCTCGTCACACAGCAGGGTTACCTCCAGGCCATGCTTTTCCATGAAGCTCCGATGGCTCCCACACCCCTGGGGACTGACCCCCAAAACCACTGCTCCCAGATCCTCGAACTCCTGGAGATGGCGGGTGAACTCCTTGGCCTCGGTGGTGCACCCGGGAGTGTTGTCCTTGGGGTAGAAGTAGAGCACCACCCACTTGCCCCGCAGATCCTGGAGGCAGATCTCCACCCCATCCTGATTGGGGAGGCAGAAATTGGGAGCTTCCTGGCCTACTTCGATCATCGCCGCTCCTTGAGTATATCTCTTTTATACCATTTTTTGAGCTCTTTTGCAAATATGCCACTGGCTCGATGGGATAAGAGATTTTTATTCTCGTCATACTCCCTGGCACTGGTAAGGCCGCAACTGGGAGATTTGGCCTTGAGGTAGATGGCCTCCAGATCGGGATTGGCTCTGGCGAAGTCCTCGGCCTCTCGACGGATCGCCTCGGTGTAATCCCGCCCACTCTCATTGCCGATGGCCCGTCCCCGGACCAGGTCGATGGTCTCCCTGGGCGTTCCAAGAATCGCCTCCTCGGGACAAAAGGGTACGACCTCCCAGTCTGCAAGCTCGTCGATGAGCTCTTGGTCCCGCTTATCCCGCCCATCGTAGCGGCAAGGGCGTCCCAATAAACAGGCACTCACTCCAGCTCGCTTAGGCAATGGTCACCCCCCGTTGCTCTTTGGCTAGATAGAGCTTCTTGTCTGCTCCCTTGATGAGCTCCTCGAAACTCTCTCCACTATCACAGATCCCACAGGAGAAGTTGTAGGTAATAGCCGCATCGTCGTAGTGGACTACACTTCTTTCCACCTCTTTGCGGACCCGCTCCTCCACAATCTTCTTTGCCATCTCCCGATTACACGAACCGAGGAAGAGGAGGAACTCCTCTCCCCCATAGCGCACGACGAAATCGCTTCCCCGGATGCTATTTTGCAGGATGCGGGCAAAATCCTTCAAGACCAGATCCCCCGCCAGATGGCCATAGGTATCGTTGAGCTGTTTAAAGTGGTCCAGGTCCAAGATGGCGATGGAGACATCCTTATCCAGCCGCTTGAGGCTGTAATACATCTTCAACCCTGCATCAAAGAGATAGCGGCGGTTGTAACAGCCGGTGAGGTAGTCCTTGGTGGAGTAGTTCTTGATCTCTTCCACCTGGATCATCGATTTGATCACGTTGTCGATCCGGCACACAAACTCCACATTGGAAAAGCTCTTGTCCAAGAAGTCGTTGGCCCCAGACTTCAAGAAGCGGGCCATCATGTTGTTTACCTCCATCGCCATGAGAGCCACCACCGCAATGTCCTCATAGAGGTAGTTCTGACGGATGGCCTTGACCAGATCAAGCCCGGTCTCCCGCCCATCGAGGACATAGTCGGTGATGACCAGCTTGATGAAGTCGTCGTTGTGTTCGAGGATCTCCATCGCCTCGGCCTTGGAGCTGGCCAGCATGATGTTGGAGTAGGGGTAGTAGGTGTGGAAGAAGGTGTAGAGATAGCGCCGATAGCTTCGGGAATCCTCCACCAGCAAGACCCCGTACTCCTCTAGGAAGCGGAGGATCTTGAGTTTGGTGATGAGGTATTCGAGTCGGACCATGTCGTGCTTGATCACATAGTCGATGATCTTTTTGCGGCTATATTTCTCGAAGATATCCAGATTCTCCGAGGAGGTAATGACGATGATCGGTTTGTCTTGGGCAATGAGCTCATCGACCAGACCGCAATCCATACAATCCTCCAGGTAGATATCCAGGAGCACATATTTGTATGGATCGAGACTCTCGATGGCGCGAAACTCCTTGAGGCTTCGAGCCACATCCACATCAATTCCCAAACGCTCCTTGAGGAGGACCTTCACTTGCTTGGCGTAGAAACGGTCATCTTCGATGAGCAAGAGTTTCATACGATCACCACGGATTTGATTTCAGTATACTCTTCCAGGGCGAATTTGGGTCCCTCCCGTCCAATTCCCGAATACTTGACCCCCCCGTAGGGTTGGATATCAAAACGCAGGGTCGGGATGTCGTTGACCACCACCCCTCCAGTTTGGGCATCGTCGATGAAGCGTTTGATCAGTTCGATGTCCCGGGTGAAAATGGAAAACTGCAGCCCATAGGGGGAGTCGTTCATCTTGGCAACGGCCTCCTCGTAGCTGGAGACCTTGACCAAACTAACGATGGGAGCAAAGACCTCCTCGCATACGATCTCCATATCGTCCCGTACATCGGCGAGAATGGCCGGGTAGAAGTAGCGCCCCTCACGCCTGGGCTCCAAGAGGGGTCTTGCCCCTGCGGCGATGGCACTTTGCACCCACCGCTCCGCCCGAATGGCGGCCTCTTCGCTGATGAGGGGCCCCATGAAGGTATCCGGCTCGTAGGGATCCCCCACCTTGAGCCGCTTCGTATCGGCGACGAGAGCCTCCCCGAAGGCCTCGTAGACCTCTTCGTGGACATAGATACGCTGCAAGCTGATACAGACCTGGCCGCTGTTGACAAAGGCTCCAACTGCACACCGGGCAGCAGCTTTGGCGATGTCGGCATTCCGATCCACATAGCTGGCGGCGTTGCCTCCAAGCTCCAGACTCACCTTCTTGATCCCAGCATTTTGACAGATGATCTTGCCCACGGGAACGCTTCCAGTGAAGCTGATTTTCCGGGGAATTTCGCTGCGCACCAGAGCAGAACCCACCTCTGCGTCCCCATAGACGACGCTGAGCATGTCGGGAAGGGCATGGTCACTCTCGATAAAGAGTTTGGCCAGCATGTAGCCTGTGGCCGGAGCTTCGGGAGTCGGCTTGTAGACCACGCTGTTACCGGCCACCAGGGCTGGAGCCAACTTGTGGGCCGAAAGGTTGAGGGGGAAGTTGAAAGGGGTGATAGCCACCACCACGCCAACAGGAACCCGCTTGTAAAAGCTCAAACTCTTGCGGCCGCTGGGAGTAGCATCGGTGTTGATAGTCTCCCCGACCAGGGCGGTGGCAAAATCGGCGCTGAGCGTGATGGTCTCGATGGCCCGATCCACCTCGATCCGGCTAAAAGCGATGGGTTTACCCACCTCCTTGGTGATCATGAGGGCGAACTCCTCCTTGCGCTGGGCCAGTTTTGCCGCCACATCCCGGAGCCAGGCGATCCGTTGGGAGAGGGGGGATTCCTGGTGGCGCTCGAAGGCCTCCTTGGCGATCTGGAGGGCCTTGTGGGCATCATCGGCGTCACACTTAGGATAGCTGCTCACAGGCTTGTCGTTGAAGGGGCTGCGAACGACTATGCGCTCCTCTTTGGTCTCTGGGGTCGAGCCAAAGTAGATCTTCGCTTCAACCATCAAAGCTCCTCTTTTAACGATTTTTTAAATTATATCTTATTCACTTTTTGATAGACTTAAGCGACTCTCAATCGCGAAATTCCCACTCCAAAGGATCGATGTGGAAAAAGCGCAATATATCTGGATGGATGGAACTTTCGTGCCCTGGGATGAGGCCAAGGTTCACATCCTCACCCATACCCTCCACTATGGAAATGGGGTCTTTGAAGGGACGAGGGCCTACAAAACCCAGCGGGGTCTTGCTATCTTCCGCCTCCAGGATCACACCAAACGGCTCCTCAACTCGGCTAAGATCGTCGCCATCAAGGTCCCCTACAGCCAAGAGGAGCTGGAGGAGGCCCAAATCGAACTCTTGCGGCGCAACGGCTTCGATTCCAATGTCTACATCCGCCCCCTCGTCTATCTTGGCTACGGGGTCATGGGACTCTACCACGCCAAGGCGCCGGTCAATGTGGCCATTGCCGCCTGGAAGTGGGGAGCCTATCTAGGAGAAGAGGGGCTTGAGCGGGGGATTCGGGTGAAGATCTCCTCCTTCGCCCGTAACAGCGTCAAGTCCACGATGGGCAAGGCCAAAGCCGTAGGCAACTACCTCAACTCCCAGATGGCTAAGTACGAGGCTCTCATCGCCGGCTACGAGGAGGCCCTCCTCCTGGACGACGAGGGTTTTGTGGCCGAAGGGAGTGGGGAGTGCCTCTTCATCGTACGCGACGGCCGTCTCATCACCCCGCCCAACGACAACTCCCTTGAATCCATCACCCAGGATACGATCCTCCAGATCGCCCAGGCCAAGGGTATTCCCATTGAGCGGCGCCGGATCACCCGGGATGAGGTCTACATCGCCGACGAAGCCTTCTTCACCGGTACCGCCGCCGAGGTAACTCCCATCCGGGAAGTGGATGGACGTACCATCGGCAACGGAAGCCGAGGGGAGATGACCCGGGAGCTTCAAGAGGCCTACTTCGACATCGTCTACGGACGGGATCCAACCTACGCCCATATGCTCACCTACATCTAAGGAGCCTTCATGCCAGCCGATCTCAACGACTACTTCAAACGCCAACACAACGACCAGAACGAGCCCCCCCAACCCCTCCAGGAGTTTGGGAAGCGGGCGACCATCATCTACGTCATCATCGCTATCGCCATCCTCTTCATCATTGCCAAGCCCTACGCCATCATCGAATCGGGTCAGGTTGGGATCAAGGTGACGGCTGGGAAGTTCGATCCGGTTCCCCTGGAGCCTGGGATCCACTTCTTCGTCCCGGGAATCCAGCGGATCATCAAGGTCGACACCCGGGTGCGGGTCATCAACTACAAGAGCAGCATCAACACCCCAGAATACGGGGGCGGGGTCCTCTTGCGCCCAGCCATCGAGGTCCTCGACGCCCGGGGGCTTCCCGTCGACATCGAGCTCACCGTCCAATACCGCCTCAACCCCTTCAAAGCCCCCCAGACCATCGCCGAATGGGGGCTCAATTGGGAGGAGAAGATCATCAACCCCGTCGTACGGGATGTGGTCCGGAATGTCATAGGCCAGTACAAGGCTGAGGACCTCCCGGTCAAGCGGAATGAGATCGCCATCAAGATTCAAAATGCCATTGCCGAGGAGATCAACAAGCTCCCCAACAAGCCGGTCGAGCTTATCGCCGTCCAATTGCGAGCCATCAAGCTCCCTCCCAAGATCAAGGCCCAGATCGAACGGGTCCAGATCGCCAAACAGGAGGCCGAGCGGATGAAGTATGAAGTGGAAAAGGCCAAGCAAGAGGCGGAGAAGCGGGCAGCCCAGGCTCGAGGAGAGGCAGAGGCCAAGAAGATTCGAGCCCAGGGAGAGGCGGAGCGGATCATGATTGAGGCCCGGGCCAAAGCCCAAGCCAACATCGAAATCTCCAAGAGCCTCTCCCCCGAACTCCTCCAACTCAAGCAGATCGAGGTCCAAGGGGGCTTCAACGAGGCCCTCAAGGCCAATAGGGATGCCAAGATCTTCCTCACCCCAGGTGGGGCGGTGCCCAACATCTGGATCGATAGCAAAGACCACCAACGCGCCAGCAGCGCTACACAATAAGGGGAGTCTCCCTCCCCTGCAAAGGGAAGTCCATTGAAACCGTACTACCACGAAGAACCCATTACCATCTACAACGCCAACATCCTCGACCAAGATCTATTCAAGACCCCCTTCATCGACCTCATCGTCACATCCCCACCCTACAATGTAGGGATCGAGTACAATCGCCATAGCGATACCTTGAGCTACGAGGAGTACCTCGAATTTAGCCGCAGCTGGTTGGAGAATTGCTACCGCTGGAGCAAACCGACCGCTAGGCTCTGCCTCAACGTTCCCCTGGACAAGAACAAAGGGGGCCTCAAGCCTGTGGGAGCCGATTTGACCAAAATCGCCCAAGAGGTCGGTTGGTCCTACCAGAGCACCATCGTCTGGAACGAGGGGAATATCAGCCGCCGCACCGCCTGGGGGAGCTGGATGAGCGCCAGTGCTCCCTATGTGATTGCCCCGGTGGAGCTGATCATCGTCTTCTACAAGGAGCGATGGAAAAAAGATTATCGAGGTAGGAGTGATATCAGCAAGGAGGAGTTCATGGAGTGGACCAACGGCCTTTGGACCTTTCCTGGTGAGAGCAAGAAGCGTATCGGCCACCCCGCCCCCTTTCCTAGGGAGCTGCCCCGGCGCTGTATCAAACTCTTCAGCTATGTGGGGGATACCATCTTCGATCCCTTCCTTGGAAGTGGGACGACCCTCATCGAAGCGGCTCTCCTCGATCGGCGAGGGATTGGAGTCGAGATCGATCCGGGCTATTGCGCCCTGGCACGCCAGCGTATCATGGACCATGTCGCCATTTCGACGGAGGGATAGATGGAGTTTGCAATCGATTGGGAGCGCACCCCGTTGGTTCCAGTTATTGTCCAGGAGCGAGGCAGCGGCCAGGTCCTCATGCTCGCCTATATGAACGAAGAGGCATTGCGCAAGACCTTGGAGAGTGGCTATGCCCACTACTACTCCAGGAGCCGCCAGCGCCTTTGGAAGAAGGGGGAAAAGAGTGGCAACTACCAGAAGGTCCACTCCATCAAGCTCGATTGCGACAACGATGCAATTCTGTTGGAGGTAGAACAGCATGGAAGCGCTTGCCATACCGGGCGTCTCTCCTGTTTCTACAAAGATTTGACCACCCAGAGCGTCACGGCCCAACCCATCCAAGACCCCGACCAGCTCTATACCGATATCCTCGATCGCCTCTACCATGTGATTCAAGAGCGTAAAGAGGCCGACCCCACCAAGAGTTGGACCGCCAAGCTCTTCCATCGGGGGGAAGATGCGATCTTGAAGAAGGTGATCGAGGAGGCTGGGGAGGTAGCCCTGGCCATCAAGGGAAAGAAGCAAGAAGAGATCGTCCACGAAGGAGCCGATCTGCTCTACCATCTCCTGGTCGCCCTGGCCTGGGCCAATATCTCTCCAGAACTCCTCTATGCCGAGTTGCGCCGCCGTTTTGGACGCAGTGGTATCGAAGAGAAGGCTCAAAGGAGGGATAGATGAGAGGATTGATCGCTGCGCTCTTGCTGGGGGTCTCCCTTTTCGCCAAGGAGATCACCGCCATCTTGGCTGTCCAGTGGTATCCATCAGTTTGCAAGGTCGAACGCTATCGGGAGTGCCGCAGGCCCCTGCCCTTCTGGATGGAGAACTTCACCCTCCACGGCCTCTGGCCTAAGGGGAAGGAGTATTGCAAGGTAAGTGCTAGGGCCAAGATCTTGGACAAACGGGGGCACTGGGAGAAGATCCCCCTCAAACTCTCCCCAGAACTCCTGGAGCTCCTTTACACCTACATGCCCGGGAGTTTTAGCGGACTGCACAAACACGAGTGGGTCAAACATGGAAGCTGTTACGCCGATCCAGAGATCTACTTCCTCGATTCCATCGCTCTAGTAGCCCAACTCAACGACTCCCCGGTTCGGGACTTCTTCCTGGAACATCGAGGTAAGATCGTCCAAACTTACAAGATCCGCAAAGTCTTTGACAAGGCCTTCGGGAAGGGAGCCGGGCGGCGGGTCAAGTTCGTCTGCAAGGATGGATACCTCACCGAGATGCGCATCAATTTACGTGGGAGCAACTTTTCCCAAACCCCTTTGGCCCAATTGATCCTCCAAGCTCCAAAAGCGCCACGGGGGTGTAAACGGGGGCGCATCGGTCGCTAGAGGACCGAAGCCCTCGAGGACCGCAAGAGCTAAATCCCAAGAACCCCTCCAGCCAGCTTGCGATCCCTTTGCTACTTTAGTAGCACTTTTGTTGCTCAAATTGGCTTATAATTATCCAATAAAAAGCCTACCAAAAGGAGACTAAAATGAGCAACAAGAAGCGACTTCAAGAGCAAAAGGAAGTGACCAAAAAGGTCGAAGAGGCGAAGGAGCGCTATGTCGACCAACAAGGTCAAAAGGTGGCCCAGGAGGCCGTGGACGCGGTCAATATGATCATCGACGTGATCGAACATTTGAAGAAGAAGAACAAAGAGGAGGCCCTGGCCACCATCGAGAAGGTCCTTGGGAAACTGGAAGTCCTCATTGCCCGAGATCCATCGTTGCAGCTGGTTCCAGTCGATGTAAAAGAGCAGATCATCGACTTCCCAGGAACCATTGACGATATCATCGAGGCCAAGCGGGTAGTCAAGGAGCTCATCGATGCTGGTGAACTCCAAGCGGCCAGGGATATTATGCTCAATCTAGCCAGCGAGCTGGACATCTACATTACCGCTTTGCCCATTGGCACCTATCCTGTGGCCCTCAAAGCCATTGTGCCCCAGATCGAGGCAGAGAAGTTTGAAGAGGCCATTGCCCTGCTGGTGGAGGTTCTCGAAACCTTGGTGGTGGAAAAGATCGTCATCCCATTGCCGATCCTGCGGGCTGAGCAGGCCATTGAACGGGCGAGCGAGCTGACCAAAGATCAAGAGAACGCCGACAAAGAGGAGTTGAAAAAACTCACGGCCTACGCCAAAGAGCAGCTTCTCCTTGCCCAGGCCCTTGGATATGGACGGGTCGAAGAGGACTACAAACCACTCCTGGAAGAGATCGAGAAGATCGAGCAGATCTTAGGAGAAGAGGAGAGCAGCACCAAGAATATCTTCGAAGAGCTGCGAGCGAAACTGAGCGCTTTCATGAAGGAGTTCAACAAGAAAAAAGAGCCTGCCCAAATGCCCCAGGCCAACAAGGAGGAGTCCAGCTCCTAGTAGAGGTAGCCAGCCCCTTTGAGGGCCTGGCGGATCGCCTTGAGCTGGCTGTTCTTATTCGCGCACCAAGCAGGAGCCAGCAGGCTCTCATCCCCGATCCCAGCAGTCACACGCTGGATGATCATCTGAGGAGGGAGGAGCTTGATGGCCTCCACGAGGGTCTGGATGTACTCCTCTTGAGAGATAGGGGTAAAACGCCCCTTTTGATAATCGATGGCGAGGGCGGTATTCTTGACCACATAGAGGGGGTGGATCTTGATGGCGTCACATCCCCACTCTACCGCCTTGGCCACACTTGCTAGCATCATCTCCCTGGTTTCTCCGGGAAGGCCGAAGATGAGGTGACCACAGACCCGAAGCCCCCGCTCCTTGGTCTTCTCGATCCACTCCTTGACACTAGCTACATCGTGTCCCCGGTTGATCCGCTGGAGGGTCTCATCGAAGACGCTCTGGATCCCATACTCGATCCATACCTCCCACTCCCGATCCAACTCCACCAAATAGTCCAACAGCTCCTCAGTAACACTATCGCTCCGGGTTCCGATGCTCAGCCCCACACAATTTGGTTGAGCGAGGGCGTGTTCGTAGAGCCTTTGCAAGGTAGAGAGGGGAGCGTAGGTGTTGGTGAAAGCCTGAAAGTAGGCGAGGAAGGCTTGATAGCCCAATTGCTGGTAGTGGGCCATCGTCTTACGGTACTGGGTGGTGATTTGAAGAAGCTGGCGCTGGAGGAGGGGATTCTCCTTGCTCTGGGGATTGAGGAAGAAGCGTTTACTCCGGGCCAAGTTGGGGCTAAAGGATTCATTCTCACAAAAAGTACACCCACCCCGGGCTACGGTCCCATCGATATTGGGGCAGGTAAAACCCTCCAGACCGAGGGGGATCTTCTTGACCCGCCTCTTGAACTTGGCTCGAAGATATCGTCCAAAGGTGCGCAACTCTTGCAAAGGCTATGGCCCCCTATTCCCTAGGTTGGATGGGATAGTTTCCATCGAAACATGCCATACAATAACTTTGATCGTTCCCCACGCTTCGAAGTAGTCCCTCGATGGAAAGATAGGCTAAGGTATCGGCTCCAATGTAGCGCCGGGTCTCCTCGACACTCATCTTCGAAGCGATGAGCTCCTCCTTGGTCGGGGTATCGACCCCGTAGTAGCATGGCCCCGTGGTGGGAGGGGCCGAGATACGCATATGGACCTCTTTGGCCCCGAACTCCTTGAGGATCCCGACGATCTTCCGGGAGGTAGTCCCCCGCACGATGCTATCGTCGATGACGATGAGCCGCTTCCCCCGGATAACCTCCTTGATGGGATTGAGCTTCATCTTGACTTTGAGATCCCGGATGGCTTGGGTCGGCTCGATGAAGGTACGCCCCACATAGTGGTTTCGGATGATCCCAAGTTCGAAGGGGATCCCACTGGCCTCGGCATATCCAAGGGCGGCAGCCACACCGCTATCGGGAACGGGAACCACTATGTCCGCTTGGACCGGGTACTCCTTGGCCAACTCACGCCCCATCGCCTTGCGCAGTTGGTAAACGCTCTTGCCAAAGACGAGGCTATCAGGCCTTGCAAAGTAGATGTACTCGAAGACGCACTTATGGGGAGTGGCCTCAAAGACCTGGATAGAGCGGGGCTCTTGCCCTTTCTCGAAGACCACCAGCTCCCCGGGCCGAATATCCCGGACATACTCGGCCCCGATGAGATCGAAGGCACATGTCTCGCTAGCGACCACCCACCCATCCCCAAGTCGAGCCATGGAGAGGGGGCGAAAGCCGTGGGGATCCCGGACGGCAAACATCTTCTTGCGGCTCAAAAAGATGAGGGAGTAGGCCCCCTCGATCCGGTGTAAGGCCTCGATGATCCGGTCATAGAGCTGTTCCTTGTGACTGCGGGCGATGAGGTGGATGAGGTTTTCGGTATCCATGAAGGTTTGAAAAATCGCCCCCTCCTTGATGAGCTCCTGGCGGACTTGGCGGGCGTTGGTGAGGTTGCCGTTGTGGACCACGGCGATTTGGCCCAGGTCGTAGCGGGCAAAGATGGGTTGGGCGTCGAGGACCGAATCCTCCCCCGCCGTGGAGTAGCGGGTATGGCCTACCGCTGCGTCCCCTTGGAGGAGTTGGAGCTTCTCCTCGTCGAAGACCTGGGTCACGAGGCCCCGATTCTTGACAATGTGGATCTTCTCCCCGTCGCTGCTGGCGATTCCCGCCGCCTCCTGCCCCCGATGCTGGAGGCTAAAGAGGCCAAAATAGGCATACTTGGCAGCCTCGGGCACATTGAAGAGCCCGACGACCGAACACTTCTCACCAATGGAGACCATGCTCACAATCCCAAACAGTCGTCAATGCTATAAAGTCCCGGCTCCTGGTGGACGATCCACTTGGCCGCCTTGATGGCCCCTTTGGCGAAGGTATCTCGGCTCGTGGCGCTGTGGTGGAGTTCGATGAACTCCCCATCGTTATAGAAACCAACGGTATGGCGCCCAACGATATCACCTCCCCGCAAGGCGAAGACTCCGATCTCCTCCTTGCTGCGTGGGCCGATATTGCCGTCCCGACCGCTCACCCGTACCTTGTCGAGATCCAAGCCCCTCGCCTTGGCGGCATACTCGGCGAGGGTGAGGGCCGTCCCGCTGGGAGCGTCCCGCTTGTGGCGGTGGTGCATCTCGACGATCTCGATATCGAAATCCCCTAACTTCTCGCTCGTCATCGCCACAAGTCGCTTGAGGAGGGCGATCCCGAGACTCATATTGGTGGCGTACAACACAGGCACCTTGTTGGAGAGCTCCACCATGAGGTTCTGTTGGTGGCGGTTGAGTCCGGTCGTTCCGCTCACCAGGGGTTTGGGCCGCTCCAAGAGGGCTTCCAAAAGGGCCTGGGTCCCCTCGGGCAGGGTGAAATCGATGATCACATCGCTTCTCTCGATGAGGGTGGAGAGATCGTTGGTCACCAGAAGGCCTGGAAGGGGGAGATCGATCCCCTCAAGGACATGGACCGCTCCAATTTCTACCTCGGGATCGGCCTGGAGATTCTTGACGACGAGGGAGCCAACCCGTCCACTCCCCCCATAGACACCTATCCTTAGCATGGCTTCAACTCCCCTATCTTCTCGATGTAGCCGATGAGATCGACGGCGGCAGCAGCCCCATCACCGGCGGCGCAGACCACCTGTTTGGCTGCATCGGCTCGCACATCCCCACACGCATAAAGGCCTGGAATGGAGGTGCGCATCTTCAAATCGACCACCACCTCCCCCCGCTCATTCACCTCGCACAAGAAGGTCCCATCTTCTTGTTTGAGGACCTCGTTGTTTACCTGGCTCCCCACAAAGACGAAGAGACCAGGAACCTTCAAATCGATGAGCTTCCCATTCTGCTCGATGATGATTCCCTGGAGCCCCCGCTCGTCCCCGTAGGCCTTCTTGACTGTGGCATTGAGGATCAACTCGATCTTGGGATTCTTCTTGACCCGTTCTACCGTACTTGGAGCCGCCCGAAACCGGTCCCGACGGTGGATGAGGTAGACTTTGGAGGCGATTCGGGCCAGATAGAGGGCCTCTTCCAAAGCGGTATCCCCGCCCCCCAGGACCGCTACCTCCTGATCCTTGTAGAAAAAACCATCACATGTGGCACATGTGCTAATCCCCCGTCCGAGGAACTCCTCTTCTCCCTCAAAACCAGCCCGTTTCGGGGTACTTCCTGTAGCAACGATCACCGCCTTGGCCCGACGCTGGCTTCCGTCGGCAAGTTCTAGGATGAAGCTCCCATCACACTCCCGGCGGACCCGGCGCACCTCCTTCATCTCATGGCGCATTCCGAAACGCTCGGCCTGTTTGGGCCAACACTCCATGAGCTCCATGCCACTCACCGGCTCACAATAGCCTGGATAGTTCTCCACTTCACTCGACTGGGTAATGGCTCCTCCAGGCATCCCCTTTTCGAAGAGAACCACCTCCTTGAGCCCACCTCGACTGGCATAGAGCCCGGCTGTCAACCCGGCAGGGCCTCCACCGACAATCGCTACATCAAGCATGAGAAGTCCTTTGGAGTCTTTGAGAGATGATTGTGCAATGAGGCTTTCAAGTCGCTAAAAAGCGGGGAAGATCCCGCTTTTTGATCTAGGAGAGAAGGGCATCGAGTTTCTGCTTGAAGACATCCTTGCTAGCGGCACCGACCATCTGATCCACCAGCTCCCCATCCTTGAAGAAGAGAATGGTGGGAATCGATCGGATTCCGTACTGGATGGCGATGTCCTGCTCCTCATCGGTGTTGACCTTAGCGATCACCGCCTTCCCTTCATACTCTTCGGCCAACTCGTCGATGATAGGTGCGATCATGCGGCAAGGTCCACACCAAGGGGCCCAGAAATCGACCATTACGACTTTGTTGTTCTTGATAACTTCGTCAAAGTTTCCTTTCGTCAGCTCTACATATTTTCCCATTACGACTCCTTCCTTTCTTTGATGGTTTTTGGGAGTAAAATTATACTCAAATTTCCTTAACGGCTCCTCATAGGGTGATGTTTTCGACCAGCTCGATCCCTCCATCCCAAATGCACAAGGCATCCAACTGGTAGGGAAGATCAAAGCCGCGACGCGCCATGTAGATAGCAATTGCCCGGCTCAAACGCTGGATCTTGGCTGGGGTAATACGTTCATGGGGAGGGCGGTGAGCCGAATACTTCACCTCAACGAAGTGGAGGATCCCCCCTTTGGAAGCGACGATGTCGATCTCCCCGCCCCGGATGGTGAAGTTGCGTTCCACGATGGTAAAACCTAGCTCCTGGAGATAGGAAGCGGCCCGCTCCTCTGCAGCAAACCCCTTGACCCGACTCATACTACCTGGACCTGGATCGATTTGAATCGGGCCGTTTTGACGAAGTGGTCCCCCTCGTCGCCAAAGAGGTAGTTGATCCTACTGGCGGCGTGGTGGAAGGTGGTATAGAGAGTCCCAGATCGAAGGGCTGAGGTGAAGCAAATGGGCAGGGGGGCACTGCGCCCATACTGGCTCACGAGGACTACCCGATCCCGGTTGGCAAAATAGTCCCGGTCCTCTTGGGAGACCCAGAGGATATCTTCGGGATAGCGCTTGGCCAGTTGGGCCACCGCCTTGGTCTGGGCCCCGTTGTTGTAATGGGCCAGAATGCGCCCAGTCGTCAAATAGAAGTGGCGGGGAAGCCCCTCCAAGAGCTCCTGGACCATCCCGCGCATCTCATACTGGTGGTAGTGGAAGTGGCCATAGCCATCGGGAGTGCGAAACCGCTCGACATGGAGTCTCGGAGTCCCTTCGCCTCCCTGGACAACTGGCCACTGGATCCCTTCGAGACGCTTCCGTTGCAACAGATCATAACTTGCCCCTGCAAAGCGTTCCGGAGCCACCCGGCGCACCTCCTCCCACACCTCTTCGCTTTGAGCGTAGTGGAGGGAGGCATCGAAATGGGCCCCAATGCCTTGGATCACCTCCCAATCGTCGGGCAAGGGAGAGGAGACCAGGGGCTGGGAGAGATGGAGGCGTCGCTCAGCGTTGATGTAGACCCCACTCTTTTCGTAGCCGCTCTTGACTCCAAAGATGAAGTGGGCATGTTTGGTGATCTCGTTGAACATCACCTCTTGGACCACCAGAAGTTCAAGACGCTCCAGAGCCTGCTGGACCTTGGTCTGGTTGGGGTGGATGTGGGCTAGATCCTCCCCCATATTCCAGAGCCCCCGGATCTTGCCTTGCAAAATGGCCTCGACGATATCAGGGGTCATCAGCCCCTCCCGTTGTGGGATCCGATAGTCGGGGAGGTAGTAGGGGAGCATCCCCATATCACAGGCCCCTTGGACATTGTTCTGGCCTCGCAAGGGCATGAGACCAGCCCCAGGTTTGCCGATATTGCCACTTAAAAGGGCGAGGTGGCTCAAAGCCATCACCCCATAGCTCCCATCCAGATGTTCGGTTACACCAAGGCCCCAGAGGATGAGGCTCCGCTTGTGGGTTAGATCGTAGGCTAGCTCATAGATGCGCTCCACTAGATCCGCATACCCCTCCATTTGGGCAAAGAGGTGGGGATCGGCCAGGGGATCGGCCAAAATCGCCTCTCGGTACTCCTCAAAGCCGCGGCAACGCTCCTGGAGAAAGCTCCTATTTTCCCATCCCCGCTCCAAAATGGCCCGGGCAATCATGTTCAAAAGGAGGAGATTGCTCTCGAAGGGGATAATCAAGGTATTGTGGGCAAACTTGGCCAGGGGGATCCTACGGACATCGATGATGGAGAGTTTGGCTTTGCCCTTGCGAACCTGCTCGATGATCCGATTGGCCACGATGGGATGGGCCTCGGTGGTATTGGAGCCGACTACGAGGATATGTTGGCTCTCGTAGATATCGTCGAAGGGGTTGGTGGCCGCCCCCTCGCCAATGGTGGCCCGGAGTCCCTTGAGGCTTGGAGAGTGGCAGACCCGGGCACAATTGTCCACATGGGGGGTTCCAAGGACTTCCCGGGCGACCTTTTGGAAGAGGTAGCCACTCTCGCAACTGGTCCGGGCCCCCCCGATACACGCCAGACTCTCGGGCCCATCCTGGGCCATGATCTCCCGGAGTTTCGCGGCGACGATCCGGTATCCATCCTCGTAGTCGATGGCCAGCAACTCCCCAAACCCTTCTCCCAGGGAGACATCGCCAAAGAGGTGGGGATTGGCCTCTACAAAGGAGCGGCGCACATAAGCACCCAAGATCCGCTGGGGGCTCTCGAGGAACTGGTGGCCGTAGCGCCCCTTGATACAGAGGTGGCCTCGACTCACCACCCCTCTTGGATCGGCAAAGACCTTGGCGATACGCCCCCCCTCCACCTGGGCCACGATATCACATCCAACCCCGCAGTAGGTGCAAACACTTTGAAGCTCCATCCTCCCTCCCACGCTCCGTTTTTCCAAATACTACCCAAGGGAAGCTGAGTCCTCCAGGGAGGAACGGAGTTAATCTTCGATCCTAATCATAACGGGGCTCTCTTGGACGAAGGGTTGGCGCTTCAGGGTCGTGAGGGCCTGTTGGAAGTCCCGTTCGAGGCAGCGGTGAGTGGAAAGGAGGAGGGTCGCCGCCTCCTGGGATCCCCCCCGCTGGAGCATCGATTCGATGGAAATACCCATTGTGGCGAAGATGGAAGCGATTTTGGCCAAGATTCCAGGGCGGTCGGTTACCACCAAGCGCAGGTAGTACTTGCTGGTGATCAGCTCCTTGGGGGCGAGATGGAATCCCTCCTCCAGAGGCTTTTTGTACCCTAACATCGGAGCGCATTTGCCCCCCCGAGCGATCTCGATGATGTCACTTACCACCGCACTGGCCGTGGCGTCTCCTCCAGCCCCTGGACCATAGAACATCGTCTCTCCCACCGCATCCCCGATGACGCTGATCCCATTCATAACCCCATCGATCTTGGCAATCATCTCCCGGCTCTTGATGAGGGTCGGATGGACCCGAAGCTCGATTTGCTCCCCCCGCCGCTTGGCGATGGCCAGCAATTTGATGGTGTAGCCAAACTCCCGGGCAAACTCGAAATCGATTCTATCGATGGAGCGAATCCCCTCCACAAGGATCTCCTCCGGCTTGGCATCGATTCCATAGGCGATGGAGGCGAGGATCAAGAGCTTGTGGGCCGCATCGTAGCCATCGATGTCGAAGCTGGGATCGGCTTCGGCATAGCCGAGGCGTTGGGCCTCCTGGAGCACCTCGTCGAAGGGGCGTCCCCTCTGGTCCATCTCGGTGAGGATGTAGTTGCAAGTCCCATTCATGATCCCCCGAAGGGCCTCGATGTGGTTGGCACTCAACCCATCTCGCAAGGCCTTGATGATGGGGATACCTCCAGCCACGCTGGCTTCAAATTCGAAGGGCAAATCCCCGGCTAGATCGCTCAACTCATAGCGGTGATAGGCTAGCAGGGCTTTGTTGGCCGTGACTACGGCCTTCTTGTGCTCTAGAGCCCGCTTGACCAGCCGATAGGGCTCCTCGACCCCCCCCATGAGCTCCACAACGATATCGATCTTCGGATCGTCGGTTACCTCGTAGGGGTTGGTAGTGAGGGGAATGGCAACACCCCGATCTTTGGAGAGGTCCCGAACCACCCCTTTGAGAACGCGAATCTCCTTCCCCGCCCGAGCGGTGATAATATCCCTGTTGCGCTCCAAAATGGAGACCACACTTTGACCCACCGTTCCAACGCCAATAATCCCGACTCCAACCATCCCTCACCCCTTATAAGCTCGCAGGAAGCGCTTGATGTTTCGTGCAGCTTGGCGAATCCGCTTCTCGTTCTCGATGAGGGCAATGCGTACATACTCTTGCCCCCCTTCGCCAAAACCGACTCCGGGACTCACCGCTACTTTGGCCTCCGTCAAGAGCCGCTTGGAAAAATCGAGGCTCCCCTTGGCCCGGAAGGGTTCGGGGATTTTGGCCCAGACGAACATAGTCGCCCTGGGTTTGGCAATCTCCCAACCGGCCCTGGCGAAAGATTCGATGAGGACATCCCGCCGCTTCTCATAGGTTTTGCGGATCTCTTCGACACACTCCTGGGGGCCGTTGAGGGCGACGGTGGCGGCTACCTGGATTGGAGTGAACATCCCATAATCGATCCAGCTCTTCATCTTCTGGAGGGCCCCAACCAACCGCTCGTTGCCGACGACGAATCCAACCCTCCATCCCGCCATGTTATAGCTCTTCGAGAGGGTGAAGCTTTCGACGGCTACATCCTTGGCCCCGTCCACTTCGAGGATGGAGGGGGTACGATAACCATCGAAGGTGAGATCGGCGTAGGCGATGTCGCTGATGATGTAGAAGCGCTCCCGCTTGGCTAAGGCGACGAGCTCCTTGTAGAATTCGGGGGTAACCGTAGCGGTCGAGGGGTTGTGGGGGAAATTGACTACGAGGTACTTGGGGCGGGGGAAGGTGTCGGTGAGGGCCTGGTGCAAATCGGCGAAGAAGCGCTCCTCGTCCACTTCATAGCGCTCGTTGAAGGCGAGTTCCATCTTGTGCACGCTTCCACCTGCGAGGATGAAGGCGTAGGAGTGGATGGGGTAGGTCGGATCGGGAACGATAGCTACATCCCCTGGGTTGGTGATGGCCTGCACCAGGTGGACATAGCCCTCCTTGCTCCCCATCGTGGCAACCGCCTCGCGCTCAGGATCGAGGGCCACCCCATAGCGCCGCTCGTACCAGTTGCAAATGGCCAAACGCAACTTATAGATCCCTTTGCTCACGCTATAGCCATGGTTTTTGGGTTTTTGAGCCGCTTCGATGAGCTTGTCCACCACATGCTTGGGAGCGGGCCCGTCGGGATTGCCCATGCTAAAATCGATTACATCCTCTCCAGCCCGCCGGGCGGCCATCTTGAGCTCGTTGACCTCGGCAAAGACATACTTTGGCAATCGCTCAATCTTGTTGAATCGTATCTCTTCAAACATCGCCATCCTTATCGTGCACTCAGGTAGAGCCCCGACTTGAGATTGGTTGGGGTGAACCGATCCGAAATTTTAATATAACAGGCCCCTTTTGGCAAAAGGATCTCCACCTCCTTGCGTCCCCGCTTGCTCCGGATCAGATCGAGGGGGGCGAGGGAGCGATCGTAGATGGCAATTTTGGGATACCAGCGCCCCTTGGCCCGGAGATAAAGGGCCTCAAAACGGCAAACATCAAGCCAGAGGCTCTTGCGTATGCGAACCCACTCTCCCTCCAAGGAAGGTCGCTTGGCCGGAATTCTGGCATGGCGCAGGTCCAGGAGCAGATGCCACCCCCCGTCATTCCATAAATCGACGATCTGAACTCCATTGGCCTGGAGGAAGCGGACCACCTTCCCCAGATCCAATCCCTGTTGGCTCACATAGCGCCGATGATCGACGATCCTGCGCCCATCATACCGGAGTTCGACCAGCTGGCTCCGATAGATCCCGGCCTGCTGGAGGGCCGCTTCGGCCATAAACATGAGCAAGTAGGGGGCTCCAGAGGCCATGAAAGAGACCTCCTGCCTCTGTTTCTGGGAAAAACGCTGGGGAAAGATCCCCACCCGCTCCAAGAGGGCGATGGTCCGGACAATATCGAGACGCCCATCCGGGCGGCGCAGGTTGGTACTGGCCACGAGGGCCCGGATCGCCTGGGCGTTTTGCTGGTAGAGCTGGGGACCCAGGAGCCGCTGGATCTGAGCCTCGATGGAGCTGGCAAAAAGGAGGCCCGCTCCAAGGAGGAAGAGCCAAAGGAGCCTTACCAATTTCTCCCCCTGTTGTAGTCCCGGAAAGTCTTGGCATCGATGGGCTCAAGGGAGCCATCCTTGTAGAGGAAGCGCTGTTTCCCCCTCTTGTTGAGCTCGTGGCGTTGGGAACCAGCCTCGATAGTCAAGAGGCCATGGCCCGTGACGATGAGCAGATCTCTGGAGCCATTGAGCTCAATGGGCTGGGCAGTGAGATACTGCTTGCGTTCATAAGTATCCAAATAGATGACTCCGACCCAAAGCTTGCTCTTCGGGAGAATGCGCAAAGATGAAGGAGCGAAAGCCAAGGAGGAAGAAGCCTCCTCCTGGAAGGGAACAACCTCTTGCTCCTCCATAGCCGCCTTACTACTGGAAACCTTCGAAGAGGAGGAAGAGCTCTGACTCGAGGGCTCCTCTTGCCTCGCACTGGAGCTCTCTGCCTCTTCAGAAGACGAAGACTCTTCGGCTAGAACCTGATCCTGGATGAGGGGCGGAGTTGGCTGGCTCGGGGTCTCGAAGGCGAAATAGGTGGGATCGGGATGCTTGGCCGGATCTGGCTCCTCCTGGGAAGATTTTTGCTTCAGGAAGTAGTAGTAATAGCCTCCAGCCATGGCGATCAGGAGGAGCACCGCCAGAGACCATCCAATCCAGGAGTGTTTCCGCTCCTCTTCGAGGCGCTCCAACTTCTCAATTTCGGCCTGCTCCTGGGTCCCGTAATACTCGTCGATCTGGCGGCGCAGCTCCCGCAAGTCCAGCTCCAGCTCCCGCTCCAAAATGTTCACCAGCCCCACCGCCTTGGCCCGGAGACCGAGACGATCAAAACGCCCCTCCAACAAGTCGGCCAGGACTTTGGGAGCGATGTAGGTCCGCTTTTGGACCTCGGCTGGATCCATCTGCTTGAGTCGTTCCAAGTCACTCATCTCGCATCCTGTCGATGAAGATTGCCCCAGCGGCGGAGACGTTCAACGAATCGAACTCCCGACGCATGGCAATACGCAAAGTTCCATCGCACCGATCCAAGACCTTGGGAGCGATCCCCTCGCCCTCACTTCCAAGCACGATGGCCCGCTTCCCGCGAAATTGGATCTGGCGCACATCCACCCCCTCCATGTGGGCTCCATAAACCGTGAAGCCCACATCGTGGAGCTCCTTGATGAGATCGAGGGCGTTGGGAACCAGAGCTGGAGGCATATCGAGAGCTGCCCCGCTGCTGGTTCGAATCACCCCTTCCAACTTGATGGAACGGACATTGGTGAGCACCACCCCATCGGCCCCGAGGGCGTAGGCGCTTCGGATGATGGATCCGATGTTCCCCACGTCGGTCACACCGTAGAGGACCACCAGAAAGCGCCCGGCCTTGAGGCTCTCCAAATCCGTGAGGGGAGGGGGATCGATCAAGACGATATATCCCTGGTGGTTGCCCCCCCGGGCCAAGGCCTGGGCCCGTCTATTGTCGATTACTATCGGCTCGATACCGAGCTCTTTTAGCCGGGCCACAACCTTGCGATCGAGGGGCTTGGTGACAAAGACCCCCCGGATCCGCTCTGGATGGCGCTCCAACAGGTAGAAAAAGATCTGTTTGCCATAGACATACATGGGGGAATTGTACCTAATTGTCGATAAGTTTTCGATAAATTTCCTTGGCACTCTCCCCCGTTATCTTTCCAATCAGCTTGGCCTTCTCCCGTTTGGGTAGATCGAGTTTGAGGAGCCAGTCGAGATCGATGGCAGGCCTCTCTTGGCGCCCAGGAGTTACAATGACCACCCACTCACCCCGGACCTCTTCTTGCCCAAGCTCCCGGAGGAGCTGCTGGGGAGTTCCCTTGTAGAAGCCTTCGTGGCGCTTGGTCAGCTCCTTGGCCAAGAAGAGCTCCCGCTCTGGATCGATCGCGGCAATCTCATGGAGAAGTTTCAAGAGGCGATGGGGAGCTTCGTAGAGGATAGCATGGTAAGGGTGGCGGAGAACTTGCTGGAGGAGCTCTTGACGCCCCCGCTTGTGGGGAAGGAAGCCGAAGAAGGTCCAATGTCCCTCATATCCACTGGCGACCCAGGCACTCAGGGCTGCGTTGGCTCCGGGTACGATGGTATAGGGGATCTGATGCTCTTGGGCGTAGCGGACCAGGGCGGCTCCAGGATCGCTAATGGCCGGCATCCCCGCATCACTCATATAGACCACTGGAACTTGAAAGAAGGTGGGATCGATGGATGCGAGGAAGCGGGATTGATTGTGCTGATGGAAGGAGTGGAACTCTTTGGATCCGAAGGAGATGGCGTAGCGCTCTTCCAGAAGGCGCAAGAGGTTTCGGGCCACCCTGGTATCCTCGGCCAGGATGGTCTGGGCCTCCTGGAGGGTTTGGATGGCTCGAAAGGTGATATCGCCCAGATTGCCGATAGGAGTGGAGACGAGGGTGAGCACCTACTTGAGGTTGTATTTCTTCTTGAAGCGATCGACCCGACCGGTCGTATCGACGATCTTCTCACTCCCGGTGAAAAAGGGGTGGCACTTGTTGCAAATTTCAATTTTAAGCTGGGGCTTGGTGGAGAGGACGACGAAATGGTTGCCACAGGCACATGTGACTTCACACTCAACATATTCGGGATGGATCCCTTTTCGCATGGGCTTATCCTTTGTAGGAGATCTTTTGGAGGGCAATTATACCACAAAAGTGGTCGTTGTAAACTGGAAGTGGCAGCAGACCGCAGAAACGATCTGCTGCTACGTAGGGGGAGGGGAGTTAAAATTATATCACAAATTTTGATCGTTTCAGCTAAAACGAAAATAAAAATTAAAAATAACTTTCCCCCTCATAAAACCAAGTTCCAAACCGATAATAGATAGTGAAGGAAAGTAACCGGTTAAGGAGTCCATCATGAAAGGAAGCGGGTTTACACTGATCGAAGCGATCTTCGTTGGAATCGTCATCACCATTCTCACCCTCGTGGCAGTCCCAAAATATGAGTACTTCAAACACAACGCCAAAGCTTCCGCAGTGATCAAAACCACAATCGACGCGGCCCTCAACGCCGCCCAAGGGGCGATCCACTCCTTCGACTTCGAACAGAAGGAGCACCTCACCTTGGAAGATATCGTACGCCTCACAGACTCTGGATGGAGTTATAGCAACGATGGAGGAGGGATGTACCGCTACATCGAAGGGGGGAGCGTGATCGCCTCCATCACCCTCGACAAGCGGGAACGGGTCATCACCTATACCATCGATTGCACCAAATTTACCAACGCCCAGACGATGCGCAAATGCAAGGAGCTCATCGGCAACCCCGAAGATGGAAAGCTCACCGACATTATCGAGTTTTAAAAGAGAACCATCCGGGCACTCACACTCAAAGCAGCCGTCTCGCTTCTGAGCACGAGGGGGGTATCGAGGGCAAAGCAGCGCTGGAAACGGCTGCGCTCTTCAGGACTCATCCCCCCCTCCGGTCCCACCAAGACCCGCTCTACAAAGCCCCCACATCCCACTCTCTCAGGACAAAAGTCGAGGAGGACCGTATCTGGATAGCGTTTGAGGACCTCATCTACCCCGTCTAAGAGCTCCAGCTCCATGAGATGGGTGCGCCCACACTGCTGGCAAGAGTTGATGAGGATCTTGTGGAGCTTATCCAGCCTAAGGCGAAAGTTCTTTTGGGAGCGCTGGCATGAAATGAAGCTGATCTTGGAGACTCCAATCTCATTGAGGGCTGGAAGGCTCTTTTCGATCCGTTTGGGATCGATAATACACCAGAGGAGATGAAAGGATCTTGGCGGTACCCGCTCCTCGTAGCGCCGCTCTACCAGACGCAAAAGGGCCTCCCGTTTATCTACCTTCTCAATTCGGTAGAGGTAGAGGTAGCCGTCGGTGAGATTGCGGAAAGGGAGGATCTCCCCCACCTTGTGGCGCCGCACCCGGAAGAGGTAGGTGTAAAGCTCTCCCGCCACTTGGAGTTGGGGTTGGCCACTGCTGGGATGGTAGATAAAGAGCATCACAAGACCTTGGCCACGATGAAGAGGATGGCGAGGATCAAGGCCTCCTTGAGGTAGAGCCTCCTGGCGAAGGCCTTGAACTCCCGTTGGAGCTCTACCTCGTCACTGCGAATCACCCGGAGGCGGCGGTTGAGACGGATTTGATTGACGAAAATCATGAAGGCAACGGCGATCATGAGGATGAGGGGGAGGTTCCAGTGGGCAAAGTGCAAGACGGCCAACATCAAGAGCCCCGTGAAGACCAGAATGGCCAGGAGGATGTTTTGCACAAGGAAGAGCTTTCGAAAAGCATACACGAAGGGGATAAAGGGCTCTTTTGACTCTATCCTCAAAAAGGCAAGTTGTGCTACAATGAGGAGCAAAGCCACGAGTTCGTGGGTATGAAGCGCGGCTTGAAAGAGGGCATCCATGAGAGCTCCTTGAGAAAATTTCCAACAAGGATAGTATATGGCACTTTCGTTGATGGACGCTTTAAAGAAGATCCAAGAGCTCCCAGTAGAGCCCCGATCCCAGATGGAGTGTCTCGAATCGGCTCTAGGGATGGTAGCTGCCCAAGATTATCGGGCCCGCTACGATCTTCCCCCCTTCGCCAATGCAGCTATGGATGGGTTCGCCATTGGAGCAGGGAAGGGAGGAAGGTGGCGGGTTGTCGGGCGCATTCTAGCCGGCGAAGAGCCCCAAAGTCCCTTGGGTCCCGGGGAGGCGGTGCGTATCATGACCGGCGCCCGGATTCCTGAAGGGAGCCAAGCGGTTGTGCCCATCGAAGAGGTCCAAGAGGAAGGGGAGTGGATCCTTGTACCAGAATCCATCAAAGCCGGGGCCCACATTCGCCAAGCCGGAGAAGATGTAGCCCGGGACTCCATTCTCGTCGAGGGGGGGGAAGAGCTTACCCCCTTCAAATTGGCCCTTCTCGCCTCCCAAGGCTATAGCTATCTCCATGTCTACAAGCGGCCCAGGGTAACCATCTTCGCAACCGGCAGCGAACTGGCTATGCACTACGAACCCCTGGCCCCGAACCAGATCTACAACTCCAACACCCCATCCCTACTCACCCGGGCCCGGGAACTCGGGTGCGAGGTCGCTTTCGTTCAAAGCAGTGCCGACTCCCTGGAGGCGATCCAAGAGGCCATTGCCCAAAGTCTAGAGAGCGATCTTATCGTTACGAGTGGAGGGGTGAGTGTCGGAGACGCCGACTATACCAAGGAGGCTTTCAAAGCAATGGGAATGGAGCTCTTCTTCGAGAAGCTCCAGATCAAGCCAGGAAAGCCTACGACCCTGGGGCGCATCGGCTCCACCTACATCCTCAATCTCCCAGGCAATCCCTTAGCGGCCCAACTCAACTTCGAGCTCATAGGCCGCCTCCTCATCAACCGCCTCCGGGGCCTCAAAGCCTTCTACCTACGCCCAATCCAAACCCAACTAGCTCGTCCCATCACCAACAAACCCGGCCGCGCCACCATTATCCCAGGCTACTTTGATGGACACCATTTCCACCCCGATACCAAACGGGCTCCGGGGATGGTGGGGACAATGGCCCGCTCCAACGGTTTCATTATCCTCGCCCCCGAAGTAGAAAGGCTCGAAGGGGTGGTACGCTTCATCCCCCTCTGGCCTTTCTACGCCTCCAAGCCAGAACCAATCCTCTCCTCGTAGCGGCCCCAAGGGGCCACGAACCTACTTGAGGGAGGAGATATACTCGGCTAGAGCCTCCAAATCGGCCTCGCTCAATCCTGCCAACTGCCCCTTCATGAGGCCACCCATTCCGTAGAGGTTGAGGGTGCCAGCCTGATAGCCTTTGAGTTTACGCAAGATCTCCTCCTTAGCCATGCCTCCAATTGGAGCCGATTTCCCCAGAGCCTTGCGCTCCCCTTTGGGGCCATGGCATCCAGCACACTTGGCATAAAGCTGGGCTCCCCGGGCGGCACTGGCCTGTTGGGGCTGGGAAGAGGCTTGGCTTTGGGATTTGCCGCTCTCTTGAGTTTGAGGCTGGGGCTTTTGAGCTTTGGAGGCTGGGGCGGCTACCCCTGGCAGGGGATCTTGGAACTGGTGGGATGGAGCCGGAGCGCTCGCGCTGCTTTGAGTGACACTACTTGTAACCGCCCGTTTGGCAGCCTCTTCTCCCTTCTGCTCGCCCTTATCGGTGCACCCTACAAACAGAAGGGCACCACATACCAACGAAAGTAGACCAAGACGCATTGAACCTCCTTAGATTTTACTCGGATTGACGATCTTCTCGCCACGCAAGAGCCGCTCCCAGAGATCGGGTCGGCTCCACTCCTCCCGTACCCCCTGGGAGAAGTGGATCGCCTCCAGGGGGATCGGCCCCATCATGGGGCTATGGGCATCCTCCCGGAAGGCTTGGGCATATCCGGTTGCGGTCTCGTGGACGATGACGCTCTCTATTGTAACATTTTTTTCCCCATTGACCGTTACGGTGCATGCAAGGACCCGCTCCACCATCAAGAAGATCACCCGGGCGTACTGCTCGGCACTTGGACTCACGGGAAGCTCCACCCAGCGTCGGCTCCACCGCTTCATATCCCGTAAATAGTCGGGATCGTCCCCGCTCCAAAGGGTAATGGCATGGTCGAAAGAGTCGATGAGCTCCTTGATGGTCAGCTTGGTAAGACCAAAGTCATAGACCATCTGACCCCGATCCAAATGGTCTGAAGCAAAGAGGAGTTCCACCACGTAGGAGTGGCCGTGGATCGATTCACTACACCGCCTGCTGGTACACCCCCGGACGATATGGGCATTCTCGAATCGGTAGAGCTTGCGAATTCTCATCGTCTCCGCTCCCGGTTCCACAATCGCACCTGCAGCCGATCGCTGTAGATGAATCCATGGATAAGACAGAATTCGGCCACCGCCTTGTCGTGTTTGCGTAGCTCCTCAATCCGATCTCCCAGAGGCATACAAAAGACCTCGACCTCTGGATAGGGGGCGATGATATCGACGATCTCGTCATAAGCCCGCAAATCGATGAGGTTGCGGGAGAGGGTGAACTTGAAAAAGCTGTATTGGGTATTGCGGATAATGGCATCGATGGCCTTGCGATTGACCCTAGCTTCATAGGGCTCGCCAGAGTTGGAGAGTTTCACTGCCAAGGCGAAGATAACCTCCCGGTAGGCTCCATACTTGGCAAAATCGACCTCGATGGTCCCATTGGTCTCGATGGTGACGATGAGTCCCCGATCTACAAGCTCCTCCACAAATCCGGCAAATTCTGGATCCTCCCAGTAGAGGAGGGGCTCTCCACCGGTCAAAACCACATGGGGCTTGAAGTCGAGGTGTTCTAGATGGCTCTTTAAAATCTCCACCAGCTCCCTGCGTCCAACCTGACGCCACTCCTTGGCGAAGAGTTTCCGGTTAACAGCATGGACCGAATCGCACCCATAGACCAGCTTCCCCTTGATAAAATGGTCCCCGAAAGAGGGGCAGCGGAGGTTGCACCCTCCAAAGCGGAAGAAGATGGATGGAGTCCCTGCGAACTTCCCTTCCCCTTGGATGGAGTAGAAATCCTCGACCAAATAGACCATCTATCCTCCCGTCTCGTAGAAGGCTCGATTGGAGGAGGGACTTCCCTCCTCGCTCCAGCGGTTCTCCTTGGGCTTGTTAGCCAACACCTGGCGCAAGATCTCCACCGCTCGAGGGATATCCCCAGCCCGTACCGCCTCCTTAATGCTCATTGCCTCGTCGAAATAGAGGCAAGGGATGAGGTACCCTTCGGCGGTCAGGCGAATACGGTTGCAACTCTCGCAAAAGTCGTGTTTATGGGGGTCGATGAGGCCAAAGAGATAGCCATCCTCCTTGATGCGATAGAGAAAGGCTGGACTACTCCCCTGGCGGCCGACCCGTTCAATTTTATAACGGGAGCGGATGGGTTCGAGGATCTCCCGCCCATGCATACCCACCAGGTCGCTATGGGCGTGAACATTCTCCATGTACTCGATGAAGCGCACCTGGATTCCCCGCTCCCGACACCACTCCAGAATATCGACGATCTCATCGTCATTGACCCCTTTGAGGGGGACCATATTGATCTTGACCTGAAATCCAGCTTCCAGAGCCGCTTCGATTCCAGCAATCACATTGCTCAAAACATCCTTGCCAGCGATTCTGGCGGCGGTTTCGGGACGCAAACTATCGAGGGAGATGTTGAGCCGCTTGAGTCCGGCGGCTTTGAGATCCTTGGCGATCTCTTTGAGGAGGTAGCCGTTGGTCGTCATGGCCAAATCGATGTCTGGCTTATAGTCGTAGATCATCTTGATGAAGCGATCCAAATCGGCTCGCAGAGTTGGCTCTCCTCCAGTAAGGCGAATCTTGGTGATCCCCTCGTCGATGGCCACCTTGACGAATTGGAAGAGCTCATCGAAAGAGAGGAGATTCTCATTAGGCTTCCAGGAAAAGGGTTTTTCCGGCATGCAGTACTGGCAACGGAAGTTGCAGCGCTCCGTCAAAGAGATACGCAAGTAGGTGATCTTGCGCCCATATCCATCGACGAGCATCGAACCTCTTTTTTCTTTTGATTGTAGCAGATAAAGTTTTGGTGGAGTTTAAAAGTGGAGGTGGATGGAAGGCTTAAGCCTTCCCCACCTTTAGAGTACCTCGGCCCAGATCTTCTTCTTCCACAAGTAGGCGAGGATGGAGAAGATGACAAAGTAGAGGAGGACCCAGACCCCAAGGGCGTTGCGTTTCTCCTTCTTGCGATCCCCGACATACTCGAGGTAGCTGACCACCTGCTCGGTGGCTTGCTCGGTCAAACCGACCCGAGGCATCGCCGTACCATGCAGCAGCTTCTGAGGATTCTCGACGAAGTCGCGGATATACTCGCCTCCACGGCTGCGAATGTACATACTCAAATCGGGGGGAGTCGTGCCCAGGTAGTTCTTGAGGTTCTCCTCATACTTGGCCAGTTTCAACTCGAAATCGGCCTCTTCCACCTTGTTCTTGAATTTGGGCCGATCCCCCAGGACCGTCCACTTGTCGTAGCGTACATTGTGGCAGCGCCCACATCCATCGGCAAAGACCTCCCGATCACTCAAGTTCTTGGGAGCGATGGAGACCAGATAGGCCACGATGTCGGCAAGGTCCTGATCACTGCCATAGAAGGCGGGCATGGGATAGGGCTTGCTATCGCCAAACTTGTGTTCGAGGAGGGCGGCGTGGGTTGGATTCTTGATGAAGTTGGCCAAGAACTTGGGATCGACAATGGCTCCAATGTTACTCAAATCGGGTGGATTGACCCCATAGCTGGCACTAGCACTCACCGGATCCATCGGGGCTGGAATGTTTTGGGATTTGATGGAGTGGCACCCGGTACAGCCATTGTTGACGATCGCTTGGGCCCCCCGCTGGGCGTTGCCCTTGACGGGAAGGGGCTTGAGATCTTCGTACTTGAAGGTAGCCGGTTCATGGTGTGGATGCATGACCGAGTGGGCGTAGGGCTCGATGCCCCAATAGGTAATCCCGACTAAAGCGACGATAATCGCGAGGATCTTGAGCTCTTTATTCATCTGGCACCCCCTGAAACGCGTTTAACGATAACTGGTGAGAGGAAGAAAAGGGCATAGAAAATGATGAAGAGAAGGGTAATGATGAAGCCATTCCCCATAGTTTTAGTGTACTGGAGATAACCTGCGATGAAGAGGATGACTGTCACGGCGATGATGAGTCGCAACAGCCCACTTCGCCCGGCAGTGAGAGCTGGCAGTGCGGCAAAGAGAGCGAGGAAACCGACGGCTGCCACATATCCAATGTAGGCGTTGAACCCTGTGGGAGGGAGTTTTCCCCAGATGGTCAAGACGATCATATCGGCTACCAGGAGCCAGAACCAGATGAAAAAGCCTCCTCGGCGGGCGGCAGGGGCAACCTCATCATTCTTATCGAACCAGGGCAAGAAGAAGAAGATCACGTTGGCAATTCCAAAGGCGATGAGCCCCATATCCATCGCTGAGAGAGGTCCAACATCGAAGAAGAAGCCTCGCAAGACCTCGTAGCTCCAGAGGAAGTACCACTCAGGATAGATGTGGGGAGGCGTCTTCATCGGATCGGCTGGGTCGAAGTTGATGGGGTCCATGGCGAAGTTGTAGTGGTAGAAGACTAGATAGAAGTAGAAGATCATGAAGACCCCGAGGACAAAGATATCCTTGGAGATGAAGACGGGCCAGAAGGGGATAACTTTGGACTCCTTCTTCAAGCCAGCCTTGTACTTCTCGGCCTCAGCGTCAAAGTCGATCTCTTCTCCATCTTGGTTGTTCACGTGGGGGATGCGCAGAGTATAGAAGTGGAGCCCAATGAGCATCATGATGACGATGGGCAGCAAGAAGACATGGAGCATGAAGAATCGGGTCAAAGTTGGGTCGGAGACATAGAAGTTCCCTCGGATCCAGATGACCAACTCATCTCCAATGAAGGGAATCCCTCCAAAGAGGTTGGTGATAACCTGAGCTGCCCAGTAGCTCATCTGTCCCCAGGGGAGCATATAGCCACTGAAAGCTTCGGCACTGAAGGTAACAAACAGCAACATCCCTGAGATCCAGATCATCTCCCGCCCCTTCTTGTAGGAGGCGTAGTAGATCCCAGTGAACATATGGATGTAGATCACGAGGAAGACCACCGAAGCGGCGACGGCGTGCATATGGCGCCAGAGCCAACCGAACCAGACCTCCTGCATGATTGTATAGTTGACGCTGTCAAAGGCCAGCTTCGTATCGGGCTTATAGTACATCAAGAGGAAGATACCGCTGATGACCAGGATCGTGAACATGGTCATCAAGATGACCCCCATCGCCCAAAGGAAGTTGATATTCTTGGGAATCCAATACTCGGCGGCGAGAACCTTCCAGAGCTTGGTCAGGGCGAGCCGCTGATCGAGCCACTCGTAGATGCTGTTCGCTTTCTCAAAGTGTGCCATGACGCCTCCTTACGCTTTACCGACCAATTTCTTGTACTCAGGGCCCTCTTCCCCTAGAACCAGCTTGGTTCCCTCTACTTTGAAAGGAGGAATGTCCATGGGGCGAGGAGGTGGACCGAAGGTATTGACGCCACAAGCATCATAGAGCCCTCCATGGCAGGCGCAATGGAAGACCTTCTTCTCCGGTTCCCAGCTAGGAATACACCCAAGGTGGGTACACAAGCCGATCATGATGAGGTACTTGCTCCCCCCAATATCGACCAACCGCTTCTGTGCCTCATCTTTCTCCTTGTTGCAGTTATCGGTAGGGGGATTCTTGAGGATGAAGATCGGCTTTCCTCGCCATGTGACGGTACGCAGCTCTCCATCCTTCATCGGTGAGAGATCCACCGTCGTGAATCCGGCGGCCATGACGCTTGGCAGTGGATCCCAGGTGCGCTTCATCGCGTAGAGGGCGGCCAATCCTCCGGCAGCAGCGAAGCCACCAAAGACCATCCCGATGAAGTCCCGTCTCTTCTGATCTGCCATGGGCAATCCTTTCATAAAATTTGGATCAGTCTATTTTATTACAATCAAGATTAAGAGAGGATAAATGTTTTTTATTGGAGCAATTATAATTCCTTTTAATCTCCCCCCGCTTTGATTTGAATCAACTCCTCCAGTCTTCCAAGGGCATACTCAACACCTCGCTCTCGCAAAAGTTCGGCTGGAACTTTCCGAGCAGCCTCTAAATCGCCTCCATCCCACACAGCCACGCCAAGCTCACCCAAGAGAGGATCGTAGGAGGTTCTTCCCTTGGGCCAGTACAAAACCCTCGCTCCCCCGGCCACTCCCTCCAAGAGGCTCTGAGGAGAGGCGCTAAGCAGGAGTTTGGCAAAAGGGAGGAGTCGCGGATAGTCTTGGGGTTGATGGATCTGGGCGAAGAAGGGGGCAAGACGCTCCTCGTAGTCGGCGAAGAAGTAGACTCCCTCCAGTAGATGGAGTCCAAGGAGTTGCAACTTCGAGGCCTCTTGGAGGAAGTGGCCCTCATAGTCGGCATCCCCCCAAAAACACAAAGCCTCCACCCGTGGCTCTCCGTCATGGAAGTAGTCTGGATCGATGAGGATCGCATCGATGATCTCGTCTCCATGGAGATAGGGGGAGATGAGAAGCTCTCCCGGAATGGGACGATCGTTGGGATCGTAGCTGATCCGGATGAAGTGGCCGAAAAAGGCCACCATCTCCTGGTGGATTCCGGGCATCTCCTGGTATTCGTCGCTGTCGAAAATGATGGTATCCCCCCGCTGGCAGATCTGGGCGATGTTGCGGAAATCCTCGATCCCCACGCTCCGCTTTATGCCCAGGGTCTTGGCGTAGGTAGCGGCACGAAAGTCGGTGGTCATAAAGTAGACATCGATTCCCTTGGCCTCCATCCCCTTGGCCAAAGCGGCACTGCGCCGAAGGCGATCGAGATCCCGGCGGTTATCGGTATGGACATAAAAGTAGATCATCGCTCCTCCTTTTGGTGCATTTTGATATAGATGTGCAAGATCTCGATGGCCGCCGGTGTGATTCCGCTGATGCGGCTGGCCTCGAAGAGATTCTTGGGCCGATGGAGTTTGAGCTTCTCCTTGACCTCGTTACTCAGCCCACTGATGGAATCGATATCGAGATCTTCCGGGATCTCTAGGGCGAGCATCTCCTCCATCCGGGCGATCTGCTCTTGCTGCATCTGGATGTACTGATGGTATTTGGCCTCGATGAGGATCTGCTCCTTGGCCTCTGGGGAGAGCGAGGCAAGGGGAGGGGCCAAGCGTTCCAACTTCTCTAGAGTGAAGCTCTTGCGGGCCGCCAAGCTCTGGAGGCTTACCTTGTCGGTGATACGATCTTCGCCGATTTGAGCGAGGAGTTGGAGGGTCTGTTTGGTTGGGGTGAGGAAGTGGGTGCGCAAGTAGTCAAGGCCTTCCTCGATCTCTTCTCGCTTGCGTACCATCTTGATATAGGTCTCTTCGTCGATGAGCCCAAGTTTATGGCCATAAGGCATGAGGCGCAAGTCGGCGTTATCCTCCCGGAGTAAGAGGCGAAACTCGGCTCTGGAGGTGAACATGCGATAAGGCTCCTTGGTCCCCTTGGTTACCAGGTCGTCAATGAGTACGCCGATATAGGCTTCATCACGCCGTAGAATGAGGGGCTCTTCTCCCCGCAAGGCTAGGACCGCATTGATGCCGGCCATGATCCCTTGGGCTGCCGCCTCCTCGTAGCCGGTGGTTCCATTGATCTGACCGGCTAGATAGAGTCCCTCCACCTTCTTGGTCTCCAGGGTATGGAAAAGCTCGGTGGGATCGACATAGTCGTACTCAATAGCATACCCGAAGCGCACCGGCCGTGCCTCCTCCAACCCCTTGATACTCCTGATCATCTCCAATTGCACATCGGGAGGCAAGGAGGTGCTCAAGCCATTGATGTAGTACTCCCGGGCCTCGATGGTTTGGGGTTCGACGAAGATATGGTGGCGCTCCTTATCCCTGAAGCGGTAGATCTTATCCTCGATACTGGGGCAATAGCGGGGGCCAACCCCCTCGATCTGGCCCGTGAAGAGGGGAGCCCGATGGAAGTTGGACTCGATGATCTCATGGGTGCGCTCGTTGGTGTAGGTGATGTAGCATGGGAGCTGGTGGGGATTGAAGCTTGCCCGATCGGTGCGAAAACTAAAGGGGAGCGGTCGCTCGTCGCCTGGCTGGATCTCCATCTTGGAAAAGTCGATGCTCTTCGCGTCGATCCTGGGGCAGGTTCCAGTCTTCAAACGCCCCATCCGCAAGCCAAACTCGGCGAGGGAGCGACTCAACTCATTGGCTGCAAACTCTCCGGCCCGTCCAGCCTTTTGGCGAATCTCACCGATGTGGATCAATCCCCGGAGGAAGGTTCCCGTCGTTACAATCACCTTCTTGGCGTGGTAGACATTCCCCAGATTGGTCTCCACCCCACATACCGCCCCCCCTCGGGTCAAAATTCGCTCCACCATCTCTTGGCGCACATCGAGGTTGGGGGTTGCAAGGACCACGTTGCGGGCCTCCATGCGGTAGCGATCCATATCGATTTGGGCCCGGCTCCCTCGAACCGCTGGCCCCTTGGAGGCGTTGAGGACGCGAAACTGGATGCCGACCCGATCGGTCAAAAGTCCCATAGCCCCTCCGAGAGCGTCGATCTCTTTGACCAGATGGCCCTTGGCTAACCCCCCAATGGCCGGATTGCAACTGACCGCTCCGATCTGTTCGGCCAAAATGGTGATCATGAGGGTCCTCGCCCCCATCCTAGCTGCCGCAAGGGCCGCCTCGATCCCGGCATGGCCCCCCCCAATGACGATCACATCGTATCCCATAGATCTCCTCCGCTGTGTTATAATTGCCTCGATATTAGCACAAAATGGGGGAGAATGTTTACAGGACTCATACGAGAGATTGCTCGGGTGGACTATTTCGATGGGCGTAAGTTGACCCTTGCGGCCCGCCATCGCCCGAGGATCGGGGATTCTATCGCCATCAACGGGGTCTGCCTCTCGGTCGTCGAAGTCATACCAGGTGGCTTTAGCGTCGAGGTGGGGGATGAGACCCGGGAGCGGGTGGCTTTGGAGAATTTCCAGGACCGGGTCCATATGGAGCCGGCTTTGCAGGTTGGAGACCGGTTAGAGGGCCACATCGTCCAAGGCCATATCGACGCTATTGGAACCATCACCGCCATCACCCCCCGTTCCAACGCCATCGACTTCCAGATCCAAGTACCCCCCCAGACCCTCCGCTTCATTATTCCCAAGGGCTCCATCGCCATCGACGGGGTGAGCTTGACCATCAACGAACGCCTCGATGAAGCTTTCCGGGTTACCATCGTCCCCATTACCTTGCGCAAGACCCTCTTTGGCTCCTACCAAATCGGACGGCGGGTCAACATCGAAACCGACATGTTTGCCCGCTATCTCTACCACCTCTTCGCCCCCCCGCTTACCTGGGAGGAGATCGATCATATCCACTCCCTCTTTTGAAGGAGAGCGATGCGCCTTTTCGTTGGAACCTTCACTCCCCTCACCAACTATCGCCAGATCAAGGAGGATTTTAGCTTCCTCCAGGGACGCTGGGTCCCGGAGAGGAACCTCCACCTCACCCTCCTCTTTCTCGGGGAGGTGCGTGTCGTCGAGAGTATCCGCTACCGCCTGAGCGCCTTACGCTACGATCCAATCCAGCTCTCAATCGAAGGACTAGGCTTTTTCGGTTCACCCCCCCGCATCCTCTTTGCCAGGGTCGACCCTACCCCCTTGGAGCCTATCCACACCCAGCTCTGCCACCTCCTCGATCGCAAACCAGACCGCCCCTTTCGCCCCCACATCACTCTAGCCCGCATCCGGCAATGTACGAGACGCCAAAGCCTCCTCGATGGCATCCGAAACTATGAGGGGCGCACCTTGGGAACCTTTCAACTGCGTATATCCCTCATCGAGAGCCAGCTCACCCCCAAGGGGCCAATCTACACCCCCCTAGCCACTTTCTAGGGCTCGAAGTGGATGGCCAGCCAGAAGGTGCCAGGCTCTGCTTTCAGGAGTTTGTGGGGGGTTTTGGCGGGAATGTGGAGGAAATCACCCCGCTTGAGATGGTAGCGCTTCCCATCCATCTCCAACAGGGCCCAACCAGAACAGAGGATCACCCACTCGTCTTCCTCTTGGCAAAACTCCTCCACTTTGTCGAGATGGCCACTGACGATCCGCTCGACCCGCACCCGCCCCTGCTGGAGCAGGGTATCGAAACGCTCTCCCCGTTCGGGAATGGCAACATCGAAGAAGTTCACCGAAAATCCTCCTCACTCCACTTTTCCACTTGATAAACGAGAATCTTGGGATGGTACTCCAGGCAGTTTGGAGGAAGCCCAGCCTTAAGACACAAGTGGGCAAAGAACTGGTCGAAATCGGGGAGCTCCTCCCACACCTGGGGCAAGAAGGTGGCCTGATGGCCATCGAGCTGCAAGACGACCCCATCGATCCCTGGGCGGATCTTGCGGCGCAGATCCTCGATATCGCTATATTCCAGAGGCTTTGGCTCCCCAAGGAGGGAGATCTCGATGGTGATCTGATCCAACTCTTCGGGGCGCAATGGAGGGAAACGGGGATCACCAAAGGCCGCCGCCTTGGCGTTGGCGATGAGATCTTCTAGCAGTGGTCGGTGGGCTACGAGAGAGCCGATACACCCCCGCAAGGAGCTGCGCTCGTTGATGGTCACGAAGACCGCCCCAGGCTTGGCAAGTTCGGGATAGGCCGCCTTGAGCCTGGCTTTGACCTCTTCGGTGAGTTCCGGTTTGCCTGTGAGCTCTTCCCGAATGGCGGCTCGAGCGATATGGAGCATGAGCCGCTTGAGTTCATCACTGATCATCGTGGCTCCTTTGGCAGCTTTTTCCCATTCTACCCAAATTCTCTCTCCCCGTGTGCTACAATACTATCAAAAAAGGATCGCCCATGGCCGGGCACATCGACACGGGGTGGCGGGATCCAGAGCTAGAAGAGTTTATCGTAGTGGACGAAGCTGGACTCCAAGAGCTCAAAAGGGCCATCGAGAAACTGGACCAAGGGGAGACCCTCGTCCGTTTCGAGGGAGTAGAAGGGCTCGAAGGCATCAAGCTGGTCCCTCCCCAGTGGTTTCAAGAGCCCGAAGAGTCCCCAAGCCCCTGGTACGAACAGCTTACCGTAGCCCTTGTTGTCCTCTTCTTCCTCTCAAGTTTGGCCATCGGAATGGCGCAGATTGTAAGTTGGATCTACCACCGCATCGTCCCGTAACGCCTTGGCGCTGGTGCGCCGCCGTTTGGCTTCCATATCGATTGGCTTGAGAGGCAGCGGCCCCTTAGCGGCAATAGTTCCGGGACGAACCTCTCGAGCTGGCATCTCATAGAGCAAAAACCCAGCCTCATCTAGCCCCAGGCGCACAGGTGTAGCCACCGAATAGGTAGTGAGCACTCCATCACCGCTCATAGCGCGATAGAGATCCTCGAAATACTCCACCGTCCAAAGGATCGGATTCTTCTTGGGACTGAAGGGATCCTGGTAGACGATGTCGATGGCCTCGAGATGGTGCACATACTCCCTGGCATCTCCGATGTAAAGTTCGATCCGAACCCGATCATCCTCGTAGCGACCCTGGTGGATGAGCTCGTGGAGGATGGGGCGGAAGGGTTCGAGCTCCCGGGGATAGGGGAAGTCGAGGAGCCCTTTGAGGAGTAATTGATCCAGCTCGGGGGTAAATATTTCGACCCTTTCGATCCGCGAATCTGCCTGGATGTGGTAGAGGGTGGCTAGAGTGTTGAATCCAAGCCCAAAGCAGATGTCGAGGATGCGCACATGAGGCTTTTGCACCAGCTCGAAGGCCGGAGTTACATGTTTGGCCAGGGCCTCTTTGAGGGCCCCATCCTTGAGGGAGTGGTAGCACTCTCCATAATGCTTGGAATAGAGGGTAAAGCTCCCATCGCTACTGGAGCACAGCTCATATTCACTCAATCTCATCCAGCTCCCGAAACATCATGGCCTCGACGATCTCCTCCAAACTCATGCCATCCATAGCCAAAAGGGCCCGAGCCCCCAGGTCAAAGGCCTCTTCTAAGGCATCGTTCCGTTTGGGAGTGACAATATAGTCGAAAAGCTCGTTGGCAAAGCCTTCTCGAAATTCGAGGCCCTCGATCTCCATCCCTTCCCCCAACCGCAAGAAGGCAAAAGCCTTGGCCTGGGTGATGGGGCAGACTTTGGAATTGGCTCCTTGGGGATTTGCCACTGGCACCACGACCACCATTTATGCCACTCCAATCACCCGAATCTGCTCTGGGTCTACATCGCAGCGATGAGTATCGATCTCCTCCACATCGAGCCGGAGGGCCTCATTGTCCATAATGGCGATACCGCTATCGATCACATGTTGGGCGATGCGCCGGGCCTCCTCCAGGGAGTGCATGTAGCAGCTGCCACACTGGTAGACATTGAGTTCGGGGATCTCCTCGATGGAGCGCACGGCTACAATATCCCGCATGCTCCGCTCCCAGGCCTGGGCCACCTCCAGCTCGCTGGGCCTTCCAATGAGGCTCATGTAAAAGCCGGTGCGACAGCCCATGGGGGAGATGTCGATGATCTCGACCCCATCGCCGTTGAGGTGCTCTCGCATGAAACCGGCAAAGAGGTGCTCCAGGGTATGGGTCCCCTTGGGGCTCATAATCTCCTTGTTGGGCTTGCAAAAGCGCAGATCAAAGACCCGAATCCCATCGCCCTTGGGACTTTCTATCTCCTTGGCCAGGCGTACCCCTGGAGCCTCCATCTTGGTATGATCCACGAGAAAACTCTCGATCAAGGGCATACTCGCTCCTAGAAGTTGTCTTCGATGGCGTTGAAATCGTGCTCTTTGGCGAGCAGGAGATTTTGAATCGCCTGAGAGAGGACATCGTTCTCCTCTTCAAAATTGGTGCACGCGACCCCGATACTCACCTTCCTTTGAGGGAAACGGCTCTCGATGATGTAAAGGAGCTTGTTGGCCACGGTGGCGTGGGAGTCTGGTCTATTGGCAAAGAAGAGGAGGGAATAAAGCCCCTCGTCCACCCGGGTGAAGCGGTCGGCACAGCGGGTATTGGACCGGATCAACTCCGAGAGGTCTTCACTCCCTTCGAACCAGATGAGCAAGATGCAGTAGGGGAGCTCATAGCGTCTGGAAATACACTCGAAATGTTTCGCCTCCCCACTGATCGCCTCTTTTACTTTGGCGTAGATATAGGCCATTTAGACTCCGGCCTCTTCCCGCCGCTGGAGATACTCCCAACGGGCGTCCACCGCTTTTTGCCACAAGTCGATGATATGGCGGTTTTCAGGCTTGAAGAGATGGCGGAATCGAGGCTGAGCCGCCAGGTACTCCTCGACTGGGATCTTCTGCTTGGGTCGATAGGTGATGTTGAGCTTGGTGGAGTAGATGATCCCATGCTCATCCCGCTCATTGATGATCTCATAAAGGGGCCAGACACAGCTTTCGACCCCCAGATCGCTGACCTCGATGGTATCTTCTGGAGCATGCTTCCACTCGGTGGTACAAGCACTCTGGGCATTGATATAGACAGGTCCATAGACTTCAAACCCCTTTTGGACCTTCTTCACCAGATCCTTCCACTTGCTGGGACTCACTTGAGCCACGTAGGGTGCCCCATGATCGGCCATGATCTCCACCATGCTCTTTTTCTGCATCTTTTCCCCATAACTCACAGCTCCAGCCGGAGAGGTGGTGGTGCTGGCTCCAATAGGAGTAGAAGAGCTGCGTTGTCCTCCGGTGTTGGCGTAAACCTCGTTGTCCAGGCAGACATACATGAAGTTATGCCCCCGCTCGAAGGCACCACTGAGGGATTGAAAGCCGATATCGTAGGTACCCCCATCCCCCGCAAAAGCGACAATCTTGGGCTCGCGCCCCTCGTCCACCATCTTCTGGGTGGCTGGTGGGAGCTTGCCTTTGCGCTTCATCACCTCGTAGGCGGCAGCTACGGTGGCAGCGGCAACCGCAGCGTTCTCAAAGCCGATATGGATCCAGCTCACATCCCAACTGGTCCTGGGATAGACGGCGGTACACACCTCCAGACACCCTGTGGCCGTAGCGACGATGACCGGATCGTTGGTGGCGTTGAGGACCTCCCGCACGATAATGTTGTGGGAGCATCCCGGACACATGAGGTTGGCCCCCTCGAACCGGTCGTTGGAGAGTGAGAACTCCTTGAGGTTCTTGATCTTTTTTACCATCGCATCCCCCTCTTAATAGAACGAAAGTTTTGGTCCCCGCAAACCGATGAACTGCTGGAGCGGGTATTTGGCCTCACCGGCTTTGGCACACTCGTCAAGCTGCTTGTAGACCTCTTCGAGCATCTGGATCGTCGTATCCCGTCCCCCAAGGCCGTAGATGTAGTTGAGAACAACAGGGTGCTTCCCCTTGGCCATGAGAGCGGCACTGATCTCGTTGAAGAGCATTCCAAAGGTTCCTCCTGGAGCACTGCGATCCATCGCCGCAATCGCTTTTACATCCCCGAGAGCCTCGACGATCTCGTTGAAGGGAAAGGGACGCAAGACCCGGAAACTCACGACCCCAGCCTTAATCCCCTGCTCGCGCATTCTATCGGCCGCCACCCGGGCACTCTCCACCGTGGTACCCAGAGCTACGATGGCCACGTCGGCATCGTCCATCTTGTACTTGTAGACGAGATCGTACTCCCTGCCTGTGCGCTCCTTGAACTCGGCAAAGACCTCCTTGATTACGGGAACCGAATTCATGAGGTCGTGGTGCTGGCGCGCTTTGTGTTCGAAGTGCCAATCCTCCTCGGTCTGAACCCCATGGGTGACCGGATTGGCCACATCGAGCATAGAGTTGACCGGCTTGAACTCACCCACGAACTCCCTGGCCTCTTCGTCCTGGAGCGGTCGGACATTTTGGGCGGTATGGGAACACAAGAAGCCATCCTGATGGACCATCACTGGAAGGCGCACCCGCAGATCCTCCCCGATGCGAAAGGCCATGAGGGTCAGATCGTAGGCCTCTTGGGGGTTGTAGGAGCAAAGGTTGATCCAGCCGGCATCGCGTCCCAGATACATGTCGGAGTGGTCGCCGTTGACGTTGAGGGGAGCGGCAAGGGCCCGGTTGACCACTGTGAGGACGATGGGCAAGCGCATCCCGCTGGCCTGGTAGAGAACCTCTACCATCAGAGCGAATCCCTGGGAGCTGGTGGCAGTAGCCGCCCGGACGCCAGCAGCACTCGCCGCCACACAGCCACTCATCGCCGAGTGCTCCGATTCGACCATGATGAAATCCCCATCAACGTACCCATCGGCGAGGAACTTGGAGTAGTTTTGCACGATAGGGGTTGACGGGGTAATGGGATAGGCCGCAACTATATCGACGTCGGCTTGACGCAGCGCCTGGGCTGCGGCCATGTTCCCATCCCAGACCTCAACTTCGTTCAGTTCCATCCGCTTTGCCATGCTCAATCCTTTTTCTTCTCTTCTTTTTGGGGCCACTGCTTGAGGGCCTCCTCATTATCCATGTGTTCGGGGAACATGAGGAGGGATTTGGGGTTGGTAGGGCACACCTCCACACAAATACCACACCCCTTGCAGTGCTCGTAGATAACGCCGATCATCTTCTTGTCCCGACTCAAGATGGAGATATCTGGACAAAAGACCCAGCAAAACTGGCAATCGATACACAAGTCGCGGTTGAAGACTGGCTTTTCGACCCGCCAATCCCCAACCTGCCACTCATGGGAGTTGGTCGGGGCGTAGGGGCGCTCCTCCATGGGGACTTCCACCACATCCTCCACCGGCTCCTTGAAGGAGAAGAGGGCCGCTCCGGGAATGAGCTCGTCCCAGCCAAGATCCTTGATCTCTTCGACATCGATATGTTTCATGTCCCGTGCCATCTGCAATCCTTTATCGAACTTCGTTGTAGGCCCGCTCGATCGCCTTCATGTTGGCATCGATGATCTTTTGGGGGAATTTGCTCAAGACCTTGCGCATCGCGTTTTGGAAATACTCCAGGTCGAACATCCCGCTCACCTTCATGAGCGCTCCGAGCATCGGCGTGTTGGGGATGGCCCGTCCAATGGTATCGAGGGAGATTTGCATACAATCCACGACATAGACCTCTTTGCCCTCCAGCTTTGGCTGGGATTTGATGAGCTCCTCTTTGGAGAGGTGGGTCGTAATAATATATTTGGTATCCTCTTTCTCGTTGGCGGTGATATCGGCGGTGTAGGTGAGTCCTGGATCGATGACGAGGACATAGTCTGGCCGCATGAACTTCTCATGGTTGAGGATCGGTTTGTCGTCGACCCGATTGTAGGCGGTCATCGCTGCTCCCCGCTTCGCGGAGCCATAGAAGGCGAAGGCTTGGACATATTTACCGGTATTGGCTACCACATCGGCCAATCCCTTGGCCCCTGTCACGGCTCCCTGACCTGCCCGGCTATGCCAGCGAATCTCCAACATTGTCGCTCCTTACAAAATTGTTACTCTATTGTAGTCAACTCCCTCTTAAAGATAACTTTATAAAATTGAATTATCTCAAATATGCAATGAAGTGCTCCATCTCCCCTCACCCTGGGATAGATTCAATCCACTTGATCTCCTTCACCGCCTCTAAAGTATTGGAGCGCAAGATCCGGGCACACCGCTTCAGGGACTCCACCCGCCCATATCCACATGTCACTGCGATCGAACCGATTTCGGCGCGGTTAGCCGCTTCCACATCCAAACAGGTATCCCCCACCATCCAGCTATGTTCCACCCGTCCCCCCATCTTGTGCAAAGCCTTCAGGATCCCTTCAGGATGGGGCTTGAGATGGTGGGTATCCTCGCTCCCGATAACCACGGCGAAAAAGGGGAGCAAACCGAAGTGCTCCAACAGCTGGCGGGAGTAGAGCCCCGTCTTACTCGTCACAACGCCAAGCTGAGCAAAGGCGAAAGCCCGCTCGATTCCTTCTCGCACAAAGGGAAGGAGTCTCGTCTGCTCCAGGAAGACCTGGCGGTAGTGGGCCTTGTAGCGCTCCACAAAGGGTTGCGGATCTGGAATATCGAGGAGGTAGAGGAAGATCTGCTCCAAGGGGTGGCCCACGAGGCGCAAAACCTCCTGGGGCGAAGGCGGCTCCTTGCCCAGATCGAGACAGGCTTTGGTGAAACTCTCAACGATGGCCTGGCTCGAATCGATGAGGGTCCCGTCCAGATCGAAGAGGATACTCACCCGCTTCATGGCTTGATCCAATCGATCACATTGTGCATGATGCCAACAAGGGCCGGTTCTACCGGGTGGATGGAGCGGTTGACGGCGGTGATGGAGTTGGGGATGTAGAGGAAGATATAGGGCAAATCGGCGACGATAAGGGCGAAAATCTGCTGGTAGAGTTGAGCCAATCGCTTTTGATCGATGGTGGTCTCGGCCTCCTCAATGAGCCGATCCACCTCGGGATTGCTATACCCCACGAAGTTGAACCCCCCCTTGCGCATCCCGTCGCTGTGCCAGATGGAGTAGGCATCAGGGGTGAGCCCAAGCCCCCAGCCTAGAAGGACCGTCTCGAAGCGGCGAGGCATGACAACAGTATTGAGGAAGGCTTGCCACTCCATGGCCCGGATTCGGACCCGAACCCCGATGCGGGCCAGCTGGTACTGAATGATCTGGGCGGCGTAGAGCCGGATGGAGTTGTTGGAGTTGGTGGCGATCTCGAATTCGAGGGGCCGCTGTGGCCCATAGCCCGCTTGGGCCAGGAGGCTCCTGGCCCGATGGAGATCGACCCTGGGAGGAGGGACATTGGGGTTGTAGGCGAAGGTCCCTGGCATGAAGGGACCAGTACAAATACGGGCGTGGGAGAGGAAGAGCAGATCGATGAGCTCTTGCCGGTCGATGGCGAGGTTGATGGCCTCCCTGACCCGCTTGTCCTGGAATTTGGGATCTTTGAGATTGAAGCCCAGATAGGTGTAGCCGCGGCTTGGCTGTTCGTAGATGGCATAGAAGCGGCGGAACTCCTGGTCGATCTGGCGCTCAAGTTGGAGGGGGCTCAAAGAGCCCACATCGAGTTTGTGGGATTTGAGCATGAGGAATCGGGTCGCAGGATCTGGGAGGAAGTGGTAGTGGATCCGTTCGATGTTGGGGGGATGGATGAAGTAGGATTCGTTGGCGGTGAGGATGATGTCTTGGGAGACCTCGAAATGTTCCAACTTGTAGGGTCCCGTCCCGATTGGATGGCGGTTGAAGGAACTGGTCATAATATCGTCCTCGTTTTCGAGGATGTGTTTGGGGACGATGCCGACCATCCAGGTTTGCAGGGCTTTGAAATAGGGCTTTTTGTAGGTGATTCGTACCTTGTAAGGGCCCAGCTTTTCCACCTCTTCCACATACCGAAATTCATCAGCGTAGGGGGTGAAGATCTTGGGGGAGCGGATGAGCTGGTAGGTGAAGAGGACATCGTCGGCACTAAACGGAGCTCCATCGTGCCAGGTCACCCCCCGACGCAGCTCTACCTCCAAGTGACGCTCGTCGACGAAGTGGTAGGAGGCGGCAAGATCGGGGACGATCTTCCCATCCTTGTCATACTTGAAGAGGCCATTGAAAATCCAGCCGGCAATCTCCCCACTGGCGCTATCGGTGGCCAGGAGGGGGTTGATCCGGCTTGGAGTGGCCCCAATGGCCAGATGGAGCACGGAGCCAAAGAGCCAAAGGGGCAAGAAGAGCCACACCAATCGACCCATCATCCCTCCATCAGGAATTTTTAACCTAATCATAACACTATTTTGGTAAACTTCTGCCAAAAGGAGGGCCTTTGAAGATTCTGCTCATCGAAGATGACGAACTCCTCGCCCAAAGTCTCAAAGACTACCTCCAAAGCGAAGGATTTCAGGTGGATGTGGGCTACACCGCCCAAGATGCCATTGACTTGACCTTCGACAACCACTACGATCTCTACCTCTTCGACATCAACCTCACGGGAGAGAGCGGTCTCGATATCGTCAAGGAGCTCAAAGAGGCAGAAGACGAGACTCCCGTTATCTTCATTACCGCCTTGACCACCCTCGACACCATGGCCAAGGCCTTCGACATCGGTGCCGTGGACTACATCAAAAAGCCCTTCCATCCCGAAGAGCTCCTCATCCGCATCCGCTCCAAGTTCAAAGAGCCTAAAGAGAAGATCCTCCGATACAAGCACCTCGAACTCGACCCAGCCACCAAGACCATCAAGGTCAACGGCCATCTCGAACCCATTGGGGAGGTCCAGTTCAACATCCTCAAGACGCTGGTTCAAAACCAAAACGACATTGTCTCCAAAGAGGAGCTCTTGAGCCTCATGCACAACCCCAGCGATGTCGCCTTGCGGGTAACCATCAACAAGCTCAAGAGTAAATTCGGCATCGACATCCGCAACATCCGCTCCAAGGGCTATACCCTTGAATAGGAGCGAACGGGAGTCGCTCTACAAGAACTTTCTCATCTTCTTCACCCTCCTCGAACTCATGCTCGCCCTCCTCTTTTTCTTCTTCTACAACGACAAAAAGAAGGATATCTACGAACTCCTCCTCAAGCGGATGCAGGTGTGTAGCTATACCCTCAACTGCAAGGACTTCGATTACGACTTCTATCCCAAAAACGGGAAAGCTCTGGTCAACAAGCTCTACACCGACAAAGAGGAGCTCTACGCCCTCTTCCCCCTTCCAACTTCCAAGCGCTACTACCTGAAAATCTCCTACAAGTACCCCAAACTCCAGGAAGATATCCAAGAGCTTGCCTCAAGTATCCTCTCCCTTTTCGCCTTTGCCTCCCTTCTCATCATGGTCCTCGCCTTCGTCTTAACCCTCTATACCCTCCAGCCGATCCGCCAAGCCCTCAAGATCAACCAGGAGTTCATCAAGGATATCCTCCACGACTTCAATACCCCCATTTCGGCGATGGTTCTCAACATCGAAATGGCCAAGCGAGAGTGCAAGAGCCCCTTTTTAGACCGGATATCCCAGAGCATCGAGACCATTCTCGCCCTCCAGGAGAATCTCCGCCTCTTCCTCAAGAATATCAAGAGCGAACCAAACAAAATCTCCCTCAACCAGCTGGTTAAGGACCGCCTCCGCTACTTCTCCTCCCTCTATCCCAACCTCCACTTCCAACTCCAAGAGCGGGCCAAGGTAACCCTCTACATCCAAAAGGACCTCCTCACCCGGATCCTCGATAACCTCCTCTCCAACGCCGCCAAGTACAACAAACGGGGAGGTTATGTCCGGGCTATTGTCGAGCGAAACCGCCTCATCATCGAAGACAGCGGCAAGGGAATCAAGGATAGGAAGCGGGTCTTCGACCGCTTCTACAAGGAGAGTGACCGGGGCATTGGAATTGGATTGAGTATCGTCAAGAAGTTGTGTGACGAGCTGGATATCAAGATCGATATCGAAAGTGAGGTGGGCAAGGGGACTCGGGTCAGCCTCAAATTCAACGGCACTTCGAGCCGTAACGGCTCATAGTACGACAATTCCGCTGGATATGGGAGCGAATGAGCAGCTCATTTCGATACCCGAGACACATCGATCCATTCTCCTCGGGGGTAAAGGGATCCACATAGATCCCCAGCTCCTGGGATTCGATGGCGACTCCAGGGGCCCTCTGGCTCAAAGGAGCTTCGTAAAAGAGGAGCAGCTCCACCTCTTTACGCGCCCCCACGGGGATGGCCACATACTTCTGGGCCACCACCCGTCCATCGTCGTAGATGGTAAAGTCCACCAGATCCTCTCCCTCCCCATCGTCTTGGGTCCCGATGAGGGTGACCCGAATCCGGTAGAGGTTACAGCTACGATCCCCCTCCAAGGGAGCGTAATAGCCGTGGATAACGATCCGATCTTCCCCCTCCACCTCGGGAAGCATAGCCCCCAACAATCCGATACAACCAACTAGGAGTGCTAGAATCGATCTCATACCTTCAATTATAACAGCTATTGATTAACCGGGGGCACGAAGCCATGACCTTCCCGCTGCCAGGCGTAAATACCCCCAGCCAGGTGCATGGCGTTGGTATAGCCCATCTGGTTGGCCAGGAAGTTCCCCACCGTCGATGTTCGGCTCCCCGTACGGCAGACGAGAACGAAGGGGGTCTCCTTGGTGGGAACGAGGCGCTGGAACTCCTGCATGAAGCGATCGATATCGTAATTGCCGTAGATGTCGAAGAAGGTGAGGAGCTTGGAGTTGGGGATGACTCCAGTCTGCTGCCACTCCATGGGGGTGCGGATGTCGATAATGACCACCCCCTCTTCGGCCAGCTTCTTGAGCTCTTGGGGAGAGATATCTTTGAGCATCCCGATCCTTTGCACGAATGTAGCCCGGGCGAAAGGGCCCGGAGCGAGGCATTAACGCTTGGAAAATTGGGGAGAACGGCGGGCTTTGTGTTTTCCGTACTTTTTGCGTTCCACCACCCGGGCATCCCGGCGCAAGAGTCCATGGGGCTTGAGGACGGCACGCAAACTCTCGTCCATCAGGCACAAAGCCTTGGAGATCCCATGCTTGAGGGCATCGGCCTGGGCAGAATAGCCTCCTCCAAGGGTGGTTGCCACCACATCGACACTCCCCTCCATTTTGGTCAAAGCCAGAGGGAGGCGGACCCGCAGTTTCAAAGCCTCGTGACCTCCAAGCCACTGATCGAGACTCATTCCATTGACGGTAATCTTCCCACTCCCATTGTTGCTAATCCAGACTTTGGCTACCGCCGTCTTGCGTTTTCCTGTCGCGTAGTATCGTGCCATCTCACTTTCCCTTCACTTGTGCTGTATGTGGATGCTCGCTGCCTGGGTAGACCTTGAGCTTCTTGAGCATCGCCCGACCCAACTTATTCTTAGGCAGCATCCCGCGGGTGGCCAGCTTGAAGAGCTTTTCAGGATTTTTTTCCCGCAACTCGGCCAACTTCTGACTCTTCACATTCCCGAAATACCCAGTGTGCTTGTGGTACTCCTTGTTCTCCTTATCCCCACTTACCCGCACCTTGGAGGCGTTGATCACTACAACATAATCCCCACAATCGACATGGGGGGTGTAGTAGGGTTTGTGTTTCCCCCGCAACAATGTGGCGATCTGGGTAATCAAGCGACCAAAGGTCTGCCCCTCGGCATCGATGAGATGCCACTCCCGTTGAACCTCGTCGGGTTTGATCATCTTGGTGAATTTCATCCTCGCACCCTTATGAAGATTTGATGCCCCAGATTTTACTTGCAACTTCCTTTAACTTCCCTTAAATTCAGGAAGCTTTAAGGTTTATCCTCAATGATCCTCCTAGTAGAGCGCTTGAACTTGAAGTAGCGAAAGAGATCGCCGATGCGCACTCGAACCACTACATCCCAGCGACCTTCCAACGGGTAGTCGACTTGGGCCTCATAGTGATCCCCAACGAAAGTGGCCATGAGGCGCCGATCGTATTTGGAAGTTTCGGGGCGGGTCAAGAGAATCTCGACCTGGGCATTTGGGATTGGAGTTCCAGCGTGGTCCTGGACCACAATCCGCAAAGGCTCCCCTGGACGCAAAATCTCGTTGCGAAGCTCCACCCGGTAGCGCTTGTCAAAGGCCCTGGCCGCCTGTTCGATCTGGTAGTAGTTCTCATCGACCTCCCGGTAGCTCATCATGAAACTGTTGTCCAGCTCCACTGGATGTTCCATCGCTACCCGAATGGTCCAAACCCCAAGGACGATGGCAAAGACGACGAGAGCAAGGATGAAGTGGGGCCAGTAGTTGCGTTCACTCATCGGCGCAGGATCCTCCTGTAGAAGAAATTGGCGAGAATGAGGGCGAGGATGGTGTAAAAGAGGAGGCGAAGGGCGCGGTAGATATTGCGGTTGGTGTTGCCTATCCCGCTTGCCAACTCGAAACCGCGGCTTGCAGCGATTTGTTCGGCGATATCGGCATAGCCATTGAGCAAAGCAGCCTCAACCGCGGCCTTGGGATTCTTGGAGTGGGATTCGAGAATGGGAATGATGGTCCCGCTCCAGGGAAAGGGGCTGAGCACCTGCTCCTTGTCGAAGAGCTCTTCCACCTCGGGAGAAGAGGTGTAAATATCGACCTTGCGATCTTTAAGGGAGAAGGTGAGCAAGACAAAAGGGGGCGTGAGCTGGCGTGCTAGTTGACGTTCATACTCGATGATACTCTTTACTGGCATCTGCTCCAGGGCAACGAGATAGAGAGCAATACCACTCTTGCGGTAGAGCTCGGAGCCGATCTCTTCGATCTTGGCAACCGTTTTGTCCGGGAGGATCCCTTCGTTCTTCAAGACGAAGGTTGGAGTGGCAAGAAGGAGGGTAGGGAAGAGGACCCCTCCCCAGAGGAGCCTCGTAAGCCTACCCCACATACGCGTGGTTTGGAGTTGAAACGGCCCAGAGTGTAATGAGAGCCATACCAAGTAGCATCCATCCGATGATTGCTTCCAGTTTATCGACCATGGTTACCTCCTATCTTTTGTTGGTAGATATCCCAGCGCGGGAAGACGAAGATGGTATCCCTGACGACGGAGATGGAGGGGTCGTCAAGGGAGAAGGCGCGGATTTTAATGGGG
>PUXW01000015.1 GCA_009659925.1 Nitratiruptor sp. | reverse complement strand
TGGATCGCATTGCGGTTGTTGTTCCAGAAGATCGCCTGTGTATCCCGTGTGAAAAGTCCCATTCATCTACTCCTTATGCTTTTGCTTTGTCATCTTCGAGGGCCATGCGGACGATATCGGTGATGTGGGTTTCAGGACCGAAGACCTTGATGGGAAGTCCCAGCCGATCGGCAGCCTCTTTGATATCCTTGAGCCCCTTCTCATAGTTGGGTCCTCCCCGGCGCACATAGATCCTCGTTCCCACATCCTTCATCTTGTCGGCATACTTCTCGAAGGCTTGGATAATTCCTGTGAAGGTCTTGGCTACGTCGGTGAAGTTGGCGATGGCCCCTCCGATGATAAGGATCTTATCCCGCCCTTGGGGATCTTTCTCCCTGGTCATGAGATCGAGCACCGTTTCGGTATAGAAGCGGGTCTCGTCGGTTGTCGGACCGCCAGAGTATTCTCCATAGTTGGCCAGATCCTCGACTCCACCAGCTAGATCAGCGATGGTATCGGCATAAACGACAGAAGCTCCCCCTCCAGCCACGAGGGTCCAGATGCGCCCTTTGGGGTTGAGAACCGTCAATTTGAGAGAGGCACCACTCTTGGCGTCGGCTTCGGCGATGGCCTTTTCTTCAGGAGATTTTTCTGGCATGCCAAAGGGGGTTGGAAAGTCGATATCGCCCCACTTATCCCGCATGAGAAAGCCGGCTGTATCGTCCAGACGGGCCACCAAATCGAGGAGGTAGGCCTTGTTTCCTTGGAGAACGATGGGGTTGATTTCGAGGTAGGCGAAGTTGAGGTCCCGGAAGAATTTGTAAAAAGCCTTGGCGAACTGGGCAAACTGCTCCCTGCGATCGGCTGGGATATCTTTGGGAATGTTCTCCTCAATGAGTCTGTCGATCTCTTCCTCTTTGGCATCGATAGGGATTTTAACCTCAACAACCTTATCCCAATTCTCCTCAACCTCCATACCCCCTTCAGCACTCATATAGAGAACATCGTAGTTCTCGTCGAGGGTCGTGGCGGCAATGTAGTACTCCTCCTCCTGGCTATGGGGGGTGAAGGGCTCAACGATGAAGTGGGTCAAAACCCCTTTCTGGCCAGAGAGAAGGGTGGTCTCCTGGCTTCGCTTCTCATCGATCCACTTGGCGGCATCCTCCAGTTTCACATCCCCGGGCTTTTCGATCTTGAAAAGAACTAGGTTGTTCTTGCCCCGCTTCCCAAAGAGCATATCGGGTTTAACGACCAGGGGTTTCTCCTTGAGCCAGCTGTACTCGGGTTCCTCAGCCTTTTTGAGAAGCTCCTCGCCACTGGTTACCAAGACACTTTCAAAGGGGTATTCAAGGCCTTGGAAGTAGTCCTTCCAGTGTTTGGCGAAGAGCCGCTTGCCATCGTACTCGCGAATCGCTTTCTGGGCCATCATCTCTCCTTGAAGGTAGTTTGGGTAATTGTAACATTAAAAGTGGATGGGGATAGGGAAGATTTTTGGCCCCTTTCCAATTTTATCCGGGGAGATTACGATTGGTTACAACTCAATGGTTGTTACTTTTTGCTACATAGAAGGTGGCCAACCGACGCCCCTTGTAGAGAATGGGGATGGGGGCGGTCCCAGGACGATAGGTGGTAAAAAGCCGGACCTCCAGACACTTTCCAATCCCATAAAACTCCAACTGCCACTGGAGCTTGCCTTGAACCCACACACATGAGATCCCCCGGCGCTTGAGGGCTTGGGCTAGAAGCTCTCCCTCGTAGTAAGGGTAGAGATAGGCCCCCTTGGAGGGGAAGTGGTCGAAGAGGAGATGGTTGAAAAGGAGGGCGAGATCGTTGAGGATCAAGAGGGCCATAACCAGGGCGAAATAGAACCGCAAACGCCCCTTGTAGCGGCGCAGCCGAATACGCAACGAGTGTTTGAAGGTGCGCACCATCAAGATGACTCCAATGACGGCAAAAGGGGCGAAGTCGATGAGGGAGATGCGCTGGCGAAAAGAGAGGAGAAGGGAAAAGAGGAAGGCGGTCGCACTCACGAACCACAAGAGCCCCTTGGACTCCTTGACCCAGATGCGATAGATGGTGTAGGAGAAGTAGAGGAAGAGGAGAGGGGAGAAGATAGCCGCGAAGATGGCGAAGGTATCGAGAAAGTAGTTCTTCGGTTTGCCCCCGATCTCAAAGCCAAAGAGGATAATGGAGGCAAGGAAGAGCCCCACGAAGAAGATGGCTTCAAAGCGGCGTTGGAAGAGGTTATAGAGTCCAACCCCAAGGAAGAGGATGGCAAAGGAGTTGTCCAAGAAGAGCATGATCAAGGCCAGGGGATAGGCCAAGGGGGAGTCCTCATGGTAGAGCAGGAGAAAGAGGAGGGTCAAGAAGAGGATGTAGGGGGCCTTGTTGATCACGACGGCACTCCCCAAAATAGCCGGTAGCAGGGCGAAAAGTATTGCCGCCAGAAGGGCGTCATCCCGCCTCCCAAGCCAGCGGTAGGCTAGGTGGTAGAGGAGGAGAATGTTGGCAATGGTCACGAGGATGGTAGGAAGGCGGAGGAAGAGCTCGTTGGGGTAGAGCTGGTAGAGGAGGCGATAGAAGGGAGAGTGGAAGATGATATAGGCCTCGTCGGGTCCTATGCCCAGGTGGGCCGCCCCATAGAGGAGGACGATCCCATACAGAGCGAGGAGGAAGGGGATCATAACTTCAAGAAGTTGTCCAACAGCTCATGGCCATACTCGCTCATAATCGATTCTGGATGGAATTGGAGCCCGAAGATAGGCTTTCCTCGAACCTGCAGCGCCATAATCTCCCGATCGTCGTGGCTGTAGGCGGTAGGTTCGATGATGGAGGGTAGACTCTCCTGGCGTACTACGAGGGAGTGGTAACGGGTGGCCCGAAAGCGCTCGGGAATCCCCTGGAAAAGGGGCATAGGGGCGCACACTTCGATTTGGCTCGTCTTCCCGTGCATCATCTGTTTGGCCTGGACGATCTCTCCCCCAAAGGCCTGGGCGATAGTCTGGTGGCCAAGGCAGATCCCAAGGATCGGACGGCGGTCGGCAAAGTGGCGTACCAGATCGAGGCTGATCCCAGCTTCGTTGGGGGTCGCCGGTCCTGGTGAGATGATGATCTTCTCGGGGTTGAGGGCTTCGATCTCCTGGATGGTAAGCTCGTCGTTGCGAATCACTTTGAGGTTGGCTCCAAGTTCGAGGCAGTATTGGACGATGTTGTAGGTGAAACTGTCGTAGTTGTCAATCATGAGGACCATCGATCTCCCTTGTCCAGAAAAAATCGATCCACTGGGTCGCATATTGTACAAAAAAGTCCGGTACGACGCTGGCCCCCTTTTTGTAGAAGAGGGTGGCGCTCCGGAAGGAGCAGTGGGGATGGCGCTCTTGGAGGATGGAGCGGATCTGCTTGAGGGTCGCTCCGGTGTCGACGATATCGTCGACGATGAGAACGTGCCGGCTTCCCTGCAAATCGGGAATGGCAAAGCACTCTGGTTCTCCGAGGCGCCGGGTTCCATCGTAGCCGATGGAACCTGCGGTGAAGACCCGGCGCACCCCCTTCGATTCTGCAAGGAAGTGGGCGAGGGTGAGGCCGCCCCGGGCAACGGCGACGATCGTATCAAAGGGAAAGTCGATCTTTCTCTCGAGGATTGCAAGATCTCGCAAAAACTCCTCGTAGGAGTAAAACCTCATGTCCAAACCTTCAGCTCGTTGTAGAGACTATCCCGTTCTACAGGGATGAAACCACTATCGCGGATGAGATGGACCAGCTCCTCGACTTTGACCCCATTGCGACTCTTCGCTCCAGCGGCACTTTGAATCGCCTCCTGCTCAATGGTCCCATCCAGATCGTCTGCCCCAAACTCCTGGGCCACGAGGGCGAGATTGAGGGTAGAAGAGGCCCAATAGGCCTTGATGTGGGGGATGTTGTCCAGGAGGATCCGGGCAATGGCGATGGTCTTGAGGTACTCTTGGCCGGTGAGGGGATAGGGGACGTTGAGGTAGTTGTTTTGCGTCTGGTAGACTAGAGGGATGAAGCAGTTAAATCCCCCTGTCTCATCCTGAAGGGCCCGGATTCGAAGGATATGGTCGATACGATGGGAGCGCTCCTCGATGTGGCCAAAGAGCATGGTCGCATTGCTCTTGCGGCCCCGCTGGTGCCAGAGGCGGTGGATTTCGAGCCACTCCTGGCTACTCACCTTCCCCTTGCAAATTTGGGCTCGGATCTTTTCATCGAAGATCTCCGCCCCCCCGCCTGGCATGCTATCGACCCCACTCTCGATCATCAAGTCCAAGAGGGCACCAAACTGGAGTCCATGCTCCTTGGCCAGGAAGTTGACCTCCGCCGCGGTCAGTGCCTTAATATGGACCTGGGGAAAGCGCTCCTTGATCTTGCGAAAGATGCCCAGGTACCACTCCAGATCGACCTGATCGTTGTGGGCCGAGACGATATGGAACTCCTTGACTCCCCGGGCTACCCCATCCTCGACGATGGCCATAATCTCCTGGTGGCTCATGGTGTAGGGGTTGGGGTTCTTGCGATGGGCACTAAAGGCGCAAAATTTGCAGATATCCTTGCAGATGTTGGTCGGGTTGATATGGCGGTTGATGTTGAAGTAGCTCTTCTTGCCGTGGAGGGCTTCCCGGCGCATCGAAGCGTAGTGGCCCAGGGTGAAGAGATCGAGGTCATAGAGGGCCAGAGCCTCCTTGAAATCGAGCCGCTCGCCCCGCTCCAGCTTGGTCAGAATATCCATGCTCCCCCTCTTTTTGTATAATTATACTCAAAAAAGGGAGCCCCTTGGAACTGCGCCAACGGATCGAAGAGCTGCTCCAGGAGCAAAGGAGCGATCTGGAAATTTCCAAACTCCTACGGGAGTCCATCGCCACTTATCTCAAAGGACTCGATCAGCTCTTCGCCAAGCATCAGGGCAAGGAGTTCCTCGTTCGCCACACCCGCTACATCGACTCCATCATCATCGCCATCTACAAAATCGCCCTACGCAAACTCTTTGGCCTCTATACCCCCCTCTCCAACAGCCTTCCCATCACCCTCGTCGCCCTGGGCAGCTATGGACGCGAGCAGCTGGCCCCCTATTCGGACATCGACCTCATGATCGTCTACGAGGCAGTTCCAGGCTATAACATCCAAGAGCTCATCGAGAAAATCCTCTACATCATCTGGGACAGCAATTTGAAACTGGGCCACCGGGTCCACGAGGTCCAAGAGCTGGTAGAGGTGGCCCGGAGCGATACCACTATCAAGACGGCCCTCCTCGAATCCCGCTTCATCTACGGGAGTAAGCTCCTCTGGTTCAAGGTGGAGCGGGCCCTCTCCCAGATCCGCCACGAAAATCAGCAGGAGTTTATCTTCACCAAGATCCAAGAGGCCCACAAGCGCCGGGCCAAATACCCCTTGGCCATGGAGCCCCACATCAAGGAGGGGGTTGGAGGGTTGCGGGATAGCAATCTCCTCTACTGGATCGCCAACACCATCTACGGGGTCCACTCCCTCAAGGACCTCACCGGAACCCTCTTCGATGACGAGGCCTATCGGGAGTATCGCATCGCCTTGGAGTGGCTCTTCAAGGTTCGGGTCGCCCTCCACATCGCCGCGAAGAAGAAGGAGGACCGCCTCCTGCTCCAATATATCCCGGATGTGGCCCAGCTTCTCAACATCAAGGGGAAGGAGCCCCACCAGCGCCAGCGCAAACTAGTCACCAAGACCCTCCAGGCTATGCACACCATCGACCGCTTCTCCCAAGTCTTCGTCAAGAAGCTGGTGCGTCCCTTCCTCTACCAATCCTCCACCATCCCCCGCCTTCGCCACCAGCAGGTGGCTCCAGGACTCTTTTTGTGCGATGGGACCCTCTACGCCTCCTACCATACCCCCCCACCAACCCTGGGTTACCTCCTCCAAATCCTTGGGAGAGTCGAGTTTACAAAGAGCGATCCAAGTGCCATCCACTACGCCACCCAGGCCAAGCGGGAGGGGCCTCTCCTTCCCAACGAGGCCACTACGATTCGCCAGCTCTTCTACAAAGAGGCCCTCACCCCCCTCATGGAGCTCTTCTACAACGCAGGCCTCCTGGCAACCATCGTCCCCCCTTTGAAGAAGGTCCTCTTCATGCCCCAGTTCGATGGCTACCACCGCTATCCCGTCGTCTTGCACTCCATCCACTCTCTGCGGGCCCTCGAAAATATCCAAGACCCCTTTATCCAGGAGCTCTTCCAACAACTCTCCAACCACGAGCAGGCCATCTTGAAGTTGGCGGTCCTCCTACACGATAGCGGCAAGGGGCGCAGACAACGCCACCACGACGTGGGGGCCAAACTCTTCCGTTTGTACGCTCAAAAACTGGGCTTTCCTCCCGACCTCATCGAAGTCGGCGCCCTCCTGATCAAACACCACACCGCCATGACCGAAACCGCCTACAACCGGGACATCCACAACGAGAAGGTGGTCTTCTCCTTCGTCGCCCCCCTCCAGAACAAACGGACCCTCGACATGCTCTACATCCTCACCTACGCCGATATCAACGGGGTGGGCCGCAACCTCTATACCCCCTACAACGCCAAACTCCTGCGGGACCTCTACCACCTGGCCCTTGAAAGTCTGGAACACAAGGCCATCATCGACGAGACCGCCAAGCGGCTCAAGAAGGAGGAGAGCCTTGCCAAACACCCTGTCTTCCTCCAGCTCCCACGATCCCTCCAGCGCAAGATCCGCTCCATCGAATCCAACCTCTTCTTCATCAAGCATACGATCAAGGAGATCATAGCCATCTCCCAGCAGGCCTACGCGAGCGACAAGTACCACTATACCATCGACAACTCCACCTACTTGACCATCGAGATCATCCGCTCCATCCCCTTGAACCTCGGCTACCTCCTGGGCAAACTCTCTTTCCTCGACATCGCTTCGATGGAGGTCTTCAAACTCTTTGACGGGAAGAAGTACTTTAAAATCGAATTTCGGGAGGCGGTGGAGCCGGCCAACCTCGCCTTTATCCGCCAGGTTATTGAGGACTCTTTCGATATGGAGGCAAAAATAGAGCTCCAAAAGCCGATAATAGGCGAAGAAGAGATCGCCATCGACTGCGATCACTCCAAGAGCTACGCCCAGATCGAGATTACCACCAGGGATCAGAAGGGGTTGCTGGCCTACATCGCCAAGGTCTTCGACGATTTTGGAATCGATATCGCCACGGCGAAGGTCCATACCATTCGCAACAGGGCCCACGATCTCTTTTTGATCGAAAAAGGGGAGGGGGTGTGTGAGCAGATTGGACCAATCATTGAAAAATTAACGGGAGCGTAAAGGGTGTGTGGAATTGTAGGATACATTGGATCGAGGAACATCAAGGAGTTTCTCATCGAGGGACTCAAGGAGCTGGAGTACAGGGGCTACGATAGTGCGGGAATAGCCATCCTCCAGGATGGAGCCTTGCACATCTGCAAAGCGGTGGGCAAACTGGAAAACCTCATCAACAAATGTGCCTCCATCGGCCACGAAGGATTCGGGGTTGGCATCGGCCACACCCGTTGGGCGACCCACGGGAAGCCGACGGAACTCAACGCCCACCCCCACCTGGGGGAGTTCAGCTATGTGGTCCACAATGGGATCATCGAGAATTTCAAGACCCTCAAGGAGGAGCTCGATCCCGATCGATTCGTCAGCCAAACCGATACCGAGGTGATCGTCCACCTCTTCGAACGGGAGTTGCGCAACCACTCCGACCCCTTCAAAGCCTTCGAAGCCACCATCGCCCGCCTCCGGGGATCCTTTGCCATCCTCCTCATCACCAAGGCGGCTCCCGATACCATCTTCTTCGCCCGGGAGAGCTCTCCCCTTATCGTGGGAACCAAAGGAGAGGAGATCTTCTTCGCCTCTTCCGACGCCCCCCTTATCGGCCATGCCCAGCAGGTCCACTATCTCGCCGATGGAGAGTATGGGTTCGCCCGACCAGGGGAGGTGGTCCTCTTCCATGACGGGCGAAGGATCGAGGCGAGCTACCAGCCCCTCACCATCGACAAGGAGTTGGCCCAAAAGGGGGGGTATCGCTTCTTCATGGAGAAGGAGATCTACGAACAGAGCGAGGTTATTGGAGAGACCCTCATGGGGCGGGTCAAGGAGGATCGTATCGAGTTCGAGGAGCTCGATAGGACCTTTTTCGAAGGGATCGACTCCATCACCTTGTGCGCCTGTGGGACGAGTTTCCATGCCGGTTTGACCGGAAGCTACCTGATCGAACGCCTAGCCAAGATCCCAGCCCGGGCTGAAATCGCCAGCGAGTTCCGCTACAAAGAGCCCCTCTTGCGTCCCAATACCCTCTTCGTGGCCATCAGCCAATCGGGAGAGACTGCCGATACCCTCGAAGCCTTGAAGATGGCCAAAAGGGCCAACTTGAAGACCCTGGCCATTTGCAATGTGGATAACTCCTCCATCGTGCGTCTGGCCGATAGAACCTTGCTCACCCGGGCCGGCATTGAGAAGGGGGTGGCCAGCACCAAGGCCTTCACGACCCAGGTGGCCCTCCTCTGGATGCTCGCCCTCTATCTGGCTCAAAGGGAGCTCCCACCATCCACCCTGGAACGGGAGCTCCAAAGTCTCTTACACCTTCCCACGGCCCTCCGGGTTCCCCCCCAACTCCATGAGCGCATCCGGCGCCTCTCCAAGCGCTACCTCCACGGCCATGGCTTCTTCTTCATCGGACGGGACATCTTCTACCCTCTAGCCCTGGAGGGGGCCCTCAAGCTCAAGGAGATCAGCTACCTCCATGCCGAAGGGTATCCAGCCGGGGAGATGAAGCATGGTCCCATTGCCCTGGCCGATCCCGAGCTTTTCACCATTGCCCTCATGCCAAAAGGGCTCCTTTATGATAAGATAAAATCCAATGTCGAGGAGTTGAGCGCCAGGGATGCGACGATTTGCGCCATTTCGCCTACCCCCTTCGAATTGGCCGACGACTACATCCCCATTGAGGAGCAGGAGCATCCGATGCTCGAGTATTTCCAAATGGCTCTGGTCCTCCAACTCCTCGCCATGGAGATCGCCATTCGGCTTGGCAACGATGTCGACATGCCTCGCAACCTCGCCAAATCAGTAACGGTGGAATGAGATGGAAAAGTTACCAGAGCTGCTGAATAGGTTTGAAGGGCTCCTCCAGGAGGAGAATCGGCTGCTCATCGAGAGCATCACCTCCAAAGAGGCCGCACGCAAGATCCTCCAGCTCGTTGAGGAGAAGGAGCGCCTCTTGCAAGAGATTCGAGGGTGGGAACGGGAGCAACTGGCCCAGTACAAGGAGTTGCTTGAGCGAATCGATACCCTCACCCAGCGTAACAAGGCCCTGGCCATCAACAATATCGAATTCATCAACGAGATCTTCGATGCGGTCTTTAGTGCAAGTACCCCTCCCCAATATACCAAAGATGGAAGTCTCTCCACGAAACGGGAGGGCTTTTTCAACAAAAAGGTTTGACGATGGCACTCTTGAATCTCCTCACGATCAACGCCCAATCCCTCACCTCCTTCAGCCGTGGAATTGCCACCACCAACAGGAACATCAACAACCTCTTCAACGAAGACTATGCCAGAGAGCGGGCCCTTTTCAGCGAGCTTCCCCGCTACGGTGTGGATGTGGAGAGGATAGAGCGTATCTTCGACCAGCGCTACTTCGATCGCTATCTCCGGGAGAATCAGAGCCTCCACTACCACCAAGAGCTTGGCTTCAACCTAGCCGGAGCAGAGGCGATCTTCAACGACATCGAAGGGTCTGGCTTTGCCGATGAATTGGAGGAGTATTACGCCAAACTCAACGACCTCATCAACGAGCCTGAGAGCATCCCGGTACGGGAAGAGTTCCTCAACAGCGCCGCCCTGTTGATCGCCAAGATGCAAGGGGCCGCCGACTCCCTGGACCACGAGCTCCTCAACCTCCATACGACGATGGAGCAGGAGGTGGAGCAGATCAACCAGCTCACCCAAGCCTTGGCCAAGGTCAACAAGAGCCTCTCCTCCCAGCTTCCCCACCGGATTCAAGACCAGGAAGAGCGCAACGCCCTTTTAAACCGGCGCGACGCCCTGCTCAAAGAGTTGAGCAACCATCTCGATACCAAGGTCCGCTACAACGATGATGGAAGTGTGGACCTCTCCAGCGCCAAGGGCCACCCCCTGGTGGTTGGGGAGCGCTCCTTCCAACTAGAGTTGCGCAAGGAGGAGGTCGATCTTGGAGGTCTGACCGTCCAAAAGGGGGAGCTCTTCATCGACGGGGTCTGGCTCGGCCAGGAGTTTCACAACGGAACCTTGGGAGCCAAAATTGCCTACCAGGACCACCTCCACGCCACAATGGAGCGGCTCAATACCCTCGCCCTCGAGTTCAAGGAGCAAAACAACACCATCCATCGGGATGGGTATGGGCTGGACAACTCCACCGATTTGGATCTCTTCGTCGGGACGAATGTGCGGACCTTGGCCTTGAACCAGGAGATCGTCGAAAATCCCGAAAAGGTGGCGGCATCGAGTGAGGAGGATGCCCCTTCCAACAATGAGAATGCTAAAAGGCTCTACGACCTCAAGGAGCAGACTTTCGCCAATTTAGACGGAAAGGGTTTTCACGACTACTACGCCCTGGCCATCGTGGCCCCCCTCGCCCACGCCAAAGCCTTCCACGACAAGATGGGAGCAGATAGCGCCACCATCGTCGAAGCCCTCGAGAGCAAGCTCCAGGAGATTTCTGGGGTCAACATGGACGAAGAGCTGACCACCCTCATGGAACTCCAATACGCCTACCAGGCGGCGGCCAGGGTAATTAGCGTCACCGACGAGCTCTTTGAAACGACCTTAGGGATGGTGGGCTAAAAAGTTTCCGCCCCCATCCGATAATGACCAGTGCACCATACTACATGGAGGAGCACTATGCGCGTAAGCAACGAGGCAATATTCAACACCTTCATCAAATACGACAAGGCCCGGCAAAAGGAGATCGCCCGCCATACCGAAGAGATCTCCTCCGGGAAGCGGATCCTCTCCCCCTCCGACGACTTTGCGGCCCTGGCCAAATCCCTTAAATTCCGGGGAATCAACAAGGAGATCGACAACTACCTCCACAACATTGACACGGTCAAAACCCGCCAGATAGCCGCGGAGACGGCGATGACCAACATTGCCGATGCGGGGACCGAGGTGCGCAGCGAGATCGTTCGCCTCCTCAACTATGGTGTTTTGGACATGGAAGATGCCGAGATCGTCAACCAATACCTCCAAGAGCTCAAAGACTATATGATCGACCAAGCCAATACCCGGGTCGGGGATACCTACCTCTTCGGAGGGACCAAGAGCGCAACCCCCCCTTTCCGTTGGGATAGCACCTCCAACTCCCTTCAGTATGACGGGAACGAGGAGGAGCAGAAGGTCCCAGTAGCCAAACATTTCGAGGCCCGGGCAACTTTTAACGGAAAGGGACGCCTCGGTCTTCAAGAGATGACCGATGTGATCGAACAGATCCGCAAGGCCATCGAAGAGGATCAGGATCTCTCCCAAATCACCGACGCCCTCCTCGAGCAGTTCGACCGGGGCTATAACAAGCTCCTCCAGAACCGCTCTTTCATCGGTACCGAAGAGCGAACCATCGAAGAGTTCCAACGCCAGCACGAGATGTACAAGACGGTCTACAACAACTTCATCTCCGAGCTCGAAGATGCCGACATTGCCGCAGCCATCGCCGGGCTGGAGCGCTCCAAGGTCGCTTACGAGGCCTCAATGGCCGTCTTCAACCAGAACAAAGATCTCTCCCTCCTCAAATACATCGCCGCCTAGTAGAAGCGTTTCACCTTCTCAAGATCTTGCATCTGTTGCAAGATCTTGCCCCGCTCCTCCCGAATGCGCTCTTCTACCATCTGCAAAGCCCGCTGGACTTTTGGAAGTTCTCGAGGGTCGAGAGAGGTCGGATCGAAGTTCTTCAAGAGGTGTTCGAGGTGGTCGTAGCGCCCCTCATGGAGGGCGAGGAAGAGTTGATCGATGAAGGAGCTCATACCTTGGCCTGGATCCCTTCCCAGCCAGCTTTGAGGGTTTCAAGGATAAAGAGCAGATCTTCCAGGAGCTCCCGATCGTTGCGGGCATGAACGAGCAGGAGGGAGTGGTCGATGAACTGGTAGAGGGCATGGAGGTCCCGGGCGATCTGCCCCCCCTGCTCGAAGTCTAGGGCACTATCGAGGGCACGGATAATGTCTTGGGCCTTGGTGATATTGGCGATCTTGGCCCGGATCGCCCCCTGTTCAATGTTGCTTCCAGCCTCTTTGAGGGCGAGGATAGCCCGATCGTAGAGGAGAATGACCTGCTGCAGGGGAGAAGCGGTCTGGACACTGTTGCGCATGTAGATGTCGAGAGGATTCATCGCTATCCTTGATCTGAAGTTGGTTGCAAGAGAGCTGCAATGGAGGTTTGCATACTGTTTAAGGAGGCCAGGAGGCTGTCGAGATGGATGAAGCGCTCCTTGAGGTTTTCGATCTCATGGTCAATGCGAGTGGCCGTGGATCGGATTTCGTCCTCATAGTTGCGGATTTGGCGCTCATAGCCGTCGACCCGCTCCTCCAGGAGCCCATCCTTTGCAAAAAGACTCTCCAGGTAGGGGCCAAGTTGATCCGAGAGCTGGGAGAAGGTGTCGGCTAGCCCTTGCCTATCCTCCTGGATCAACTCTTTGAAGCGATCCAGGTTCAAAGAGAGGTGGCCGTTGGTGTGGTCCACCTCCAAGAGGCCCTGGTTCAAGAGGGGGTTCATTCGATTGAACAGGGCCGAACGGATGGAATGAAGGGTAAAATCTCCCGAAAGGGGGCCGTACTCTCCCGTCTGCTCCTTACTATAATCGACCATTGCGTTGTAGCTATCCAAAAGGGCCTCCAGTGCCCTCTGGACTCTGGCATCGTCATTTTGAACTTCGACGCGGACTGGATCTCCTGAGGTCCTTTTTACCTCGATGGTGAGTCCATCGATGAGGTTGGAGAAGGTATTGTCCTGGCTTTCCACCTCAGTGCCGTAGATGGAGATCTTGGCGTTTTGAGCCTCCTGGACATGGGAGTCCTCATAATCCCCTCCAAGCTGGAGATTGTCCAGGAGATCCCCATCGTCACTCATGGAGATGGCCTGATCGCTTCCGGTCTTGGTAGAGGAGAGGATGAGACGGTAGTTGGTCCCATCGAAGAAGAGGCTCGCTTGAGCGGCATCGGTAGCCTCGTTGATCTTCGTGACGATATCATCGATGGTATCGGAATCGCTGTAGTCGATGGAGTAGTCCGTCCCGTCGATGGTCAAAGTCAAGGTCCCATCTTGGCTGGCCACCTCCTCCTCCCTGCTGGTTACTCCAGCTTGGGAGAGCCAGACATCCCTTTGGGCCAACTGGGTTGGTGTGAACTCCAACTGGGTCGGCATAAGGGCCTTGGGATCGGTGATGGTCACACTGGCCACCTCTTCGTTGGAAATAGTAGCCACCTTCTGGTCCACCAGCCCCGGATCCCTTAACGCCTCTAATCCTCCCTTGAAATCCTCAAGCATCGAGGTGAAGGTCTGGAAGGCCGACTTCTTCTGGAGGATGAGATCTTCCCGCTGTTCCAAGATGGCAATTTGCTGGAGCTTGAGTTGCTGGTACTTGTCGAGAATCTGCTGATAGTCGAACTGCCCACTCAGATTGCTCAAATAGATATCGGCCATGGCTATGCCCTTTCTTCTAGGAAAACTCCGCTGATCTCGTCGATATACTTGGCTATCTTCAAAATGGCCTCGGGAGGGAGCTGGCGCAAGACCTCATGGGTTCGATTGTCGATGAGCTTCACCACCTGGATTCTAGTTTCCTCGTCAATTTCGATCCGGACCTCAATGGCGAAGGCCTCCATTCGCTCGTTGATGAGCTTGGCAAAATCCTCCAGGAGGGAGTGCTGTATCGACTCGTCCAGCTCCAAGAACTGCTCTTCGAGCCCACCCTCATGGCCCCGATCGACCCGAGCGGGAAGGGCAGGAAACTCCAGAATCTTTTGGGCGAGCTCGATAGGCTGAATCTCCATGATAAACTCCTCGATCCCTTAGCTAACCCCTCCACTTAGCTAAAAAATCGAGGGAGGGAATCCCCCTCCCTTAGCGCAGCAGCTGCAAGACCAGCTGGGATTGCTGTTTGGCCTGGGCCAGCATTGCGCTACCAGATTGCATCAAGATGTTGTTTTTGGTAAAATCGGCCATCTCTTTGGCAAAGTCGATGTTTCGGATACGGCTCTCGGCATCCCGAGTGTTGACTGCAAGGGTCTCGTTGTTGGAGATGATCTTCTCCAACTCGATTTGAGCCGATCCAAACTTGGCCGCCTCTTTGTCGACCGCTTTGATCAGGTTGTCTACAATCTCGATGGAGTCGTTCGCCTTGGTCTGGCTGGTTACGTCGATGACATAGCTTGTCGTACCTAGAGTCACTGTGGAAGCCCTGGTTCCATCGGCTCCAGCCCGGACCGCCGCCGTCGCACCGTTGATCACCAGCTCTTGCCCTTTGCGTCCTCCGTAATGGATTGTAAAGGTAGTGGGTCCTCCAGAGGAGAAGAGGTTCAAGCCGTTGAACTCAGTATCTTGGAAGATCTTTCCAACCGCATCCAAGAGCTTGTTGATGTCTTCTTGGATAATTTGGCGAGAATCATCGTCACTGGTATTGGCGGCCTGGATCGTTTTAGCCTTTACATCGTTGAGAATGTTGTAGATCTCCGTCATACTTCCTTGGGCAATCTGGGCAATGCTCACCCCATCTTGGGCATTTCTCGTTCCTTGATCCACAGAGATAGCGTACGTTTTCAACTGATCAGCGATGTAGAGTCCAGCCGCATCATCGGCTGCCCGGTTAATTCGGTTTCCAGTTGCCAGTCGCTCCAAGTTCTTGTTGACTGCCGCTTCCGTTTTGAGCATATTGGCGTGGGTGAAGTCTGCTTGAAAGTTGTAGTTGATCTTGAGTGCCATTGTTCGCCTCCTGAATTTTTTTTACCCTCTCATTATCGTCCCACGCCATCCCTTTTTTAGCGGAAAGCTCCATTTTGCCCAACTTTTCCAACCGCTTCGCCAATTGGCGTGCCTCTTCGCGAAATCCACTCTTTTCAAGGGCCTCCAAGTAGGGTCCAACCAGCTCCTGGTCCTGGTTGAAAAGGATCGCTTTGGAAAGATAGGGGAGAGCCTGGAGGAATTGGCCTTGGCGCCATAATTCGAGTCCCAGGATCCGGTTGGCGAGGAGACTCTTGTCATTGAGCTTGTGGATCCCTTGAGCAAGTCGAACCACCTCCTGGTGGTCGTTGGCCAGGGCAAAGAGACCCACCAGGGAGCGTAGGGTCGGCTCATCCTCTCCATAGAGGCGTTTGAGCTTCGTCGCCAGACGCCGCCACTCCCGGCCCTGCCGCTGGTAGAAGCGCACGAGGATCAAGGCGAAGTAGCGCAACCGCTCCCGCCGCCACCCCTCCATGAGTTCCTGGCTCCTCTCTTCCTCCACTAGCTCAGCCAAACGCTCTATGAGGGGCTCGACCATGTGGTAGCGATCCACTACCATCATCTGCCCCTGCCAACAGAAGCCGTTGCGCTCGTAGCGTTCCACGAAACGCAAGAAGTCGAGGTAGTAATCGATAGCCCGCTCCATGGCTCCAAGCTTTTCATGGATCTCTCCAGCTACGAAGAGGGCATCGGGATAGCGGCCATCGCGAATGAGCGGTTCCAGCTGGTCCAAAGCCTCCTGGGGCTGCCCCAGATAGGAGAGGATATCGGCGATGTAGATCCTGGCGTAGGAGGTGAAGAAGTTCGCCGGATCCTGCTGACGGAGGAGCTCTTGGAATTGGCGGTAGTAGGTTGGGAAAGGTTCGAGCCGCTCTGGATGGTGCTCCTTGAGGATGTCGAAGGTTTGAAAGAGGTAGAAGAGCTTGATGAGGTAGCGCTTGGGATCCCCCTTATAAAGTTGGAGATCCTTGTAGATGAGCTCTAGATTGCGCAACCCCTTGGCCACCTGGACATCCCCCCGCTGGTAACCATAGTGGTTCACATAGATGTCGAAATCCATGGCCTCTTTGGCTATGAGCTCCTCATGGATATTTCCTACCCAGTGGATGTGGGGGAGGTTGCGGTGGATGAAGGCTTGAGAGGAGATCCCCTTGATCGTTCCATCCAGACCGAAATTCTTCACCTTGACGAAGAGGCTCTCCACCCCGCTTTTTGGGTCGAGATGGTCCACAACCTTGGCAAATTTCGCAAACTCCTGCTCTTCGAGCTCGAAATCGGCGTCGAAGTGCCAAATCCATGAGCCCCGACACTGTTTGATGGCGAAATTCCGAGCGTCGGCGAAACCTTGCCACTCCCGTTGGAAGAGGCGACACCCAAACTCCAAGGCGATCTCTCTAGTTCGATCGGTGGAACCGGTATCGACTACGACGATCTCATCAAACTTCCCGACGATACTCCGCAACAGCCGGGGGAGATGGTCCTCTTCGTTCTTGACGATCAAGGCGGCAGAGCTTTTAACCATGGAAAAACTCCTCGATGAAAGGCTCTTTCCCCTCCTCAAGGGGGGTTTCGATACGAACCAATCGATCCAGGGCCTCTTGGGCCTCCCGCCCAAGACCCAAACGCTCCATGAGCTCCAGACTCCTGGGATCGAAGGGATTGGCCAGGAAGGCCCCCCTAGCGAAGGATTTGGCCTGAGTGGAATCCTGGCTCAAAAGGGCCATGAGATAGAAGGTAAGCCAGCTTTGGGGGAAGCGCTCTTGCAAGGGGACAAGGAGCTCTTGCTTGGGATTGGCTAAGAGGGTAGAAGTGAGCTCTTGGACTTGGGCCAACTGGGAGAGGAGGGTACTATCCCGGGCCTCCTTGGCCATCTTCCGGGCAAGGGAGAAGTTCCCCATCTTCAAGGCAATCTCGAAGAGTTCTCGGTACGGGGGATCGTCGTGGTGGTGGAGACCATAGTAGAGGAAGTGGAAGTAGTCGAGGATCTTCTTTGCTCCCTCCATGAAGCCCGTCACGAGTCCCCGATGGCTCAGGAGATCCCGATCCCACAGGTGCCAGAGGTGTCTGCGCTTGACGAGGGACTCGAAGCTCCTATCGGCACTGAGCAGATCGAAGCGGCCGAAATTGTTCCGCTCATGGACCCGGTAAGAGCCCACGAATCCGTCGAATTTCTTCACCACCCCCTCCAGACTCACCCTCGCCCAAAACTCGTAGTCTTGGGCCCGGGTGAACTCTTCATCGTAGCCTCCCACCCGCTGGTAGAGCTCCCGCCTGACCAGGGTAAAGGGGTTGGGGATGGGGGAGCCTGGCTCCTTGAGGATGAGGTATTGGAAGGCCCCGTTGCTCTTGAAATAGTCCAGGGGTTGGAAGCGCCCCTGGGAAGAGCCAAAGAATCGGAGCTCGCCATAGACCACATCCGGCTCCTGGTCCAGCTCTTCCAAAAGGCTCAGGTAGTTCAAGAGAGTGGCCGGATGGATTAGATCGTCATCATCAAACCAGAGAATATACTCCCCTTGAGCCTCCTGGATACACCGATTCCTGGAATAACCGCTCCCCCGATTGGTATCGTTGCGTATCAGGCGGAAGCGGGGATCCAAGCGATAGGGGGCGATGAAGGGCTCAAGATCCTGACTCGACCCATCATCGACCACGATAACCTCAAAGTTTTCATAGTGTTGGGCAAAGAGGGACTCAAGGGCCTGGGCCAGGAGGGGGCCCCGGTTGAAGGTAGGCATCGCGACGCTCACGAGGGGACGGTACCTGGGACGCAACGGGGTGATGGCAAAAAGCCCCTTTTCGCTCTCTTCGTAGCGAGCCCGTAGGGGATACTCCCGCTCCCAGCGCTCCACAACCTTTCGCTCCTCTTCCCGAGCCCCATCATCGAGGAGCAGCTGGAACTCCTGGTGCAAGAAGGGGTTGAGCAAGGGGAGTGCGGGATAGCGGGAGAGGGGTTGGAGGGCCATTGGGGGGCCATCCACCAGGAGGAGGTGGATCGAATCGGGTTCGAGAGGGGGGAGGGTGTACCAGGACCAGATCCCCCCTTCCAGTTCGTAGGGACGCAGGGGAGCGAAATGGAGATCGACCAGCCCCGTGAGTCCGTGGGCTTGGAGCTCCCTTCTGGTTTGAAGGAAGTAGTTGTGATCGTGCTCTAGAGAGATGAGACGGGAGTTGGGGGCATAGCGGCGCAAAAAGGCTCCCACCAGGATGGTCGAAACCCCCGAACCACATTCGAGAATCTGGATGGAGTCAAATTGCTCCAGGAGGTCTTGAAGACTCTGATAGATCCGTTTGATATAATCCGCCGAGGCCGCCCATCCCCCTAAAGGGGGAAGGGGGCGGGTGAGGTCGACGAGGTTGAGGATCTGGGCGAAATCTTCCAACTGGCGCAGGCTATCCATGGGCGATCCATTCGCATACCATCGCTCTTCCTTAGCTTTTTTCCCATTATAGGGAAGATTTTAGGGGATTTTAGCTAAAATTGGGAGAAAAAAGGGATTTTGATGGGCCACTTTACGATTTGTATTCTCCCAAGCCCCTCCCAAACGGTCCATGAGCACTTCATCGACGGCCTTCAAGCCAACCGCCACCACATCGATCAGATCCTCTATGCAGGAAGTACCTCCCCCATCGAAGGGGCGATTCCCTGCCCCGTGGAGGGAAGTAACGAGGCGAGGATGCGCAATGAACTCATGAGCCGGGCTAAGGCTCCCTACCTCCTCTGGCTCACCCCCGAGACGATCCTCGAAGAGGACACCCTCGACGAGTATCTCCACCTCTTGCAAGAACACCCCGACACAGACCTCATCTACCCCAATGAGATCTTCCACGACGCCAATGGGGAGCGGGTACGCAACTACACCGACTGGTCCAACCAGGAAGAGGCCCTCCTCCAATCCTTGACCATCGAAAAGTACCTCCCCAAGTGGGGGGTCGCCCAAAGGCTCGAGAATATCAAAGAGCTTGGAGGCTTCGAGGAGCGCTACGGCCCCCAGAGCTTCTATGGCTTCGTCTACAAACACCTCCCCCAACTCTCGCTGCGGCGAAGCGATCTCGCCTTCGTCCACAACTACGAAAGGACAACATTCACCGACACCTCCTACCACAGCCGCCTCCTACGGGACATCGTCGAGATCTACCCCCTCACCCAACTCTTTGCCAGCCTCAACTGGCAAGAGGAGGCTATTGCGAGGGCGACGGCCTATACCCTGATCGCCCAGAAACTCATGGACTACCTGGACTACTTCAACGCCTCCGAGTTCCTACGCCAAGCCCTCATGAGTTTTCACAACCAAGAGAGCGTGCAACACCTCATCCAAAGCTACCTCATGATGGGGCTCTTTGAAGAGGCTTTGCAGATCGTCGACTCCCAAGGATTGGAGGCTCAAAAGGCCCAGGAGTGGCGGGAACGCATTGAAGAGATCAAGGGATTCGTGGCCCATGTGGAGACTTCCATCCAAGGAGGGCTCCTCCAAGAGCTCCTGGCCAAGGCCCAAGAGATTCTGGACTACTATGGCGGCGCTCCGATCTACAACGCCTATGGAGTGATCCACCATCTCCTGGGCAACGAAGAGGAGGCTTATCGCTTCTTCTACAAAGGAGCCACCATCGCCCCCATCGACAACGATATCCTCGAAAATCTCGCCCAGGTGGCCAAGAGACTCCACAAAGAGGAGGAGGTCATTGGGCTCCTGGAACGTATTACCAAGTGAGGAGGGGAGATGAACGAGCAGTTGAGCCGTTTCGAGACACTCAAAATCGCCACCCAATACTGGCATGGAGACCAGGAGACCACCACCCTCATCGTCATCATCTTCGTCCTCATCTTCGTCATCCTCTTGCTCACCGGCTTCCTCCTGCAGCGCTACCTCAAGAGCAAGAACGCCAAGGCCTTCTTCGTCAAGTTCGCCAAGGAGCGCCAACTTACCGACAAGGAGATCGAGATCCTCTGGGAGTATGCCCAGAAGATGGAGCGTGACCCGATGCTGGTCCTCGAATTCAAGGCCCCCTTCGAAAAGGTCATCGATCTCTATGTGAAAAGCGATCCCAACGCCGACCAGCAGCTCATCGCCGACATGCGCAAGAAGCTGGACTTCCTCACCCAATCCCCCTACATTCCCCTCATCACCACCAAGGATATCGAGATCTTTCAAAACGGGCGGCTTATCTTCGACCACAAGGCCATCGACGTGGCCCTCTACGACAAGGATGAGCGGTTCATGTACTGGCTTGTTGTCGATGGCCAGCTTCCAGAAGGACTCCATCCAGGCCAGCTGGTCAAGATCATCTTCGTACGCAAGGAGGATGGGATCTATACCCTGACCCTCCCCGTGGAAGAGATCATCCAGGAGGGGGAGAAGGTGCTCATCAAGCTCCCCCACACCTTTGAACTCTACCGTACCCAGCGCCGGGAATATCCCAGAATCAAGTTGGATGAGCCGGTGGAGGTCTTCATCGAAGATCCCCAAAGCAAAGAGCAAAAACGCTTCCTCGGACGGCTCCGGGACATCGGAGCTGGGGGGGGACGGGTCTGTTTTCCTGGAGGAATCGATGAGCTCAAAAGGCTCCACTACGGCGATACCCTCCTGCTCCGCTTCAAGCTGGATGATACCCTCTTCCAACTCCACTTCAAGATCCTCGAACGGGATCTCAAACCGAAGCTCCTCTGTTTTCGGGGAAGTTTCGTCGACATCGACGAACAGACCAAGGGAGAGATCATGGAGTATGTCCAGCGGGAACTCCTCAAGGCAGCCCAGCTCAACAGGAGGAACAACACCCTATGAAGAGCAAGAGTTTGAAGCTCCTCTTGAAAGGGACGAAGATCGAGTTGGAGCGCCTCTCCCTCCAGCTGGGCAGACTCAACCAGGAGATCCAAGAGCTCCAAGAGCGCAAGGAGGCTCTCCATACCGCCCTGGTCCAGCTCGAAGAGGAGCCTCCTCCAACCCTCCACGCCCTGGTCCATCGCCAAACCTTCATCGCCCAGCAGCGCCAGGAGCTGGCCCAAGTGGACCGGGAGCTTGAACTCCTCTTCCAACGGCAAAAGGAGCTCAAGGAAGAGCTCCACCAGCACTACGCCAAGAAGGAGGCCCTCCAGCGGCTCTTGGACAAACTCCACAAGGAGCAGCTCCGCTTGGAGACCATGAAGGAGAATAACCTTGCCGACGAGAGCTTTTTGCGCCGCTATACTCGCGGCTAGCCTCTTCGCCCAGGAGTGCAAGGAGCTCGCCATCGAGTTCCGCAAGCTCGAGGAGCTGCGCTCCACCATCGAGGCCAAGATCAAACGCTCCAAAGAGCTCCTCCAGCAAATCCAAGAACGCCGCAAAGCCCTGGAGGAGCTGCGCCAAAAAATTGAGCAGGAGCTCCAGGAGATCCAGAAAGAGCGCTATAAGCGGTTGGCCAAAGATTTCGAGGGAATGGATCCGGAGATGGCTGGGGAGAAGTTCTCGGCAATGGATCCCAAAATCGCCGCCTACATCCTCTACAACATGAGCCCACGCAAAGCCGGAGAGGCCCTCAACTACATTGAGGCCAAAGTCGTCGCCAAGATCACTCAAATCCTCACCCAGTTCCAGAAAAATGGCAATGCGAAAGAGTAGTCTCATACCCATCGGACTGGCCCTTGGCTATATACTCCTCTCGATCCTCATCTACTTCTACCTCTCCATCGAGAGCGAGCAGAGCCGCATCCGCTATCTCACCAGGGAGATCGATCGACTCAAGGCGGAGTTTCGTGCCCTCAAGTATGGCTACCAGCGTCTTGCTGGCTTCTTCTACGATCGGCTCGTCTCCGATCCCCTCTTTTTGAGCCGCCTTGAGCGCAGGCGGGGGCTTGAGAGCTACCTACGCCCCTACTATACCATCTTGCAGCACTATGGCATCACCACCATTGCCCTCCTCGACCAGGAAGGCAATCCCATCGTCAAACTCGCCCCCGCCAACGCTCCTCCAGGGGCTGGAGAGCTTGGAATCGAATTCTCCAAGCCCATCTACATGGGCAGTCGCCCCATTGGAAAGCTCAAGGTAGCCATCGGGTACCGCACCTTCGTCAAAGAGCTCGCCAAACTCTTTGGAGGCTCGTATACCTACATCCTCAAGAGCGAAGTCATCGACAAGCGGGCCCGGGAGCATGGCAACTACCTCTTCGTCCAAAGCGATCTGCACCCCCACTACTACTATGAAGAGCATGCCATCGGGGATCGGGAGTTCCAGGAGCGCATCCACGCCATCAATCTCGCCATCCGATCCCAAGTCCAAGAGCGCCTGGACCGGGGGGTCAACTTCGCCCTGATCACCCAGGTTGAGGGAACCACCTTCCTCGTCACCTTCCTCGCCCTTACCGATCACAAGGGCCACATCGGCTACCTCATCGCCTACCGCCCAGATCCAATTGTCTCCCTCTTCACCAAGGGATTCTGGCAAGAGTTCCTCCTGGCCAATTTGGCCCTCCTATTCTTCCTCTTGCTCTTGTACCTCTTCTGGGATAGCCGCTACCGCCTCCTCCAACTGGCTACCACCGACAAACTCACGGGAGCCTACAACCGCCAGCGCTTCTATGAACTGGCCGATCGGGAGATCGCCCGCTCCAAGCGGCACGGTCACCCCTTCTCCCTCATCCTCTTTTCCATCGACAACCTCCAGGAGATCGCCAAACACTACGGTCCGGGGACCCAAGACTACCTCCTTGCCGCCATCGCCAAGCTAGTCCGCAAACACATTCGCAGCTACGACCTCCTCTTCCGCTGGAGTGAAGGGGAGTTCGTCATCCTCGCCCCCCAGACCGAGAGCCAAGGGGCGATGGTCATTGCCGAGAAGATCCGAAAACTCGTGGGCAAGTATCCCTTCAAGGGGATCGGAGAGCAGGTAGGCCTCTCCTTCGGAGTCTCCCAATTCTATCCTCAAAGCGATGAGAGCATCGATGAGGTCATGAACCGGGCCAGCAACGCCTTGTACCAATCCAAACGGGAGGGGGGCAACCGGGTGAGTCTGGTCCTATAGCCCCCGCCCCTGCTGGCGGTAGATCTTGGCGAAGATCTTGGCGACAGCGGCGTAGAGTTCGTAGGGGATGGTCTCCCCTACATCGCACGCCTGGTAGAGGGCCCGGGCCAGGGGAGGATTCTCCTCGATAGGGATCTGGTGCTTGAGGGCCTCCTCCCGGATCCGCTTGGCCAGGTGGTCCACCCCCTTGGCCACAACTTTGGGGGCCTGCATCCCTTCCCGCTCATACTTGAGGGCAACGGCGTAGTGTTCGGGGTTGGTGATGACCACATCGGCCTTGGCCACTTCGGCGATCATCCGGCTCATGCTCATCTCCCGCATCCGCTTCCGAATGGCCGCCTTGATCTGGGGGTTCCCCTCGTAGAGCTTGTGCTCCTCCTTGATCTCTTCCTTGCTCATCTTGATACTCTCTTCAAACTCGTAGCGCTTGAAGAAGTAGTCGAGGGCGGCGATGGGAATGGAAAGAAGGGCAAAGGCGAGGATCATGGTGAGGGTGTAGCGCACTAAGATGGCCCCATCCTCGTAGATCGGCGTGTGGGCGAAGCGGAAAACCCCCTCTAAGAGGTAGCCCACCAGGACATAGGCGATGGCTAAGGCAATCCCAAGCTTTAACAGGTTTTTTACCAGTTCAAAGAGGGTCTTCAAGGAGAGGATCCGCCCCAGTCCCGTGATGGGATTGAGCTTGTCCAATTTGGGCAAGAGCCCCTTGGGAGCAAAGAGGAAGCCGATTTGGGCGATGTTGGCCAGAATCGCTACGAGAATGAGGACGAGGAAAATGGGGGCCAAGAGGGTGGCTAACTGGGCGAGGGCCACCATGATGGCCTTGGGATTCTCTTCGGGAATGGCATGGAGAGGATCGGAGAGGAAGTGGACGAAGAGGCCATAAAGGCGCTCCCTGGCGTAGGGGATGTAGAAGAGGAGGGTGAGGAAGATAGCGATCAAAGAGGCGCTAATGGCGATGTCCCCACTCTTTGCAACCTGCCCCTCCTCCCGGGCCTTCTCCCGGCGCCTTGGGGTCGCCTTTTCGGTCTTGCTAGGATCCTTGGCCATAGGACTATCCTAAATGGGTGAGGAGATAGGAGTAGGCCCGCCCCAGCTGGTCGACCAGCTGGACCCCCATGAAGACCAGCACCGAGACTCCAAAACCGAGGGCGGCAAGGCCAATGAAGATTTGTAGCGGAAGACCAACGATGAAGACATTGATCTGGGGAATGAGCCGGTTGACCAGGGCCAAGGCGAGATTGACCAGGTAGAGGATGAGGGCAAAGGGAAAGGCCAGTTTGAATCCAGCCACGAAGAGCTCTCCCGAAATTTCGATGAGATAGGGCCAGATCCCCTGATGGATGGAAAGGTGGTCCAGGGGGATCGTGGTGAAGCTGGCCACAAGCCCCATGAGGAAGTAGTGATGAGCGTCGGTAACGAAGAAGAGGAGGTAGAAGAGCATGACGAAGAAGTGGCTAAGTACCGAAATTTGACCATAGGAGGGGTCGAAGCTATTGACCACGGTAAAGCCCATGAAGTAGCTCACCAGCTCCCCGGCATAGGCGAAGGCGGCAATGAAGATATTGGCCAGCAACCCCAAGGCAAAACCGATGAAGAGCTCCTTGCCAAAGAGCCCCAGGAAGCGGGACCATTGGAAGGGCTCCCAGACCAGCTGGATCGAAAGGATCTTCACAAGGTAAAAAGAGAGGGCGAGGGCCAAGAGGAGTTTGACATTGTTGGGAATGAGCTGGGTGTTGAAAAAGGGAAAGGCGAGGAAGAGGGCCATAACTCTAGTCGCCACAAGGAGGAGGGTCAAAAGCTCATCGAGAACCATCAGCGTAAAAGAGTGAGAATATTTTCAAAGGAGGTGCGGAAGTAGTCGGTGAGCATGACGAACATCCAAGAGCCAAAGATGATGAGGGCGGCTACGGTGGCGACGATCTTGGGGATGAAGGTGAGGGTCATTTCGTGGATCTGGGTTGCCGCCTGGAAGACGCTTACCAACATTCCCACCCCAAAAGCCGTCGCCAAGACCGGAGCCCCGACGATCAAGGTGATCTGGAGCATCTCTTCGATCAAAGTAATTGCCTGGTCCAAGTTCATTGGTACCCCCTTATGAGCGCTTCGATGAGGAGCTCCCACCCATCGGAGAGGATGAAGAGGATGAGCTTGAAGGGCAGGGAGATCATCATGGGCGGAATCATCATCATCCCCATGGACATGAGAATACTCGCCACGAGCATATCGATCACAAGGAAGGGGAGAAAGATGACGAAGGCGATCTCGAAGGCGATTTTGATCTCGCTGACCAGAAAGGCGGGAGCCAAAGTGGTCCAGGAGAGCTCCTCCAGGGATTTTGGATGCTCGTTGGCCAGTTTGAGGAAGAGTTTGAGATCCTTCTTGGAGGTGTTGTGGAGCATGAAGCGCTTGATGGGGCGGATAGCCCGCTGAAGGAAGGTCATATCGTCGATCTGCTTGGCCATGTAGGGGCGAATCGCCTCCTGGTCGATCTGCTGGTAAACCGGTTTCATGATGAAGAAGGTCAAGAAGAGGGCGAGGGCAATGAGAACCTGGTTGGGGGGTGCCTGGGGAACTCCCATGGCCTGACGCAAGAGGGAGAGGACGATGATGATGCGAACGAAGGAGGTCATCGTGATCAAAATGGCCGGAGCCAGGGAGAGGATGGTGAAGAGGAAGAGGATCTTGAGGGAGGTGTCGAGATCCCGAAGCTGGTCGATGAGCCCTTCCCATCCGTTGGCGGCCAACAGTGGGAGAGTCACGAAGGTGATGGTTGCGATGTATCGGAGCAATGCTCTCTCTTCTCCCACGCTTTCAAGAGGTGGAGCCCCTCCTCGTCACTTGCTAGGAGGAGGCGAAAGCCATCGACCTCGGCCAAGATCAGGGATCGGTTGCGCCCTACCACCCTCGTTTCGATGATACGAATCAGCCTCCCCTTCCCCCTTGCCCCTCCAATACCGAGAAGATTGTGGAGGTAGTAGTAGAGGCCGTACAAAAGGACAAGGACGATCCCGAAGGCCCCTATGAGCTTGAGATAGTCATATCCCTCAGGCAAGGTCGACAATCCTTACACCATATTTCTCATTAGCCACCACAATTTCACCGATGGCAAAACTCTTGTCGTTGAGCTTGATGTCGATGTACTCCTCCACATTCTTGTCCAGCTCGATAATGTCCCCCTCCTTGAGGGAGAGGATCTCGATGAGGAGCTTTTGGACCTGACCGACACTAGCGCTCACCCGTAACTTCACATCGCCGAGGAATTCGAGTTTGGGATTGACTGGATTCTTCATGGCTAGGCCGTTTGGATCACAAATTCGGTGAAATAGACATTCTTCACCCCTCCAATAGGCAAGATCGCATTGACCCGCTTGAGGATCTCCTCTTTGAGCTCCTCGATCCCCTCAGGGGTCCGCAGCTCCTGGGAGGTTTTGGTAAACAGGAGAGTGGTGATGGCATCCTTCACCTGGGGGAGCCGCTTCTCCAACTCCATCTTGACCTGCTCGTCTTGAGCGTCGAGGACGATCGTCACCTTCAAGTAGCGGTCTGCATCCTTATCTTGAAGGTTGACGATGAAGGTTCCAACATCGAAGGGAACCCCCAAGTTTTCGATATTCTTGATCTCTTCTACAATTTTTTGGGCCTTCTGCTCCTTCTCCTCCTTTTCACTCTTGTCCAATACCAAGGTTTTGTAGGCGAAGGCGGCCCCACCAGCGATGATCAGGAGCAGGAGGAGGATGATGATCAGGAACTTCTTCCCCCCCCCAGACTCCTCTTGCTGCTCTGTATCTTGTGCCATCGATCCCCTTTCAAAGTGCCCTTAGCGCTTGATGTCCATTGTGGTCTGGAGCACTTGGTCCGAAGTGGTGATGGTCTTGGCGTTGGCCTGATAGGCCCGCTGGGCGGTGATGAGGTTGATGAACTCCTTGGAGATGTCCACATTGCTCATCTCCAACATCCCACTGCGTACCTTGCTCAAAACCCCTCCCGGAACGATGATGGGAGTGAAGGTCTGCTGGCTGGGCAAATAGAGGTTATCCCCCTTGCGGATGAGGATCTCCTTGTCTTTGAAGGTCGCAATCCCGAGCCGAGCGATATCCCGCACCTGGCCGTTGGTATAGGAGCCACTCACCACTCCATCCTCTGAGACCGAGAGGGTCATCAGATCCCCCTTCCCACTCCCATCTTGCTGGGCATAGAAGATGTAGTCGCTGGTGAGCTGGGTCAACTTAGCCACGCTGAAGGTGAAGGCCCGGCTGTTGGCCCCATCGTTGAGGAAGCGGGAGTAGTCCTGGTCGTAGTTGATAGGGGTTGTGGCGATTTGGGTCAAATCGTCCAGGGTCTCGGCATCGTCTCTATCCGGATCAAAAGTCTTGTAGTTGATGGTCAGCTCTTCGTCGGTGTCGGTATTGAGAAGGACCTCGCCGGAAGCATAGTCGATGGTGCCAATCTGTTCTCCCGTGTGCAAATCGATGAGGTTCCCGTTCCCATCGTCGTTATACCGCGCCCTTCCCCCAGCGCTGATTTCGATGGTTCCAGCCTCTACAGGGCTATCGAGGGTGGTGGAGTTCTCCCCGACGGCAATCACTTTGGTCGCCCCATCCTGTTGCAAGTTGGCATATTTGGCGCTCTTGATAGCTCCGTTCCCCTGGAATTCGATCTCCAAAGCGGTGTAGATGTTCCCATCTTTGCTGAAGGTAACCGCCCGGTCGTCGATGAGGGTATAGACCTCCCACTTGTTGGTATCGATCTTTTTGAAATACTGCTTGACGATGTGGGAAGTACCAAGGGAGTCGTAGGTGGTAATGGTGTTGATGTAGTTGTAAGTATCGGAATCGGCTGCGTTGAAGACCTTGACATTCCCCCCCTCGTCGTAGCTGATCCGATCATCCGCCTTCAAGTTGGTGGGATCTTCGTAGCTAATCCGGGTAGTTGGCACAGGATCGATGGAGCTTGGAATCTTGATATTGCCCAGAGCCCCAGCCATGTTCCCATTTTCATCCAACATCCACCCTTGCAACTTATATCCCGATTGATTGACAATATCCCCGGTGGCATCGAGGCGGAAATTCCCATCCCGGGTGTAATAGACCAGGGAGGCACTGGGATTTTTCACCATGAAGAACCCCTCCCCGTCGAGGGCCAGGTTCAGGGGAGAGTTGGAGTTTTTGAAGGCCCCTTGGGAAAAATCCTTGTTGGTGCTCCCGACAAAGGCTCCTCCCCCAATCTCCCGGTTGATGGGGGTTCCCCCAGTGGAGTAGGTGGTCAAGGAGCTCGAGATGAGATCTTTGAAGTTGACCTCCTCCTGCTTAAATCCAGTGGTATTGACATTGGCGATGTTATCGGAGATGACGGAGAGCCACTGCTTGTTGGCTCCAAGACCGGTGTTGCCTGTGTAGAATGATTGCAGCATCGCTATCCTCCAATTTTGACAATATTGCCGAGGGGAACCTTCCCATCGTCAACAAGTACGACAATTTCGCTTCCATCCTTCTGGATCCCATCGGCTCGACCCGTCACATAGAGCTTCACCTCCACCTCTTCTCCTCCATTTTGGGCCACCACACTCACCTTGTAGTATCCATCCTCAAGGCTCGCATCGTCCAGATCGAAGGTGTAGCGCTGGTTTGCCTCAAGATTGGAGAAGCTCCGCTGGGCGACAACCCGTCCCTCGGAGTCGTAGATATAGAGGGTCGCTTCAGGGCTCTCGCGCAACGGAGTAAATTGGATATGGCTCTTTCCCCCCTCCACATAGGTGGAGCGCCCCTCGTAGAGGAGCTTCTTGCCGATGAGATTGGCGGCGCTGAGGAAGAGGGTGTCACTGCTGTTGAGGCTCTTGACACTCTCTTCAAAGGTGTTCATGATCTCCAGTTCCCGCAGCTTAACGGTATTATCGATAAATTTGGAGATATCTTGAGTCTCAAATGGATCCTGATACTGGAAGGAGGTCAAGAGGACCTTCAAGAAGCCCTCCTGGTCCATCTGGGAGTTGTCGTAGTTAGCGTCGTAGACCGGAATGGTCTTTCCGCCCACCCCTTCGATACTCATCCCATCGGCCATCGCTTCCCCTTTCGTGGGCTCCTTGCTATTGTAGCCCAAGATTGATTAATCTCTTCTTTAGGAGCCAAGCTACTCCGTCCCATCATTATCGATCTTTTCCAGCAATTTGGCAAGCTGCTCGTAGCTCTCTTGGAGGCTCACCTGCTCATCGATTCGTTGGCGCAAATAGTTTTGCAGATCCTCATGGTACTTGATGGCCTTGTCGATGAGGGGGGAGGACCCCTCCTTGTAGAGCCCCATGTTGATCATATCCTCCGCCTCCTCGTAGGTACTCAAGAGGGTGATGAAGCGGTTTTGCATCTGGAGCCACTCCTCGCTGACCAGTTGGGGGGTAAGGCGGCTGATACTCCGGAGAGGATCGATAGCCGGGAAAATCCGTTTCTGGGCATACTTTTTGGACAAGACGATATGGCCATCGAGGAATCCCACCGCCGAATCGGCGACCGGATCAGAGGAGAGATCCTCCCCTTCGAAAAGGACGGTATAAATCCCCGTAATGCTCCCCTTGCCGCTGAAGGTCCCAGCCTGTTCGATGATCTTAGGTAAGAGGGAGAAGACCGATGGGGTATATCCTTTGGAGGTTGGGGGCTCTCCAATGGCAAGGCCGATCTCCCGCTGGGCCATGGCCAATCGGGTTAGGGAGTCCACGAGGAAGAGAACATCCTTGCCCCGGTTGGAGAAGTAGTTGGCGATGGCGATGGCCACATGGACCGCCCGCACCTTAGCGAGAGGGGTTCGATCGCTGGTGGCCGCAATCACGACGCTCCGCTTCAAGGTCTCTTCGGTTAGATTATCCTCAATGAATTCCCGCACCTCCCGGCCCCGCTCGCCGATGAGGGCGATCACATTGACATCGGCCTTGGTGTAGCGGGAGATCATCCCCAAGAGGGTACTCTTCCCCACCCCAGCACTGGCGAAAATTCCTATCCGCTGGCCCTTGCCGATGGTTAAGAGGCCATTGATCGAACGAATTCCCACGTCGAGGGGCTCGGTGATGCGATCCCGTAAAAGGGGGTTGAGGGGGTCGTTCTTGAGGTAGTACTTATTCTCATAGCGCAGATAGGGCTTGTTGAGGGGATTGCCGAAGGGATCGATCACCGTGCCCAGCAGATCCTCCCCGACCCCAACATTGACCGGCTCCAAGGAGGCCTCGACGAAGCTGCCCACCTTGATACCCTTGGTATCGTCGTAGGCCATGAGGAGGGTCTTGCCATCTTTGAACCCCACGACCTCGGTTTCAAGGCCATTTTCCAAGTAGCAACTATCACCAATGGAGACATTGGGTAGATAGGCCTCGATGATAGGGCCACTCACCCCGACGATTCGCCCTTTGACAATGAACCTAGGTAAGTTTTTTAGTCTCTCTTTTAATTTCATCCTTGATCACCCCCAGCTTCTCTTTGATCCGATTCTCAATCTTGAAATCGTGGAATTCGATGATAAAGTCGTGCTCTTCTAGCTCGGGGTTCTCCTTGATGGAGACGCCGCTGAACTTCTCTTGGAGCTGGTGATAGAGCTGAGGGGAGACCTGGATGGTGAGGGGGAGGAAGTTGTGGAAGTCTTCTAAGAGCTTTTCCATGGCCCCTTGGATGATGGGGCTGTTACGCTTGTCGATGTAGAGGAAGTCCAGAATCTCTCCAAGGCTATCGACGATGATGTCGGTGAACTTGTTGAGGTACTCCCGGTAGCGACGCTGGAGCTCCTCTTCGACATCGTGTAGACTCGACTGGATCTGGGAAAGGGCCGCCTCTTTTTCCGCCTCCTTCTCCTGGCTGATCCGCTCGATCTCCTGTTGCAAGAGCTCTTGGTACTTCTCCTGGGCGTCCCGGAACCCCTGCTCGTAACTCTCCTTGCCCACCTTGCCCAAGAGCTCTTTGTATTCATTCTCCAGCTGGCGGACCCGCTGTTCACACTCCTCCTGGAGCTGGAGAAGTTTCTGCTCCTCCTCTTGAGAACCTTGCTCCTTCTGGTTCGGCTCTTCTTGGGGCAAACTGGAGAAATCCTCTAGGTCGAGGCTCATTTATTCCCCTCCTCCCGCATCCACTTGCTGAGCATATTGGCCACGATTTCGGGATTCTCGTCGATGATCTCCAAGATCTTCTGGTAGGTTGGCTCCTGTTCGATATGGAACTCCTCCAACTCCCGCTCTTGGAATATCTGGGCCGCTTGGGCCGCATCGCCAATGGTACCTCCCCGCATCGCCTCCATCTGGGCCTCCTGCTCCTGGCGGGCCCGTTTCTTACCCCGGATCAAGAGGAAGAGCAAGGTGGCTAGGAGGAGACTTAAGAGGGCGATGGCCCCGTAGAGAATGGTTCGCTCCCTCCCCCCTTCACCCCTTCCAGAGGCCATGAAGTCATTTCTCGTCGTCTCAAAGGGAACACTCACCACCGTCACCTTGTCCCCCCGCTCCGGATCGAAGCCCACGGCGCTCTTGATCAAATTCTCATACGCCTGGAGCTCCGCTTGGCTGCGCGGTTCGAAGACAACCTCCTTGCTCCCGTTGCGCTCAATGGTCCGATACTTCCCGTCGATGAGGACTCCGACGGTCAATCGCTTGATCTTGAAGAGGTTCTGCTCGGTCTTGATGAAGGACTTGCTCACATCATAGTTGGTGGTGGTATCCTTCTTGTTGCTCTCTTTGAGGAGGTTTGCATTGCCGGTATTGATGGTGGCTGGCACATTGGTTGGGGTTCCTGGAGCCCCTTGGGGAGGGCGCTCAAAACCTCGCATCTTCTCCTGGATCTTCCGCTCGCTCACGACCGCCACCCGCTCCGGATCGACGAAGCGATCCTCTTTGGCGATCTTGGCCATCTCGATGTCCACATTGGCCCGTACCACCACCTTCTGAGGTCCCAGGGCCCGAGCCAGCATCGATTCGACACTCTTCTCGATCTCCCGCTTGAGTTTGCGTTTGATGTCGACGATATCCTTGACCTCCTCCTCGTCCTCTTCAATGAGATCGGAGAGAACCCGACCCCGGTTGTCCACGACCGTCACATTCTCCGGTTTGAGTTTCGGCACGGCATGGGAGACGAGGAAGACGATGGCCTTGACCTGCTCCTTGCTCAAATCGCGACCGGGCCAGAGGGAGATAACCACCGAGGCCTTGGTCTCATCCTCTTCCCGGGCGAAAATGGAATCCTGAGGCATGGCCACATTGACCTTGGCATCCTTGATGGCATCGATTCGCTTGATGGTTCGTGCCAGCTCCCCTTCGATGGCCCGGATGTAGTTGATACTCTCCTGGAAGTGGGTGGCCCCCATTTTGGGCTCGTTGAAGAGCTCGAAACCAACGGTTTGGGAGTTGGGCAGGCCCTTGGCGGCCAATTTGAGTCTAATGTCGTAAATTCGATCCTTTGGAACGAGAATGATGGAGCCATCCCCTTCGATCTTGTAGGGGATCTTCTCCTCCTGGAGCAGGGTCAAGATCTTGCCAGCATCCTCGGGGGAGAGATTGGTGTAGAGCACCCCGTAGCGCTGCTGGGAGATATCCCGCAAGAGGATGGCCACCAGGAGGAGGATGATGGTAATGATTCCAAGACCTAAGAAAAGGGTCCTGGCAAAATCCTTGCTGGTCACGAGGGCGTGGAGACGCTCCTTGAGCTTCGTTAGATCGAGTGCCAATGAGCGCCTTTTACACCTGCATACGCATGATCTCTTGGTAGGCCTCTATCGCTTTGTTCCGTAGCTCCGTAACCATCCGAAGGGAGATGTCGGCCTTCTCAATGGAGACCATCAGCTCCACCATGTTCTCCACCTCCCCTGCCACCAAGGCCTCTTGGGCCCGAGCGGCTTCATGCAACTCTTGGTTGGTCTCGGCTAGAAGATCGAGGACGAGCTCTTGGAAGGAGCCTCCTTGATCCTTTTGGGGGGTGGAGGCGAGGAGCTCGCCCCCTCCAGCAACTCCGTCTACGCGCATCGCTTCTCCTTTAGACCTTGATGATCTCGATGGTTTTGAGTAGCATCTCTTTGTGGGTGTTGAAGGCAGTTAGGTTAGCCTCGTAGGTGCGCATGGCCGAGATCATATCGACCATCTCCCGCATCGGATCGACATTGGGCAACCGCACATAGCCCCGCTCATCGGCAAGGGGGTTGGTGGGATCGTAGCGCATCTTAAACTCCGAGGGATCCTCAATCACCCTCTCGATCTTCACTTGGGAGAGGCCACTCTCCTGGTCGAGCACCTCCTTGAAGACCGGGACCTTGCGCCGGTAGGGCTGACCGTTGGCATCGTTGAGGGAGTTGAGGTTGGCCAGGTTGCTTGCGATAATGTCGAGCCGATATTTCTGGGTTGAGAGCCCAGTCTGGGCGATCTCCAAACCTTTAAAAAGCATCGTTATCTCCCTTGAATCACCAATTTGAGTTTGGAAAACTCCTTCTTGAGAGTCTCCCCCAGGGCCTTGTACATGATGGAGCTCTCCGCCAACTTGGCCAACTCCTCTTGCACATCGACCCGGTTCCCATCGTAGCCACGAATTGCCCCATACTCCTCGATGCTCCAGGGTTGAGAAGGCCCTGCAGGATCGATGTGGCGGGGATCCTCCCGCTTGAGCTGGAGGGCCTTGTCGAGCTCCCGGTGAAAGAGGAGTTCTTTGGGGCGGTAGTTGGGGGTGTCGGCATTGGCGATGTTCCCTTGGATGACCTTGGTTCGCTCCAGATGGAAGGAGGCACCAAGCTTCAACTTATCGATCTTTTCCCACATTGTAGACCTCTTGCTGGAGTTGTGCATCTTTGATGGCATGTAGCGCGATGGTATACCATGGATCGTCGCATTTTCCGATCTTCTCGACGATCTCCTCAGCTCTAGCAATTTTACCACTTCTAACATAAGACAAAGCTAATACACTCTTGAGGTAGCACTCCCCTCCCAACTGTTCACTCAAAGGTTCAAGGAGGAGGATGAGATCCTCATAGCGCCCCTGCTCCAGGAGCCGATCGATCATGAGGCGCACATATTTGCGCACCACCGGATCTTTGAAGTAGCGCTCTTGGAACTGGCGACGCTCCTTGGCGATGAAGTCGCTCTCGATGGCTCCGTTCAAGAGGCTGGCGAAGAGTCGGTGCTCAAAGGGATCCTGGCGGCACCTTCGGACATAGCGCCCTATCCACTCGGGACACTGACCCTGTTGCATGAAACAGATCCGGGCCCGCCAGCGCAGGACCTGGCAATTCTCCTCCCCGATGCGGCCAAGATATTCCAGCGCCGCCTTGTAAGAGCCCTGATGGAAGAGGAGTTCCACGAGTTCGAGGTAGAGTTTCGGATTCGGGTATTTCTGGGCCAAACGCTCCAGAAAGTCCATATAGATCCGCCCCTTCGTGCACCCCTTGAGCCCCGTGGCCATGTCCAAGAGGAGCTCCCGGTCGAAAACGGCGAAGAAGAAGTCCGGATTGGCCTCGTAAAGCTTGCAAATCCACTGCTCCCGCCGATGGAGCAAGAGGGGCTTCCAGAGGCGGCGAAAGTACTCCTTGTGTTCAAATTGGAGCCGCTTCGTCGCAACGAGGGAGAGCTCCCAGCCGAGCCTATCTACCAACTTTTCACTTCCAATTTGCAAGACGATCCGTCCGAAGTTGGCCAGGGCAAAGAAGCCCACATAGTTGTTGCGATTGGCCACGAGGGTCTGAACCACGAATTTTTGGGGATCTTGGAGGAAGGGGGCATCGGGGAGAAACTTTTGAATGTAGTAGGCGAGCCCTGGGTCTGCATCCATGAGGTAGAGGAGCTTGAGCTTGGCAATCGTCGCATAGGGGGAGTCGGGAAACTCCTTGACCAGCTGGTAGTAGTAGCTGGCGCTCGCTTTTTTGAGGTTTTGCAAGAATTTGATATCCCCTAGGCGCAGGAGGCTCTTTTGGATCACCTCTTTGTTCTTGATGTAGTTGAGGATTCGGCGAAAGAGGCGCTCGGCAAATGGGAGATCCCCAAGGCGGTAGGCATTCTCGGCGACGATGTAGTAGTATTCGGGATTTTCGATGAGGAAGTGCTCATACTCCCGGTAGCTGCCCTTCAAGAAATCCAGGGCCTCTCCATACTCTCCCTTGACGAAGTAGTACATCCCTTGGAGGAACTGGAATTCCCGCCTTTGCTCCTTGGAGAGGTGTTCGATACTCAAAATCACGATGTAGCGCGTGGCTAGGTCGAGCTTCTTGAGCCAGACGGCGGATCGCAAGATCCCAATGACAATCTCCAGCCGCACCGGCTTTTTTCGGGCCAGTCGGAGGGCGATCTTGTAGTTGGCCAGGGCCCGTTCGTAAAATCCCAAGACCTCGAATATGTAGGCCTTGGTGTAGTAGTAGTCCTCGTCCTTGCTTCCCCCTTTGGCCAAGTAGGTGTTCAAGAAGTTCTGGGCACTCCAGAGGTAGCGCTTTTCTCCGGTGCGCTTGCCAATTTGCAAGTAGGTCTTGGCCAGGTATTTGAGGGCATCCAGGTAGTAGGGGTTTTCTGGATACTTGGCGAGGTGGTTGAACTCATTGAGGGCGTCGTAGTAGGAGCCGATCCGATAGTCCCGGACCCCACTCTCAAAGTAGAAGCGGTAGCGCTCCTCCTGCTGGCTAGCGGCCACCCCTAAGAGGGCCACGAAGAGCCAGAGGCTACGCCTTAACATCGATGGTGCCCTGGGGGATCGATCCCGATCGTCCTCCCCTAGATCGAACAAGGCGGCGCTCTTTTTGATCTTGGATCTTCACCTCGTAACGTTCGAATCCATACTCCTCCATCACCCCTTCCACGAAGGGCTCGATCCCATCCAAGAGGAGCTGGCGGGAGGAGGTGAAGTGGAGTTGGAGCTCGCCACCGACCATTCCAACCCCGATTCGGGTGTGGGCCAGCTGGAACCGGAAAAAGCGCTTGGGCTGCTCCATGAGCTCTTGGAACTCTTTCCCCTCGCTTCCAGTATGAAGCCTCTCACTCCGGCCATCCAAGGGCTCCTTGTGCACAGAAGAATCCGGCTCCTCCTGGGAGTGGTGGCTAGGGAGGTCGCCCTTTGGAGGACGGGGATGGAGTTGGGAGGAGAGCGGAGGCGGGGATGGCCTCTCCTCCCTGCTTCTTGTCTCCTGAGCCTCCTGATGGACCTCGTGCCCTTGCTCTTGCCGTTGGAGGGGGTGGGGATGGTGGGGAAAGGAGGGCTGGAGGGGAGGATGAAAGATCCTCTTGGAGGTGGAGGTTTTCATTGAAACCCTTTGATCTGGTAGGAGAGGTTCGAGTCGTTGGGAGACGATGGGAGAGGGAGTTTGAAGGCTTTGATCTTTTCGTGCAGACTCGAAACCTTGAGGGGAGGCGGATCCCTTGGAATTGGCGGGGGGTCGGGGTGGAGCAAGCTGGGGCTCTTGGGAACTTTGAAACCTCTGCCAATCCTGCTTGAATCCATAAAGATCTTCTTGTGGCTCTTCACGAACAGATCCAAGGTCAAGGGAGCGGGGCTGGTTGGCCAGGGGGCGGGGAGGTGGATCTTGGAGGGGTCCTTCTTCCCTGGGACTAGTTTCCATAGGTCGAAGGTGTTGGGGCCGGGGCGAAGGGGCCCCCTCATGGGGGAGAGAGGGGCTCCAAGGGGTAAAGGGAGTAGGAGTCCTTGGAGTTGGATCGGCCTGGAAGGTGGAGTGGATGGGAGGGGTTGGGATAGCCTTGGCCCAGAGGATTTTGGAGGGTAGAACTCTTCGGTCCGGATAGTCGTTGGAAGGTCCCTGCCTTTCGGGCCTTTTTGAACTGGTGGAAGAAGGGGTTCTAGGGGCGGAAGTTTGGTGGAGGGTGGGGGTAGAGGCTGGAGGTGGAAGATCTTCGGGACTAGGATAGTCGCCATGGGAGGGAAGAGATTTTGATCCTTTGACCTTTCTGGTAGTGTGGAGAGGTTTCAAGGCGGACTTGGGAGGCTGATCGTAGACCATGGTGGCACGAGGCCTCTTGGATGGGGAGGGGTTCCTGGAGCCATGGGGTATGGGGTGGGGGTTGGGGGGAGTGGGATCTGGCCCTGTCTGCCTCCCTTTTTGCAAGGATTGCGGCGGCTTTTTGGAGGGTTGAGGGGAAATTTGGGAAGGGCGCTCCTTCTGGAAAATAGGAGGGGTCGAGGGGGATTGAAGAGAATAGCCCTTGATCTGGGAAGCAATGGGTGGTCGAGGCAGCTCCATCGAGGCGGAAGAAAGGGTAGGTCGGACCTCCTTTTCAAGGAGCGGGGGAGATTCTCGATGGTTGGATGGGGAGGGTGGCTGGAAGGTCATGGAGGAGGTCTGGAAGCGGGTTAAAAGCTCCTGGAAAGAGGGGGTATGGGCTGCTGGTTTGCCTGGAGCACCAGGGGTCGATCCCTTGGGAAGAGGGGGGATGGTATTGAGCAAAAGAGTCAAGAGGTTCATGGCCTACTCCACATCTTTCAAGAGCTTTTTCAACTTTCCAATGGCTTGGGACTTGATCTGGGAGACGCGGGATTGGGAGACATTGAGGGCCTTGGCGATCTCCTTTGGCTCCCGCTCCTCGAAGAAGAACATCTGAAGAGTGCGCCGCTCCTTTTCGTTGAGCTGCTCCATCGCCTCTTTGATCCGCTCATGGAGCTGGGCTTCGATAGCCCGATCCTCTGGTCCCCGCTCCTCGCTGACCATGATATCGATGAGGCGGGTTGAACTCTCCTCCTGACCTAGAGCCTTCTCCATGCTGATCATAATGGCCAGGTTGGAGAGGGGCAAATCCTTGCCCTCCTCCTTTTCCCGCTTGATCTTCTCCCGCATACTTCGGGGCATAATGTGCAATGAACGCAGATAATCGAGGATCTCTCCCCGAATCTTGATGTAGGCGTAGGTGGAGAAGCGGGCCTTGCTCTTGTCGAACTTGTCGATCGCCTTGATGAGGCCGATGATCCCCGTGTTCACAAGCTCGTCAAACTCGATCCCCGAGTCCTTGGGGAGTTTGAAGAAGATCTTGCTGGCCACCTTCTTCACCAACGCGGTATTTTCCAGTATGATGCGCTGCTTTTCCTCGACACTGATCTTCATACCCGCTCGCTATTTTCCCATGAAATCGAAGATTTTCTGCCAGAAATTCTCATCCTCTCCCTGACTCGGTTTGACATTGGCCTCGATCTCGCAAATACGCTTCACACTTGCGGTAAAGATATCCTTGGGATACTTCATCGCGATGAGCTCCTTGTTCCGTACCGCCTGGGGAAGGCTGTTGGTATAGGGCAAGATCCCCAGCAACTCGATGTCGATCCCCAGGAACTTCTTGACCGTCGTCTGGAGCTTGTTGAAGACCGTCTGCCCCTCCTCTTCGCTGCGACACATATTGACCACGATCTTGAACCGCTCGTACCCGTAGAGGTTGTAAATCGAGCGGATGAGGGCGTAGGCGTCGGTGAGGGCTGTCGGTTCGGGAGTCGTGATGATGTAGGACTTGTTGGAGGCCCTCAAGAAGCTCATCACCTTCTCGTCCACCCCGCCGCTGGTATCGATGATCACATAGTCGTAATCCATCGAGAGCCGATCGAGGTCGTAGATGATCGACTGGACCGAGAAGGCATCGAGCTCCCGAAGCTCGTCGATTCCAGAAAAGCCCAGGAGCACATCAAAGCCATAGGCCTCCTGGATCACATCTTCGAGCTTGGCCCCGGCGAAGAAGCTCTTGAGATTCTTGTTGGGGTCGGTGTTGAGGAAGAGGTGGATATTGGCCATTCCGATATCGGCGTCGATGAGGAGGATCTTCTTGGCAAACTCATTGGCCATCACATAGGAGAAGTTGACGGCGAAATTGGTCTTCCCCACACCCCCCTTACCGCTGGCGATGGTGATGAATTTGCTATTTTGCGTCCGCTTCTTTGCTACAAGTTCACGCAGTCCCCAAGCCTGATCGTTCATTATATCTCACCTAAGATGTATTTGGCCATCCGCTCGGGATTGAGGACCCGGATATCTTCGGGTACCTTCTGGCCGATACTGATGAAAGAGACTGGGATATCGGCCTTCATCGGGAGGTTGAGCAGGATGCCCGGTTTGTAGGTCTCGTCGATCTTCGTGAAGAAGATGGAGTCGATTGGAAAGAAGGTCCGATACCTGTTGACGATCTCCAAGGCCTCGCTATTCTTGTAGTTACAGCTGATCACGAGGATCACATCCATGAAATCGCTATTCCCCCCGAGAATCTCCTTCATCTCCCCGAGCCGCCAGTAGTCGTAGTGGCTGCGCCCCACCGTATCGATGAGAACCACATCGTAGCCCTGGAGGTTTTGGATCGTCTTTTTCAGGTTCTTCGAATCGGAGATGGCGAAGAAGGGAATATTGAGGATGTTGGAGAAGGAGCGGGCCTGCTGGATCGCTCCAACCTTGAAGGTATCGATACTAATCGCTGCGATTTTGAGCTTCTGATTGAGGACGAGTTCGGAGGCGATCTTGAAGAGGTTGGTGGTCTTGCCCACTCCCGTAGGGCCGACGAAGGCGATAACCCGGAATGTTCCCTTTTGAAGCTTCAAGGGCCCCTTGAACTTGATCCTCTTTTCGATGGCGTTGGTCAAGGCCTCTCGAAAGAAGGAGGTGTTCAAATCGAACTTGTTGGCGTCGATATCGAACCCACACGACTCCTTGACCAGCGTTTTGGCAACCTTTGGATCGACATCCTTCTTGATCAAGAGTCTGATGAGATCGAGGGCGTCCCCTGTGAACTCCTTGAACTCCTCCTCGAAGGGGATCCCCTCCCCTAAGGCCACAGGAGCCCCGCCACTTTCCAAGGGCTCACTCTCGCAACGCTTGGTCAAGGCCTCCTTGAGGGGGGCGATCTTCTTGTCGATCATCTCCTCGATCCGCTCCAGGAAGTGGTCGATCTCTTCGCTCTTCTCCTCCTTGGCCAAGAGATCGAAGAAGCCCTCTTCGGCGGTAGGAACCTGGACGAAGAGGGAGTAGCGTTTGCGCCGGAAGGGGATGATCCCCTCGGTGACCACCTCGTAGCTAATGATCTTCACATCCTTCCCATACTCCTCCCTGGCCCGGGCGATTAGATCGTCCAGATTGTAGCCTTCATACTTGACGATTTCCATTAGAGTTCAACCTTCGCGACGACGTTGAGTTTGGTCTTGGGTTCGATCTCGTTGTACGAGAGCACGGCCACATTGGCTAAGTAGGGCTCCAGGAGCTTGCGCACGAAGCGGCGCACACTAGGGGAGGTGAGGAGGACTGGCGTGCGCCCCTCCACGACGAAGCGCTCCATATTGGAGTTGATCTGGACGATGAGGTTTTGCAACCTGGCCGGATCGATGGGCGGGAGGTTGCCGTTGTACTCTTTGATCTTGTTGAACAGATACTCCTCGCTCTCGCTCCCTAGAGTCATCGCGTAGAGGATCCCCCCTTTGGCGTAGATGGAGGTGATGAGCCGGGAGAGGGACTCCCGGACTAGTTCGGTTAAAAGATCGGTATCGGTCGTTTTGACAATATTATCGGAGAGGGATTCGATAATTGTGAGCAGATCCTTGATTGGAATCTGCTCCCGCAGGAGGTTTTGTAAAACCCGGTGCAAGATGGAATAGGAGACCTGCTCGGGAACAATCTCTTTGACGATGGGGTAGCGTTTGGCCAGGGCGTCCACCAGCTCCTTGGTTTCGGTCCTGCCCAGAATCTCGGCGGCGTTGGATTTGATCACCTCCGAGAGGTGGGTGATAATGACCGTAGGGATGTCCACGACGGTATAGCCCAACATCTTGGCCTTTTCCGCTAGGCGCTCGTCGATCCAGTAGGCTTTGAGGCCAAAGGTTGGCTCTCGAGTCTCCTTCCCCTCGATTGGTCCTCGGGTCTGACCGGTGTCGATGGCCAAGAGCTTCCCAGGCTCCACCTCCCCCCTGGCCACCTCCACCCCCTTGATGAGGATCCGATACTCCCCGCTGCCAAGTTCGAGGTTGTCCTTGATGTGGATGAGGGGGACCATGAGCCCGAGATCACGGCTTAACTGTTTGCGCAGCGACTTGATCCGCTTGATGATCTCACCCCCCTGCTCCTCATCCACCAAGGGGATGAGGCCATAGCCAATCTCAAAGGCGATTGGCTCTGGTTGGGCTAGGAAATCCTCTTCTTCCTCCTCACTCTCCCGCTTGCTCTGGCGGATCATCTCTTGGGCCCGCTCCTCTGCCTTGCGCTGCTCTTTAGCTTTGAGATCGAGCTGCATCATGTAACCCGCCCCACCGACGAGAAGGGCCAGGATCGTAAAGGGGAGAAAGGGCATACCCGGAATAAGGGCCATGACCAGCAGGGCCCCAGCCGCCATGTAGAGGGCCTTGGGGAAACTGGTGAGCTGGGTGAAGATCTCCCGTCCCAGATTGGACTCGCTCACAGCCCTGGTAACCATCAAACCAGCGGCGGTGGAGGTGATGAGGGAAGGGATCTGACTCACTAAGCCATCACCTACAGTCAAAAGGGTGAAGTTGGCGGCGGCGGTGGCGAGATCCATACCATGTTGCAAGGTTCCAATGGCGATCCCTCCGATGATGTTGATGAGAGTGATGATGATCCCCGCCACGGCATCGCCCCGGATGAACTTACTCGCCCCATCCATCGCTCCGTAGAAATCGGCCTCCTTGGCGATCTCCTCCCGGCGCCGCTTTGCCTCCTCTTCGTCAATGAGCCCCGCGTTCAAATCGGCATCGATGGCCATCTGCTTGCCCGGCATCGCATCCAGGGTGAAGCGGGCCCCAACTTCGCTGATGCGCTCGGTCCCCTTGGTAATGACGATGAAGTTGATGGTCACCAGGACGATGAAGACGATAATCCCCACCACATAGTTTCCCCCCACCACGAACTGGCCAAAACTCTCGATCACCTTTCCAGCTGCATCGGGCCCCTCGTGGCCATGGAGCAAGATCCGCCTCGTGGTCGCCACATTGAGGGAGAGGCGAAAGAGGGTGGCAATGAGCAAGAGGGAGGGAAAGGAGGAGATCTCCAGGGGGTTGCTCACATAGACGGTGGTCATGAGCATGATCAAGGAGAGGGTGATGCTCGCGGTAAGTAGGATATCGAGAAGGAGCGGGGGGACGGGGAGAACCATCGCCCCCAAAATGGCGAGGATCAAGATAATGATAATCGCATCCGAGTGCTCATGGACCTTGTTGATGAGCAGATTGATCCCCTCAGCCATCGCTACCCTGTCTATAGGCTTTCATCGCCTCTTCGATCCGGACTCCAAGTTGGAGTTGCCCGCTTTGAGCAATCTGGTTGGCAAGCTCCATATCGAAGAGGTCGAAGTAGAGCCGGTTGGCTAAAGTAGCACCGAAAAGGGGACTTTGGGCCAACTCCTTGCGTACCTCCTTCAAAAAGAGGTGGACCAACTCCGCCTCAAAGGCTCGAGCCGCCCCCTTGGCACTGGTTGTCCGGCTAAGTTGATGTAAATCCCAATATGGAGCCTCTATTTTCATCACCCATCCTACATAATCACAATTTTGGCATGGATTTTGCCAGCCCGTTTGATCGCTTGAATGATCGCGATCAGGTCTCGTGGTGAGACACCAAGGTCGTTGAGAGCCTGGATAAGATCCTTCAAAGAGGGCGATTGGATCGCGAAAATTCTACCATTTTCTTCTTTAATGGTAGTTTTAACAATTTCTTTTGTTTGGGTCGTTCCTCCCGAAAGGGGTGGGGGCTGGGAGATAAGGGGACTCTTTTGGACCGAGACGTAGATGTTGCCATGGGAGACATAGACTGGAGTGTCGATCTGGATCTCCCCACTCATGATCACCGTCCCCGTCCGCTCGTAGATGACGATGGTCGGTTCGTTGACACTCTCGATCTCAAGTCCGAGGACCTCCGAGACGAAGTGGACCCGATCCCGATCCGGCAAGAAGTCGACCACCACGCTCCCCCCGTCCAGAGCCCGGGCCAGGGGCTGGTTGAAGTGGGTGTTGATGGCCGTGACAATGCGCTGGGCCAGTTTGAAGTTGGGATTTTTCAAGGTGAGGGTGAGGTTGGGGAGTTCGTCGAAGTGAAAGGGGAGGTCCCGCTCGATGATGGCTCCGTTGGGAATGAGCCCAGTGGTGGTGTGGTTTTTCTGGATCTTCCCTCCCCGATTGGATTCGCTAAAGCCCCCTCCCGTTGAGACCGGTCCTTGGGCAAAGGCGTAGATCTTCTTGTCCGGGCCGAAGAGGGGGGTGCGCACGAGAACCCCGTTGCCAATATCCTTGGCATCTCCAAGGGAGGCGACGGTCACATCCACCACCATTCCGCTCTTAGCGAAGGGGGGGAGTTTGGCGGTGACGATGACCGCCGCCGCATTCTTGCTCTTGACACTGGCCGGATCGATGTTGATCCCCATCTTCTTGAGCATGTTGGCAATACTCAAGAGGGTGAACTTGCTGGTCGTCCCATCTCCACTTCCCTGCAACCCCACCACGATCCCGTAGCCAGTCAAGTAGTTGTGGCGTACTCCGACCACATGAACCTCATCCCCGATGCGCACCTTCGCCCCGAAAAGGGCCAGACTCAAGAGGGCAAGAAAGAGGATGCGAGCCACCGCCACCTCCCTCAAAAGGGCCAGATCTTCATCAAGAAGCGGGCCAACCAACCGGGCTCTTGGGTTGTGGCCATGAAACCTTGACCGTTGTACTCCACATACATCTCCCCGATGCGGCCCGAATCGATGGAGTTATCCGGTTCGATGTAGGCCGGATCGACGATCCCAGAGATGGTCAGCACCTGGGTATCGTTGTTGATGGTGATGTACTTCTTGCCGACGATGAAGAGGTTTCCGTTGGGATAGACCTTGAGCACCCGGGCAGTAATGGTGGCTAGGAGCCGGGCGCTTCGGTTGGTCCCCCCCTTGCCCTTGAAGGTGTTAGTCGATTTTTGCTCCAGACCGAAGACCTTCCCCCCATCCAGGACCTGGCGCCCTCCGATCGTCGGACTCGGGATGGCGAGGTCCATCTGGTTGGTGCGGCTCGCCTTGGTATCGGTACTGCCTGAGCCCCGCAGGCTCTCGACGACCCGGATAGTGAGGATATCCCCCACATTGTAGGCTTTGGCGTCACTAAAGAGGTTCTCGTACCCTCCATATAACGATCCAGGTGGTCGTGGCGTGGTGGACTGAGCCAGGGTTGGCGGCGTCAGTTGGGGGGGAGGCTGGAGGGTTCGCGCCTCTTGGCGTTGGCTACAACCACCAAGGAGGATCAGCGTACAAAGGCAACCAAACCAGAAGAGAGGACTTTGCATTGGAGCACCTTCCCAGAAGAGAGATTGCGGACCGGAACGAGATCGCCCTTTTGCCCATTCCCCAGGGCCTCACCCACCATTTCGATCCGAATGGCTCCCCGTTGGTAGAGGACCCGCACCTCCTCCCCCTTGCGTACTGGGTAGTTGGGTTCAATCATCCAAGGGCGGATGGGGCGGTCGGCCCGGATGGTCCGCTTGGCCCGGGCACCGATGACCTCTTCCAAGGGAAGAGGCGCCTTCATGGAACCAGAGCGCTTGACCTGGCGCACCTCCACATCGGCCTGGGTGATGATAGCCCCCTTGGGAATCTCCCGTTTGGCGAAGGGAAACTGGAGGTACTCGACGATGGCCACGGTGGCAGGAACAACCCTCCGGTTCCCACGACGATCCTGGACGAGGAGGCGCAAATAGAGACGCGAAGGGGTATGGGCGCTCTCCTTGATCTGGACCCGGTAGCTCCCCCCAGCGATGGGGATCGACTTGGAGGAAAGGGAGATAGAGCGGATCGTCGTTTGGGGGTAGCGGGAGTGGATGTAGGAGGAAATGAGGGCTCGCAGCTCCTGGGAGTCCAAACGCGAAGCCCTCCGCCAGAGTTCGGTCTTGCCCCGGATGGTCAGCTGCTTCGTGTCGATGAGGTTGGCTTGGAGGAGCTGGACGACCTCTTGAGCCGTGACGAGCCCATCGGCTAGGAGAGCAGGGGGAAGTTGGAGCTGGCGCAAAAAGGGGGCTATGGATGGAGCTCCCTCAATCTTGGCGATGGTCCCAAGGCGCAAGGGCTCCTCATAGCGCCCTTGGGGTTGCAAGAGGATCTGGGTCGTAGCTTGCAGACTCAAAGAGCAGAGCCCAATGAACCAGAGCCACTTAGGACTTGAGGTTGGCCACGGTACGAAGCATCTCATCGGCAGTGGTTACCCCCTTGGAATTCATCTCGTAGGCCCGCTGTGCGACGATGAGATTGACCATCTCCTCGACGATGTTGACATTGGAGCTCTCCAGGAAACCCTGTTGCAACTTGCCAAAACCGTCGGTATTGGGATCCCCCTCCACCGCCTCACCACTAGCCTCCGTTTGGGCATAGAGATTCTGGCCGAGACTCTTCAAACCCGCTGGATTGACAAAACGATAGAGCTTGATCTCTCCAAGCTCCTCGACACTTTGCGCCCCCCCCTCGTTGCGTACGGCACTGACCTTGCCGTTGGGACTGATGGAAACGCTGACCAAGGTCTCGGGGGCTGTAATCTGGATATTGGGCTGGAGGCGGTACCCCTCGGTGGTGACGAGATAGCCCTCATTGTCCACTTGGAAATTGCCAGCTCGGGTGTAAGCCTCCCCACCTCCAGGAAGCTCGATCTTGAAAAATCCATCCCCTTGGATCGCAATGTCCAATTGGCGCTCGGTATGTTTCAAGCTCCCCTGGGCAAAGCTCTTGCTCACATCGCTGACCCGGACCCCAAGGCCAATCTGGATCCCCGAAGGGACCCGGTTTCCATCGGCACTCACGACCCCTGGATCCTTGATGTTCTGGTACATGAGGTCTTCGAAGTTGGCCCGGCTCTCCTTGTAGCCGACGGTATTGACATTGGCGATGTTGTGGGAGACCACATCGAGGTTGGTCTGCTGGGCGCTCATTCCCGAGGCCGAAGTCCAAAGTGCGCGGATCATTGCATGTCCTTTCTAGGCTTTTCCAATTTCGTTGCTCTTTTGATGGAGCTGATCGAGGGATTTGATGAGGTTCCCGTAGATCTCGAAGCGGCGTTGGGTTGTGATGAGCTCCCCCATCTGGGCGAGGGGGTCGACATTGCTGCCCTCCAAAAAGCCCTGCTTGAGCCGGTAGCGGGCCTCTTGCTGGGCTCCGGCCGGGCGATAATAATTGGAGCCGATGGGTTCCATCTTCTCGAAGCTCTCCACCGCTATCTCCCCGATAACCTCCCCACCCTGGTAGATCTGCCCATTCTCGTCTACATGGATAGGCATGGTCGGATCGAGGAGGATGGGGTTGTCATCGCGTCCGAGTACTCTGTTGCCATGGTCGTCGACGATGGCCCCCTCCTGGTCCAAAAAGAAGTGGCCATCCCGGGTATACACAGGGCCGTCGGGCCCCTCCAGCTTGAAAAATCCCTCCCCATCGATGGCAAAGTCCAGGGGTTCCCCGCTCTCTCGTAATCCCCCCTGATCCAGCTGGACCAGACTCTCCTGGAAGCGGGGAAAGACGAAGAGCTCCCGGGCATCCCCCCCATTCTCATCGAGGCGCTGGCTCATCTCCTTGATGACCATCTGCTTGAAGCCGGTCGTATTGACATTGGCCAGGTTGTTGGTGATGGTATCCAGCGCCTCCATCGCCCGAGATCCCCCGCTAGCCAAGATGTAGATCGATTGCATATCCAGTGCCATCTAGCCCTCCATATCCAAGATTTTGAGGCGATCCTCGGGAGTGACGATCTGGGTGATCCGGATGCCGAAGTTGTTCTTGACGGTATACAGCTCCCCCTTGGCAATCACCTTCCCGTTGACCTTGAGATCGACCGGTTCGTTGATGTAGCGGTCGAGCTCGATGATGGAATTGGGGTTGAGCTTGAGGACCTCTTCGATGAGCATCTCTGTCGTACCAATTTCGACTGTCACCTCCAAGGGAATGTCGAGGAGAAGGGCCAGTTTGGAGGGGTCCTTTCCCTCCAGCCCTTCCACATTTTCAATATTGCTCTCACTCATCCCCTGCCTCCTCTTCTTCCTCTTCTTTGAGCACCTCCTCTTTGAGCAAGGCGGCGTACCTATCCTTCACCTTACCCAAGCGGCAGTTAAATTTGGCTTCATTTTCAACTTTAAGTATGGCCAGATCCTCCTTGGAGACATCGAGCATGATCTCGCTTCCCACCTGCCAACCGATGATCTCCCGCATGAAGAAGCGCTTTTTGGTCAACTCCAGGGCCACCTTGACCGGGGTCTCCATCAAGAGCCGCTGGACCCGATCCTTCCACTGGGGATCGACCTCCCCCGAAAAGTCGCTATAGATCACATCTTTGATGGGGAGGAACATCCCATTTGGAAAGCAGAAGTACAAAGGAGCCTCGAAGCCGTCGATATCGACGAGACATTCACAAATGATCACCTTCTCATTACCCGAGGTAATCCGGGCAAGGGCCGGATTGAGCTCGGTGGAACGCTTCTCGATGGTGATCTCATAGACGGTGGAAAAGGTCTCCTCCAAGGTTTGCAAGGCAATGTCGATGAAGTCCTTGATCACATAGGTCTCCAGCTTGGTGAATTCACGCCCTTCTACCTTGAAGGGCTTGGCCGGACCTCCGAACATGACGCTGATGATGGTAAAAACGAGCCGGGAATCCACCACCAAAAGAGCCGTCTCCTTGAGGGGCTTCATGGTGAAGGTAGTGTAGGAGGAGGGCATGGGAATCTTATACATGAAGTTGTTGAATCGGGAGATGTAGATGGACTCCTTGTTGACCATATTGATCTTGGGAAGGACCTTGCGGATCTCTTCCCGGAAGATCTTGACCCACCGCTCGTAGATGAGATCGAGGCCTGGGAGTCCCCCCTTCTTGATGGATTCAAGTTCGGTAAAATCGAAGGGGCGTATCTCCTCCTGCTCCTCCTCTGGCTCCTCCTCTACCTCATCTCCCCCCAAGAGGGCATCGATCTCCTCTTGGGAGAGAAAGTCGTTGTCAGCCATACAATCCTACTCCTTCACACATACTCTTCCCCACTGCCAAACTCGATGATCCCTTTGTTGATCATATCTTTGATCACATCGATCACCCGTTTTTGGGCCTTCTCCACATCGCTCTTTTTCATTGGGCCAAGGACCTCCATGTCCTCTAGGAACATTTCGGCGGCCCGTTTAGACATGTTGGAGAGGAACTTGTTGAGGATCTCCTCGTTGGCCCCCTTGAGGGCAACCATGAGATCCTGTTTGTCCACATTCTTCAAAATTTCGATGATAGCCCGGTTATCCAGTTTGAGGATATCCTCGAACTTGAACATCCGCTCTTCAATATTGTCGGCAAGAACCTCGTCGTCTTTACGGATATCCTCCAGCAGCTCCACTTGGACATCCTTGGGCAAGGAGTTGACGATCTCCGCAGCGATGTCGATCCCGCTCAAACTCTCCTCGCTTCCAGCCCCAATGGTCAAGAGCTCCTCCTCCAAGGTATTGGCTACCACCTTAAGGGTCTGGTTGGAGATCTTCTCGATGGAGGCGATCCGCTTGATCACCTCCTCTTGAATATTGGTCACCCCCACCCGTTTGGGAATATATTGCAAGATCTCGGCCGCCTTGGTCGGTTTGAGCTGGGAAAGGATGAGGGCGATTACCTGGGGATGCTCATCCTTGATCAAATTGGCCACCACCTTGCTATCGAGCTTTTCCAACTCGTTGAAGATCTCCTTTCCCTCCTGGGTGTCGAAGGTCTGATCGAGCAATTTTTCCAGCAGATCGGGGGGTAAAGCCTTTTCAAGCACGCTCTTGAGGTGGTCTGGAGCCAGCTTGAGGGGAGAGAGTTCCCGGAGATACTCGTAAGCCTCATCAAGCACTTGGGTTACCACCTCCTTGGATGGAGGTTCCAGGGCGAGAATGGTCTTGATGAGCTTCTCGATCTCGTGCTCTTTAAACTTCTTGAAGAGTTTGATCGTCGCTTCCTCGGGGAGAATGGAGATGAAGATCGCAGCCTTTTCCACCCCTTTGAGGGGGCCATCCTTTTCCGCCATCACTATCCTTACTTGGGCTAACCTTTTGCCCTATTGTAGTCTGATTTGCTTTAAAAATAAATTGAAAAAGTGCGATAATATGGCAAAAGTTTCGCACAAGGGGTACCATGAGAAACGAAGCCTTCCAAATCGCCATCAACCATCTCCAGAATGCTCGGGAAGAGTTGGGCAGCTGTGCCCAGACAGTTTCGGAGAACATCGAAACCCTCCTCCAACGTATTCCAAAGGAGCAACAAGAGCATGAGATCCTCTTCCAGGCGCTCACCGCTTTACAAATGCAAGATATTATTACCCAGCGACTTGAGAAGCTCAAAGCCTTCGTCCAGCTCCTCGATAAACACTTGACCTTCGAGAGCTCCGACACCTTTCTCCACGAATTTGCATGGGAGAATGAGGTCGATCAAAACGATATCGATGCGATGTTCACCAAAGCCTAAGGAGCGCCAATGCGCATAGCCATCAGCGACGATATGCAAGAGATTTTCGAGGAGTTCATACAAGAGGCCGAAGAGATCCTCGAGAATCTCGACCAAGAGCTCATCGAGCTTGAAAACGATCCCACCAACAAAGAGCTCCTCAACCAGATTTTTCGAGGGATGCATACCCTCAAGGGGGGCGCAGGCTTTTTGGGATTGGAGAGTATCATCGATCTAGCCCATGTGATCGAGAGCATCTTCGATAAGCTACGCAACGACGAGATGGAGCTCGATTCGGAGAAGATGGATATCATCCTGGAAGGGATCGATATCCTCAAAAATGCCATCGAGTCTCTCCGAGACGAGCAAGAGATCCCGGACAAGTCAGAAATCAGCCATATCCTCGACAAGCTCCACGCTCTGTTGGAAGGGCGCTTGGGCAATGGTCCCAGCGGAGACAATTCCCAACAGAGCCAGCCATCCCAGGAGGAGCCAACCCCCTCCGCCCAACCCTCACCCCAAATCCGGTTCAAGGAGGGGGTGGACGAGGACATCAAACAGCTCATCCTCAAATATCCAGGCAAGAACATCGCCCAGATCCTCGATGAACTTATCCTCCTTCCCCCCGAAGAGCGGGATATGGATTTGATTATGAAGCTGGATAAGATCATCGAGGAGAACAAGGATGTAGAGGATTTTATCGAGACCGCTCCCCAGGAGTCCTCCACTCCCCCCTCCCAAAGTCCCCAATCCCAAGAGGCCCCCAAGAGCGCCCCAGCCCCCAAGGAGGAGCCCCCAAAACCCCAGCCCCCAGCACCAGCCTCCCCCTCCCCGGCTCCGGCCAAAGGGGTTACGAAGGGAAAAAAAGGTGGCAAAAAGGAGGAGGCCGAAACGATCCGCATCGACATCGAACGGGTGACAACCCTGATGAACCTAGTGGGAGAGCTCGTTCTCGATCGGAACCGGATCGTCAAGCTCACCTCCCGCTTCCGCTCCAACTGCGAAGATATCGAGGCCATCGAGGAGCTCAACGAGGCTATCGCTGGAATGAGCCGGAGCGTTTCAGATTTGCAAGAGGTGGTGATGAAGCTGCGCATGCAGCCGGTCAAACGGATCTTCAGCAAGTTCCCCCGAATCGTCCGGGATCTGGCTAAAAAGGTTGGTAAGAAGATCAACCTCGAACTAGAGGGAGAAGATACCGAAATCGATCGCTCCATCCTCAACCAGCTGGAAGATCCCTTGATCCATCTGGTACGCAACTCCATCGACCACGGGATCGAGCCCCCGGAAGAGCGCATCGCCAAAGGCAAACCAGAAGTGGGGACCATCACCCTTTCAGCCCTTCAGGAAGGGGATCGGATCATCGTCTCCATCGAGGATGATGGCCGGGGAATCGATGCCGAGAAGGTGAAGAAGAAGGCTATCGAGAAGGGACTTATCAAACCGGAGCAAGCAGAGCAAATGAGCGATAAGGAGGCCTTCGAGCTCATCTTCATGCCTGGGTTTTCCACAGCCGATCAAGTCAGCGATCTCTCGGGCCGGGGAGTTGGCATGGATGTAGTGGCCAACGTGATCCACTCCCTGCGGGGGGCCATCGAGATCGAGAGTGAACCGGATGTGGGAACCAAGATCACGATGAAACTCCCCCTCACCGTAGCCATCATCCGGACCCTCATGGTCGGCGTCAACGATCGGATCTTCGCCATTCCCCTCTTTAGCGTGGTGGAGATCATCAAATACCGCCCAGAGGATATCAAGGATGTGGGGATCTACAAATCCCTCATGCTCCGGGACGAGGTCTACCTCTTCTTCTACCTCAACGAGCTCTTCGACATCGAGACGAAGAATCGCAACAAATTCGTCATCATCATCAACATCGGCGAGAAGAACATCGCCATCGCTGTCGACGACCTCTATGGCGAAGAGGAGATCGTCATCAAACCCCTCGGGGAGATGCTCAAAGATGTGGAGGGAATTGCCGGAGCCACCATCACCGGGGATGGGAAGGTGGTCCTCATCCTCGACATCAAATCCCTCATCAATGAGAAGCGTAGCGACCTAATAGGAGTGATCTAATGCGGGATATCGAAGTCTTGGGACTCAACGAGCCCCTCGAAGACCAGTTTAAAGAGGAGCAGCGGGTTATCGCCTTCCTCCTCAACGAGGAGCTCATCGGGATCGACATCAAGAATGTGACCAAGATCTCCAAACGGCTCGACATCACTCCCGTTCCCAAGACTCCAGACCACATCCTTGGAGTCATGAACCTTCGGGGGAATATCGTCCCCGTCGTCAATTTGAAGAAGATGCTCGGCCTGCCCAACGCCGATCAGAGCGATCAGGAGTTCATCCTCATCATCGACTCGGCCATTGGAAACATCGGGCTGCTCATCGATCAGGTAGTGGGTGCCATCACCATCGAAGAGGAGGAGATCCAGCCAGCTCCCATCAACTCCATCGGTATCGATTCCCGTTTCATCACCGGAGTCATCATCACCAAGGAGGAGTATGGGAACAAGAACCTCCTCATCCTCCTGGATATCGACAAGCTCTTTTTCAAAGAGGAAGAGGAGGCGACGGCATGAGGAAGAAGAACTACCTCCCCAAGATCCTCGAAACGGGTGCTAACGAGCTGGAGGTCATCGATTTTCGCATGTTCGAGGAGCTTCCCGATGGTTCCACCTACGAGTGGGTTCTCGGGGTCAACGTGGCCAAGGTCAAGGAGGTAATCCAACGGCCAGAGAGCATCTTCCGCTCCCCAGGCATGCCACCAGAAGTGGAGGGCCTTGCCAAGATTCGAGAGGATGTGATCCCAATCGTCAACTTGGAACGCTGGATCGGAATCAAACCTCCTAAGGACAAGTTCAACAAGTATGTGATCGTCATGGAGTTTTTGCGGGAGATCATCGGGGTCTTTGTCCACGAGGCCAAACGGATCCGCCGGATCAAATGGACCGACATCAAGAAGCCTCCAGCCAGCATCGATGAGAAGTTGGGGGGCAAAGTAGTGGGAGTGATCGAGATCGAGGAGGGGCAACTCCTCTTGCTCCTGGACTTTGAAGGGATCCTTGACGAGCTCGGAATGATCAAGGTCTTCAACGTGGAGGACAAGGAGGAGTACTCCAAGCACGGGGAGAGTTTCAACATCCTCATCCTCGACGACTCCCCAGTGGCGCGCAAGATCATCCGTCAGATCCTCACCCAAGATGGCCACAAAGTGATGGAGGCCGAAAGCGGTCTCGATGGGTTGCGCTACCTCGAAGAGCTCCGGGCCCAGGCCCAAAAGGAGGGGGTCGATGTTACCGAGAAGGTTCAACTCATCATCAGCGATATCGAAATGCCCGGGATGGACGGCCTTACCTTCACCAAGAAAGTCAAGAGCGATCCGGTCCTCTCCAAGATTCCAGTGGTGATCAACACCTCCCTCTCGGACAAGGCGACGGTGGACAAGACCCGCTTTGTCAATGCAGATGCCCACTTGGTAAAATTCGATACCAAGGACCTGCTCCACATGGTCCATGAGTACGCGATCAAAAACAACAAGCGATAGGAGGAACAATGGCACTGCCCGATAAGAACATCAACATCCTGGTCGTCGACGATGCGCCCATGATTCGCCGTATTTTGAAGAACATCCTCAAAGAGATGGGATTTACCAACATCGAAGAGGCCGAGGATGGTCAGGTGGCCTTGCAGAAACTGCGATCAGATAAGTTCGATTTCGTCATCACCGACTGGAACATGCCCAACCTCACTGGAATCGAGCTGGTCCAAGAGATCCGCAAGGATCCCGACCTCAAACACATCCCCATCCTCATGGTAACGGCAGAGGCCAAGAAGGAAAATGTCATCCTGGCCCTCAAAACCGGGGTCAACAACTACATCTCCAAACCCTTCACCCCGGACAAGATCAAGAGCAAGATCGAGGCGATCTTTTCGGCCAAAAAAAAGTAGCAGGAGTCGAATATGAACGAGAGCAACCCTATCCTTCCAGAGCACCAATCCCAAGAACCCCCTTCAGCCGCCCTCCAAGAGTGTGAACGCAAACAAAAGGAGCAAGAGCGCACCGACCTGGAGCGCTGGATTGTAAGTGGAGGGAAGCTGGCCGAAGGGATCTTCAATTCGGCCCTCATCAAGACTGGAATCTTCCGCTTCAAGAACCGCTTCGCCACCTTCCAGGACTCCTTTGACAAGATCACCCAGACCAGCAAGGAGAGCCTCAAAACCACCGATGTGATCATGGAGAGCATCGCCCAGATCGAGCGGGCCCAGAAGGCCACTACCGACGAGATCGACCAAGGGGAGACGATCCTCAACAAGACCAACCAGGACATCCTCGAATCGGTCAAGGCAATGGACAACCTCACGAAGACCACTGAGGAGCTCAAGCGCAAGATCAGTGGGATCGACCATGTCCTCAACGTCATCCTCGAAATCACCGAACAGACCAACCTCCTAGCCCTCAATGCGGCTATCGAAGCGGCCCGGGCCGGAGAGGTGGGACGGGGATTCGCCGTGGTCGCCGACGAGGTGCGCAAACTGGCGGAAAAGACCAGTAAGAGCGCCAGCGAGATCCGGGAGGTAACCATCTCCGTCATGGATGAGATGGACAACACCGCCAAGGTGGTCACCAACGCCAAGAATGTAGTGGAAGATAGCGCCGAGGGGGCCAGTATGGTCTTGAAAACCTTCCACAAGATCAAACAAAATAGCTCCAATGTGACCAACCTCATCAAGGAGCAGATCAAGTATACCAATATGCAAAAGGAGAACATCTACACCTTCAGTGACGAGATCAAATCCCTCAACGAGGAGCTCAAGACCACCCGGGAGCTGGCGGAACGCATTGGACTTCGGGTTCTCTCCACCATCGACACCCTGTGCGAAGGGTATGATCGATGCAGCCAATACCAGAAGAAACGGGCCATCACCAAGATTCTTGACGCCATCGAAGCCCACTCCATCTACATCACCAACACCGCCAAGTATCTGGAAGGCTATGAAAATATCACCCTCAAGGACTACACCAGCTGCGATTTTGGACGCTGGTTCTACTCTCAAGAGGCCTTCCGAGATCTGCAAGACTACGGGGATGAGGTGATCGCCATCTTGACCGATTTGGAAGATCTGCACAAAGAGGTGCACAACATTGCATCGGAGCTGGTGCGGCTCAAGAAGGAGGGGCGCCACGATGAGATCTTCGACCGGATGACCGATCTCGCCGAAGCGGCGACCAAGCTGGTCAAAGAGCTCATGAAGATCTACACCATCGTCTCCAACAAAGATCTGGAGCGATTGGCGCGCTACTAGGGGGCTTCAATGATCTACAACAATCCCTACAACAAGCGGGGCATCGAACCGAAGAACATCGAGTCCGCCTTTTCCATCGAGGAGCTCTTCTTCTCCATTACCGACCCCAAGGGGATCATCCTCACAGGAAACGACGTCTTCCAGCGGGTGGCCAAGATGAGCAAGAGCGAGATGATCGGCAAGCCCCACAACATCATCCGCCACCCGGATATCCCCAGGGCCATCTTCAAAGCGGTCTGGGACACTATCAAGGCGGGGAAACCCTTTGTGGGTTATGTGAAGAACATGGCCAAGGATGGCTCCTACTACTGGGTGATGGCAGCAATCTATCCAGTCATGAATGAGGAGGGAAGGATCGTCAAATACATCTCCATCCGCCTCAAACCGACCTCCAAGATCTTCGCCATCATCCCTAAATTCTACCAGGAGCTCCTGGAGTATGAGTACAAACATGGAATGGACCAGACCCTGGAGTATATGCTCCAGCGGCTCAAGGAGATGGGATTTGACAACTACGAGGAGTTCGCCAAGAAGGCCTTTTTCGCCGAGATCCAGAGCCGTGAAGAGATCTTGAAAAAAGATGGGGTGGAAGGGTGCAAGATCGACTTGAGCCAGGTGGCCAGCCAAAATATGGAGTTCATCGAAATCTTGTGCAATCTTGAAACCCTCTTCTTCAGGATCAACCGCTACTTCAACGAGGTCTTTGGAAAGGTCAACCTCTTCTTGAACCTCAACGACGAGCTCAACAAGAAGAGCAAGTTCATCTTCGAGCTAGCCGAAGATATCCGCCTCCTCTCCCTCAACGCCTCCATCGAGAGTTACAAGGTCAAAAAGGAGGGGGTGAGCTTCTCGACCCTCTCCCACGAAATGCGCAAGAATGCTGAGCTGAGCGAACGCAAGATCGTCCAGATGAACGCCCTCATCGACGATACCAAGAAGGATATTGAGGATATCGGCTTTAGTATCCTCACCTCCAAGCTCATCATCGAGATGATCGTCTTCTTCCTCCAGGAGATGATCCACAACCTCTCGGCCCATACCATCGAAGAGGAGAAGAAGCGGGAGATCTTCTCCAATGTCAATGAACTCTTCAACCTCCTCTCCAACTACTCCAAGGGGCTCAGCCACAATATCTACCAGACCAAGAGCAAGCTCCGCTCCATCTACTACAACATCAAAGAACTCAATGTCATGATCAATCGTCTCGACTTCATCCACATCAACGGCCTCATCGAATCGGCCCACACCAAAGATGACGGTAGCGGTTTCACCATCATCTTCTCCCAGATGCTCCGGCTTATCGAAGCAGCCAAGAATGAGATCATCAACCTCGAAACGAGTATCGCCAACGCCACGGAGGAGAATTTGACGGTGAGCCTCATCAGTGATATAGCCCAAGAGAAGATCCAAAAGATTCGCAAGTACTACGGGGATGTATTGGCGGTCTGAGCGAAGATGAGATCGAGCTGTCTAAAGGCCGGCTCGAGGATGCGCTCCTTGTAGTTTTCACAATCGGTCTTGAGGGACTTTTTGAAACTCAAGATCTTGATCTCCTCCTTGCTCGCCCCCCGCTCGATGGCCTCCTTGAGCTCCCTATCCAGGTCAAGTTGCATGTTGGCGAACTCCCAAACCGTCACCCCAAAGGCCCGAGAGTACTTGATAGCATCACTATCGGCCAGGACCACATAGTTGCGATCGGCCTCATCGATGTAGTTGATGACCCCCTTGGTCTCGAAGAAACCATACTTGTCCCCCAGGAAGATGTCAAACTGCAGCTCTAAATCGCGCATCTCGTTCCAGCGGTTGAGGACGAAGAGGGTCTTGATCTGTGGGTGGGCATTCTTCACCCGTTGGTAGAGCTGGATGGCGCTAATGGCATCAAGCTCCCCATCCATGAGTGGAATCACCACCCCGTCCAAGGCGTAGATCATCCCACTCTCGATGAGGGCGTCCAGGAGGTAGACGGTGGTCTTGTTGGCTCCGACATCCATGACGATGTCATTTTCCAGCAGGAGGATCTCCCGCAGCTCCTCCCGCAAATCCCTGCCAGCCACACGAACCTTTTCCAACCAGACGAGGCGGCTCTTTTCAAAGGAGATGCTATCCTCGTTCTCGTCGTCGAACTCAAAAAAGGAGACCGGATTTTGACTCTTGCGGTAGAGGTAGGGGACGATGAGCTGCATGCTCACCGTACTCTTGCCGACCCCTCCCTTGGTATTGATGACGGCGATCTTCCGGTGCTTCTTTCCCATTGGTCCCCACTTTTTGGGAAATTATAGCACAACCCGATCGCCTCCCGATCTAGTGGGAACAGCCGCACCCACCTCCATGGTTGTGGTTGTGGGAGCTAGTCCCAGTCGAACATGCACTCACTCCAGGAGGGGTGGTGGGCTGGATCATCTCGTTGGAGGCTCCCCCCTCCTCATTAACCTTCTCGATGAAGTGCCAGAGTTTGTTGGCAGCCTGGTGGTAGCGCTTGGCAGTCTCGCTTTCTGGATGGTAGTAGACCACGGGTTTCCCTTCGTCGCCCCCTTCACGAATGGCCGGTTCAATGGGAATTTGTCCCAGAACGCTGGTTCCATATTCGAGGGCCACATCGTGGGCCGTTCCTTTGCCGAAGATATCGCTCTCTGTTCCACAACTGGGACAGATGAAGCCGCTCATATTCTCGATGAGTCCAGCAATTGGGATATGGAGCTTTTTGAACATGTCGAGACTGCGGCGGCTATCGTCAAGGCTGACCAGCTGGGGCGTGGTTACCGTAACCCCCGCGGTGACAGGAACACTCTGAGCCAGGGTCAGTTGGGCATCCCCAGTCCCAGGGGGCATGTCGATGAAGAGGACATCCAAATCGCTCCAGAGAATATCCCGCAAGAACTGCTCCACCGCCTTCATGATCATCGCCCCCCGCCAGATGAGGCTTTGCCCCTCTTCGAGCAAAACCCCCATACTCATCACCTCGACCCCATACTTGGTCTCAATGGGTTTGACCTTGTTCCCCACCACTTCGGGCTGGACCCCGAGGATCCCCATCATCCTTGGAATGTTGGGCCCATAGACATCGGCGTCGAGGATACCGACCCGCTTGCCCTGCATCGCCGTGGCGATGGCCAGATTCACCGTCGTCGTCGATTTTCCAACCCCCCCTTTCCCGCTGCTAATCATAACGAAGTTCTGGATTTGAGGGGCGAGGTTCTTGCCTCTACTCGAAGTCTCCCGGGGCATCTTGGGCTGGTGGATGGTAACGATCACCTCCTTAGCCCCCTTGAGCTCTAGCTTCTTCGTGATCTCATCTCGCAACTGCTGGGCCACCTCGGGAGCACTAGAAGTGATATCGAGCTCCACATAGACCCGATCCCCGTTGACCTCGATCTTCTTGACGAATCCGAAGGTGACGATATCCTTGGTGAATCCAGGATAGGTAACGGTCGAGAGGACCTCCCGCACACTCTGTTCACTCAACATACCCGCTCCTTCCCAAATAAATTGGGACAAATTTTATCCTAATTGTCCTTAAAACCACTTGATCTCGGTCAAGAGGGACTAGGCCCCTTTGAGGCCATGCTCCTCCATAATCTCCTGGGTAATCTTGTAACTACAAAACTTCGGCCCGCACATCGAGCAGAACTCTGCCTCCTTGAAGACCTCCTGGGGCAAGGTCTCGTCGTGGAACTCCCGAGCCCGCTCCGGATCCAGGGCCAACTCGAATTGGCGATTCCAATCGAAGCGGTAGCGGGCATCACTCATGGCATCGTCGATATCCCGGGCCCCTTTGCGCCCCCTGGCAATGTCGGCGGCATGGGCCGCGATCTTATAGGCGATGATCCCATTGCGCACATCTTCGGCGTTGGGAAGTCCCAGATGCTCCTTGGGAGTGACATAGCAGAGCATGCTGGCCCCATACCAACCGGCCATGGCCGCACCGATGGCGCTGCCGATATGATCGTAGCCGGGAGCGATATCGGTTACCAGAGGCCCCAACACATAGAAGGGAGCCTCGTGACAATAATCCCGCTCAATCTTGATGTTCCGCTCGATCTGGTTCATCGGAACATGGCCCGGCCCCTCGATCATGACCTGGACATCCTTTTCCCAAGCCCGCAGGGTCAACTCTCCCAAAACCTTGAGCTCTTCAAGTTGGGCGTCGTCACTGGCATCGGCCAGACAACCGGGACGCAGACTATCCCCAAGGGAGAGGCTCACATCGTACTGGCGGCAAATTTCGAGGATATCGTCGAAGGCGGTGTAGAAGGGATTTTCCTTGTGATAGTGCATCATCCAGGCGGCCATGAGACTTCCGCCACGGCTGACGATACCCATCTTCCGCTTCGCCACGAGGGGCATGAATCGGAGCAAGAATCCGGCGTGGATCGTGAAGTAGCTCACCCCCTGTTTGGCCTGACGCTCGATCACCTCCAACATTTTGTCAATGGTGAGCTCCTCAATCTTGTTGTTGCAATCGTGGAGGATCTGGTAGATTGGGACCGTCCCGATGGGAACGTCGGCATGGGCGATCACCGCCTCCCGGATAGCATCCAAATCGCCACCAGTGGAGAGATCCATGATGGTATCGGCCCCATACTTCTGGCAGACCTTGACCTTCTCCACCTCCCCTTCGATATCGCTGGCAAGGGCGCTGGAACCGATGTTGGCGTTGATCTTGGTTCGGGCCGCGATACCGATGGCCATCGGCTTGAGGTGGGTATGATTCACATTGGCCGGAATAATCATCCGCCCCCTGGCCACCTCCTTACGGATGAGTTCAGGATCGAGCCCCTCGACCTGGGCGACATAGGCCATCTCTTCGGTCACGATCCCCTGTCTGGCATAATACATCTGGGTCCGACACCGATCCCCTTTCCGTTTCTCAACCCACTCACGACGCATGGCTCATCCTTTCACGAAGCTTCGAATCCATTGTACCCAATGTTACTTAAAAAAGATAAAAAAAAGCTTTTATGGTGTATAATTTTGTAACAGTTAAGTAAAAAGGATAAATTTTGTCCGATATAACGGTGATCCTTCTTGGGGCTGGGAGTTCCAGCCGTTTCGGTCTGCAGGTGAAGAAGCAGTGGCTTTGGATTGGTGACGAGCCCCTCTGGCTCTTTGGGGCCAAACGCTTTGCCTCCTGGGGATTTTCCAACCTCATCGTCACCGCTCCCCCCAACCAAGTTCCCCTATTCCGCCGCTACTGCGACTTCCCCATCGTCCCAGGGGGGCGCAATCGCCAGGAATCGATCCAACACGCTCTAGCTCAGGTCCAAACCCCCTATGTCCTCATCAGCGACATCGCCCGTATCTGTGTACCCAAGGAGCTGGTAGAGCGGATCCTCTTCCATAAAGGGGAGGCCTCTTGTGTCGCTCCGGCCATCACCCCTCCCGATACGATCGTGTATCGAAACGAAACAATCGACCGCTCCGCGGTTCGCCTCGTCCAAACCCCCCAACTCTCCAAAACCTCCATCCTCGCCAAAGCCCTCCAGCAAGAGGAGCATTTTACCGACGAAAGCAGCGCCATTCGGGCTCTGGGGGAACGGGTCCTCTACATCGAAGGGGATCGGCGGGCCCTCAAGCTAACCTTCAAGGAGGATCTCCCTCTCCTCACCTGTCTCACCCCCCCATCTGCCAAGATGCGCCATGGCTTTGGCCTCGATGTCCACCCCTTCACAAAGCAACGCCCCTTGATCTTGTGTGGCCTTTCCATTCCCCATGCCCAGGGTCTAGCGGGCCACTCCGACGCCGATGTCGCTATCCACGCCCTCATCGACGCTCTTCTGGGAGCCGCTGGATTTGGAGATATTGGAGCCCTCTTCCCCGACACCGATCCAACCTACAAAGGAGCCGACTCGATGCAACTCCTCGCCCAAGTGGTCCAACTCCTCCACGAAACGGGATTCACTATCGAGCAGGTCGATTTGACCATTGCGGCCCAGGCCCCCAAACTGGCTCCCTTCAAGGAGGCAATGGAGCGCAATCTCGCTACCACCCTCCAAATCCCCCTCCACCGGGTCAATCTCAAAGCCACCACCACCGAGGGACTCGGTTTCATCGGGCGCCAAGAGGGGATAGGAGCCATGGCTGTGGCGACCCTTGGATATTTCGATTGGAGCCGCCAATGAGAGTGCTCATCGTCGAGAATGAGATCTACCTCGCCCAGAGTATCGCAAGCAAACTCTCGGAGAAGGGGTATAGTTGCGAGATCGCCGCTTCGATCCACGACGCCCTCCAGGAGGGGGAGTTCGACGTCATCCTCCTCTCTACCAATATCAACGGTCAGGACTTCTACCCCATCATCCAGCGCTACCGCGAAAGCATCATCATCCTCCTGGTCTCCTACATCTCCCAAGATACCGTCTCCGATCCCCTCCGGGCAGGGGCGAACGACTACATTCTCAAACCCTTCATGATCGAAGAACTCATCCGCAAGATCGAACACTTCGTCCAGTTCCAACAACTCAAGAGCCAGAATGAATCGTACCGCAGCTACATCGACTACACCCTCCAAGACTTCGATGTCCCAGAGGTCGCCGTCAAAGAGCCCCTGCCCCTCTTTTTAAAGACCAACTACCAAAAGCAAGCGGACGCTTATGCCTTCGCCTTCGCCGACCGCCTTGGAGAGAGTTTCCGCTTCTACTCCCTCAACCAGAAGGGGGCTTTGGGGAAGATAAAGAGTGAAAAAAGTTCCCAACTCCTCTACATTACCGACTATCAGAGCCTCAAAAGGAGCGAAAAGCAACACTTTTTGGAGATAATTGCCAATAAGCGGGCTCTCGTCTCAACGACCGATCCCATCGAGGAGGAGATCGGATATCGGGTGATCGAGTTGCACACCGACAATCGGATCTATGACATCAACGAGATCTTGACCATCGATGAGTATGTCAAGTTTGTGATCCTCAACTACCAAAACAAGTTTCCCGATACCGTCCTCTCCAAGAAGCTCGGGATCTCCCGCAAGAGCCTTTGGGAGAAGAGGAAAAAGTATGAAATCTTCAAGAAACGCTAGCATCTTCATCGACCGGGAAGCTCTGGCAACCCTGGCTCTGCTCCAAGAGGGACTCCTGGCTCCAGTGACGAAGTTGATGGGCTCCAAAGAGGCTCGGGAAGTGGATGAGCGCAAGGAGTATCGGGGCTCCTCCTTCCCCTTCTCCTTCATCTTCGCACCAGCCGGACGACGCAACGAGGAGATCCTCCAGCAGGCCAAACCCGGAGACCGCCTCGACCTCGTGGAAGGGGGGAAACGGGTGGGGCAGATTGTGGTGGAGGAGGTCTTTCCCATCGACCCGGCCGAGCGGCTTAAAAACATCTACGGCACTAGCGACACTTCCCATCCTGGAGTCCAAGCGACTTTGAAGCGATTGGGCCGCTTTGCCGTAAGCGGGGAGTACTGGGTCCAATTCGAGGAGGTTGCCAGAACCAAGGAGTGCATCCTCAAGAAGAAGCGGGAGCTCAAAGCCAAACGGGTTTCGGCCATCATGTTAGCCGCCAAGCCCCTGCATAGGGCCCACGAGCGTCTCATCCGCCTCTCCTTGGAAAACAGCGATCTCGTCGTCCTCTTCCTCCTCAAACCCTACTCCAAGGAGCGCTTTACCTATGAGTTGCGCTATAAGATCCTAGATCACTTTGTGCGCAACTACCTCCCCAAAAACCGGGTCATCATCGCTCCTTTGGAAAATACCTATATCTTCGCCGGCTTCAACGAACTCATCCTTGATGCCATCGTCGCCCAGAATTTCGGGTGCAACAAGCTGGTAGTCGGCCAGAACCATGCCGGACTCAACCTCTACTACGACCGCAACAACCTCAAGAGCATCTTCGACAACCTCAAGGGGATCAATATCGAAATCGATGTGATCAGCGAGTTCGTCTACTGCAACGAGTGCAAAACCCTCGTCAGTACCAATACCTGCCCCCACGGGAGCCACCACCACATCTTCTACCACGCCGACTCCATCCTCAAACTCCTGGAACTTGGGATCCTCCCTCCGGCGGTGCTGGTTCGCAAGGAGATCAGCGCCATCATCCTCAGCCACCTCTTCCCCAACCGGTTCGACAATCTGGAAAAGCTCTTTGCCGATTTGATCCCCAACTCGGGCCTCATGGAGCAGCACAGCGAAGAGGACTTTTACATCGAGCTCATGAAACTCTATCAGACCACCTCCCTCACCTAAGGAGCTTCTATGAGACGCTGTTTCTTGACTGGATGTTTCACAGGCCTACTCCCCAAAGCCCCTGGAACTTGGGGAAGCCTAGCGGGAGCCATCAGTGGTTATCTCCTCACCCGCTTCCTACCTCAAAGTACCCTCTTCCTCCTGGCTATGCTCACTAGTCTGGTGGCCATCAAAGAGATCAACCGCTTCGAGGCTGAAGGGGGCCTCCACGATGATCCTTCCATCGTAATCGACGAGGTCGTCGGAATCTGGGTGGCCATCTCCTTCCTGCCCGATACCTCTTGGCCCTGGATTGGGGTTGCCTTCCTCCTCTTTCGCCTCTTCGACATCACCAAACCCTCCCTCATCAAGCGCTTAGACCAGCTCCCTGGAGGTATTGGGGTGGTGGGAGACGATCTATTGGCAGGGGTGGTGGCAGCCCTTTCTACCGGACTCTGCTATCTCCTTGCCCACAAGCTCTTTTAAGGCCAAGAATCCCCCTGGCCCTACTCCTCCATCTCCTCCACGATCCGATCCAGCTCCTGGCAAAAGCCTTCAAACCGCTCCTTGTGCTTTTGGAAGAGCGGAGCGGCGTGGGGGAAGTGGGAGGCAAGCTCATCATAAACGGCAACCTTCTCCCCTCCAACCTCCTTGATGATGGCAAAGAGCTCCTCAAGCTCCCCTTTGGAGGTTACGGCCCGCAGAATATCCCGCAACATCCAGGCCCGCTGGCGTACCTGCACATCCTCCCCGAAGCGCAGTCCGATCACTTTCATGTCAAGTCGGCTATAGTAGACGCCGCAGCGGGCAGGGGCGAGCATATACTTTTGGACTACATCGATGAAACTCCCCTCTTCTCCCTGGCTACCCTCGTTGCAGGTCAGTTCACACTGGGACTCCTCCCGCTGAAGGGGCTGTTTCAAGGCCTGTTTGAGGTTGTCGAAATTAAGCTCCATGGATCTCCCTTACCTGTTGGATAGTCTGCAAAAGGCTCCGATCATCCAGGGGGAGCGGCTCTGGCAAGCGGATGAACTCCAACTCCCCTCCCGGCCGCCGTATCAAGGCCAAAAGGGCCCCTGCCAGATCGAAATGGCGGGCCGCTCTCTCCTGGTACTCGGGCATGAAGATGGTCGCCTCCACCTTGGAGTGGGGTAAGCCCGAGATAAAACGCTCGAAGTCGCTGGGAGCGATGTTGATGCCGATAGCCATCGCTCCCTCGTCGAGCTCTTGATTCACCACGCTGATGAGGGGCTTACCAAAGACCGCCTCTCCGGCTACGGCAATGAGCAACTTCATGCCAGCCCCCACAGTTCCCGGGCCCCATCCTCTTCGGCTTGACAGCGGGGACACAATTTGGAGCCGCCGAGATAGGTGAAGGGACTCCCGCAATCCTCACAAGGGAGAACCTCGAAGGTGGCCAAGGGTTTGGCCCGGGGCTCAAAGAGATCCTGGGTATCGAAGTAGCGGCTCAAATGGATGGCATCGATGGGACACACGTCGTGACACAGGTGGCAGCGCAGACACAAGCGGGATTCAAAGAGGATTTGACTCTGGCGCCTATCGGTAGCCAAAGCTCCAGTGGGACAGATCCGATAGCACAAGGAGCAGTTGTCACAGCTCTCGTCGATCTCCTTGTCGCTGATGAAGGTGAGGTGTTCATTTTCGAGGTACTTGTACTCCTGGAGCGGCCCCTTTTGCTCCAAGATGGCAAGTAGGAGCTTACGCTTAGGAGGAGGCTCCTTCTGGCGGATCTTCTGAATCCCTTCAGAATCGAGGGCCACATGCAGGCCATCGCCATGGTCCAGATTGTGGCGAACTCGGGCGAGCCCCTTTGCCGAGAAGAGCTCCAAGAAGCGGCGTCGCTCCGGCCCACCTTCAAGGGCGAGCTCTTCCATTTCGATCCGCTCCCCTTCGATCGTCTCCAAGATGTAGTTGGCCTCGGCTACGTTGCCTTCGATCAGGGGCAAAGCCTTGGCCCCGATAGAGCACTCTCGACAATGGCCGATATCGAGAACAACCCTTCGCACCGATCCTGCGGCGATGAGGTACTCCACGTGGAGCCCAGCCAGACAGAGGGAATTGACTCTACACGAGATAAGATCCTGCCCACTTTGCAAAAAGTCCAAGAGGAACTCAAGAGGCGAAAAGCCGGGAAGAAAGAGGGCTTCACTGGGACACGCCCCCATACACACCCCACAATCGATACACTCTGGGAGGATGCGCAGCTGGCCTGGACCAATCTCTATTGCCTCCACAGGGCACCACTGGGCACACCGATCACACGAGCTTCCCTTGGCATGGTAACGAACACAACGCCCTCCATCGACCCCGATCACCAGCCCCTCCTAAGAGACCATCTCACACAAATACTCGTAATCTTCCAGCAGGAACTCTAGAGCCAATTTGGCGCTATCTTTGTAAAAGGGGGTGCGGGCCTGCTCGGCTACATTGATGAGGTAGAGGGGGGCAAATTGGAGGAGGTGCTCTTGCAAGAAGCTCTTTTGCTGCTCCAAAAGGGCTCCAATAGCCTCCTCGTCCCCAGCCTCTCGGGCTTCAAGGGTTGCCCTGGCCAACATCTCCATGAACTCCAGTTCCACGCCGATATGGTCTCCACTCACTACCCTAGCCCGGTCCAGATCGACACGAAAGCCGAAGTCGTTGTAGATTTGAATGACCGGATTGGCCCCGCCACTTTCAATCATCCCATCCTCCCGGAGATAGAAGCTCTCATATGGAATGAGGTGCATGATGGCGATATCGGTGTAGTCCACATTCAAAAGCTCGTTGATCAACTTGTAGCGGCTGCGCCGTTGGCGCTCCTCCCAGCTGTAATAGGTGGGGAAGAGCTCCTTGAAGTTGGGTAGCTTCTCGATCTTGGCCAGGGTATGGCCATCCATCTCGGCGATGAAGATCCGGGACAAGAGACCGTAATAGGCCCGACGCTCCTCCATTTGCGATCCTTTTCGATGATGTTGTATGATAGGCTAACTCACTTTAATTCTTCTTGAAAGGAGAAGAAGATGGGAAGGATCATTGTGGGAACCCTGCTCCTTGCCTCACTCCTCTTTGGGAAGGAGGCGGAGGCTATCCAAGGGGAGCGACTCTTCAATCGGCTTGGCTGCTATGGATGCCACGGGATCGGCGGGGTGGGGACCAATACCTTCCCCAAATTGGCCGGCAAACCCAAAGACTACCTGATCGCCCAACTCAAAGCCTATCGGGATGGCCAGCGAACTTCGGCTAGGGCCGATATGATGCGCCCCTTTGCCAAAAAGCTCAGCGACCAGGAGATCGAGCAGATCGCGGCCTACCTCTCCGCCGAGGAGCAAAATATAGAGCGCTACGACGAAGAGTACGATCTCACCGATCCCATGTAGCCTAGGCCCCCACGGGACCTAGGCCTCTCCTTTGTACATCGGGTTGCGGTAGGCCTCTTCGCTTAAAGGAACGGCAGGGCGAGGCATATGCATTGGACGGCGGTATTTGAGATCGGCCGTCAAAGGTCTCGTCAACTTATCCCGCCAAGCCTGGTAGATCTTGAAGTTGTTTTCGTAATTCACATAGACATCGCCAAACCGGTCGGTGGGCTTAGCCTTCTCGATGATCACCTTGTGGTGCCATGCATGGTTGCCAGCGATTGGATCTGGATGGACTGGGGCCACGGCATTTTGCCAGGTTCCAGTGAGCCCATCCCACCAGATATGCTCCAAATCCTTGTTGATATCCTTGAACTGCCAGGTCTCAGGCCGCTTTTTAAGCCCCTTGTCGATTCCCTCCTTGGCCCGCATCTTTCCGATCTTGCCATCCATGCTCATCTTGTACAAGGGAGCACCCAATCCCAAGACTCCCAAGCGGTGCTGGAACCCGGGAATTTCGACGGCATTTTTCAACTTCCAGCGTCCAGCATGGTGGCTACAGGCCAAGACGCCAGGTCTTGTAGCTTCGGTTGGAACCGCCATAGCGACGAAATAGCCACTCTCGAGACCGCTGAGGGTATCGACGATCTTGACCCGAATCTTGTCTCCCCGCTTGATCCCGAGCCGCTTGGCGTCACTGGTATGGATCCAGATGGGGTTGTGGTTGACGCTGATCTCCATCAGGTGCTTGGAGTTGACGCTGCGGGTGTGGATCATGTAGGGGAGGCGGTAGATGGTATTGAGGGCAAACTCGTTGGCCCCTTGCATGTAGTCGTGGTGGACCTGGGTGACCAGATGGACCATCTCCTGGCGCTCTTTGGCGTTGCGTGGGTAGATGGGAATGGCGTACTCGGGCCAGCGGTACTCTACCAACCAATCGACGAAGAAATCTAGCCGCTTGTCGGGGGTATGGAAGCCCTGGTAGATCTTATCGCCAATTTTGACCCCAATCGATTTGCGGCGGCCATGGTGCTCAACCCAGAGGACCCCATCTTCGTCGATGATCACCTCGTCCTTGGGATATTTGTGGCCGTGGACAATGTAGTGCTCTCCATCGAAGGCGACCTCTCGCTCCTGGGGCTTGTAGATGTTGGTCTCTTCGGTGAAGGCGCCCCGATCCCGCATGAACTCATAGCATGGATACTTGCTGTTGGGATAGGCCGCCTCAGCCGCCTTTTTGAGGTTGGGCAAGAGGCTAAAGGCCGCTTGATAGAACTCGGGGATTGTAATGGCCCTGCTGGGATCCTCCTTGCTGGCCCAGTACTGCTTGACCCCAAGTTTGCCATCCGGATCGACATAGTGGACCATGAGGTTGGCCCAAAACTCGATCTCCTCCCAGATCTCTCCAAGCCCCGCCTTCATGTGGGCCTCCAAGGTGGCTCGGGTAGGATCCTTGGGTTTCCAACCCATCTTCTCCAAAGCGACCCGGAGGGCTGGTTGACGGAAGGCTACCCACTTCTCAGGTTTCGTCGGTTCACTCTGCTGGTCGTGGCGCTCTCCTGCCAGCCCCGTAGGGAGGACATAGTCGCAATACCAGTTGGTCTCGCTCCATGTTGGGGAGAGGTTGAAGCTCAGTTCGATGAGATCCTCCCGTTTGAGGGCCTCGATCCAGCGGAACCCGTCGGGGTTGATCCAGACTGGGTTGTACATCCTGGGGACCCAGACCTTGAGGCGGGATGGGATCTTGAATCCTTTGGCTCGCCACTTCCTCTTCCACTCCTCATCCATGAGCAAATGGGGGAGCAGGAAACTCATCTCATAGGTGGAGAGGGGATACTCAGGAGGCCAAGGATATTCGTTCCAGACCGTCACTTTGGGAGGTTTCTTCCCATTGGAGAGGGTCGCTTTGAACCACTTGCCGTTCACACTCGCCTTGTGCCAGTGGTGCCAGCTTACCCCACCAACATCTCCCCGCAACGCTCCCCGAAGGGCCAAGGGCAAGAATCCGGCCCGGGTATTCATCCAACCTCCCCGGTGTCCGATGGTTCCAGCCCGCCAGAGATAGGTGGCAATCCGATCCCCCGCGTCGATGAACATCTCCCAAAGCTGCTCTAGTTTGTACTCTTGCCCCTCGATCTTACACTCTTTTACGACAAACTCGGTGGTATAGGGGGCGTAGAGCTCTTTGAGGAGCTGGATGAAACTCTCATAGCTCTCATCTTCAGGGAGGTTCTGGATGTAACCGCGCTCTTTGATGAAGTTGAGGTACTCCTTGTTGCGCATCAACTTCTTCCAGTTGACCCAGTTGCGCACGAAGTCGTGATCGACCAGATCCTCCCCATTCCTACCCTTCTCGTGGAGGATGCGGTTAGCCAACCAGAGGTAGAGGGCCGCTTCCGTTCCAGGCCACAAGGGAAGCCACAAATCGGCCATACCTGCAGAGTTGGAGAGGCGGGGATCGATGACCACCAGCTTGGCCCCCTTCTTTCTGGCGTCGGCAATGAGCCCGGCACTTTGCTGGAAGTAGTGACCCGCATCGGCGGCATGGGAAGATTGGAGGAAGATGAGCTTGGCGTTGGCCCAGTCGGGGGAGTTCCTATCGTCGTTGGCCCACTGGATCGACCCTTGGCGGGCTCCAGCACTACAGATGTTGGTGTGAGAATCGTAGCCGTCGAAGCCTAGGGTATGGGGGAGGCGGGCTCCAAAGCCGTTCTCATTGGGCCGTCCCACATGGTAGATGAACTGCTTCTTCGCCTCCTCGTCCCCCTGCTCCAGGAGTTCGCGGATTTTGGCCCCAATCTCCTTCATCGCATCGTCCCAAGTGACCCGGACCCACTTGCCCTCACCCCGCTTGCTTCCAGGAGCTCGGCGGAGCGGGAAGGGGATGCGATCGGGATCGTACATCTGACTCCAAGCCCCATACCCCTTGGCGCAGTTGCGGCCCCGGCTTCCAGTATGGAGCGGGTTCCCCATGTACTTCTTGACTACGAGGCTCTTCTTGTCCACCCAGGCGGTCAGACCACATCCAGCCTCGCAGTTGCTACACACCGTTGGGACGATCACATACTCGTTGACGTAGATCCCATCTGGGTTCTCTTCGCTCTGGACACCCTTGCGATCAATACCACCCCGTTTCCAGTCATTCCCATCCAGCTCTTTAAAATCGTCCCACTCTTCGAGGGGGGGATAGAAGGAGAGGCTCTTTGGAGTGTTGCTAAAGCCCCCTTCCTCATGGGAGCTTGCCTGAGCAATGGTGCTAAAGACCCCTTTGCTCACAGCCACCGTGGCGATGGCTGCTGCACTCCCTTTCAAAAAGTTTCGTCGACTTTCAAGAAAACGCATCTGCACACTCCTTAGCTCAGAGGTAGTAGTTGGGGAATGATCAACCAGACATGTTTGGTGATGTAAAGTCCCACAATGGCCAGTACGCCAGCAAGAAAGAGGAGCGAGGCGCTCCTGGAGCGAAGGCTAAAGTAGACCAGTGCCATTGGAATGATGAAGGCGATCCACTGACCGGCCCAGAACATAGCGGCATAGGGCCCCTCTTTCACATAGCTCAAGATGGCCGCTACCTCTTCGGCCTTCATATGGCCAAAGTAGTATTCGCCCATGTAGATGACGAAACTCAAGAAGGCACTGACCCCCAGCATGATGGCTAGATCCCGCTTCACCTCGTAGCTCCACTTCTGTCCGATGATCAAATAGACTGCACTCCCAGTCAAGATGGCGGCCAGGAGCATTTGCACCAGCTCGGTCGGGGTTTGCCAGAGCTCCCTTGCCGTGGCCTCCCCCATGATCGTCGCAGTATACATCGTCACGGGGAGGGCCAGGACGACCGCCACTTTGAGGAGCTTGTCGTACAGTTCATCGTTGAGGAACTCCATCTGGGCCAATTTCCGGCAGAATCGGGGGACCCGATCCTCATGGGCCAGGACGAACTTCCGCAGAGCGATGAGCATCATTACGAAGATGATGGCGGTAAAGAGGGTTGCCATCCATGCTCCCACGGTAATGGCGCTACTCCAATGGGGGTAGACGAAAATGTGCCACATCCGCAGGGGCTGGTGCAAGTCGAGGAGGGTAAAAAGGAGGAAGATGTTGAGGAAGATGAAGGAGATGATGGGCATCCAAATCTTCACGCTCTCACCAACCTCCCGTCCATGGCGGGCCAGTAGATAGGCTCCTACTAGGACCACTCCGGTACCGATACTCTTGGCCCACATGTTCAAGGTGATCATCCAACCCCAGATAACTTGGGGAATAGGCACGTCGAGGGTGACGATGGCGTTGGTCGCCGCGACTGTATGCTCTACCATCAGTGGCCTCCTATGTGGTCGAGATGGGTGATTTTGTTGAAGAGGTTGTACCCCTCCTCCCGTTTACTTGCCAATGGGTTGAGATGGACCTCTCCCCCACCGACATAGAAGTGTTTGGGATGGGTATTCTTCTCTGGCTTGCGGACCCGTACCCCTCCATCCTTCTGGTGGCGCATGATATATTGGGAGATGTGGCTCGTGGGATCGTCCAGATCGCCAAAGATGTTGGCCTCCACCGGACAGGCTACCACACATGCAGGCATCATGGAACTGGCCACCCGATGGGCACAGTAGGTACACTTGTCGGCGGTGTTGGTAACGGGATCCATGTAGATGGCTCCATAGGGGCAAGCCATCATACATCCGGCACAGCCGATACAGCGCTCTTTGTCGATATTGACGATCCCATTTTCGAGATAGTGGAGGGCGCTCACCGGACAGATCCGCTCACAAGGGGCATCTTCACAGTGGTTGCAGCGCAAGGGGGTATAGGTCCTCTTCGTCTCGGGGTAGACCCCTACATCGACATATTTGACCCGGAGCCGCCAGCTGTAAAGCGGTACTTGGTTTTCTACCTTACACGCTACCTCACACCCTTTACACCCCATACAGAGGTTGAGGTCGACCAAGAAGCCCAGCTTCATCACAACTCCTTTGGAAAGATAAGCTTTGCCTATAGAGAGCATAAGCCATCAAAATAGCAAAAAGCCCGCTATTTCGCAGCTTCTTATAGTCTATCATTTGTAACTTAACCTTTACTAAAAATCCCCTCCTTCCACCAAAAGAGGAACGGGAGGGTTTTTTTTTTGATAAAAAGTCCTTTTTCGTTTGGAAAATTTGAATGAAAAGGTAGGAAAATCTGAAGGATTAGGAGAGAATACGGGTTATAAGCTCCAAGGGGGTAATGTCGAAGTAGATGTTCCGTTTGGGATAGCTACCGCTGTCGATCTCCTCGGGAGGGCGAAGGGATTGTGGGGGGAGACGAAAACCTGGGGGCCAGAACTTCTTTGGATGGGCCAAAACGACGAGCTCCTTGGAGTGCCACCGAGCCCCCAGGGCGATGGAATAGCTCCCAATCTTGTGGACCAGGCCAAAATCCCCGATCCCATCGGCGCCAAAGAGGACTAGATCCACTTCTTCCACAAGCCAAGGAGCGGCGGCATCGACGACAAGCTCCACCTCGATCCCCGCCTCTAAAAGTCGCTGGGCTACGAGGGCTCCTTCCCGCTGGGGGCGGGACTCTCCCACAATCACCTGGACCCTTTGGGCCTGGAGGATGGTCTCCAAGACCGCCGAGCTTGCAGAGTGGACGAGGATCCGCTTCCCTTCGATTATCTTGGCTCCTTGGGCCACCACCTCCCTGTGGGCCCTGCGAAACTCCTCCCACCAGTGGCGGCAAAAAGGGATCCACTCTTGACCCTCCTTCACCCCTTGGGAGAGATCCTGGACGAAATTATAAAGGGAGGCCATGTAGGGCTGGATGTTTTGGGCCAACTCCAAGAACTCCCTGCGCCCCTTGGCCTCTATCGCCACCTCCACGAGGCGCTCCGTCAGGTAGGTGGCTCCGTGGATGCGATCTTGGGCGATCTCTTCCAACTTCTCGACCCAATCCATCTACTCCCCCCTCAACCCCTGGATCTTGGCCCAATAACTATACTTCATCGCTAGCTCAAAGCTCTCGTTGGTTGGATAGTCGAAGCCGAAAATCTCCTGCCAGAGGCTAGGATCTTCCATGCACAAGTAGAAGAAGACCTTTCCATGCCAGGGGGCCAGCTCCTGGTAGCCAAAGGAGAAGAGTTCCCGTTTGACAGCCATGGGATAGGAGAGTTTCCCAGCCGCCTCAACGAGGGGCATTTGCAAAACCTTACTCGCCATAGCCCGCTGGCGCAGCCGTTTGATGACCGGCTTGATAAAGGTGAGGGTTCCGAAACTAACCATCGCCACCAATTCGGGGCGAAAATTGGCCAGAAGCTCTCGGAAGATTGCCCCGTAGCCCTGACGCCACCCCTCATAGTGGATCATCGGATGGAAATGGAATCCTACCAGACGCCCTCGATCGTGGATCGCCTTGGCTGCCTGCAGACGCTCATGGAGGGAGGCGCTCAAACGCTCCTCGGCCTCCACCACCTCCTGGGGATTGAGGCTCCAGGTGACGATGATATTGGGGGGATAGGGGTGCTGGAGGAGGTAGGCGACATTGGCACTCTTGGTTTTGAGCTCCAAAATGACATTGGGATGCTCTGTGGCAAATTCGATGAGGGCCTCCAAAATGCCTCCCCGGTTCCCCCACATCAACGAATCGCTGCTTTGACCGGTGCCGATGTGGTAGATCTGATCGGGATCGATGGGGAGACTACACAGCTTGCTCTTGAGGTTGGTGTTGAAGACCACCCGATCCTGGTTGTAAAAGCTCTGGATGGAGCAGTAACTACAATCGAAGCCACACGACTCCACCACATCCAATGTCCAGAGGTTGCAACAGCGGGTCTTGGGACTTGCTACGGGACACAATCCAAAGCCAAGCTCCTTGTCGACCTCCTCCACGCTAATGCGCCGGGGCGGCTCCTTGGGCAGGGGGGTCCCATAGCGCTTCGGCTTGGTCCGTAGCTCTTGATAGCGTTTTTGGAGGTGAGCGAGGGTCAATTTGCTGTTGGGACGATCCTCCCAGATCGCTTCGATCCCCCCCTCGCCCCACATCTTCAAATCGATGGCGATTTCACAAAGGATGCGCAGCTGGCTGTGGGAGAGGCGATAGGTTTTGGCCTTCTGGGCGATGAACTCCTGGGTGGCGGGGGGCAAGGAGTCAAAGAGGGTCCCTGCCACCTTCTGGGAAAAGTCATACTCCTTCACGGCAGTAGCATGCCCCGGATCATGAAGTAGAACATAGCGGCCAGAACTGCCGCGGCGGGAACGGTAATGAGCCAGGCAGCGACAATCATCTTCAAGGCGCTCCGCTGGACCAGCTCATATTTGCGCAAGGCCTTGAGGGCCCGCTTCTCGATCTTGGTGAGCTTGATCTCTCCATCCACAAGCTCGGCGAGAACCTGCTTCTCCTTGTTGATCTTTTCGATGAGGGCTTTGACCAGGAAAGGATCGGCCTTCTTCGGATCCCCCAAAGCCTCCAAAGCCCGCTCATACTCGGCCAACTTCTCCATCTCCTCTTCGAGACGGGCCTCCTTGACCTCCTCCCTGAATTCTTGGCTCTGGCGGGATCGCTCTTCCAGGCGCATGAGGTACTCCCGCAAGAAGCCAACCCCGAAGATACCCCCCACAGCGATGTGGGTCGAACTCACCGGAAGTCCGAGAGCCGAAGCGATGATGACGGTAATGGCCGCCGCCAAAGCGACACAAAAGGCCCGGATCTGATCGAGTTCGGTAATCCCTTTTCCAACCTTCTTAATGAGCTTGGGGCCATAGAGGGCCAATCCCAAAGAGATTCCCAAAGCCCCGACGAGCATGACCCAAAAGGGGATGGAGGCCTTCTTGCCAAACTCCCCACTCATGATGGCATCGTTGATCCCGGCCAGAGGTCCAACGGCGTTGGCCACATCGTTGGCTCCGTGGGCGAAACTTAGAAGGGCAGCACTGAAGATGAGGGGGATGGTGAAGAGCTGGTTGATGGAGTCCCGTTGGTTCGGGAGCTCCTGGGCACGCCGTACGATCCGGGGCTTGACGAAGAGGTAGATCCCAAAGGCGATGATCCCTCCGATAAGGATGGCCAGGGGAAGGGGGACCTTGATCAGGTGCTTGAGCCCCTTGACGATGAGGTAACTCCCGAAGGCCCAACTCATGATGGCGATGTAGATGGGAACCCACCTCTTGGCCGCTGTGATCTTATCCTCCTGGAAGAGGACATTACGCTTGATGATGTAGAGGAAACCAGCAGCGATGAGTCCCCCAAGTACGGGAGAGATGACCCAGCTGGCAGCGATCTTCCCCATCGTGGGCCAGTTGACCATCTCAAAACCCGCCGCGGCGATTCCAGCCCCCATGACCCCACCGACGATGGAGTGGGTTGTGGAAACTGGAGCTCCCATGGCGGTGGCGAGGTTGAGCCAGATGGCCCCAGCTAGGAGGGCGGCCATCATGATCCAGATGAAGGTCTGGGTATCGGCGATCATGGTAGGATCGATGATCCCCTTGCGTATCGTCCCCACCACATCGGCCCCGGCTATGAGGGCTCCGGCCGCTTCGAAGATGGCGGCGATGATGATGGCTCCCGTTAGGGACAAGGCCCCACTACCGACGGCGGGTCCCACATTGTTGGCGACATCGTTGGCCCCGATGTTCATAGCCATATAGCCACCAAAGATGGCAGCCATCACCAGCAGATATTTGTGTTCGATTCCCCCCGCGTGGATGGAGGCGTAAAACATCACCCCGACGATGAAGAGGAGGGCGATGACGATCCGTAGGGCATCGCCAAGGTCGAACTTGCGCGCCCGTTTGACTTCGGGAATGTGCTTGAGGTTCATGGACGATCCTTGAGGCGAACTTCAACCGAGAGGGCGTGGGCTTGGAGCCCTTCGGCCCGGGCCAAGGCAGCCGCAGCCCACCCCAACTCCTCCATGGCCTCGGAGCTAAAGGCGATGATGGAACTCTTCTTCAAGAAGTGCTCTACCGAGAGGGGGCTATAGAATCTGGCAGTCCCACCGGTGGGAAGAGTGTGGTTGGGCCCAGCGATATAGTCTCCGATGGGTTCTGGAGTCTGGCTTCCCAGGAAGATCGCTCCAGCATGGCGGATATGGGGCAAGAGGGCAAAGGGGTTGGCGGTGAGGATCTCGAGGTGTTCGGGAGCGATCTGGTTCATGATGGCCACCCCCTCCTCCATCGAGTCGACGACAATGATGGCTCCCCGCTCCCGGATCGAGGTACTAGCAATCTCCCTGCGTTCCAGCTGTTCGAGGAGTCTCTCTACCTCTTGAGCCACCCGATCCGCCAACTTCCGGCTCGGAGTCACTAGGATGGAGCTGGCCATCTCGTCGTGTTCGGCCTGGCTGAGCAAGTCGGCGGCCACATAGACAGGATTGGCACTCTCATCGGCAAGGATCCCGATCTCACTGGGCCCTGCTACCATGTCGATGTTGACCTCCCCATAGACCAGCTTCTTGGCGGTAGCCACAAAGATGTTTCCAGGCCCAGCAATCACATCGACCTTGGGGATGGTCTGGGTTCCAAAGGCCAAGGCTCCAATGGCGCTGGCCCCACCAATCCGATAGACATGACGGATATTGCACAAATAGCAGGCGGCGAGGAGGAGATCGTTGATCTGCCCGTTGGGGGTTGGGGTCGTCACGATGATCTCCTCAACCCCTGCGACCATGGCCGGGATGGCGTTCATGAGGAGGCTGCTTGGATAGGCTGCTTTCCCCCCTGGAATGTAGAGCCCAGCCCGCTCCACTGGGCCTACCTTTTGTCCGAGGACCGTTCCATTGGCCTCGAAGTCGAGCCACGATTTGGGGAGCTGTTTGCGGTGGTAGGCCTCGATACGCTGGAAGGCTATGTTGAGGGCATCCCTGAGCTCCTCGTCCAATTTGGCGTAAGCCTCCACCATGAGATCGGGATCGACCATCAAATCCCTGATACTGTGAGGAGTCCATCCATCGAATCGGGCCACATGGGCTAGGAGGGCCTCATCCCCCCTCTCCTTAACCTCCTGGAGGATCTCTTGGACGACTGGAGTCACCGAGGCCATGTCGAGGTTGGCACGGGTGAGGATCTTGTGCAACTCTTTCTGGAAGGATCGATCGTGGGTCGTGATCAGCTTCATTGCCTTGTCCCTGAGTGAAGTTTAGCCGATTTTACCAAAGTTTGCCTTGCATTCAGGTGAGAGATGAAAGGGGAAGGGAGAGTCCATGATGGTCTGGTGCCATGGAGCATGGGGAAAGCCCGATGGGGAAGGGACCCCACCGCCTCCATCCCTCTTTACCATCGGGGAGGGAAGGACAGATCTTAGTTGACGTTGAGGCTGCGCAGATCCTCATAGGCTTTGAGGACCCGGGCTTTCATACTCTTTTCCCCTTCACGCAGCCACTTGCGGGGATCGTAGTACTTCTTGTTGGGCTTGTCGGGGCCTTCGGGGTTGCCGATTTGACTCTGGAGATAGTCGTGGTAGCGCTCGATGTAGTCCTTGACCCCACTCCAGAAGGCCCACTGGGTGTCGGTATCAATATTCATCTTGACCACCCCATAGTCGATGGCCTCGTGGATCTTCTCCAGTTCGCTCCCACTACCTCCATGGAAGACGAAACTCACAGGTTTTTCCCGCTCCACGCCTAAATGGGTGCGGATGTACTCCTGGGAGTTTTTCAAGATGATCGGCTCTAGCTTGACACTTCCAGGCTTGTAGACTCCATGGACGTTACCAAAGCTGGCGGCAATGGTGAAATAGGGGCTGATTTTGCTCAAGCGCTGATAGGCCTGGGCCACCTCCTCGGGTTGGGTGTAGAGTCTGGCGTTGTCGATTCCCGTATTGTCCACACCATCCTCTTCACCTCCTGTCACCCCAAGTTCAATCTCCAAGTGCATCCCCAAGGGAGCCATACGCTTGAGGTAGGCTTCACAGGTTGCTAGATTCTCCTCCAAGGGCTCTTCCGAGAGGTCGAGCATGTGGGAACTAAAGAGGGGGCGACCATGGATACGGAAATACTCCTCTCCAGCCGCCAACAATCCATCGACCCAGGGAAGGAGCTTCCTAGCGGCGTGGTCAGTATGGAGCACTACACTCACCCCGTAGGCTTCAGCGAGGACATGGATATGCTTTGCAGCCGAGATGGCCCCCAAAATGGCCGCTCGTTGATCGCCGTTGTCCAATCCCTTCCCAGCCCAGAAGTGGGCTCCGCCGTTGCTCAACTGGATAATGACGGGGGAGTTGGCCTCTCTGGCCGCCTCCAAAACGGCATTGGCCGAATTGGTGCCAACCACATTGATGGCAGGGAGAGCGAAGTTGTGTTCCTTGGCATACTCGTAAAGCCGCAGGAGATCCTCTCCCCACACGACGCCGGGTTTGAGAAAGGAAGCAACTCCCATGGAACCCCCTTAGAGCATCTTCTTGATTCGTGCCCGCTTCTTGAGGCGCTCTACCTCCTGTTTGACCCGCTCCTGGAAGCGCTCCATATGGAGCTGGCGTTTGATCTGCTCCTTCACCTTTTCAAAGGGAACAACCGAGGCGGGTCGCTTCTCCTCCACATAGATCACATGGTAACCGAACTGGGTCTTGACAGGCTCCTTGGTAAACTCTCCAGGAGTTAGAGCAAAGGCTGCGTCGCTAAAGGGCTTGACCATCTGCTCCCGTTTGAAAAATCCCAGATCACCGCCCCGCTGCCCGCTGGGCCCAACCGAACGCTCCTTAGCAAGTTGGATGAACTTCTCTTTACGCTTGTGTTTGGGAGTGGCCTCCAACTCTCGAATGATCGCCTTGGCCTCCGATTCGCTCTTGACCAGAATGTGGCGGGCGTGGACCATCTCCGGTTGCTTGAAACGCTCCCGATTCTTCTCGTAGAAGGCTTTGGCCTCGCTATCGGTGATGGTGATGGAGTCATATTGTTTGCGCATCCAGGTCTCTAGAGCCAGGTCCTCTTTGAGCCGCTTGAGGGCCTCTTGAAACTCCTTGCTCCGCTGGATCCCACTCTTAATGGCATGCTCTTTCAGGAGTTCCCGCTCAATCGCCTGCTCGACCACCTTCTCCTTGATCTGGGGTGGAAGCTGTTCAAATCGCATCCCGCTTTGGGCCAACATGGGAGCCACATCGTCGCTGGTAATCTTCTTTCCGTTCACTTCGGCAATGACCTCCCCAGCAATGGCGCCACTCAGGCCCAAAGCAATCAGGGCTCCTGCCAGAATGTAACCCTTCATCCACCTTCCTTTGAAAAGATTTGCCACATTATCATAGCCAAAAAAGGTAACAGTTCACTTCATGTTGTGGTAGACATTCTGGACGTCGTCATTCTCCTCCAGAACCTCGATGAGTCGCTCTACCTTCTGGGCTGTCTCGTCATCCACATCGATCTCGTTGGATGCGACCAACCCCACATTGCTCTCTAGAATCTTTCCCCCAGCCCTTTCCACCGCTTCTAGGACCTTGGAGAACTCCTGGGGATCGCTCTCGATGACGATGACCTCATCGAATTCAAGAATATCACTTGCCCCCGCATCCAAAGCTGCTTCGAGAATCTCCTCTTCTCCCGGGCCCCGTTCGATGGTCACAACCCCCTTCTTCTCAAACATCCAGGCCACACTCCCACTGGTACCAAGACTTCCCCCATGTTTGCTAAAGGCGTGACGCACTGTAGCTACCGTTCTGTTTTTGTTGTCGGTAAGACACTCGACCATGATGGCTACCCCTCCGGGCCCATATCCCTCATAGACCACCTCTTCGTACTTCACTCCCGGAAGGTTCCCACTCGCCTTGTCAATGGCCCGCTTGATGTTCTCCTGGGGCATGGAGACCGCTTTGGCCCGCTCAATCGCTAGACGCAAGGCAGGGTTGGTATCTGGATTGGGACCTCCATCCCGGACGGCGGTCATGATATCCCGGACCGCTTTGGTGAAGATCTTCCCCTTCTTGGCATCCTCTTTGGCCTTGATATGTTTGACTTTGGACCATTTATTGTGACCTGCCATAGACGCTCCTGGGCAAAATTTGGCTAGAATTATAGCAAAAAAGGGAGTCCATGGTCCGACGCACCCGCGAGGAGATCGAAGGGATCAAATCGGCCCTGTTGGAGCACTACAAGGGAGCAAAATCGGAGCTTCACTACCGCGACCTCTACCAACTCCTTGTCGCCGTCATCCTCTCGGCCCAATGCACCGACAAGCGGGTGAACCAGATCACCCCCGCCCTCTTTGCCAAGTATCCGGATATCCCCTCCCTGGCCCAGGCCGATCCCGAGGAGCTCAAGGAGCTCATCAAGAGCTGCTCCTACTTTAACAACAAGGCCAAGAACTTGATCAAGATGGCCCAGACGGTCCTCCACGACTATGGGGGCAAGATCCCCACTACTCCAGAAGAGCTTCGCAAACTCCCCGGGGTAGGACGCAAGACGGCCAATGTGGTGATGCTCGAATACTTCGGTCACAACCTGATGGCCGTCGATACCCATGTTTTCCGGGTCGCTCATAGATTGAAACTTAGCGACGCCAAAAGCCCTGAAAAGACCGAAGCCGACCTAGTGGAGGCCTTCCAAGGACGCGATCTTGCCCCCCTCCACCAGGGGATGGTCCTCTTCGGCCGCTACATCTGCACAGCCAAAAACCCCAAGTGCCACCAGTGCTTTTTAGCCCACTTGTGTCCGGACCAGGCTAAATCCGGCGAATCACCCACTTCCCATAGCGCCGCTCCAGAACCACCTCGTCGCAGCGACTCTTGATATCCCCTTTGCGAAAGGGGCCAAATTTCCTGGCCAAAAGGGCGATGAGCCCCGCGTCGAATCGGGCTAGGAAGGAGTTGGGCCGCTCCTTGATACGTGCCACCAGCTCCCCATAATCTGCACGAAACTTGAAGGTATAGCAGACCCGGGCCAAGGCCCGATCGGCTTCGAGCCTCTTGATGGAGAGAACATCGATGGAGAGGGGTTCGAGGATCTCCACGGAGGAGTAGGGGGTGAAGTAACCGGCCACAAGTTTGGCCACCTCTTCCTCGTCCAACTGGCGCTCCCCACAACCCGTTATCAGGAGCAAGAGGAGGAGGATCAAGAAGCTTCGTCGCCACATAGGAGCCCTTCCAGGAGGTGGTAGATGGGTGGGATGGTATCAAGGCGCACCCGCTCCTTGGTAGAGTGGGGATTGGAGATCTGGGGACCGATGGAGAGGATCTCCATCTCGGGGAATCGGGCGGCGAAGATGGCGCTCTCCAAGCCGGCATGAATCGCCTTGAAGGGGACCTCATGCCCTACCATCGCTTCGTAGCGCTTCTGAATCTCTCGGGCGAACTTCCCAATACGCGGCTCCCAGGGCGGGTAGCGATCCAGGCTCTTGAGAACCGCTCCGAATCCCCACAAGAGGGCGCTGTTCTCCCGTTCCAATCGAGTCAGCCCCTCCCGATCCATGGCCCGGAGGGAGATATTTACCAAGAGCTCTCCAGCTTCGCTCTTGACCAAGGCCAGGTTCTGGCTGGCGGCAGGAATCGCCAGGGACTCATCCCACTCCCGCACCCCATGAGGGATGGCAAGGAGGAGGGCCAGCACCTCCACATCTTCGCGGATGAGGGGGAGCGGTTGGGCTGGGGCAATGGCGATGCCAGGGGCTGGTTGGGGCTCCCCTGCGACGATGGCCCGGGCCTTGGCAGGGATGGCATTATCCCGCTCTCCCCCCTCGATCCGGGCGATACGCAGATCCTGGGTGGCCAGATAGTGGAGGAGCTCCTTGATGGCGTTGGGAATGGGCTTGGTGATATCGACTCCCGAGTGGCCCCCTTGCCCCTGGAAGCTCACCTCCCAAAAGGGGCCACCTCCCTCCTCATATTCGATGGGCAAACGCCCTTGAAGCCCCACCCCTCCAGCCGCCCCGACGAAGATGGCCCCAAACTCCTCGCTATCGAGATTGACCATCCCCTTGGCCTCAAGTTCAAAGCCCAGGTGCTTCGCTCCGACAAGGCCGATCTCTTCATCATTGGTGAAGAGGTACTCTCCCTCACACCCTTTGGCCATGAGGGCGAGCATGATGGCCACTCCAACTCCATTGTCTGCCCCCAAGGAGGCTTCCCGGGCCATGAGGAAGGGCCCCTGGCGGACCAGTTGGATCTGGGGAGCCCTTCCGACGCAGACCATGTCGTAGTGGGCTTGGAGGGCGATCTCGCGCCGGTTCCGATGGCAGAGGATATTCCCCGCCCCATCGACGCGAACCCGCCAGCCATGATCCTTAGCAAAGGTGACGATGAACTCCCGCATCGCAGCGGTACGACCGGAGCATCGAGGGATAGAGGTGATCTCTTGGAAAATGGCAATAGGATCCACTAGAAGTGCCTTCCCCGCTCCTTGAAGATCTCGGGAAGTTTTTGGCGATCCACCTTGGTCAAATCCTCTTCGACATAGCGAAAGAGCTTCCGGGTCGCCTCGGGATATTTGGAAGCCAGGGACTCCACATGGCTCCAAACCCGTTTGAAGATGGGCTCGGGCAGAGCCAGAAAGTAGCGAGGAGGATCGTACTCATGGACGAAGTGGGCGATATCCTGGGCGATGGCCCGGATTACATCTTCTTCCAATTTGGCCTCGATTCCATGGCGCTCGGTGATCCCCCCGCTGCTTCCATTTGGACCACGGAAGCGGCCAGCTTCATCGGTGACGATATCCTTGATCTTCCAATGGGCTTCCACATAGTCGATGGCGTTGACCAGATCGAGCTTGATATTGTGGGGTTTCAAACCGGCTTCAGCCTCCAGATCCCGCGGATTGGCACGATAGAGCTTCATCTCTCCCAAGTCGGCAACGATGACCAGATCCCCTACACGCATGGACAATCCTTTTTTCCACCCATTCTACCACATCTAATCTTTGAATTTGTGGTAGAAGTAGTTGGTCGCCTCCACAAATCCATCTACACTGCCACAATCGAAACGCTTGCCCCGGAATTTGTAGGCGAGGACCATCCCCTCCTGGGCCTGGGTCTTGAGGGCGTCGGTCAGCTGGATCTCCCCCCCGACTCCAGGTTCGGTCCGGCGCAAGATCTCGAAGATATCGGGGGTGAGGATGTAGCGTCCGATAACGGCCAGATTGGTCGGCGCCTCCTCGGGGTCAGGCTTTTCCACCATGTCTGAGACCACATAGATCCCATCTTCGAGCTCCTTCCCAGCCACAACCCCATACTTGCTCACCTCATCCGGTTCTACCTCCATCACCGCCACGATGGAGCAGCGGAACTTCTCGAAGAGCTCCACCATCTGGGCCAGAACCCCCTTGCCCTCCCCTTCACACAAGTCGTCGGCCAAAACGACCCCGAAGGGCTCATTGCCAATGAGCCGCTCCCCTACCAAGACGGCGTGACCGAGTCCCTTCATCTCCTTTTGACGGGTATAGGTGAAGGTGTAGTGCTCCACGAGGTTACGGATATCGTGTAGGAGGGATTCCTTCGAGGTCCCCCGGATCTGATGCTCCAATTCGTAACTGATGTCGAAGTGATCTTCAATCGCCCGCTTACCCCGTCCGGTGATGATAGCCATCGTATCCATCCCGGCCTCGATAGCCTCCTCCACCCCATACTGGATGAGGGGCTTGTTGAGGATGGGGAGCATCTCCTTGGGAATCGCCTTGGTGGCCGGAAGGAATCGGGTCCCATAGCCGGCCGCTGGAAAGAGACATTTGCGTATACCAACCATTTCAACGCCTTTTAAAGGATCGTACGAGTAGCCAAATTATACCAACTTCCACGGCCACCAGCAGGTAGTGGAGCCAGTAGACCTGCTCCTCCTTGGATCCTGGAAGGAAGGTGTAGAAGAGAAAGCCCAGGAGGAGTCCGGCCAGGTAGCCGGCCTGCTTGATGATATCGAGACGGCTCAAGAGGAGGGGGCGTTTGAGGAGGACCGTTTCGGCCCGGACCAGATAGGAACCAAAGATGAAAGTGAGTTGGTAGCCACTATAAACGAGGAGGGCACTGGTGTAGTGGTATGGGATGGCTAGGAAGAGGAGAATCACAAGGAGAATGACCAGCTCCACCAATAAAGCGATACGAAAATAAGGGATGGGCCCCATGAGTTTGTGGTAGAAGCGGGCGATGACCATCGTCCCAAGGGCCAATACAACCCCCCCAACCGAGTAGATGGAGGGTTGGAGGGGCTGGTAGACGACGAAGATACTCCCGAGGGCCAATCCGGTGAAGAGGGAGTTGAGGAACTTGTAGCCAAAATAGGGACGCAACCTCAATAGCTCGCCCTCACTCCTAGATAGAAACGGCGATCCCCACTGGTATACCCGGCAACCTCCTGGTAGAAGCGATCGAAGAGGTTGGATACCCGCACGAAGGCCCAGATCCCGCGACCGAATCCGTGGTTGATGGTCAAGTCGGTCACATTGTAGCTTCCAATCTTGCTCCCATCCACATCGAAGCGCCGCCCCACATAGAAGCCACTAAGGTCGAGACTATCCCGCTCCCCTACATACCAGCGCAGGGAGTAGGTGATGCGCTCTCTGGCCCGTCTGGGCAACCGCCGTCCCTGGGCATCCTTGGCGCTCAAATGGGTGTAACCGAGACTCAGGTAGAACTGATCCAACAGATCCTGGGCGAAGGAGAGGGTATACCCCTGAAAGGTGGAGGTTCCCGGGGCGTTGTAGTAGTAGTCGTTGAGGGTGGTGTAGTCTTGATCTGGATCGGTCCAAGTGATGAGGTCTTTGACCCTGTTTTTAAAGTAGACTCCTCGGAAGGGGCCATAACCAAAGATCACATTGTAACCAAACCCCTTCTCGGGATCGAGATTGGTGGTGGCATTATAGCCCAGCTGGAAGATAGAGGGGGCCTTGTAGGCGGTGGCGACATTGGCTGCCATGAAGAGCTCGGAAGTGAGGGGGTATTTGAAGCCAACCTTGTAGGTGAGCCGATCGTCGAACCGGTCGTAATTGTCGAAGCGTAGACTTCCCTGCAGGATCAGATCCCCCAAGGTGGCAAAACTCGTGGCAAAGAGGTAGTGGTTCTGGTACTCATCCCGCTTGGCCGCTCCGGCTACCATCTTCTGGCTGAACCGCTGCCATCCAGCCCCAAACTGGAGGCCTCCCCAACTCCTTCCCAGCCTATCACGCCATTCCACCTCGTCCACACTCCCCTCATACCCGCCAAACTGGCTTCGCTGGAAGTTGGAGTGGTTGTAGTGGAGTACGAGGCGATGATTCCCAAGGGTTTGGGAAGCTTTGAGCTGCCACAAGGTATCGTCAACCTCGTTGATGGTGAAGGGGCTATCAGGGGCGTCGCCGTTGAAATTATCGTAGTGAATTCGTCCCTGGAGTTTAATGAACTCTCCCTGGAACCAGCCATCCCCAAGAGGCTGCCCCCCCTTAACGATGAAGCGGCGGCTCGTGAAGGGATCGGGTTCCAGAGGCAAGCTGGAAGCTTTCACCCCGTAAAGAGGCTCCCCCGGCTTGGCCCCATAAGCGCTCCAACCGCCACTGGAAAGGTGGTCGAAACTCACTCCAAAGTAGCCTTTGGCCCCGCTGTTGGAAAGGGCGAAGTGGATGGAGCGGGTCTCATACTTCCCCCCACTCACCTTCCATCCCCCCTTGCCCTCCTTGGGATCTTGGGTGATGATGTTGACCACTCCGGCCATGGCGTCGGCCCCCCAAACCCCACTTTGGGGTCCCCGAATGATCTCGATCCGATCGATTCCATCGAGATCCAAAAGCTCAAGAGCCGCTCCGTTGAGGTTGGTGGGATCGTTGTAGCGGATTCCATCGATGAGGATGAGGGTCTTGTCCGATGGGAGCCCTTCGAGGTAGAAGGAGACCGGCTGGCCTGGACCTCCAGCTTGGATGAGATCACCACCACCAATAAAGCGGAGGGCCTCGTCCAACCGCTCCCAGCCACGCTGGGCGATCTCCTCGGAATCGATCACTTCAAAATCGTCGCTCAACCCCTCTGGAGGCCGCTCCATCTTACTAGCGCTCACGATAACCTTTTCCAGCGCCTCCACCTGAGCCCCTTGGGCCTGGAGGAGCACCATCGAGACAGTGGCGGTAATTGCCGCAAGGGAGAAGTACTTCCCACGAAACCCCTTTGCCATTGTTCCTCCTTCAAATTGGATGTGGGCCGGATTATACCATCACCGGCGAGGGGATGGAGCGGCAAGGAGGGGGCGTGAAGGGCGCTGGCGCCATTCGATGATGGCAACCTCCCTGAAGGTGCGGTTTTGGTAGAGGACGACAGAGCGGGTACAGCCAAAGGCAGGGAGGTTGATGTAGCGGCGGGTAAAGTAGTTCTGGTGGAAGTGGCCTTCGATGATGAGATCGACCCGGGGATAGGTGGCCAATTTGCGTTCGATGATCTGGTGGAAGCGGGGAATAGAGCGGCACAAGTTCTTCTGGGCGCTCCTGCGCAAGACCCGCTCGACGATCCAATCCCCCACATTGAAGATATCCAGGAGGCGGAGGATGCTCTCCTTACGGATCCAGGTGCAATAGTACTCGTAACAGCTCCCCACACACAAATCCCCGTGGGCCAGGGCGATTCGGCGTCCAGCCGCCTCGAAAATGACCGGTTGGACCTCCCGGGGATAGACCCGCATCTTAGGAAAGAGGGAGGCGAGATTGAAGTCATGGTTCCCTTCGAAGTAGTGGCACTCGGTTAGTTCCGAAAGTTGGCGAAGTTGCTGGATCGGTCTGCTATTGCGCTCGATGGTGGAGGGAACCGTCCCCACAAGTAGGTCGAAGATATCCCCCATGAGCAGGAGCTGGGGAGGGGGTTGGTGGAGGAGCCACTGGAGTAAGTGGTCCAGCTCTTGGCGGATCCCCCGCTGGTAGTGGACATCGGCGACGAAGATGGCCCCATCTTTAAGGGATATAGGCGAGTTTTGGGAGTCCAAGATCTTCCTCCAGGGAGAGCATCAAGTTGGCATTGGCAACCGCCTGGCTCGCAGCCCCCCGTAAAAGATTGTCGATGGCGGCACTCACAAAGAGGCGCTTCCCTTGCGCCATGGCGAAGATGTCGCAAAAGTGGGTTCCAGCCACACTCTTCACATCCACAGGCTCTCGAGCAATGCGTACAAAGGGCTCTTGGGCGTAGAACTCCTGGAGCACCTCGATGGGGTCGAGGGGGTGGGTGAGGCTCAAGAAGGAGTTCACCAACATACCCCGATTGATCGGGATGAGGTGGGGGACGAAGTGGAGCTCTATCGGTTCTTTCCCCAAAATCTCCAACTGCTCCTTGATCTCGATGGAGTGGCGGTGGCGCAAGGGATTGTAGGGGAAGATATTCTCGTCGATGGTGCAAAAGTGGGTCTTGGCGCTACACCGCTTCCCAGCCCCACTGACTCCACTCTTGGCATCGATGAAGATGGGCATGGAGCGGTCGATGTAGGGAAGGAAGGGGGCGAGGGAGAGGATGGCCGCCGTGGGGTAGCATCCGGGATTGGCCACAAGGGGAGCCACTTCGATCTTCTCCCGCCACAGCTCCGGTAAGCCATAGACCGCTTCTTGGAGATGGCCAGGATCGAGGTGGCGGGTATAGAAGGCCTCGTAGTGCTCCAAGCTCAGCCGATAGTCGGCGGAGAGATCGACCACCCGCAACCCGCGATCCAAGAGCTTTCCCGCCACCTCCATCGAACGGCTGTGGGGCAGGGCCAAAAAGATGATGTCTCCCTCTACTCTTTCTGGATCGAAGGGGTGGATCGAAGCCTCGAAGAGGCCCCGAAAGGCCGGATAGAGCTCCTCGATCCGCTCTCCCCCATCGCTCCCGTACAAACCTCCAATTTCGATCTTGGGATGGTTCACCAAGAGCTTGACCAGCTCCACCCCTGTAAACCCCGAGGCTCCTACAATTGCCGCTGTCAACTTCATTGGCGAAACTCGATGGGTTTGTAGTAGACTTTGAGAATCTCGAAATCGATCTCCCCCTTGGGCAATTTGACTTGGATCTCGTCCCCTTCCTCCTTGCCGAGCAGGGCCCTGGCCAGGGGGGTATTGTAGGAGATGAGGCCATGCTCGGGATCACTCTCGGTAGCGCCAACGATGGTATATTCGATGACCTCATCCTCCTCGATATCCAACAACAAGACCGTTGAGCCGAAACTCACCCGATCGTGGGGGAGTTTGCTTGGATCGATCACCTGGGCTCTGGCGAGCAGATCGGCCAGCTCGGCCAAGCGGGCGTCAATGAAGGCGAGACGCTCCTTGGCGGCGTGGTACTCGGCATTTTCCCGTAGATCCCCGTGCTCCTTGGCCCGTTCAATCTCCTCCACAACCTTGGGACGCTCCTCCTGCAATGCGGCAAATTCCCGCTCGATCTTCTGATAACCGTAGGCGGTCATCGGCTCTTTGCGCTCCATGCCCCCACTCCTTTTTGGTATAATTATACCACTTTCAGATCCAGCAGATAAAGGGTGGCTGTGGCTTCCGACACGCTCCGGGATTTTCCCCTATGAAACTCCTCGTCTCGGCCCTCGAGCCTTCAGCCAACCTCCACCTTCGCCACCTGCTCACCCACCTCAAGGCTACTCCGATAGGTATCTTTGAAGCCTCCCTGGGTAATCCCATCGCCGATTTGCGAGAGCGCTCCGTCATGGGGTTCGTCGACGCCCTCCGTCAGCTCCCCTACTTCCTCTCCCTCCAGCGCCAGATGGTCCAACTGGCTGAAGAGGCCGATAAGGTCCTCCTCATCGACGGGAGCGGCTTCAACCTCCCCCTGGCCCAAGCCATCAAGAAGCGCCACCCCCACAAGGAGATTATCTACTACATCCTCCCCCAAGCCTGGGCGTGGCGCAAGGGGCGTATCAAGAAGATAGTCCAGTATGTGGATCAAGCCTGCTCCATCCTCCCCTTCGAGGCCGCCTACTACCCACCAGACTATCCGATCCACTATGTAGGCCACCCCCTGCTGGATACCATCACCCAATTCAAGGAGGAGCCCAGGGATGATGGCCCCATCCTCTTCATGCCAGGAAGCCGTCCAGGGGAGATCCAGCGGCTCATGCCGGTCTTTCGCGCCATCCGTCCCCTCTTCGATCGAGAGGCCCTCCTCGTCATCCCCCCCCACTTCTCCCCCGCCATACGCCAGCGCCTCTATGGCGACCTTTCGGCCTTCCATGTCACCAGCGACCCCTACGAAGCGATGGGCAAGGCCAGTTTCGCCTTCGTGTGTAGTGGAACCGCAACCTTGGAAGCGGCCCTGATTGGCACCCCCCAAGTCCTCGTCTACATTGCCCGGAGCCTGGACTACCTCATCGCCAAACATCTAGTCCAGATCCGGCAAGTCGGTTTGGCCAACATCCTCCTTGGAGATGTCCACCCCGAACTGCTCCAAGGCGAGGTGAATCCAGCCAACCTCCTTCAAGCCTACCACCGGCGTGACCCCGAAAAGGCCCTCCAACGGGCCAAGGCCCTCCGGAGCCTCCTCAAATCCGGGAGCGCAGCCCAAGTTGCAAGGATCGTGCGTGGCCACCCTTGAAGCGGTCTTCTTCGTCTACTGCTACATCCTCATCGGTTACCTGGCCAAACGGATCTTTCAGGAGCGTATCGACGAGCAAGGGCTCGTCCTCCTCTCGGTCTATATTTTCCAACCCTTCCTTACCTTCTGGGGCCTCCTCCAGCGCCCCATCGACCTGGATCTCGCCATTGCTCCCCTCCTCTTTCTGGCCATCTCCATTGTGACCATTGCCATCAACTTCCTCCTAGCCCGAAGACTCTTCCACGATCCGAGGGATCGCTCCATCTTCACCGTCTCCGCCGTCATCGGCAACACCGGCAACCTCGGGGTTCCCTTGGGGCTCACCCTCTTTGGGGAGGCCTCCCTTCCCTACACCACTATCATCAACCTGGCCAACGTCTTCCTGGTCTACACCTTTGGCGCCTACTTCTACTCCCGGGGCCGTTTCGATGTGGCCACCTCCATCGCCAACACCATCAAGCTCCCCATCCTCTGGTTTGCCCTTTTGGCCATTCTCCTCAGCCTCCTCGGCTTCCAGCCCTCCCCCCAGCTGGATCGTTTCCTCCAGATGGGAGCCTACAGCGCCATCGTCTTGCAGCTTATTATCTTCGGCCTCTACCTGGCCAAAATCTCCATCGATCACCTGGACTGGAAGCTCCTCTTTTGGGTTCTCATGGTCAAATTTCTCTTCATCCCCCTCCTCGCCCTAGCCCTCCTCGCTCCCCTCTCCCTCGATCCTCTAGCCAAAAAGATCCTCTTCATGGAGCTGGCCATGCCCCTAGCCGTCGCCAATATCAACCTTGCCGCCCTCTACCAGTGCAAGGAGCTCTCAGTCACGGCCCTCGTCTTTACAACCTCCCTCCTCTTTCCCCTTCTGCTCCCATGGTACATGGTCCTCCTCCAGATGCTATAATGGCGCCCAAAAAAGGAGCATCCCTTGTCCACTCCGAAGATCCTCCTCACCAACGATGATGGCTTCCAGTCCTCTGGACTCCAGGCCCTCAGGGAGGCCCTTGAGGGCCTGGGGGAGATCCTCGTGGTCGCCCCGGCCCTGGAAAAGAGTGCCTCGGGCCACAGCCTCACCCTCACCAGACCCTTGCGCTTCGTCGAGATCGACGACGACTTTTACAAGCTCGAAGATGGGACCCCCACCGATTGTGTCTATCTTGCCCTCCACGCCCTCTATGCCGAAGGTGTCAAGCCAGATCTCGTCGTTAGCGGAATCAATCGAGGAGCCAACATGGGGGAGGATATCACCTACTCTGGAACGGCCAATGCCGCTTTAGAAGCGGCCCTCCACGGAATCCCGGCCTTTGCCATCTCCCAAGTATGCAACCACAACTGCACCAAGGTGGAACTGGAAGTAGGCTACGACCTAGCTAAAAAGACGGCCCGCTCCCTGGCTCAAAAGCTCTTGAATCGAGAACTCTCCCTCCCCCATCGCACCTACCTCAACGTCAACATCCCTCCCCTCCCCCCCGACAAGTGTAAAGGGATCCAGATCACCAAAGCCGGCTATCGCTACTACGGCAACGACGCCCAGGTCCACCGAAATCCCCGGGGGGAGGAGTATTGGTGGATCGGTCTGCACCCCCTGCGCTGGCGCCCCGAGTCGGGAACGGTGATGAGCGATTTCGACGCCATCGCCCAGGGCTATGTCTCCATTACCCCGGTCCAGGCCAATCCCACCAACCTCGCCGCCATCCAGGAGCTCAAAGATGCGTTTTGAGCGGTGCAAAGAGCTCTTTGGCCCCCAAGCGTTCCAGGCCATCCAGGAGTCTCACATCCTCATTGTCGGGGTTGGAGGGGTCGGGAGTTTCGCCCTCGATTGCCTCTATCGCACTGGTGTAAGCCAGATCACCATCGTCGATGGGGACCGCTACGAGGCGAGCAACCAGAATCGCCAAATTGGCAGTGAAGCCCTCGGGGAGCTAAAAGTAGAGGTCCTAGCCCAACGCTATCCGGGGATTAAAAAAGTGGTGGCCCGCGTCGATAATAGCTGGGTCGAAACCACCGATTTCGATCGCTACCATCTCGTACTCGATGCGATCGACGATATTCCAGCCAAGGTGGCCCTAGCCCAACGGGTCGCCCCGAAACTCATTAGCTCCATGGGGAGCGCGCGGAGGGTCGATCCAACCCAGATTCGATACGCCTCAATCTGGGAGACCAGCCAAGACCCCTTCGCCAAGAAGTTCCGCAACCGGCTGCGCCAGGCCGGCTTTGTCGGGGACTTCCCCGTAGTCTTTAGCCTCGAACCTCCCAAAGGGGAGGGAAAGGGGAGCTTCGTCGGGGTGACTGGGGCCTTTGGGCTTGCCCTATGTGCTAAAGCGATAGAAAAGATTATCAATGAGCGAAGTAGCCATCGTCATTCCTCTCTACAACGAGGAGCAGGTGATTCGAGAGACCCTAGTCAACCTTCGGAATAAGAGGCCCTATGACACCATCATCGTCGTCGACGATGGGTCCACCGATCGAAGCTACGAGCGGGCCTGCATTCCAGAAGTCCATCTACTCCGCCACGCCGTCAACCTCGGCCAGGGAGCCGCCTTGCAAACGGGGATCGAGTATGCCCGAAAACTGGGGTGCTCCTATGTCGTCACCTTCGATAGTGACGGCCAACACGACCCCGAAGATATCGAACCCTTCGTCCAGGCCCTGCGCCAAGGGGAGGCCGACATCATCCTCTGCTCCCGCTTCTTGGGAAAGGCCGAGAATATACCCCTCACCCGGCGCTACCTCCTCAAGGCGGCAGCCCTCTTCGAGCGGCTCTTAACAGGGGTCTCCCTAACCGATGCCCATAACGGCTTTCGAGCCATCAACATTGCCAAGTTTCCCGACTTTGCCATCACCCACAACCGGATGAGCCACGCTTCGGAAATCCTCGATCTAATCCGCAGCCTCAACATGCGCTACAAAGAGCTCCCATGCACCATCCGCTACAGCGACTACTCCCTGGCCAAAGGCCAATCGACCATCGACAGCCTCGCCATTCTGGTAGAACTCTTCCTCGCAAAGGTGGTGCGATGATCTTCGTCAAACTGGTGCTCATCCTCATCCTCACCATCACCCTCATCCTCCTTGCTCTAAGCAGCCGTTTCCGTCCCTACCAGTATCTCACCATCGCCCTCTTCTATCTAGGCATCGCCTACCTCATCATCTTCCCCGATCAAGCCGACGCCATCGCCCACTTCGTCGGGGTAGGACGGGGAGTCGATCTGATCATCTACCTCTCCATCGCCATCCTCACCCTCATCGTCGCCATTCTCTATACCAAGGTCAAGGCCAACGAACGGGCCATCACCAAAATCGTGCGCCAGATCGCCATCATGGAGGCCAAGCGGTGTCGATAGCCAAAGCCACCTACTCCCCCAAGCTCATCTCTCAATGGCGTGCCCTCTTACAAGAGACCTTCGGCTTCCAAGAGTATATGGACCTCATGATCCAGCCAAGCCTAGGCGGGCGGCCCACCCTCACCTACCTCCCCCTCCTCAACTACACCGATCGCACCAGCGATCAGATCGACGATCTCCTGGAGTTGGCCAAGGACAATCCCTACCTCATCCGCACCCTCAATTTCCAAACAGACTCCTTTCAAGAGTACGATCCAGTCACGATGCGCCTGGAAATTGGAGGCAAGAGTATTGAGGAGGTGATGGGAGGCTATCGGCGCCTTGCCAAACGGAGCATTCGCAAAGAACGGGAGTGCCAACGCTATCGGGTCGAAATCGGATATACCCCGAAGATGAGGGATCACTTCTACTGGATCCTCCAGACCATCTACCGCTATCACGGGACTCCCATACTCCCCAAATCCTTCTTCGAAGCCTTTCAAAGCTACATCCCCGAGACCAAGATCGCCCTTTTGTGGGAGCAGGAGCGGCTCGTCGGGGGGCTTTGGGTCTTCTATGACCGGGAGATCGTCACCCTCCAGTATGGAGGAACTATCTACGATCGGCGCACCAATTCCACAGGGTACTTCTTCTACCACACCGTCATCGAACACCTTGTCCAGGAGCAGCGGGCCTCCATCATCGACTTTGGCCGCTCCCCCTACGGGGTTGGGACCTACTTCTTCAAAAGTCGTTTCGGAGCCTATCCGGTCAAGATCGACCTGCACACCCACAAACCGACCAACATCTACAAAGCCTACCAATTGGCCTCCACCATCTGGAGCCACCTCCCGGCCCCCTTGACCAACTGGTTGGGTCCCAGAATCGCCCCCTATTTGGTGGAACTATGAGGCTCTGGCGCCTTCTCGCCATTGCTGCCCTGCTGCTTTGGCTCTCATGGGGAATCCAGTGGTCCAAGGTAGTCCAAGCCCTCGCCTCCTTGAATCCCCACGGACTCCTTTTGACTTTAGCTAGCGTCGGAATCAGCGATCTGGCTATCGCTTACCGTTGGTACTATCTCAGCCACTTCCGCCACAGCTTCCAGGCAAGTCTTGAGGCGACAATGCTCGCCTTCGTCCTCAACATCTTCGCTCCAGCCAAGTTGGGAGATCTGGTCAAGATCTACCACATACACAAGCAGGAAGAGCACCCCATCCCCGAACTTACCGCCATCTTCCTCCTCGAACGCCTCCTCGATCTGCTGGTCCTCGGTTGGATCGCCCTGGCAAGCCTCTCTTTTACCCGCCTCCTCACCACCCCCCTCCTCCCACTCATCGCCGCCATAGCCCCCCTGCTCCTACTCTTCCCCCAGATCCAAAGGATCCTCCATAGCCTCGCCCCTTCCAAGCTACGCCCCTTCATCGATGGCCTCTTTCACAAGCTCCAGGAGCGATCCACCCTCCTTGGGGGACTCCTCATCACCTTGGCTTTGTGGGGGCTTTACTACTGGAACAACTGGCTCTTTTTCACCTATGCCACCCCTTTCAACCTGACCCCCTTCCAGATCTTCCTGGCCTCAACCTTAGCCTTCGTTGTTTCGGCCATTCCTGTGACACCGGGAGGAATTGGAACTTTCCAGGCCGCTTTCGTCTTCGTCTTGGGACAATATGGAGTCTCCAAGGAAGAGGCCCTCGCCGCCTCCCTCATCCTCCAGCTCCTCTACCTCATCCCAGCCATCCTCTTTACCCTCTATCTTTTGGTACGAAAGGGATCCCATGAGCTCCATCTACCTTCCTGAAAGTTACGAGACTCACCCCAATTTCTGGCTCACCATCGATGTGGAGCGCCTCGAAGATGCCAACTTTGGCGTCAAGCCCAAGGGGAAGCTCTCCATCGACTATGGAGAAATTATCGAGAGGTGGATCGACCTCAACGAGGTCCTGGGGGTGCGCTCCTGCGCCTTCGTCCTTGGCAGTTTTGCCAAGGCCTATCCCCACCTAATCCGACGCCTCGCCCAAGCCAAGATCGAAATCGCCCTCCACGGCCTCTCCCACCAGCTGGTCTCCACCATCCCCTTCACCCAGTGGATCGAGGAGACACGCATAGCCAAAGCCATCCTCGAAGATCTCACCGGCCAAGAGGTGGTCGGCTATAGAAGCCCGAGCTGGTCTCTTCCCTTTCAAAAGCTCTACTATGAGGCGCTGGTGGAGCTGGGCGTGCGCTACTCTTCCTCCTACTTCCCCTTCAAGACCTACATGTATGGCCATCCCATCGACAAGAAGCGCCCCTTCACCATCACCACCCCTTCAGGACCCATTACCGAAATCCCAGTGCCCAAATACCTCATTCCCTTCAGCGGAGGCTTCTACCTCCGCCTCCTCCCCACTCCCCTCGCCATCCTCCTGGCCCGCAAGGTAACGAGAATGGGGGTCAAACCGATAATATACACACACCCCTACGAACTCCTGGAAAACCTTTTTCGCCGTTTCTTCGGGCGTGTGGAACTGGACCGGGCCTATCTCCTCGCCTTCGCCAATACGGGAGACGGCTGGAGGAAGGTGGAGAGGCTGGTAGCATCGTTAAAGGGAGAGAATGGATAGAGCGCTCCTGCTGTTGGTCTTGATCCTTGTCCTGCTTGGAGGTTGTGCCAAGAGTCCCGAGGAAAAAGAGATCAAGAAGAGCAAAGAGGGAATTACCATCCGACTGGAAGGGGAGGTCTTCCCCTCTCAGGTGGAGGAGATCATCGCCCCGGTGGATGGGACGGTCAAGGAACTCTACATCGACGTGGGAGATCGGGTGCGCCGGGGGGAGTTGCTTTTGCGCTTTGAGACCACCGTAACCCGCTACGATCTGGAACGGACCCAACAAGAGCTTGCATACCTGCAAAGCCTCAAGGAGTTCTTCAAGGGGAGCAAGAAGGAGCGCACCACTACGGCGATGGTCAATATCGCCCGGATGAATCTGGAACGCTTAGCCAAACTCAAGAGCCAAGGCTATACGAGCGAACAGGAGTTTGCCAACGCCAAGATGGCCTACGCCTCCTCCCTCCACTCCAAGTACGCCGAAGCCGAGAACAAGATCGAACGGATCCGAATGCTCGACGAGCGGATTGCAACCATCGAGAATGAGTTGAAGAAGCTCAACCACATCCTCGCCCTGAGCGAGGTACGCAGCGGCATCGACGGAATCGTTTCGGAGGTGAAGACTCAAAAGGGAGATTACGTGAGCAAGGGGGCCAAATTGGGGACCATCGCCAATATCGATACCGTTATTGTTCGAGCCGGTATCGCCCCTGGTCTGCTTCCCTTCATCAAACGGGGTAAGGAGGTGAAAGTCGACTTCATCACGACCCCCCCTTACAGCGTGAAGGCCCGCATTAGCCGGGTGGTCTTGGTGGTCGATCCAACTTTTGGGCGTATGACCGCCGAGATCGAAATCCCCAACAAGAACTACATCCTCCAAACCGGAACCAAAGCCCTCGTAACCGTCTTCTTGAGCAAGGAGGAGCAAGAGTTCATCCGCAAGAACTTCCTCGACAACCCCAACAAGACGGTCTACGAAGTCAAATCGAAGAACTTCTAATCGTGAGCCACCCCCTCCTCCAGGAGGCGTAACTTCTTCCCAATTCCATCGAGGCTCTCCATGAAGGCCTCGATGATCCCCCCATCTACCAGCTGATCCTTTTGGGAGAGAATGAGCTTTTGCGCCTCTTCTGGACTCATAGGATCCCGATAGGCCCGGGGACTGATGGCACCAATGTAGTATTCGGCCAAGGCAACGATCTGAGCTTCGAGAGGGATATCCTTCCCCTTGAGGCCAAAGGGATAGCCACCCCCATCGTAACGCTCGTGGTGGTACTTGATGATGGGAGCGAGGAGGGGGTAGACGTGGGAGATGGGCTCCACCAACACAGCCCCCACAATGGGATGGTAACGGATGAGCTGGAGCTCCTCCTGGTCGATCTCCTGGCTATCGATGAAATGCTCGATCTTCCCGATCATTCCGATATCGTGGAGGAAGGCCCCGATGGAGATCTGTTTGATCTCCTGATCGCTGAGAAAGAGGGTCTTGGCCACCTGGGTGGCGACAATCTCCACCTTCTTGGAGTGATCCTTGAAGTAGGGGCTCTGGAGCTCAATGGCCTTCACCGAGAAGCGGAGGAATTTCAAGTAGTTCTGGATCATCCGACTATTTTCACTGCTATTCTCGAAGTAGGAGCCGGCCAGATCGAGGAAGGAGCCCACTTCCACCATCTCCTCCCGACTCAAGGGGGTGTCCCGATAGAGTTCCAGGATGTAGGGAGTGTTGCGGATGAAGAAGCGCTTTTGCAGATCTGAGCGCTCTGGATGTTTGAAATAGATCGCCTTGTTGGGCATATTCTTATTTTTGAGGATGATCCCCTGGGCGTTGAGGGATTTGAGGAGGAGGGAGACCATAAATTTGAGGAACATATCGGAGGTGTAGTGGATCTTCATCATCTTGGAGAGGACCTCTTTGGAGGCATTCGAAACGGTCGAGATGGTATGTTCCTCACTTGCGCTCTGGCTCTTCTCGTAGTAAGCCAGGGCCACCTCGACAAATCCTTTGTACGATTCGATCTCGATTGGCCGTTTGGCCACCAGGAGGTAGAGGGAGGCTCGGCTGGCCGATGGGAGGTAGAAGTAGTGGAAGGCACCCACCCGCTTCTGGCCCTCCTCGATCTGGCGCGTGTGCAAGCGCACAGTGACATTTCCATCATCAGGGAGATTTTGGGCCTGGAGGATGTAGGTCTCCCCCCGACGTAGGTAGAGGGCTGCCCCCTGGGCCTCGACATAGTTCTTGAAGTTGAGCAGATGGTCCTCAATCTCCCCGAGGCGCTCCAGCTTGGCTAGGTAGGAGAGCCACTTGTTGAGCTTGTCCAGTTCGAGCTCCTTGGCGATCTTATCCTTGAAGCTCTTGATAGTCAAGAGGAAGAAGAGGAGAGCGGCCAGGAGGAAGAGGTACCAGAAATTGACACCGATGAAGAAGAGGACATCGTTGAGCCGCTCTTCGATGGCCAGGCTATCGATAGGCATATCCACCCTCCTGCTCTTTGTGGAGATACTCCATGTAGGCCCTATTGTCGATCTCGTAGATGGTCAAGAGGTTGGTCTTGGCGAAGACCGTGATATTATCGTGTAGGGCCGAGTAGATGGCGATCCACTCCTTGAGTTTCCCTTCGATCTCATCCCGCCAGCGGTAGTACCACTCTCCCTTGCCCAAATAGATGTGGGGGATATCCTCGACGAAGATGTAGACCTTCGGAGTTGGAATGCGCAAGTAGGGATCCCGTGGATCGTAGTTGATGATGAACTCGTTCACATTGATCATATACCCTTTGCCCAGGACTTTGGAGTACTCCTGGACATAGGAGACGACGGTCCAAGTAAATGGGCGATTCTTCTCGATGATTTTGTAGAGGTAGAGGGGGATCTCGGAGTATTGGACCCCGTTGATGAAGCGCTTAAACCGCTCGGTCTCGTAGAATTTGGGGACAAAAAGGGCGATGATCAGGAGTTCAAGGTAGACCAGAGCGAGGAAGAGGTATTGCCCCTTGCGCCGCAAGAGGAGTTTGAAGAGCCAATAGATCGGCTTGATATAGCACACGAAGAGGATCGTCACCCCAAGGTAGAGGTATTCGACCCCTCGGGAGGGATGGACCAGTTTGGGAAGCCCCAGATTCTGGCTGTAGTAGACCAGGAAAACCCCGAGGGGGATGAGGAGGAAGCTGGCAAAGTAGAAGCCCTTCTTGGAGACCCTGGCCACGATGAAGAAGAAAATGGCGCTCAGCGCCAGGAAGACCTGGACCGGAGTGATGTCGGAGATGATCACCTCCTCGATCCCGATGGTGGCAATCTCTTGCATCGCTTGCTTCGTCCCAAAGAGGCGGTCGAGGAAGGGGGCCGCAGCCCCAAAATCTTGAGGGATCCCATATTTGAGCATTGAGAGGATCCAGCCGTTGCCAAAGATCGCCGCCGTGAGGATGGCTACAATACCCCGCTTGAGGAGGTACCAGCTCACCTTGAAGCTCACAAAGGCGTGGAGGGCAATGAGGATGCTCGGGACGATGAGGATGATGGCCCCTCCCCCGTGGAAGATGAAGACCAACATGAGGGTGAAGGTGTAGTTGAGCAGGTAGCGGGCCCGGCCACTGTCGAGGGATTTGATGAGGTAGAAGAGATTGAGGAGGAACATAGAAGAGGAGAACTCGTAGGCCATCCCGCTGAAGTAGCGGACATAGGAGTTCATATTGACCCATTCGAGGTAGAGCTTGGGCTCTAGGAAGTAGCTCGATGGAATATCGTAAAAGCGCAGGCCCAGGATGCGGATGATCTCTGGATCGCTGGTGGTGGTGATGGGGGTAGCGATGGGATAGTTGAGGGGAGAGCTCAAGAGCCAGCCGCCATAAAGGAGCAAGACGGCGATAGCCACCAGGGGCTGGAGGCTGAAGCGTTTGAGGACGAAGTAGACCCCGAGGAAGAGGAAGGTGATGAGGAGGAGGGGGTAGATGTTAAAAAGGACGATGGTATCGATGTTGGTCAGGGTGTGGAGGACGAAGATGAAGACGCTGATTCCATAGAAGTCCGAGCCCCCCGTCTTGTGGTCCGGCCAGAGGATATTGTTCTTCAAGTTGGCAACCCACTCGAAGAACTGACTCGTATCGGAGAGGGGGTTGGCCATGGCTATGAAGCAGCGATATCCGACGGTATAGATGAGCAAAAAGAAGACAGCGGTTACCAGGATCCGCTTGGCCAGGACGAAGTAGTCGAGGGTTTGGATCTTGAAGTAGAGCCAGCGCTTCACCCGTTTGCGCAGCTCCCAGAGTTTGGCCCCTGGATGGTCCAAAAAGTCGAAAAGGGCCATGAGCCAGTGGTCCTTGATGGATCCCAGGGTCTTGAGGATCGGCCGCTTGTAGTAGAAGCGCAAGAAGAGGAGCTTGGTGGCGATGATGAGGGCGGCGAAAGAGATGATGCTAAAGATCTTCAAAAAGACCAACAGGGGAACGCTCAGTTCGATGAAAACCAACATGTAGATGATGTTGGAGATGGTATTCTCCAACCCGGCCCCAGCAAAGCGTTGGGGAAAGAGCCACCGGGGCAGAAGGACGAAGAAGAGGTAGGCCACCACCATGAGGATGGCGGCATTGGTCAGGTTGATCCGGGTGACTTCGCTGAGGATGGAAAAGTCGAGGAACTCGGTACGCAAACTATCTCCGCTTCAAGAAGTAGTACAACAGCTTCCAGCGCAAAAGCTCCCCATCGTAGTAGACATCCCGATACTCAAAGGGGAGCAAGGTAACCACAAATCCCCGCCCATGCTGGAGGATGGTCACCAGCGGTTGCCCGTTGCGATCGCTCACAAGGGGCTTTCCCAGGACGACGAAGTGGTTTTGAAGATAGTTGCGTACATCGAGGCGGAGCCGTTTGACCCCCTCGAAGAAGGGATCTTTGGGGACGACCTCGAAGGTTACCTGGCGGGGAAGGTAGTTGACCAGGTCGAGATTCTTCCCTTGGAAGAGATAGGTTCGAATCGGCTTACCCAGGAGTTTCTTGCCCTGAAGCCCCCCTTTGACTTTACGTCGAATGAGGCTGGTGGCGATCTCTCCGCTCCGGGTGAAGTGATCGTACTTGGTCGAATAGAGCCCGCTCTCGAGCCAGAGCACCCCCCCCTGGGCGATCCAATCCTTCAAGATCCCCTGCTCCTCGGGCCCCACATTGAGGGAGTAGCAGATGTTGGTGAGCAGATCGGAAGAGACATCCTTGTAGTCGTTGATCCAAATGGGTAGGGCGTAGATGATGTCGAGAGCCTTGGGATCTTCTTCGAGTTGCCAGAAGTTTACCTCACCCAAGGCCTTCGCCTCGTAGTGCTGATCGATCCCTTCGTAGAAAGCGTCGGAAAATTTCCCCTTGGGAGGGGGCCCCTTCTCCAGGGAGACGAAGGGAAAATGCAAGAGCCGCTCCCGCCCCTTGCCCTCTTGGAAGAAGAGGCGATCCACCTGGATCGTGTAGATGCGCACAGGCTCCTGGCGAACACTCTCCTCCAGCCCCTTGGGGGCGCATCCAGCCAGCAACAAGAAGACGAAGAGCCAGAGTATGGGCATAGTCCCTCCCTTAAAAGGCCGAATAGTAGAAGTAGTCCAGCTTCTTCAAGAGCTGGAGCATGTAGCTGGTCGTCACCCAGCAAAAGATCCCGCTTCCCACTAGAAGTCCAAAGACCGCCCAGTAGATGGAGCCCATGTTGGCCAGGACAACCCCGACCAGGAAGTTCCCCAAAAGCCCCAGGAAGATGGCCTGTAATACAACCCCTTGCCGGGAGAAGGAGAAGAGGATCAGCGTGTTGAACAGCCCGAAGGTCAAGAGGCTATAGGCAATGGCCGCCACCCCAAAGACCAGGAGGCTCGTTCCATCTAGAGGCAGCTGCTCCCAGGCAAAGGTGTACAAGAGCCAGACAAAGAGCGATACCACCATTATCGTCCCGAGGGCGTAGAGGATGAAGAGGATTCCAGCCCGTTTGTAGAAGGCCATCAGGGAGTCGTTGAAGCGGCGATACTCCTTGGCCTCGTAGCGGAAGACCTCGGTGTTGAGTTTGTAGAGGAATTCGTAGACCAGCACCTCCACCAACCCCATGAGGAGGATGAGTACCAAGAGGGCCAGATCGGAGCCGATCTCATAGCGCACATCGAACCAGACGAAGAGACCCCGGTTGATGGAGTTGGCATTCCACGCCACAAGGCGATCCATGATGAGGAAGAGGAAGTAGAGGACCCCGTAGATGTAAAAAGGGAGGAGGGTGAAGATGAGCATCGAGCTTCGAGGCAAAATCTCCCCCTCACTCTTGGTGCTTCGTTTGAGTTGGCGGATCTTGCGCCAGGCAAAGAAAGCAAAGAGGAGGTCTAAAAAAGCGATTCCGAGAAACTGGGCTTCGGGAAAGTCGATATCCAGCAGGTAGTGGAGGAGGAAGACCATCCCGATCCCAAGGAGATAGAAGAGCAAAATCTTTTCATACTCTTCGAAGACGTAGTAGATGGAGCTGATGGTAAAAAGAAGCCCCAAGAGGGCGAAGGTGGCCAGGAAGAGGTAGAGGAGGTAGTCGCTGAAGATCCCGAAGATCTGGTTGAAAAGTGTGATCAAGAGGGCGAGGATCAAGATTTTGAGGGCCCCTTGGACCAAGAGGATCTCCATGATCTTACCAGCAAGGATCTGCTCCCCCATCTTGAGGTAGTAGAGCCCCTTACGCCCAATTATCTGGGCCATCCCCCCAGAGACGACGAGGGCAAGGAAGGTCCCCAGGGCGATAACCGTCGCTTCGGTCACATCCAGGTGGATATTGGACCAGAGGGCGAAACCGAAGACGATGGTAAAAAAGATCTGCAAAAACATCGGCATGGCAAAGGAGAGCCCCTTGAGGAAGTTCCGCAGGATCCTGGTTTTCAGTGGAGGGACCTCTTGGTGCTCCATGAGGTAGCGGCTGGGATACTCCTTACTCTCCCTGAAATTGGCAAAGAGAAAGCGGGCCAGCTCGAAGACATTGGAAAAGCCATACTCCCGCTTCGCATCGAGATCACGGATCCCGTAAATTTCCAGCAAAGCGGCGACCTCCCAGAAGTCCAAGGGTTTGCCCCGTCCCTTGGTAATCTCGAAATAGAGCTGGCGGAGCCGCTCAACCTCAGATTTGCTCATCTGCGTAGGCATGGGCCAATCTCCGATAGAGCCGTTCATAGTTGAGGACCATGTCTTCGGTCTTGAAGCCGCGTAAAATGACCTCCCTGGCCCGGCGCCCCATATCCCGGGCCACATCGGGACGCTCGAGAAGGTGGATGACCGCCTTGGCAAAGGCGAGGGCATCCTTGGGCTTGATCGTAAACCCATACCCCTCCAACACCTCCCGAGTCCCCCCAACATCGCTGGAGACCACCACCTTCTCGCAGGCCATCGCCTCAATTACCGCGAAGGGAAAGGCCTCAGAGATGCTGGTGAGCATCACCACATCGGCCTCGTTGTAGGCCCTGGCCGGATTGCTCGTCGCCCCTTTGTAGGCGAAGTTGTGCTCGACTCCTAGCTCCTGGACCAAGGCCATGCACCGCTGGTAGTACTCTTCGTCTACGATGGGACCATAGAGTTTGAAGAGGACATCGGGGAAGCGCTGGGCCACCAGCTGGGCGGTCTGGATGAAGGTTTCGATATCCTTGAGGGGGTCGATACGGGCAACCATAACCACCGTGGGGCGGGAGTCCCGTTGGACATCGAAACGCTTGAAACGGAGCACGTCGATCCCGTTGTAGATGGTCTCAATCTTATGCTCCTTGACCCCCCATTGGAGCTCCCAGCGCCGGTTGTAGTTGCACACCGGAGCGATCACATCGGCGAAGTGGTAGTTGAGGCGGGAGACCATGGTAATGAGTCCGAGAAGAAACTCCTTGGTCCGGAGGGGCAACTGGCTCCGGGAGGCAAAGAGGTATTGCTCCCGGATATAGATCCCATGCTCGCTCAAGAGGAACTTGCTCCCGTAACGCTTCTTGGCGACGATACACGGGAGTCCGCAAAAGGCCGCCGCCGAGGCGTGATAGATCGGCGCCTCGGGAAGCTGGGGGAGGAGGGAGATGAAGAAACGAAAGAGGTAGCGCAGTCCCTCGATCATATCGAAGACGCTGGGGGGGTCTTCGTGGTCGTGGAAGGTGGCGAGGATATAGTCGCGATAGATCTCCCAAACTTCGGGACTTCGGAACATCTCGTAGTAGTCGTATTCCTGGAAGTACTCGTAAAAAGCATAGATCGCATCCCCCAGCTGGTCGTAGTCCTCGTTGCGCCGGTAGATGTGATCGAGGACAGTAGTGAGGATGGGGCGGAAGGTCTCGATATCCCTGGCCTCCCGGGTTCGCACCTTGGCCTGGTAGATCTTGGAAAACTTGATGTTACGGATATACTCTACCGGTTCCTCAGTGCCCCAGAGGGGGAGGTTGATCACTTCCACCACATTGGGGGGCAGAGGGTATTTGGCCTGCATATAGGGGTGCATCATGATGGGGATGAGGACGAAGTCGATATTTCCCAGCTCCCGGATGAGAATGTCGGCCCATGTGCTCACCCCCCCGGTGGCATACGGGTAGGTCCCTTCCCCTGTCCATACGACCTTGATCCTACTCATAGAGCCGCTCGATTCCCTCCAGTAAGTTGATGAAGATCTTGTTACTGAGTATTTGAGCATCGATCCGATAGAGCTCCTCTTGATAGCGCAAGGATTGCCGGATCGCCTCGGAATAGTCCCGATATCCGCCAACGCCCCCGAGGTAGCGTTTCTGGCTTACTTCTATCTTCTCCTGGCTCAAACGGAGTTGGTCCTGGACGATCTGGCGCTCCCTTTGGAGCTTCTCGATCTCGTTGTAGCTCTTGTGGATATCCTTAGCCACATCCTTGATCTTGCTCTTGAGCCGCTCCCGCTCAAGTCGGAGCCTCGCCTTGGCCCGTTGGATCTTGCTCTGCTCCTCAGGGCGAAAGAGGGGGATTTCGGCGCGAAACCCCAGTTGGTAGTTGATCCCGGTGGTGCGCTTCTTCAGGGTAAAATCCTGGCGGTACTCGTCGAAGAGGAGGAGGTTGAAATCGACTTTGGGCCAGTAGAAGTAGCGCAAGGAGTGGAGCTCCTTGGCGGCAATAGTCGCCTTGATCCGCTGGCTGAGGATTTGGGGGGAGTAGAGGAGGGCCCGCTTGTAGTACTCGGCGAGGGTGGCCTCCTTCCATTTGACCCCGAACCAGCTCAGCCGCAGGGGCTCGTTGGTATCCAGCTCGGCGCTGTTGCGCAAGAGATAGTCCCCGTAGAGGTAGGCGTAGATATGTTCGAGGAGCTGCTTTTTGATGGCCAGCAGATCGTTTTTGGCATCGAGGAAGTCGATGCGTGAGGCCACACCAGCCCGGTAGCGCTCCTGGACCTGCTCGAAGAAGCGCTTTTGCTGGAAGTAGTGGGCCTCGTAGAGCTCCTTGAGGCGCTGCTCCAAGAGAGCTCCCAAATAGAGCTGGGTTCCCAGGAGATAGAGGCGGTCCTTGGCGTCGATATACTCCATCCGGGCCAACTCCTGACGCAGCTGGGCAAGGCGCTTCCAACTCCAATAGCTCCGGTCAAAGAGCCGTTTCCGCACCCCCACTCCGCCCCGCACGGCCATCTCCTTATTGACAGCCAGATCGTAGTCGATGAACTTGGAGTAGTTGGTGGAGACAAAGCCGAAGATATCCCAGTTGTAGGGGGCCTTCTCAAGCAAAGCTTCCAGGCGACGCAACTCGTAGTTGGCCTCCTCAACCCCTCCATAGGGGCTCTTGTGCAAGAGGCGGTCGATATATTCGTAAAAGGTGAGGTTGTAGTAGCGTTTGAGGGGGGGCTTCCCATCCTTGGCCAGAGGGCGCTCCCTCGTAGCGTTGGATTCCCGCCGCTCGTGCCACTTCTTCTGGAAGACCTTGGCCACTTGGACATCTTTCACTTTTCCGGATCGTTGAACTGGCGAAGGCTTGGAGGGCTGGACCTTGGGACAAGGCCCAATATAAGCGTCTGGGGCGTAGCGGCGGGCCTTGGGAAGGAGTTTCAGAGCCTCCTGCTTGGCTGGAAAGGGGCCGATGAGGAAGCGGTAAAACTTGCCAGTTTGAAGGATTTGTCCCTTGGGGAAGCGTTTCAGGAAGAGTCGATCTTCATCGCCGTGGATTTTGCTCTGGGTCGCGTAGAAGAGACACCACTCCCCTCCCCACGCCCCTCCGATGGCAAGGGCAACCAGCAAGACCAGATGGAACATCACCCCCCCAGTTGCAAGCTTTGAGGCTATTATCGTCACAACTGGCTGAAAAATTACCAAATTTCCTCGCCATTCCCCAGGACTAAGGGAGGTTCAAACTTAAAGAAATGGGCCATTTGACCGATGAAGTTGGAATACCATTCCACCGACGAAGCAGTAAAGAAGGAGGACTGTTGGAGCGAGCCCACATACTCTTTGCCAAGCAGCCAATCTTGGATCGGGACTTCAAGATCGTCGCCTATGAACTGCTCTACCGCAACCCTCAAACGATGGGGGCTCAGATCGAGGACAACTTCGCAGCGACCATGAGCCTCATCAATGCGGTCATGGCCACCACCGACCAGGAGAGCGAGAAGCGCTACTTCATCAATGTAGACGAGCGCTTTCTCTTCGACGACGCCATCGAGATCGTCCCCAAGGAGCGTTTCGTCCTGGAACTCCTCGAAGATGTCCCCTTGACCCCAAAGCTCCTGGAACGCGTCGACGCCCTTCGGGCCCAGGGCTATACCATCGCTTTAGACGATGTGGCCCAGGAATACGACCACAATCTCCTGGCCCACTTCGACATCCTCAAGGTCGATCTTCGGGGCTACCCCAACCTCGACCACTTTCCGGCCGCCCCTTTGCGCCAGCGGGGTATCACCCTTCTGGCCGAGAAGGTGGAGACCAGACAAGAGGCCCAACGCACCAAGGAGCTGGGCTTTTCCCTCTTCCAAGGCTACTTCTTCGCCAAACCGACACTCCAGCGGGAGCGGGTCATCGACCCCTATCGAAGCGCCATCTTGCACATCCTCGCCCAGCTGGAAGGAGGAGAGGGGATCGAGGGGGTGGTAGCCGCCATCAAGGGAGAGCCCCCCATCGCCTTGCGCCTCCTCCAATATGTCAACTCCGCCTTTTTCTCAGTTCGCAGCCGGATCGATTCGATCCAGCGGGCTATCGCCCTCTTGGGAATGAAACGGCTGCGCATCTGGCTCTACCTCCAACTCTACGGGGCCCATGGGGGGGAGGAGGGAGCCCTCTTCGAGCTGGTACGCTCCCGGGCAATGCTCATGGAGCGCCTGGCCAAGGCCCTTGGAGCCGACCCCGAGAAGGCCTACCTAACCGGCCTCGTCTCCCTTTTGGATGTCGTTCTCGAAATTGCCCCCCAACAGGTTTTCAAACTGATCCAGGTCGATCCCGAGATCGAAAGAGCCGTCCTCCACGGGGAGGGACTCTATGGGAAGCTCTTGGAGGTGGCCCGGAGCATCGAAGAGGGAAAGCCCCAACTCATCGAGGGGATTTCCCCCGAAAAGCTCAACGCCCTGGTCCTGGAGAGCTTAGGTTGATTGCTCTTTGAGGAGCCGTTTGAGCACCTTCCCCGTGGCGTTCCGGGGAAGTGCCTCGACGATCTGGATGGAGCGGGGGATCTTGAAGTTGGCCAGGCGGTCCCGAAGGTATCCCTTGAGCTCTACCTCATCGACCCTAGCCCCCTCCTCCAGCTCGATGTAGGCCACTGGTACCTCCCCACTGCGTTCATCCTTTTGCCCGACGACGGCTGCCGCCTTGACCCCTGGATAGGTCATGAGCACCTCCTCGATCTCCCGGGGATAGATATTGATTCCCTTGGAGATGATGAGGTCCTTCTTGCGATCGACGATGTAGAGGAACCCCTCCTCATCCAGGTAGCCCAGATCCCCGGTGCGCAGCCATCCATCGACGATGGTTTGGGCCGTCTCTTCCGGTCGGTTGAGATATCCTTGCATCACATTGTCCCCCCGGACCACGATCTCTCCAACCTCTCCCCGGGGCAGAAAGTTCATCTCCTCATCGACGATGGCAACCTCGACCCCTGGAATCGGTGGACCGACGGAGCGGGGCTTTTGCCGGTCGGGACGATTGACCGCTACTACGGGACTCGCCTCGCTGAGTCCATACCCTTCCAGAAGGACCCCTCGGCGAAACTTCGCATCGAAGCGGTGGAGGGTCTCTTCGGGGAGTGGAGCCGCCCCACTCACATAGTATTTGACCCGGTTGAACCAGTGGAAGTACCAGGGGAGCTTGGCCCGGGTGAGGGCGTTGTAGACATCGGGCACCCCGACGAAGAAGGTCACCCCCCGCAGGAGGACCTGCTTGATGATGTTGGAAAAGGGGAGGATGGAACGCACGATCACCACCGCAGCCCCGAAGTACAAGGGCAAGAGGATGGTCACCGTCAAGGTGAAGGAGTGGAACATGGGCAAATAGACGATGAAGCGCTCCTTGGGGCCGATGCGCAAGAGCTGTTCGATCCCCAAAATATTGGAGAAGATGTTGCGAAAGGAGAGCATCGCCCCCTTGGGCTTGCCAGTGGTCCCCGAAGTATAGATGATCGTTGCCAGATCGTCCAGGCGGCCTTGGGGCGAGGTGGTAGTCGGTTCGAATTGGGAGAGGACTTGGGAGAAGGAGAAGTTGGCTTCGTCGAGCCCCTCACTCTTCCCCTCCCACACGATCCGTTCCACTCCACTCTCGTCCAGAACCCGGGTGAGTTCCTTGGCATACTGGCTACTAGCAGCAAGGAGCCTGGCTTGGGCGTCGTTGAGGATGTAGAGGATCTCGTCGGCCTTGAGGAAGGTGTTGATAGGAACGGGAATGGCCCCCACCCGCTGGGCCCCCAGAAAGGCGACGATGAATTCGAGGCTATTAGCCAGGAGCAAAGCCACCCGATCCCCGGGTTTGATCCCACTGGCTTCGAGGAAGTGGGCGAAGCGATCCACCTGATCGAGGAGCTGGGCGAAGGTGATCCGCTCCTTATCGATGAAGTAGGCGATCCCCTTTGGCCGCTTGGTGGCATGTTCCCGGAGCACCTGATAGAAGGTATCGTAACGATATTCAAACATGGCTAGAACCTATACCCAATGGAGAGATCAAACAAATGGGCTCCCCCTCCACGAAACCGCCCAACGATCCCATTCTCGTTGGCATCCTCCATCCCAATACTGCGGGGCAATTTATAATCGAAGAGATAGCCCAGACCGAGGGTGAGTCCCTCTTTCAGGGAGTAGATGGCCCCCATGCCGAAGATGAAGGCGTCGCTATCTGGCAACTCGAAGCCGAGACGCCCCTCGGGTACGGGAGTCTCGTCGTAAGCAAATCCGAACATCGTCGTCAAACGGGCATTGTGGCGATGGGTGATCCCGACCCGAAAGGTATCGCTCTCACGCCACCCCTTGTAGCGCGGCTTACCCAAGATGGCTTCAGCCAGGGGGTGGTCGAAGGTAAAGTCGAGCCAGCGATAGCTATTCCAGAAGGTGCGCTCATACTCCACCTCCACCAAGGTTGCCTCGCTCACCCGCACCGCCACGGCAAGGGCGAGAGTGGCGGGGATGGGGATGGCTACCCGCGCCTTGGTCTTGAAGGGGATGAGGGTGGCCCGATCCCGGGGATCTTTGGTGAGGAAGAGTTGGCTCACATAGCCTGCGGCATCCCCTTTTTCGGTGAGCTTCACCTTGGAGCGGAAGGTAGCCGAGAGGGTGAGGGAGGGATCGGGGCGGTAGGAGAGGGCCAGATTGTACCCCCAATGGAGTCGGCTCGCCCCGTCCAGATCCTCCCGGTAGAGGCTAGGGTAATGGAGACGTACCTTCCCATCGCTGTAGATGGCCCGGATCCCAGCGGCCAGGGCCAGCCGCTCCCCCAGGCGGTAGGCGATGGAGGGAGCGACTTCGAGAACCCTCAGGGTGAACTCTTGGGCACTCCAGATTTGAGGAGAGGTGGTCCAGCGTTTGGAGAGCCCGGCAGGGGTTACGAGACTGAGCCCAAATCGAACTCCCCGATACTCAGGGCCAACCCAATGGAGGTGGGGGACGAGGAAGAGCTCATCCCGACTCTTCCCATCGGCCGGGACGAAGCGAGCCCCAAAAGGATCATAGCGCTGGCCTGTAAACTTGATGGAGGGGAGATAGATGGTGGTCAAACTCGCCTCCAGGAAGTGGCCATCTTCCATGAAGGCCATGTTGGCCGGGTTGAAGTAGGCGGCATCGGCACCCATTGCTCCAGCCACATAGGCCCCGGCCAAAGCGATACTCCGGGTCGACTGCTCTGGGATCTTGTAAGCGGCCCCAAAGAGGAAGGAGGCCAGGAAGAGTCCAGACCAAAGTGGGCGTAGCATGGGCCAATCCTTAAAAATTTGGACTACTTTTAGGAGATTGTAACAAAGTTGGAGCTAAAATATCTTAAAATTTCCAGCGATAATGGCGAGAGAAGAAGGGGTGTAGCTATGCTCAACATCTTCAACCAGGAGCTCAAAGAGTATGACTTAGAGGGCGTCGAGGAGTTTCGCTGGGCACGGATCGACATAGCCGGTAAGGGGAGGATCTGGCTGGAGCTCTTCGTCGACGAGGTTCCCAATACGGTGGCCAACTTCGCCCATCTGGCCAATAGTGGCTTTTACGATGGATTACGCTTCCATCGGGTCATCAAGGGATTTATGGCCCAGGGAGGCTGTCCGAGAGGGGATGGACGGGGAGGACCCGGATGGGCAATTCGGTGTGAGGCCCACAAAAACCGCCACCGCCACCAACGGGGCACCATCTCCATGGCCCACGCCGGTAAAGATACGGGAGGGAGCCAGTTCTTCATCTGCTTTGCTCCATGCCCCCATCTAGACGGGCTCCACACCATCTTCGGTGCAATCCCTCCAGATGATGGCGCCTCCTTCATGACCCTTGACATGATCGACCAGGGGGATCTCATCGAAATGATCCGGGTCCTCCCAGAGAGGGTTTGAGGTGGAGGATTTCGTCAAGGTCGCGGCGGTTAGCCCCCGCCTCTTCTTGGGAGATGTCCAGGCCAATGTGGAGCATATCGCGACCCTCATCGAAGAAGAGGAGGAGGCGGCGATCCTCCTCTTTCCCGAACTCTCCCTTTGCGGGTACACTCTGGGGGATCTGCTGCCAAGTCAAACCCTGGAAGAGGCGATCTGGCACGGCCTCCATGAGTTGGCTACCTTTCTACGGGAGCGGATCGCCATCGTCGGGGCTCCCATCTGGTACGAGGGGCGTTTGTACAATTGTGCCATTGTCCTTGCCGATGGCCAGATCCAAGGCTTCGTCCCCAAGAGCTATCTCGCCAACTACCGGGAGTTCTACGAGAAGCGGTGGTTTCACAGCGGTCTTGGAATAAGTGGGGAGCTGGAGGGGATCCCCTTCGGGAGCGATCTCCTCTTTCGCGCCGGTCCCCTCCTCTTCGGTATTGAGATTTGCGAGGATCTCTGGAGCCCCATCCCTCCCTCCCTCTTCATGGTCACGGCGGGAGCTCAAATCATCTTCAATCTCTCAGCCAGTAACGAATTGGTGGGCAAACACGCCTACCGCCAGGAGCTGGTTCGCACCCAGAGTGCCCGGGGGATTTGTGGCTATGTCTACGCAAGTAGCGGGATCTGGGAGAGCAGCGCCGATTTGTGCTACTCGGGGGCTACCCTTATCGCCGAAAATGGCCTTCTCTTGGCCGAGGGGGAGCGATTTTGCCTGGAAGATGTGGTCATTCGGGCCGATATCGACATCGACAAGCTCAAGCGAATCCGCCAGGTGGAAAGCGCTTTCCACGATACCCCGACAAAACCCTTCCGCACGGTCAACCTCCCCCCGCTCCCTCCAACCCAGGTCCATCGCACCTTCGATCCCCATCCCTTTATCCCCAAGGGGAGGTCGCAACGCCACCAGCGGTGCCAGGAGATCTTTGCCATCCAATCGAGCGCCTTGGCCCGGCGCATCGCCCACATCGGCAAGGAGACAAAACTCGTCATTGGAGTCAGCGGCGGTCTCGATAGTACCCTGGCCCTGTTGGTAAGTGCTCGAAGTTGTCAGATCCTCAAGAAGCCAACGGAGCACATCATCGCAGTGACTATGCCAGGACTTGGCACGAGCTCTCAGACCAGGCGGGATGGGGCCGCCCTGGCCCAGACCCTGGGGGCGACTTTTCGCGAAATCCCCATCTCCCAGGCGGCCAAGGCCCACCTGGAAGCTATCGGCCACGATGGCTCCCCCGACATCACCCTGGAAAATGCCCAAGCCAGGGAGCGAACCCAAATCCTCATGGATATAGCCAACATGGAGGGAGGAGTCGTCGTAGGTACCGCCGATTTGAGTGAGCTCGCCCTTGGCTTTACAACCTACAACGGCGATCAGATGGCTATGTACCATGTCAACGCCGGTATTCCTAAGACCCTGGTTCGCTACCTCATCGAGTGGGTCGCAGACCGAGAGCCCCACCTAGCCCCGATCCTCACCTCCATCATCCAACGCCCCATCTCCCCTGAGCTCCTTCCAACCGATGGGGATCGAATCGAGCAAAAGAGCGAGGAGATCATTGGCCCCTACGAACTCCACGACTTCTTCCTCTACCACTTCCTCAAGTACGGGGCCACACCCAAAAAGATCCTCTTCATGGCTACCAGAGCCTTTGCGGGACGCTACGACCAGGCTACCATCAAGCAGTGGCTCATCCTCTTCCTGCGCCGCTTCTTTGCCAATCAGTTCAAACGGGATGCCATGCCCGATGGGGTCAAGGTTGGCACCATCGCTCTTTCCCCCCGGGGGGACTGGCGGATGCCAAGTGACGCCCTGGTACGACTCTGGATCGAGGAGCTTGAGTGATGCTTGTCCACATCTGCTGTAGCGTCGATAGCCACTTCTTCCTCCAGCGGCTCCGACGGGAGTTTCCCGAAGAGCGACTTATTGCCTTCTTCTACGATCCCAACATCCACCCCTACAGCGAATACCGCCTCCGCCTCCTCGATGTACAGCGCAGCTGCAAACGGCTCGGCATCCCCCTCATCGAAGGGGAATACGATTACGAGAGCTGGCTCCAAGCCGTGCGGGGTCTCGAACACGAGCCGGAAAAGGGGAAGCGGTGCCAGGTCTGCTTCGACCACCGCCTCCAAGAGGCAGCCCGCCAAGCCAAGGCCCTTGGGGAGCGGCGCTATACCACGACCCTCCTGGTCAGCCCCCTCAAATCCCAGCAACAGCTCCAAGCTAGCGCCCGGAAGATAGATCGGGCTTTGGGGACCCAATTCGTCTTCGTCGATTATCGCAGCGGCGGCGGAACCCAAGAACAGGCCCGGGTCAGCAAGCAAGAGCGCCTCTACCGCCAGAACTATTGTGGCTGCTTCTTTGGACTCGCCATCCAGCGAGCCCAGCAAGAGCGCTTCATGGATGAGATGATCGAACCCATCACCCACCAGGTCCTCCCCAACTCCATCGAGGAGCGCCTCCAACTCTACCAACGACGCCTCGACTTGGAAGAAGAGGGGATCGAATACACCATCCTTCGCCAACGCCTCCTCAACTACCGCCTCCTTCAAGGGTGGGTCCGGGTCCAAGGGGAGGTGGTCCCCAGCTATATCTTCACCTACTCCCTGTTACGCCACAAGAGGGCCAAGGTACGCATCGAGGAGATCGTCGATGGTGTAGGGATTGGAAACAGGGATGAGGTACGCGTCATCGACCTCAACCTCCTCAATTTCCTAGCCCGCTCCAACTTCTCCTCCACCAAGGAGCTCTATTTCAAGGGGCTCCTACCCCAAGAGGAGACTCGGATCCGCCAGGAACTCGGCCTCGGGTGTTACGATTTGTCACCTTTGATAGTTTTGGATAAAATTCCAACGAAGCTGGAGATCTATCTCGACGCCATCACCTATACCGATGTACGGGAAAAACTGCTCACAAGGAAATCAGATGCTTGATGTTGTCGCTATCCAAGAGATCCTCCCCCACCGCTACCCCTTCCTATTGGTCGACCGGGTTATCAAACTCGAAGAGGGCAAACGGATCGAAGCCTACAAGAATGTCTCCATTTCCGAGCCCGTCTTCCAAGGCCACTTCCCAGGCCATCCGATCTATCCTGGAGTGATGATCATCGAAGGAATGGCTCAAGCCGGCGGTGTTCTCGCCTTCAAGAGTGCCTCCAAGCAGGAGCAGGAGGCGGCCAAGGAGAAGGTGGTCTACTTCATGAGCATCGACCGGTGCAAGTTCCGCCATCCAGTCCGTCCTGGGGATCGCCTCGAATACCACTTGGAGGTTCTCAAGCACCGGGGCAATGTCTGGGTCCTCGATGGGAAGGCCTATGTGGATGGAACCCTGGTCGCCCAGGCCGAACTCAAAGCGATGATCGTGGACAAGTGATGATCCACCCAACAGCCATCATCGAAGAGGGGGCCCAGCTGGGAGAAGGGGTACGCATTGGCCCCTACGCTTACATCGGCAAGGATGTGGTCCTTGGAGACCGATGCGAGGTCATGAGCCACGCCGTTATCGAAGGCAAGACCACCATTGGTGAGGGCTCTCGTATCTTCCACCACGCCGTGATAGGCTCTATCCCCCAGGACCTCAAATACCAGGGAGAGGAGGTGGAGCTCATCATCGGAAAGAACAACACCATCAGGGAATTCACCTTCATCAATCCAGGGACCGCTGGAGGAGGGGGTAAGACGATTATCGGGGATGGAAACCTCCTCATGGGCTATGTCCATGTGGCCCACGACTGCCGGATTGGCAACGGCTGTATCCTAGCCAACGCCGCGACCCTCGCCGGGCATGTGGAGCTTGGCGATTTCGTGGTCATCGGAGGAATGACCCCTATCCACCAGTTCGTCAAGATTGGAGAACACGCCATGATCGCTGGAGCCAGTGCCGTCAGCCAGGATATCCCCCCCTATTGCCTCGCCGAGGGGAACCGGGCCAGGCTCCGGGGACTCAACCTCACTGGCTTACGCAGACGATTGGGTAGTCCTGTCATCAACCAGCTCAAGCGGGCCTATAAGCGGCTCTTTTTGAGCACCACCCCCCTCCAGGAGGCGGCCCAAAACCTCCTGGAGGAGAGTTCCGATCCCTATGTGCGCAAACTGGCCCGCTTCGTCCTTGAGACCAAACGGGGAATCCCCCTACCAAAACCAATGGAGTGACAATGATCAAACAGTGTAGCTTTTGCGGCAGTTTCGAGAGTGCCAATAACCCGCTCCTTGCTGGACCAGATAGCAAGGTCTTCATCTGTAAAAACTGCGTCGTCTCGGCCTACAAGATCCTCTTTGGAGATGAGAGCGGCAAGCAGGAGGAGGAAGAGGAGCTCAAACTGGACCACCTCCCGACTCCCCGGGAGCTCAAGGCGATCTTGGACGAATATGTCATCGGCCAAGAGCGGGCTAAAAAGGTCTTTAGCGTTGCCGTCTACAACCACTACAAACGGCTCTTCAAGCAGGATGAGATCGACGATGAGACGGAACTGGCCAAGTCCAATGTCCTCTTTATCGGCCCCACCGGAAGTGGGAAAACCCTCATGGCCCAAACCATGGCCCGGGTCCTCGATGTCCCCCTGGCCATCGCCGATGCCACATCCCTCACCGAGGCCGGGTATGTGGGCGAGGATGTGGAGAATATCCTCACCCGACTCTACCATGCTGCTGATGGGGATGTAAAGAAAGCCCAAAAGGGCATTGTCTTTATCGACGAGATCGACAAGATCGCCCGCTTGGGAGAAAATAGGAGTATCACCCGGGACGTAAGCGGGGAGGGGGTCCAACAGGCCCTCTTGAAGATCATCGAAGGTTCGGTGGTCAACATCAGCCCCAAAGGGGGACGCAAACACCCGAATGAGGAGTACATCCAGATCGACACCTCCAACATCCTCTTCATCTGTGGAGGGGCCTTCGAGGGGCTCACCGACATTATCAAGCGGCGCCTTGGTGGGAATGTTTTGGGATTTGGCCAGGAAAAACGGAGCAAAAAGGACGATAATGATCTTCTCAACTATGTGGAAGCAGAGGATCTGGTCCACTTCGGCCTCATTCCCGAGCTGGTAGGACGGCTCCACATGGTGGCCACCCTCAACGAGCTCTCGAAGGAGGATATGATCCGGATCCTCACCGAGCCCAAGAATGCCCTGGTGAAGCAGTACAAGAAGCTCTTCGCCCTCGACGGGGTGGAGCTGACCTTTCAAAAGGAGGCTCTTGAGGCCATCGCCGAGCTGGCTCTCAAGCGCAAAACCGGCGCCAGGGGATTGCGCTCCATCATGGAGGAGATCATGATCGATATCATGTTCGATCTCCCCGAACTGCGGGGCTATGAAGTTGTCATCACGAAAGAGGTGGTCGAGAAGAAGGAGCGGCCAATCCTGATTAAACGGAGCGAGAAAAAGAGTGCGTAAAGGTAGAGACAATGGTTTTTGACAAAGTGATCGGAGTCTTCTCCAACGATATGGGGATCGACCTTGGGACGGCCAACACCCTCGTTCTCTCTCGAGGGGAGGGGATCATCATCAACGAGCCAAGTGTTGTCGCCATCAAGAAGGACAAACATGGGCGCCAGCGCATCCTCGCCGTTGGCCGAGAGGCCAAGGAGATGGTGGGGAAGACCCCAGGAGACATCCAAGCGATTCGCCCCATGAAGGATGGAGTGATCGCCGACTTCGACACTACCGAGAAGATGATCCGCTACTTCATCGAAAAGGCCCACAAACGGCGGGCCTTCATCCGCCCCCGGATCATCATCTGCGTCCCCTACGGCCTCACCCAGGTGGAGCGCAAGGCGGTCAAGGAGTCGGCCCTAAGCGCTGGAGCAAGGGAGGTCTACCTCATCGAAGAGCCCATGGCCGCCGCCATTGGGGCCGGTCTGCCTGTCAAAGAGCCCCAGGGGAGCCTCGTGGTCGATATTGGCGGGGGCACCACTGAGATCGGGGTCATCTCCTTGGGTGGTTTGGTTGTGAGCAAGTCGATCCGGGTAGCTGGTGACAAGATAGATGCGGCCATCATGGACTATGTGAAGAAGAAGTACAACCTCATCATCGGTGATCGGGTAGCCGAGGAGATCAAGATCCAAATTGGCACCGCTCTCCCCCTCAAAGAGCCCCGCAAGATGACGGTCACCGGACGAGACCAAGTGGGAGGGCTCCTCAATACCATCACCGTCACCAGCGAGGATGCCTACGAAGCTATGAAAGAGCCCATCAAAGCCATTACCGAGGCCCTCAAGGATGTTCTCGAACAGACCCCTCCAGAACTGGCAGGAGATATCATCGAGAATGGCATCGTCCTAACCGGCGGAGGCGCCCTCATCCGCAACCTCGACCGCTATCTCTCCGATGCCGTCAAAATCCCGGTCTTCATCGCCGAAGAACCCCTCCTAGCCGTGGCTAAGGGGACAGGAAAGGTACTAGACGAGATCGAAATCCTCCAACAGCTGGCCGATGATTAAGCGGTTCGGGCTCCTCCTTGCCGCCCTGGCCCTACTGGCCCTCCTCTTCCAAACCGACTCCCTCCTCAAGCGGGAGATCCTCGCTTTGACCCTCACCATCAAACGCCACTTCATCCAATGGCGCGACGGCCTCGTTGCGAGGGTAACGACCTTCTTCGACCAGGCCGACCAGATCGAAACCCTGCGCCACCAACGAAAGGAGCTGGAGCGCTACAAGATCCTCTACTGGGATTTGCAAACCCGTCTGCGCAAACTCCAGCAAATTTGTGACGCGAGGATCGAGCCCCGGGGCTTCGATCTCCGCCTGGTGCGCATGGTCGCCTACCGCACCTTGGGGGACTTCACAGCGGCCTGGATCGATTTGCCCATCCCCCCAAAACGGATCTTTGGCCTTGTAACCCAGCGGGGGGTGGCTGGAATCGCAATTCAGGGAGATGGCGGCGGGCTGGCCCTCTTCAACGGGAACAAACGGTGCTCCTATACGGTGAGCATTGGAAGTGGAGCCAAGGGCATTGCCACAGGCAGTGGCGATAATCGCTACCTCATCGTCAAGTATATCCCCAGCTACGAAAAGATTGCCAAAGGGGATCCCGTCTACACCAATGGCTACGACAACATCTTCCCCTATGGGATCGACGTGGGCAAGGTGGTGGATGTCTGGCTGGAGGGAAGCTACAAGGTAGCTCGGGTCGCTACCAAAGAGAGCTTGGAGGATCCCTTGTATTTCTGGATGACCATCTCCACCTCTAATGGAGCTATAAAGTAATTTTGGCTACAATCCAAAACTAAAAATCCCGTAAGGTTAGGTCGATGCCACGAAGAGAGGATATCCACACCATCTTGCTCATCGGATCGGGGCCGATCGTCATCGGTCAGGCTTGCGAGTTCGACTATTCGGGGACCCAAGCCGTCAAAACCCTCAAATCCTTGGGCTATCGGGTGGTCCTGGTCAACTCCAACCCGGCCACCATCATGACCGATCCAGAGTTCGCCGATCGAACCTATATCGAACCCATCACCGAAGAGATGGTCTACAAGATCATCCAAAAAGAGGGGGTGGATGCGATCTTGCCCACTATGGGGGGCCAAACCGCCCTCAACGTGGCCATGAGCATGTACGAGAAGGGGATGCTCGATGGCATCGAGTTTCTCGGAGCCAAACCGGAGGCCATCAAAAAGGGGGAGGATCGCCAGGCCTTCAAGGAGGCGATGTTGAAAATTGGCATGGATCTGCCAAAGAGCCGCTACGCATACAGTCTGGACGAGGCGATGGAAGCGGCGCGAGAAATTGGCTTTCCCCTCATCATCCGAGCCTCCTACACCCTGGCAGGTGGCGGGAGCGGTGTTGCCTACAATATCGACGAGTTCAAGGAGCTGGCCCAAAAGGGGCTGGAGGCCTCCCCCATTAGCGAGATCCTCATCGAAGAGAGCCTCTTGGGGTGGAAAGAGTATGAGATGGAGGTGATCCGGGACAAGGAGGACAACTGCATCATAGTGTGCTCCATCGAAAACCTCGATCCCATGGGGGTCCATACGGGCGACTCCATCACCGTGGCACCGGCTCTGACCCTCACGGACAAAGAGTACCAGCGGATGCGGGACGCCTCCTTCGCGATTTTGCGCGAAATCGGGGTCGATACGGGAGGTAGCAACGTCCAATTCGCCGTCAATCCCAAGAATGGCCGGATGATCGTCATCGAGATGAACCCCAGGGTCTCCCGGAGCTCGGCTCTTGCCTCCAAAGCGACTGGATACCCCATCGCCAAAGTGGCCACACTACTGGCCGTAGGCTACACCCTCGACGAGATCCAGAATGACATTACCGGCACCGCCGCCAGCTTTGAGCCCACCATCGACTACATCGTCACCAAACTCCCCCGTTTCGCCTTCGAGAAGTTCCCCCACGCCGACGACACCCTCACCACTTCGATGAAGAGTGTCGGCGAAGCCATGGCCATCGGCCGTACCTTCAAGGAGTCCATCCAAAAGGGGCTCTGCTCCCTGGAGACGGGATTGGCAGGTTTTGAGAAGATCGAAGCCGACATGGAGACCATCAAACGGGAGATCCGCCGCCCCAACGAGAAGCGCCTCCTCTACATCGCCCAGGGCTTTCGAGCGGGGCTAAGCGTCGAGGAGATCCATGAACTCTCCAGCATCGATCCATGGTTTTTATACCAGATCCAAGAACTTGTGGAGTTCGAGAAGCAGATCGATCTAGACATCCTCCAAGACCCCAAGCTCTTGCGCCTGGCCAAGAGCTACGGCTTTAGCGACAAGATGATTGCCAAGCTCATCAACGAGAAGGAGAACACCCAGCTCACCGAAAACGATGTCTACAACGCCAGGAAGCAGCTTGGAATCGAATTGGAGTACAACGAGGTAGACACTTGTGCCGCCGAATTTCCAGCCAAAACCCCCTACCTCTACAGCACCACCAACATCACCCCCCTCCCTCCAGCCGCTACCTCCAACTCCCAAGAGCGCAAGGTCCTTATCATCGGCGGTGGCCCCAACAGGATCGGCCAGGGGATCGAGTTCGACTATTGCTGTGTCCACGCGGCTTTCGCCTTGGAGGAGATGGGCATCACCTCCATCATGTACAACTGCAACCCCGAGACCGTCTCCACCGATTACGATACCAGCGATATCCTCTACTTCGAGCCCATCGACCTGGAACGGGTACGCAGCGTCATCGAGCGGGAGCGTCCCGATGGGGTCATCGTCCACTTTGGGGGCCAAACCCCCCTCAAGCTGGCCAAGCCCCTGACCGCCATCGGCGCCAAGATCGTCGGCACCAGTGCCAAGGTCATCGATCTTGCCGAAGATCGGGAGAAATTTAGCGAATTTGTAGCCAAAAATGGCCTCCTCCAACCCCCAAACGGCACCGCTACCACCAAAGAGGAGGCCCTCAAGATCGCCGATGAGATCGGCTATCCAGTCCTGGTGCGCCCAAGCTATGTCCTGGGCGGTCGGGCGATGCGGATTGTTTACAACGAAGCCGAGCTCAAGGAGTACATGGACGAGGCGGTGCGTGTCTCCGACGAGTCGCCGGTCCTCATCGATAAGTTTCTCGACCATGCCATCGAACTGGATGTAGATGCCATCAGCGACGGGAAGCGGGTCTATATTGGAGGGATCATGCAGCACATCGAAGAGGCGGGGATCCACTCGGGGGATAGCGCCTGCTCCCTGCCCGCCGTCTCCATCGATGCTTCCCTCCTGGCCCAAGTGGAGGAGCAGACCCAGCGTATCGCCCTTGGACTTGGGGTCAAGGGGCTCTTGAACATCCAGTTTGCCATCTACAAAGATCTCGTCTACCTCATCGAGGTCAATCCCAGAGCCAGCCGAACCGTTCCCTTCGTGAGCAAAGCGACTGGGATTCCAATGGCCAAGGTCGCCACCCGGGTCATGCTTCAAGGAGACCTGGAAGAGGCCCTGCGCTTTTACGATCGCTATGGGTTGGTCGACTTCTCCCAACCCATCCTCAAACCCAAGCTCAAGGGCCACATCAGTGTGAAAGAGGCGGTCTTCCCCTTCAACAAGCTTCCCGGAGCCGATTTACTCCTAGGCCCCGAGATGAAGTCGACGGGAGAGGTCATGGGGATTAGCCAAAGCTTTGGGGAGAGCTTCGCCAAGGCCCAATTTGCCGCCAAGAACGAATTGGCCACCGAGGGGACCCTCTTCCTCTCCCTCACCGACTACGACAAACCCTTTGCCCCCGAGATCGCTAGACAATACATCGAGTTAGGATTTGACATCGTCGCGACCCGGGGAACCCATGAGATCCTCAAGGCAGCCGGCGTGGAGAGCAAACTAGTCCTCAAAATCAGCGAAGGGCGTCCCAATGTGGAGGATCTCATCAAAAATGGCCAGATCGCCATGGCCATCAACACCAGCGACAACAAGTCGAGTCGGGATGATGCCAAACGGATCCGCCAGGAGGTCCTCCGCCACCAGATCCCATACTTCACCACCATCAGCGCCGCCCGGGTTGCCGCCGAAGCCATCCGGGTCCTCAAGAGCAAAGAGCTTGAACCCAAAGCCCTGCAAGACTACCTCCATGAATCCTGATTGGGTCTACCTCACCCAGACCGATACCACAGCAGGCTTCCTCAGCCAAAAGGCCTCTCGCCTTGCCGCCATCAAGGGGCGCCCTCCAGGCAAACCCTTCCTCAAGGAGGTTGCCAGCTGCCGGGAACTCCAGCGCCACCTTCGTGTTCCCAAAGCCCACCGCAAACGGGTACGCCGTAGCCGTCGTACTACCTTCCTCTACCCCCAACAAGAGGCGATCCGCCTCGTCCACGATCCGGACCATCTCCGCTTCCTAGAGCGCTTTGGCTGGATGTATAGCACCAGCGCCAATCCCAGTGGGAAGCCTTTCGATCCAGAGTTTGCCAGGCGCAACGCCGATGTCGTCGTCGAGGATTGGCGGGGTATTTTTGCAGGAGATGCGAGCCAGATCCTCCATCTTGGCCGGCGAAGGATCAAGCGAATTCGCTAGCAACGTGACCAGTCCCATCAAGGTAGGAAGGAGACCGTCGTGATCGAACAACTCCTCCAAGAACGGATCCTCATTATCGACGGAGCCATGGGGACCCAGCTCCAGGCCCGCTCCAAGGAGATCCCCCCCGAGGCCTGGCAGGGGCGAGAAGGGTGTAACGAGCTCCTCAACGCCACGGCTCCCCAGGTGATCCGGGCAATCCACAGGGCCTATGCCCTGGCCGGAGCCGACATCATCAAGACCAACACCTTTGGGGCGATGCCCTGGGTCCTGGAGGAGTACGATCTGGCCGATCGGGCCAGGGAGCTCACTCTGTTGGGGTGTCAACTGGTAAAAGAGGTCTGCCAGGAGTTCTCCACCCCTGAGAAACCTCGCTTCGTCGCCTGTTCTCTCGGGCCTGGGACCAAACTGCCAAGTTTAAATCACATCGACTACGACACGATGTATGCCGGCTATTGCGAGAGTGCCCGGGGGGCCCTGGAGGGGGGAGCCGATCTCTTTTTGCTGGAGACCTGCCAGGACCCCTTGCAGATCAAGGCGGCGATCCACGCCTGCCAGGA
>PUXW01000001.1 GCA_009659925.1 Nitratiruptor sp. | reverse complement strand
TATATCGAGGAGTGGGAAGATGAGTAGAGTCTTGCTCATCGAAGACGATCTTCAGATGCAAAAGCTCATTCACGACTACCTTGAGCGCTTTGGATTTACTTGCCTCTCCTGCGCCACCCCCAAAGAGGCCCTTGAGATTTTAAAAAAAGAGCATTTCGATATTATCGTCTTGGATCTGATGCTACCTCAAATGGACGGCTTTGATCTATACAAAAAGATTCGCGACTTTTGCGATACGCCGGTGATAATTTCAAGTGCCAGAGGCGATATCGGCAACAAGATATTGGGATTTGAGCTGGGAGCCGAGGACTTCTTGGCAAAGCCCTACGACCCAAGGGAGCTGGTGCTGCGCATCGAAGCGGCGATGAGGCGTCAGGGCAAAAGTTCTCGCTACGAAGTGGGGGACTTTACGGTCGATGAAGCCCAAAGGACTCTTTTTTTGAAGGATTACCCAATTGATCTAACCAAAACGGAGTTCGATATCTTCATCGTTTTAGCCAAAAATAGAGGCAAAGCCCTCTCACGAGACCAGATCATTCACGCCGCTGGACTCGACCCCGACACCAGACACAAAAGTATCGATATGCACATAAGCAACATCCGCCACAAAATCGGTGACGATCCTAAAAATCCCCGCTATATCAAATCGCTCTGGGGCATAGGATATAAGCTGCTATGAGTATCAAAGAGAAGATCACCTATCTATTTCTTGTAAGTCTCATCATCATGATAGCCCTTGGGCTATGGAGCATGAAGAGCGCCCACGAAAAGAACGAGCGGATCCTCCTTGCTGGCTACAAAAATGCCGCCAAAGAGCTCTTTGCTCCTTTTATGGAGTCCAATATGAAACTCTTTGAAAAACGGGCCAAAAAGCGAGGCCTTCACATCATCGATCCTGCGTTGCTCAACGATGCACAGACGATCTATCGCCAAAAGCTCCTCTTTGGCTCCCTTGAAATTGTCCAAAAAGATCACAAATACTATCTTCTGCTTCAATTCATGAACAAAAGAGCCGCCCTTTACGATCCTTTGCAAAAGGCTTTCATCCAAGAAGGCTGGACGCTGGTGATTCTTATTCTTTTAGATATCGCTTTGCTATTTCTTATCTACCTCTTTACCCTCAAACTCATCGCTCCCATCCAAGAGGTGGCCAAAAAGATGGAACACTTTGCAAAGGAAGGAGCCTTCGAGCCAATCAAAGCGTCAAAAGAGAGGGAGCTTCAAAGTATGGCTCGAAGTTTCAACGAAATGGCGGCCACCATCAAAGAGCAGATCGCCCAACGGGAAAATCTCCTCAAATTCATCGGCCATGAGCTCAAAACCCCCTTGGCAAAGGCGAAATTCGCTTTGGAAAAGGGCGATAGCGCTACCTTGAGTGCAACACTCTCCCAAATCGAGCGGCTCACCAAGCGCACATTGGAGCTCCACCTCATCGACACTCAAAGCCTCAAGCGCGAACCTTTAGATATTGAAACTTTGTTGGTAGAAGCTCTGCAGCGGTGTGCTATCGAAGATGAGAGAGCAATCGAGATTGATACAAACCGCTTTGAAATCGAAGCCGACAAGGAGCTTTTGGCGATCGCTTTAAAAAATCTCATCGAAAACGCCCTCAAATACGCCACCGCCTATCCTATTCGCATCATCGCAAAGCCAAATTTCATCCAAGTCCTCAACTACGGCGAGCCTATCTCTGCCAAAAACTCCGGTCTCGGACTTACCATTGCTCGTACAATTGTACAAAAACATGGATATGATCTTCTCTATTGGCACAAAAACGGACAAAACATCTTTGAGATCCGATGTGACACAATATCCCAAAAAGGAGGGATTTGAGGATCCTCTTTCAAGCGAAGCCCAAGCCGGTGGCGATCATAAAAATGCGCTATTGCCTCAATGTCGATCGAATTGCCACCAAAATTTGCGCAATCAACTCCAATCACTCTCCAACGAGGATAGACAAAGTGTTGTCTCCCAAGTTATGCAACTTGACTATCAAAATATGGATGGTGGTCAGCTACTTGCTGAAAGAGACAATATCTTGGCACAAGCCAGCACTTCCACACCTACCACTTCAACGACGGATAGTTTCATTGCTATCTACGCTTCAAGGTGGCCCACCACACCTGCCCCAGGGCTATGCCTCCGTCGTTGATGGGGGTGGCAGTAGGGAAGAAGCAGGGAACTCCCTCTTTTTTGAGCAGTGTCGTTGCCAAATTTAAAAGTGTCACGTTTTGAAAGACGCCGCCGGTTAAAATCACCGGCTTTTGCTCTTTTTGAGCGATTTTTAAAATGATCGCCGCGAGGGTGTTGATGAAACGGCTTGGAATGAGAGCTTTGTCATCTTTGAAGAGGGCTTCAAAATCGATCTGGATCTTTTCATCGATTAAAAAACCGTAATATCCCACATCCCAGCCTCTATATGCTCGCTCCATGAGCATCCCCGCCTCTCCGTCAAAGTCCACCCGTTCGCAAAGGCCTGCTACAAAAGCCACAGCATCGAAGAGCCGCCCGAGCGAACTTGTCTTAAAGCAGTTGATGTTCTTTTCATAAGCTATGTTAAAAAGCCGATCCCCAAGTTTTATGCCATATGCTCTGGCCAGGCTCCAGCCTTGCAAGCGAATGTCTTTGATCGCCTTTTCACCGCCGCAGATTTTGAAATAGTCAAAATGGTAGCGCCGCTCATCACCTACAAAGACCTCTCCGCCCCAGATCTTGCCATCGTCCCCATATCCCGTACCATCCCAGGCAAACCCTACCCACTCACTCCAGCGCACCCCGTGTTCTAGTTCCAGCTCTGCCAGTGCCGCCCATACATGGGCCCTGTGATGCTGCAGCTGAACCACTTCTTTACCAAGACTTTTGGCATAGTGAGCCGTTTCATAGCCCGGATGTTTGTCGCACACTATAGTCTCCGGCTCAAAAGCGTAGATGCGCCTAAAATCCTCCACTACTTTTTGAAAATACTCCAAACTCTCGATATTTTTTATATCGCCAATATGGGGTGAGAGAACGATGTGGTCGTGGGCAGCTATTGCTATAGTATTCTTTTGCCTGGCACCCACAGCCAAAATGGAAGGTACCCCTTCAAAGTAGTAGCTCTTTGGTCCAAATCCACGGGAGAGGCGGTAAAAAAGGGGCTTTCCATCGGCCACAGTCACGACGCTATCGTCACAACTGCGCTCGATTTCTCGCTCATACCAGAGCATCCCATCATGGAGCCCGAGCCTTTGCAAGGTCGCTTCATCTTTGATGATGGGTGTGTCGGAGATGTTAGCGCTGGTAACTACCAGAGGTGTGTCGATAAGGGAGAAGAGCAGATAGTAAATGGGACTATAGGGCAAGAAGACCCCCAGCCTGTCGATACCAGGGGCTACATCCGCGAGCTCCCTTTTAGCCTTGAGGATGACGATGGGACGCTCTTGGGAGGTGATGAGGGCTGCTTCTGTTTCGCTCACCCTCCCATACTCCCTTATAGCCTCTAAGCTCTTGAACATCACCGCAAAGGGTTTGCGCGCCCTGCCCTTTCTGGATCGTAGTTTCCCTACAGCCTCTTCCCTCGTGGCGTCACAGACCAGATGGAACCCGCCAACGCCTTTGATGGCAACAATTTTGCCTGTGGCGATAGCTCTAGCAGCCGCTTCGATGGCTGCAAACCCCTCAAACTCTTCATAATGGACCTTCGGCCCACACTCGTTGCACCCAATGGGCTGAGCGTGGTAGAAGCGGCTGGTAGGATCCTCATACTCTGCGCGGCACTCTTTGCACATCTCAAAAGGAGCCATCGTCGTGTTTTTTCGATCATATGGCAGGTCTTTGATGATTGTATAGCGTGGGCCACAATTGGTACAGTTGATGAGGGGGTAGTGGTAGCGCCGGTTCGTAGGGTCAAAAAGATCCTTGAGGCACTCGTCACACACACTCATATCTGGGAGCAGCTGGGTACGCCCCTCTCCAGTCTGGCTTTGAATGATGGAAAAGGTTGTGAAATTTTGCGAGGGAAGCTGCTCTTTTTCGATTCTCTCAATTTTTGCAAGAGGTGGGAGAGCTTTGAGCAGCGCTTGCTCGAAGGCTTCAGCCCGCTTGCCTTCGACTGCGACCTCCACATACCCACTTCTATTTTGCACGTAGCCAACGAGCCCCAGCTCTTTGGCCACCCGGTAGACCGTAGGGCGAAATCCGACCCCTTGAACAGTGCCAAAAAAACGAAAACGGATCATACACCAATTATACCATTGATCCCATCCACAGGCAGGGCGATGTTGGTCTTGACATGGGGCAAGTTTCTGGTAAAACGGCTCAAAAATGGTGTCACCGCTATGAACTTTCCTGCGATGACAAACTGCTGCACTCCGATTGGAGCCGCCATATCCCGCAAAGCGTTGGAGCAAAAATCTCCCAAAGACTCAAAGAGCGAATAGGCAAGGGTTACGCTATCTGCTCCCGCCAGCCGGTAGCTCATGAGCGAAGCGAAGAGGCTTTCGTACTCGAATCGCTCCTTGGCTATGCGACAATCCACACTCAGCCCTCCCTTGCCTCCAAAGCTCATCGCCGCTTTGCGCAGCTCCTCAAACCCTCCTTCTATGCCTATGATAGCAGCTGCCCGCTCCCACATATCGCCATCTTCTATGTTGGCATCGAAACGCTCAAAAAAGCGCTCTACAAGTTTGGCCGAGCCCTCGCGAAGCTGGGCGATCGAGTCTTCGAGATCTTCTGGAATCGCTCCAAAGTCAAAGAGCTCCTTGGAGCTTGCTCCATCGAGGTAATAGAAGCGTTTCGCTTCGCTTAAATAGAGCCCCAGGGCTTTCGAGTTCATTTCATGCTCTCGCATAACCGAACGAAGGGCCGCCGCGGCGAAATCGTGCAGGCGTACATTGCCATGCTCCACCTCATCTTCGCTAAAAGCCACCACTTCGCTTGCTTCCACCACGTCAAAACGCTCGATCTTATCGAGTACTCCCTCATGGAGTAGATAATCCCCGTGAACCACCGTCTTATCGCTTTGAATCTTTTGGGGGATGATGAAACGCTCTCCTGCGGCGATGAAGCGGTGGTGTTTATTGAAAAAGAGGTGGCTCTCCTTTGGTGGATCGAGTTCTAAAAAGTACTCCATGACAAGGTCGCCCTGGGCCCCCTCTTCGTAAAAAATAAATGGCACCTGGGCAAGCTCCTGGGTAAGCAGAAATGTGAACCCATCGTCGAAGGCTTTCACCTCCACCACGGCGCCCAAGACCTCTTTGAGCTCTTCATCTGCTAAAGTAGCGAAAATTTTGGGCCGCTCGATGCTAAAGAGGGCCTGGAGTTCTTGGTTTAAAAAGAGGAGCTTCTCCTTGGCTTTGGGGAGATTGCAAAGGAGCAGTTTCGATGCAGGGGTGGGGGTCAAAGAGAAGCGCTTGAAGCCATTGAGGGTTTTGATGGCGACACTCTTTCCATCCTGTAGGGCGTTGGCGGCTATTGCAAAGAGCTCTCGAAACTCCTCTTTTTCGTTGGCCCAAAACTCCTTGCGGGAGTCGTGGATAACAACGGGGACATTGCACTGGGTACAGGTGAGGAGGGGGTAGTCCTTGCAAAAGGGATCTGTGGCTCCTTCCTTTTGGCAAGCCTCACAAGGTTTGATGGGGGCGAGGAGGGTGTTGGAGCGGGTAAAGGGGTACGAAAGAGCCAAGGCACTCTGGCTTCCACAGCTTGCACAGCTGGTAAAGGGGTAGTAGTAGTGGCGTGAGTTTGGGTCGAGGATCTTGCCGATGCAGTTTTGGCAAACCCCCACACTCAAAGGTAGGGCCGCTACAGGCTCGCCTTTGAGCTCCTCGGCAACCTCCACACCTTGGAAAAAAAGAGAGTTGAAGAGGTGCTCATCGGCAGCTTTCGCGAAAGCTTCGTACTCCTCTATCTCCAGATAGATGTCTCGCTCCTGGCGAATTTCAAAACGAGTGCCGGTAAGCCTTGCTATCGCTTCAAGCCGCTTGGCGAAATGGGGTGCGTTGGAGGTGTAGGCAAACTTAAAGACCATGGCTCCTGTCCATCTTCCCCTCGGCATAGGTCTTGATGATGTGGTCCAAACCTACATGGCCCCTTCGCTCATAGGAGATTCCGGCTCGATCAAGCTCTTTGAGGGTTTCGGCGATGAGGGCGTGAAAACTGCTCTTGAGGGTTGGAGTCAGATCGATTCCGACACTTTCGATGTCTGCGGGGACGATGCCGATGATATTGACCTGGGCGTGATGTTCCAAGAGGGAGCAGATTTCGAGCATCTCCACCACTTCCACCTCATGGGCTGTCTTGCGGTAGCTGCCAAGGCCAAGGAGAACATCGCCGGGGAGATTGTAGACACTCCCTGGCTCATCCTCGATGGAGACGGTATCGAGGATAATGACTTTGTCATACTCCTGGTAGTAGCCCATCAATTTGAAGCCAAGAGTTCCCCCGTCGACAATTTGTGCGTCGATGGTGAAGTTTTCCTCCAGAAACTTGGCGGCGTAGACTCCAACCCCCTCGTCCATGAAGAGGATGTTGCCAATTCCTATGATTGCACACTTCACACCACTTCCTCGATCACCAAGAAAAGGGCATAGGGGAGGGAAACCTCACCCTTTGACCCGTTTGAACTTGTAACCGCCGAAGACGATAGTCACATCCCCCTCTTGCCAGAAGATGGTGCGCCAGATGATATAGTAGATGTGGAAGAGGATCCAGACAATGATGAAATACATCGTCAGATGGTGGCTCATGCGCACATCCATCAGAGTGCCCCCCGTCGCCCAGATGGTCCAGTCGGTGAAGAAGTGGAGCAGGGCGGGCCACCAGCTTCCTATGGAGCTTTGGCCATGGGCTAGACCGTGGACATAGAGTTGGAGCCCTGTCAGGAGCATCCAGACTAGGAGGAGGTGGAAGATGGTAAAGTAGACCACATGGAAGCTATCCTCGTGGGAGCTGTCGAAGCGTTTGATCCGGTTGAGGGTGAGAAGATTGATCAAAACGGCGAAGAATTCTTGAATATTGCGTCTGTTAGGGATAAGTTTCACGATCGGTCGATCGAATCGGCTGAAGAAGTAGAGATAGGCGATGACAATAGAGCTCACATCGAAGATGATGGCGGCATAAAAGTGGATCCAGCGGTTCCAAGCCATGACGAACTTCTCCACCGCTGGCTCGGCGATGAGGGTTTGGTAATAGGGGTGGCCGATATAAAGTCCTGTGACGATGGCGGCTACCATACTCAAGGCCACGACCCAGTGGTTGAGCCGCATGAAGAGGCTCATGCGCTTGATCTGAACATATCCTCCAGCCATAGCAGACTCCTTTAGATCGAGCAGGAGGTGTTGACTTTAAAAGCTCCAAGTTCTCGCCCCTTGGTATCGACGATATGGACCGCACAGGCGATGCATGGATCGAAGCTATGGATCGTGCGCAAGATCTCCAGGGGCTCTTCGGGCTTGGCCACTTTGGTGCCTATGAGGCTCGCTTCATAGGCTCCCATTCTGTTTTTGTAATCTCGTGGAGCTGCGTTCCAGGTAGAGGGGACCACCGCCTGATAGTTTTCCACTTTGCCATCTCGGATCTTGACCCAGTGGCCAAGGGCTCCCCGAGGCGCCTCTTCGAGCCCATACCCTTGGGCATCTTTGCTGACCCGATCGAAGTCGAACTCGGTCCAGGTAGAAAGATCGCCCGCTGCTACGTTGGCCGCCAATTCGTCGACCCACTCCACCATGACATCGGCCAGGAGTTCGGTTTCGATAGCTCTGGCCGCCGTTCGACCTACGGTGGAGTAGAGGGCTTCCACTGGGAGATTGGCGTTGGTGAGGAATTTGGTTACATACTCGCCGATGCGTCGGTCCCCCTTGACATAGCCGACCACCATCCGGGCGAGAGGTCCAACTTCGACCCGGGTATCGTCGTAGACGGGAGATTTGATCCACGAGTATTTGCCCTGGGTATCGAGGTAGGCGATCCCTCCCTCCTTCTTGCCAAATCCGGTGTAGTGGGGGATGGTCTCTCCTTCAAAGGGGTGGAGAGGTTTGGCCCCTTGGTACCAGGCGTGGGTCACATCCTCTTTGACCTTCTCCTGATCAAACTCCTGATACTTGCCATCGATTACGAGGCCGCTTGGAAAGAGGAGCTGGGAGTTGTAAAATCCGGTATCTTGCAGCCGGAATCCTCCGTAGACGAGGTAGTTTTTCAGGCCCGCTCCCGTCCCGTCGAGGGCCTCGTCGCTGTACATGGTTCCAGCCATGTAGATGTCTGGGAGATAGGCCCCCTTGATGAAGGCTCGGAAGCCCTTGAGGAGATCTTTGTAGAGGGCGATTCGGGCTGGATTCTTGAGATCCTGGACGCAGGTGACCCCTCCCACGACGATACTCTGGGGATGGGGGTTTTTGCCCCCAAAGATCGCCATCATTTTGGCCGCGTCCCTTTGCAGATCGAGGGCTTGGAGATAGTGGGTGAGGGCTAGGAGGTTTTGCTCAGGGGTCAGTTTGTAGTGGGGATTGCCCCAGTATCCCTTGGCAAAAAGCCCCAAACGCCCCTGTTTGATGAACTTTCGTATCCGTTCTTGGACCTGAGCGAACTTGGCGCTATCGGCGACCCAGGGGGTCGTCCCGGCTACCTTGGCCCACTTTTTGGCTTCTTCTACCGTAGCTTGCGGGTCGGCTTCCAGGGCTTTGGTGATGTCGACCCAATCCAGGGCATGGAGGTGGTAGAAGTGGACCACATGGTCATGGAGATAGAGGGCACCCTGGATGAGGTTGCGCACGATTCGGGCATTTTTGGGGATGGTGATGTCGAAGGCATGCTCCACGGCCTCGATACTTCGCTGGTAATGGGTTCCGGTACACACTCCGCAAATACGCATGGCCAAGAGGCCGCAATCCCTTGGATCCCGCCCTTTTAAGATCTCTTCAATGCCCCGGAACATGGTGGAAGAGCTGTAGGCGTCGACGATGGTGTTGTTCTCGTCGATGATCGCCTCTATCCGCAAATGCCCCTCAATCCGTGTAATCGGATCGACGACGATATGCTTCTTGCCCATTATCTTCCTCCTTCCTCGTCTCGCTTCCCGGCTATCGCACTGGCGGCAGCATGGATGGCAATTCCAATACCCGCAGCCGTCAAGAGTCCAAGACCGAACTCATCCACACTCTTTTCCACTCCCCCTCCTGGAGCCATCTTGATATTGGCATCGGCCATGGGGCGTTCGTAGGCATACTTGTCCCAGAAGTCCGGTTCACTACACCCGATACAGCCGTGTCCCGCACCAATAGGCCAGTTGACCGACTCGTTGTAGCGGATGATGGAGCAGTTGTTGAAGGTCATCGGCCCCTTGCATCCCATTTTATACAGACAGAAGTTGTTCTTTGCTCCCTCGTCGCCCCACTCCTCGACGAACTCTCCTGCGTCGAAGTGGGCTCGCCGTTCACAGTTATCGTGGATCCGGTATCCAAAGGCAAATTTTGGCCGTAGGAGGCTGTCGAGTTCTGGGAGCTGGCCGGTGAGGATGTAGTGGAGGATGACCCCCACCATGTTGGCCGGGTTGGCAGGACAGGCCGGAATATTGACGATCGGTTTGTCGTTGACAACATCCATGACGCCAACTGCTCCGGTGGGGTTGGGGGCTGCCGCTGGAACGCCCCCAAAGGTGGCACAAGTTCCAACCGCTACGATTGCTGCCGCTTTGGAGGCAAGGCGTTTGAGGTGTTCCTCGAAGGTCTCCCCGCTAGCTCCAATGGTACACCACTCCCTTCCAGGACCAATGGGGATGGCCCCCTCGACGAAGAGCAGATACTTGCCGGCAAAGTGCTCCATCGCATCTTCCAACTGGGTCTCGGCCTGGTGCCCAGCCGCGGCCATGAGGGTCTCGTGGAACTCGAGGGAGATGATTTCAAGGATGATCTCGTCTACTTTGGGACCATCACTGCGCAAGAAGGCCTCTGAGTTTCCAGCACAATCTTGCAGTTCGATCCAGATGACCGGCAACCGGTTCATGAGCTCAGCCGCCTCCGCGACCAGGGGAGTAAAGGAGGCTGGGAGCATGAGCATCGCCGTCATGGCGCTGGCCCACTTCATAAAATCACGCCGGTTGATCCCCTCGTCTGCCAGGACTTCGTGGAGGTTGACATTGGTGAAACTGGGAAGTCGGCGGAGTTGGTCTAATCGAGCCCGACATCGGGCAAGAAGGGCATTGTAGTAGGCCTCTCCCTTGTTGGTCTGGACCCTAGCGCTTTTAGCGGTAAAGAGGGAGCGCAGCTGTTCCCGATTCATCTTGGCTCCTTGATGAATGTTCGTTCATTCAATGATATCCCAACTTCTCTTAACCCATTCTTGCACGGGGTTTAAGGAAGAGGGGATCTCCTCTATTTTTGGGACCAAATCGAAGGGGAGTTAGTGGGTGGTACAGACACTACAAACGTCGAAACTGCGAAAGATCAAATCGCTCAGCTCCTTGGGCCCTCGACTCAAGGCCTCGATAGCGACTCCTGGCTCTTCCTCGTCTCCATTGGCCAGATTCCATTGGGTTGGGGTGATGATCTGGTATCCACTTATGCGCCCTTGCTTCACTTCGACCTTGTGGAGGAGGCTTCCTCTGGCTGCTTCAACTATTCCAACCCCCGTTCCATCGAACTGGAAGGGGGCCTGGACGGCACTTGGCTGGTCGAGGACCATTCCATCGAGAAGCCCTTCCATGCGATCGAGGAGCCAGCCGATCTCCAAGACCCTGGCGCTGATCCGAGTCGCAAGGCCATCCTTGTAGCGGCGGTGGAGTCTGCGTACATGGGGGTGGTTTCGAAGCATCATCCGGGCCAGGGGGCCCGTCTCATAGTGGCGCCCTTTGTAGCGTACCCCGAGGGCTCTGCTGGGAGGCTGCTCGTAGAGTTGGATCTGCCCGAGGTCGATCCGGCTCGCTTTGGTGGCAAGAAGTTTGCTCTTGGCACTTAAAATGATGAAGCGATCGAAACTCTTGCCGAGGGAGGCTATCCCCTCTTGGACGAGCCGATCCAACAGCCACTCCAGGGCCTTTTGGGCCTCGTCGAAGCCCCGGCGCAGACGGGTAAGGTAGCCTTTGGCCCGGAGGAGGTCGAGGCCGCTTGGATCACAGGTGACTCCCCCTGGAACCATGTAGGAGCTGTGGGGCCATTGGCCTGCAAAGAGGGCGATGAGGGAGGTGGTAAGGAGGATATAGGGGTGGATTGTGAGGAACTCCTTGCGTTCGAAGTGGGGGAGGATGGTGAGGTAGAACCATTTGAGATGGTTTTGGACCATCTCTCCATAGCGGGTGATCTGACGGATGGCTTGGGCTTTGGGAGTTGGGGTGATCCCGATGGCCTCCTCCAAGGCCTCGACCGCCGCTGCCAGATGGGCGTGGCCACAGATGCCACAAACCCGGGGAGCGATGACGAGGGCATCCCATGCCGGGCGCCCTTTTAAAAGCCCTTCGATTCCACGACTACTCTCGAAGTGGATGAAGGGTCTCCCGTCGGGGCGCCACTTCAAATAGGCCTCCCCCTCGATCCGTTCGATAAGCTCAATCTTCAAAGAGCCTCCCTAAGAGCCGCTGGATCTTGAAACTCTTGGCAACTCCCGTAAGGGTGAGGTAGGCCCGTTTGGAAACTCCAAGGGGCAGGGAGGCGGGAATGCCCATGTAGGTCTTGGTGCGAAAGAGATTCTCCTTGGGAAAGTCCGGCTCTGTACACCCGAAGCAGGGGGTACCGATTCTGGGTTTGGAACTCTCCTGGTTCCAGAGGATCTTGTTGCAGCTGCCATGGGTGTAGGGACCTTGACAGCCCTGTTCGTAGAAGAGACACCCCTCCTTGAAGCCAAATCCCCTTGCATCCACCTTCCACTCGAAGTACTCGTTCCGGGTACATCCGGCATGGACCGTGTAGGCGAAGAACTCTTTGGGACGCAAAAATGTATCCCGAAGGGGTGGACGCCCTTCCACAAGGGCCCAGAGAGTCGTTGCAATCCACTCGGGATGGGCGGGGCAGCCGGGAATATTGATGACCTTGTCGCTTTTGAGCTCCGTGGGCTCCTCCCCAGCAAATGCTACGCCCCGATCTCCAAAAAGCCCGCCATAGACAGCGCAGCTGCCCACGCAGACCACCCAGTTTGCCCGGGCATAGAGGCGATGGATGAGGTGATTCACCTCGAAACCTGCCCGTTGGAACCCTTCCCGTAATCCTCCCTCCACCACCAGAATATCCAACTCCTCCAGGTCCCAGAGTTGGGGGAGGGTAAGCCTGCTAGGGAGGACTGGATGGTACAAAAGCTCCAGGGCCTCAAGGAGCTCTTGGAGGAGGGGATAGTTCAAAAAGGAGTGGGCATTGCCGTTGCAGGTGGCGCCTTGGATCCAAGCGAGGCGCTTCATGCTTTGAGGGCTTGGTAGATGTTCTGGGCTACATCTTGGGCATAAAAGTGGAGCTCATTGGGGAGCATTCCCTCCCCATTGATGAAGGCCATCCCGCCAAGGTAGCCCATGAAGAGGCCGAAGGCGCTGAAGAAATCTTGATCCCGGAGCTCTCCGCTTCGCACCCCCTCTTCGAAGAAGATCATCAACTCGGTGACGAAGGGGGAGACGCACAAGAAGCCCTCACACCCGTTTTTGAAAACCTCCTTGTGGGCGAGGTAGACTCGAAGGAAGTAGTCGATGAGTTCGGGGCGCTCTTGGACCGTTGTGAAGTAAAATTCTACGATCCGCTGGATCTTTTCCTCCACCCCGATGGGCATCATGTTGATCTTGCGAATCTCCTCCCCGAGGATTTTGGAGATGTAGAGCAAGAGCTCCTTGGCCAGGGCCTCTTTGGAAGAGAAGTAGTTGTAGAGGTTGCCTACACTCATCCCAAGCTCTCTGGCGATGTCGGCGATGGTTACCTCATAATAGCCCCGTTCGCTAAAAAGACGCAGGGCCATCTCCATGATCTGGCGTTTGCGCTCCTCTTTTCGCATTCGACTCATTGAACTCCTAGAGATTGAGCTGGACTACTTGAAAACCCCGTTGCCCTTTGACGAACTTATAGTACAAAAACTCCCGATGATCGGCAAGGATCGGATCGGGAGTGACAAAGATAATTTTGAAGCCCCGGCCATTGGCAAACTCCTTGAGCCGTCGCTGGTTCTGGTGGGAGAGGCGGGCCACCTCATCGACGATGAGAAAGAAGACCCCTGGGCTCTCCTGGAGGTAGACCTTGAGAATGGCGATGGCTATAGCGATTTTGAGGAGCATACTCCCTCCCGTACTGCTCTCATTCTTGATCCTGTTCTTTCGCTGGCGCACACCATTCTCGACAAATTCGATATCGAGCTCGATAGTATCGTTCAAGGTGACATGGTCTCCCTTGAGGGCCTTCCTGAGCCGATTGAAGAGGGTGTGGATCTGATCCAGGAGCTCCCCCATACCCTTGGAGTCGAAGAAGAGGCTCTCCTGGGAGATGAGCTGTTGTTCTCGCATGAGCTGGTGGATCTGGTGGAGATAACCCGCCACACTCTCCTCTTTTTGTCCCATCAGGAGCCGAATATCGCGAACAACCCCAAAATCTGCCCCCTTCAAATTCCTATTGATCTGGGTGATGGTCTCCTGGAAGGAGTGGTGGGCACTCTTTAAAAGCTCCAGGCGGAGCTGAATCTCATTGTCGAAGATATTGGCAAAGCGTTTCTGTTCCTCCCGCTTGATGAAATCCAACCGTTTCTGGGCCAGCTCTAGGAAATTTTCTATCTGCTCCAGAAGGAAAGATTGGTCTCGCAAGAGTCTCTCTCCATCCATCTCTACAGCGAGATTAATCTCGTACTCGTGGAGGTTGGGTATCTGGGAGAGGCGGTGGAGGAGAGTTTGCAGCTGGACCATCTTCTGCTGGTGGTCGATCCAGCTCCTCTCCAACTCCTGGACGATCTCGATAAGGTAGCGGTGGGACTCTCGTTCGATGGTCTCAAGGGTAGCAACCTGCTGGCTGTGTTTTAATCCCATCTCTATCTTCTTGAGCTCCTCTCCCCTCCGATCCACCTCCCTTTGAAGCTCCTCCATAGCCCTGCGCAAGTGAGCGATCCTCTCCCTCTTTCGCTTCAAAAGGGCCCCTTTGACCTCCTTGGCCCGTGCAAGTTGGTTCTGGAGCTTCCCATACTCCTCAATAGTCTCTTGGAGTTCCCCATACCTTTTCAAAAAGAGGGCCGCCTCCCGCACCTCTTCCAACTTCCCCTCAAGGAGGGCCAACTCCTGTCTTACCTCCTGAAGGTAGCGCTCTTCTCCCATCTCCTCCCCCCGACTCCGCAGGGTGGCAATCTGCTCCTCAAGCTCCTCTTTGCGTCTTTGAAACTCCCCCTCGATCTTCCTGACAATCTCTCGGTAGCTAGCCGAAGACCGCTGCGCTATTTTCTCCCTTTTCCGCTCCTTGCGACCAATCTGTTCCCGCACCCCTTTCAACTTCTCCTTCAACCTGCGCTCCTTGCCCTCAAACTCCTCCTCTATCCCCCTCTCCCTCTCGGAGCGTTTTCTTTCTATCTCCTGGAGCTCCCTCTTGAAGGCAATCTCCAACTCCTTCTCCCGTTCCTGGATCCCTCTCTCCTGCTCTTCAAGTTTTCTGATCTCCCCTTCTAGCTCCTGGAGCCGCTTCATCTCCAGATCGATCTTGGCTGAGAGCTGGAGGAGTTCTCGATCCCGCTCTTCCTGGAGTCTCTTCATGTGGCCCTTGAGGCTCTCTTCGAGGGTCTGTTCTCGCTGTTGGAGCTGGGCTAGTTGGACATCGATCTCCTCCCTTGTGGGCAATCTTTTTGGGGGGACAACCTCCACTCCGATCAGAGGACGGGCGGTTATTCTGGGTCGCAGCTCCTCGATGGAGGAGAAGAGGAGCTCTCGATCGAGGAGGGGATAGAGCTCTTCCTCCCATCCTGGAGCCTCCTGGTCGAGGAACTCCCAGAAGCTTCCAGGGGGAGGGGCGAGGAATTGGAGGAGTCCTGTGCGCTCCGCCTCCAGAAGTTCCCGCTCCCTCTGGGCCTGCTGTTCGATCTCCAGGCGGGCCTCTTCATACCTCTCTTGAATCTGCTCCCGCTGGTTCTGGAGGAGCCCTATCTGGACCTTGATCTCCTCCACCAGGGCCTCCCGCCTCCTCCGTTCCCGAACTAAGCGCTCCAGCTCCCGATGGAGCTCCCGAAGGGCCTGGTCCCTCTTCTCCTCCGCCGACTCAACCTGACGGCGGTACTCCTCGAAGAGGGTACTCTTCTGGCGGAGGAGTTCCTGCTGGAGGAGGGAGAGCTCCCCGTGAATCTGTTCTATCACCCTCCGGAGCCCCTGGACCTCATCTTCAATCTGCCTCTCTTCCCTCTCTCTACGCTCTTGAAGGAGCTCCCTTTCCACCAGGAGCCTTCTTTGCTTCTCAAGTTCCAGCTCCTCGATGGAGCGCTCCAGCTGGTGGACCTGACGCTCGATACTCTGGGCTATGCTATCGAGTCTGCCCACAAGGGCCAGCTCCACCCCCTTGAGCCGCTCATACTCCCTTTTGAGGCCCCTCTTGCTGGCCACCAACCGCTTGGCTTCCTCAATCTTCTCCCTTGTAAACTCCCTCTGGAGCTCCTCGATATAGCGAAGTTTTCCTGTGAGATTGGCAATTCTCCTGTCACAGCGCTCATGAATATGGTCCCGCTGGCGCCGTTGCCCTTCCAACGAGAGACGGAGCCTCTCCATCTCCCCCTTGAGTCCCTCCATCTCCCCTTCCAGCCTCTCTCGCTCCCGCTCCTCGAAGGAGCGACGGTAGAGGAAGGCCCCACTGAGCTCTTCTATCCGATTCTCCAGGGCCAGGAGGCTCCTCTTGAGTTCTTCCAACTTCTCGATCCGCTTGGAGTGGTGCTTCATGGCGATGAAGAAGTTGTAGCGGGAGCGGAACTCGTCGACGAGGTGGAGGTAGCGTCCCACATCGAAACTCTTATGTTCAAACTCCCCCTCCAGGGCGAAGAAGAGGGCCTCCTTGATACTCTTGGCGTCGATAATAGCCCGGTCCACATTGAAGATGGTCTGGAAGAGTTTGAGGAAGCGCTCCTTGTTCCGAACCTTGGCGATTTGAAAATCCTCTAGCCCCCGCCTCTTTCCGTAGAGTATGTCGCTGTACTCCTTGACACCCCGGACCAGCTTGTGGGGGAAACCTTTGAGGTAGGAGCGCACCTCCTCCCTGGAGCGGACAATTCCCCCTTCGATAATCGCCTCAGGGTTGAAGGACCCCTTGCAGAAATATTTGAGGAGCTCACCGCCACTTTTAAGGACGAAGATGAAGAAGGTGGAGAAGGTGTAGACGATATAGGAGTTGGCGTAGGGGAAGTAGTACTCCTTGAAGCTCTGCTTGTCCGGGGGAATACCGACCTTGGTGGTATCCCCGCTGTAGAGGTAGTGGATAGCCCGAATGAATGTGGTCTTGCCGCTCCCATTCTCCCCGAAGAAGAAGAGATCCCGCTCAAGATCGACCTTGGCGTAGCCAAAACCGCCGCTGTTGAAGAGATAGATCGACTCAATCATCGATGAGCTCCACGATGGTGGTGTAGTAGTGGATCCCCGCCAGAACCCGAAAGGAGTCTCCATCATCTTGGGCTGTCTGCTCCAGAACGAAGGTGCGCTCCAGGAGGCGGAAGAGCTCGTTGACCCCTAAGAGGAGGTCTTTCTGGGAGGTTGCATAGGCAAGCTCCTGGGTCAAATCCCCCCTTTTGCGTAAGAGGGCGATGACCTCGCTCTGCTTGATCACCATATCGGCACTCAGCAGGGGGAAGAGGTCCCGCAGAATAGAGACGGCGACGATAACCCTCTTGTGCTGGTTGATGAAGAGCTCTTTTTGAGCGCGATCGATGGTGGCCCTGGTGAGATAGAAATAGCCACTCTGGGCGATGAGCCGATACCCGAGACGCTCCACAATCTCCCTCAACTCCTCCAAATTCTCTTCGACTAGGAGAAACTGGGCAATATCACTGTAGCGGCGGCTATTCACCGAGACGAGTACTCCCTTGTGGAGGGTATCGAAGACCTGACTCAACTCTGCCATCGGACAACCCTTACTCCATAGTTGTTGAATCCCTCGCAAATTGTGGCCCGTGGATCCTCCAGGAGGTGGAGAAAGAGCCCAAAGGCCTCCCGCTCCTCGATTCCGCGGCCCAAGAGCCAGAGGAAGAGATCGTCACACCCGCCCCGAAGCTCCTCTTCGATCCTCTTTCTGTCCACGAATTTCCCCCGTTCCACCCTGGGCGGCGTCACAGGTTCCTGGGAGAGCTGTTGGCTTTCCTTCCTCTTTCGGGCGAGGAACCCCTTGATCCAGGGCTGGGGCTCTGGTAGGAGAGAGGGGCGTCGCCGTTTGAAGGTATAAAGAGGCATGGTGGCGAGGAACTCCTCCAGCCCGAGGGCCCGATCCTCTAGAATGAGGCGGGCGATCCGCTTGAAACGGCGGTTCTGCTCCCGTTTCCGTCGGCTCTGGAGAATGAAATTGCGTAGCTCCTCCATGTACAGGCCAATAGCCTTGACAATCTCCAAGAGGTTGGGTTCCACAGAGCGGATCAGTTGGAAGAAGTTTTGATCGAGCTCCTTGAGCTCGAAGAAGATGGTGAGGATCTGGCGGTTGGCCTCCATGATCTCGGTGAGCTGGTCCAGAATACTATCGGCCTCCCCAATGAGAAAGTCGATATCCCCCTCCATCTCCTCGGTGAGGGTGCGGATCTGCTTTTTGATCCGACGATCCCGAAAGTAGAGGCGTTTGTATATCTCTTCGATCTTGGCGGCCACCTTCTCCTTGTAGATCTCCTTGCCGCTCCGCTCGTAGAGTCTGCGGTAGCGAACGAGCTCCTTGAGGTCGAGGGTGTACTTCCCGAAGACCACCCCGTAGTCGGAGTGGTCCAGCACAGAGTTGACGAAGTCGATGTAGTGCTGGTTCAGGACATAGCCACCACCGAGGGGGAGAAAGAGGGCGATATCGACCAGCTCCTCATCGACTCGATCTACCCGCCCGTAGCGGTAGGCTTCGTCGATGAGCTCCCTGTTACGGTAGAGAATTTTCAGCAGCTCCTGATGGGTCATGGAGGATCTCTTGCTCCAATCCGCTCATGTACTTCTGGCAGAGTTCGACGACCCTTTGGGCTTCAGGCGAATAGGACTCCCGCAAGAGCGATCTCTGTTTGAAGTAGAGCTTGGGATTTCCATA
>PUXW01000020.1 GCA_009659925.1 Nitratiruptor sp. | reverse complement strand
TTTGCCGAACCCCTCTTCTTCCTGGATTACTACGCCACGGGCAAACTCGACGTGGAGCAAGCCACCCAGGTGATCGCCGGGATCGCCAAGGGGTGCCAGGAGGCCGAATGTGCCCTCATTGGCGGCGAGACCGCCGAAATGCCTGGAATGTATCAGGAGCAAGACTTCGACCTGGCCGGCTTCGCCGTTGGGATCGCCGAGGGGGAAGAGCTGGAACAGCGTCCATCCTTGCAAGCTGGGGACCGGCTGATCGCCCTCCCTTCGTCTGGCATCCACTCCAATGGGTATAGCCTGGTGCGCAAGCTCTTCTTCGAAAAACTTGGCATGAAGCTGGACCAAGAGTTTGAAGGGCGCCCCCTCATCGAGGTGCTCCTGGAGCCGACCCGAATCTATGTGCGCGACTACAAACGGCTCAAGCCCCACATCAAAGGCCTCGCTCACATTACGGGAGGAGGCATCGTCGAGAACCTCCCCCGGATCTTGCCGGACAACCTCAAGGCCAGGGTGGAGAAAGGGGCCATCAAGACCTTGCCAATTTTTGAGTTCATCGCACGCTATGTAGCCGAGGAGGAGATGTATCGCACCTTCAACATGGGGGTCGGCATGGTTCTGGTGGTTGCCCCCGAGGATGTGGATGAGGTTTTGCAACGGAGCGATGGCTATCCCATCGGCGAGCTGGTGCCAGGCAGCCCCGGAGTCGAACTGGCGTGATCTACCTCCTTTCTAAGCTGGTCAATGCCTTCTTCCTGCCGCCAGGCCTTATCATCCTCTTCCTGCTCGCTCTGGCCCTCTGGATCGCGCAGGCCAGGAGGCTCCTGCTTGCCAGTGCCCTCCTCTTGTGGCTGCTTGCCAGCTCCATCGGGGCCAAAATCCTCATGGATCCCCTGGAAAGGGCGAATTATCCCAAACCTTCCCAAGATCCCGTAGCGGTGGTGGTCCTGGGGGGAGGGGATATCGCTGGAGCTCCCAATCTTCCCCTAACCCCCTCAGGCACTAAACGGCTCTTGTGGGGCCTCATGGAGGCCAACCGCCGCGGCTTGGCTCTGGTATACAGCGGTTGCGAGAGGGAGTGGGCCAGGGCGAGCATCCAGCAGATCGTCCAAGCCCTCAACCTCCCCTTTCGCCCCTGCGACCATCTGGCTCCTGGCTGCTACCTCATCGAGGGAGCCAGCAAGGACACCTACGAAAACGCCAAATATACCCGGACCCTCTTCGAGCGCCTCAAGGCCGAGCCCACCATCGTTCTCGTCACCTCCGCCTACCACATGCCCCGGAGCTGGCGGCTCTTTCGCCATTTTGGCTTCACGATCCACCCCTCCCCCACCGATTACCGTATCGACGAGGAGCCAAACCCCATCGCCCTTTTGCCCAACATGGGGAGTTTGCAAACCAGCTACCTCGCGTTGCACGAGTATTTAGGGCTGGCCAGCCTCACGCTGCGCGGCATCGAGTAGGGCCATGACCTCCTGATCGTCCAATTGGTGGAAGTCCCGATAGTACTGGCCAACCGCCATGAAATCCCTGGGCACTTGGGCTACCACCACCTCATCTGCCGCCTCTCGCAACAGGGCCAGGGCATCGGGAGGGGCCACAGGGGTCGCGATGACTACCTCCCTGGCCCCTTCGTTTTTAAGGGCCTTGGCCGCCAGGTACATGCTGGCTCCCGTCGCAACCCCGTCGTCTACCAGGATCACCCGCTTACCGGCTACGGGCAGGCGGGGTTTGCGATAGAGGGCCCGCTTCTTTGCGATTTGCTCCATGATCTTGGCGATTTGCTCCTCGATCCAGGGCCTTGAGACCCCGAGCATCATCACCGCCCGCTCATTCAGATACTCCTGACCGCTCTCACTCACCGCCCCGATGGCCGCTTCAGGATTGTAGGGGGAGGGGATCTTCTTGACGAAGAAGATATCCAAAGGCACCCCCAACTCCTTTGCAATCACATAGCCCACCGGCACCCCACCCCGGGGCAGGGCGACGACGATGGTCTCGGGATCCCCTTTGAACTCCTGGAGCATCTGGGCTAGGAATTTGCCCGCTTCCAATCGATCTTGGAAAACCATAGGTTACCTCCTTTTGTATTATAATAACACAGCTCGCTCAAAGGAGGAGCATGCGGGCCATCGTTCAGAGAGTCACACAATCGTGGGTTTCGATCGATAATAGAGAGGTCGCCCGGATCGGCCGGGGGATCAACATCCTCCTCGGCGTCATGGAGGGCGATACCAGCGAGGAGAGCACTCGGCTTGCGGCCAAGATAGCAAAACTACGGATCTTTCCCAACGAGCAGGGACGCTTCGACCGTTCCCTGATCGACATTGGGGGGGAGGCCCTCGTGGTTAGCCAGTTCACCCTGGCTGCAACCATCAAGAGTGGGAACCGCCCCGACTTTCACAAAGCAATGGCCCCCTCTGGGGCCAAAGAGCTCTACCAAGCCTTCATCGATGCCCTCCAATCCCTAGGAGTTCCAGTGCAAACCGGCGTTTTTGGGGGGATGATGGAGGTTGGAATCGTCAACGACGGTCCCGTGACGATTATTCTCGACACGAAGGAGTTTTGATGCGCGGAAGAGTATTGTTAGCGGCTGCCCTTTTGGTCCAGTTGGCCTTTGCCCAAAAGGGCGAGTATATCGGTATCTATCCCTGGAATTCGGATCAGCTCCAATGGGCCAAGGATTTTCGCATCGTCGAACTTGGCTCTTTTGGGGATATCGACCGGATCGATATCAGCGACTATGAGACTCCCATCACCTACCAGTGGCTTGCCGGTTTTTATGAGGATCAGGCCTCAGAATTCGACCGCTGGGTCTTGGAAAAGGGCTACATCCTCAACCCCAAAGGCCACATCCTTGACGAAGGGGACTACTACTACGACATGTGCAACGAGGAGCTCCGGGAAAGACGGATCAACTACCTGGTCCAAGAGTGTGAGCAACGGGGACTCAAGGGGATCTTCTTCGACTGGGGGAACGAAGAGTTCCTCAACGAACCTGAGTTCAAAGAGGTCAAAGCCTACTTCGAGTTGATCCATCCCGACACCTCCTACAAAGAGTGTATCCGGGACTTCTACGAGAAGTTACGTCAAAAGGGGTTGCTCATCGTCTCCAACCAGGCCTTTCGTAACCCGATCCTCCTGGATGCGGTGGATCTAGACATGAGTGAGAGCTACATCTCCACCGCCAACGAACGCCAAGAGCCCATCACTATCGAGGGCCAACGCTACGAGACGACCCCCTATACCGTCTACTTCCCCCTTGGTCCCTCGATCCACGATACCTACACCTACCTCAAGGAGCTCGACGAGCTGGTCCAAGAGCACAAAGTCCAGCAGATGGTCTACAACAACTATGCCGCCCCCAAACTGGTGGAGAGTCCATCTGGTTACGAGGCCAAGACTCCACGGGAGGTGATCCACTACAACTACGCCTTCGCCAAACTCTTCCAGGCGATCTGCTATACCGAGGTCCCCTTCGACCGCTCCCTCGAACAAGACGCCATCTACTTCACCAAGGATCTGGGAGCGCCCAAGGGAGAGATCGAGCGGTTTGACTGGGGCTATCGGCGTGAGTTCGAAAAGGGCTTCGTCCTCGTCTCCCAAGAGGATCTTACCCTCGATCTAGACCGACGGGTCTACGACACCTTCTTGCAGGAGTGGGTTGGACCTGGCCCTTATGAGATCAAGCGCGGTTACGATCGCATCGCCAAAAGCCATATCCCTATTGGGCGTATCTTCCTCTACGAGGAGCAAGAAGAGAAACGAGAGCATGGTACACCATTTTATAAGCGACCGATGGAGTGGATGGAGCACTTCCCCCTATCACCAATTAAACATCGCTTTCCACGTTGGTGACGATCCCGAGGTGGTTGCCAGGAACCGGCGCCGCCTCTTCGAGATGGCTCAAGTTCCAGGAGCCATCTTCATGGATCAGATCCACTCCACCAGAATCGAGTATGTCCAAAGTCTTGCCACCCCTCCCCCCCGGTGCGACGGGATCATCACCGATCGCCCCAACCTGCCCTTGGCCGTCATGAGTGCCGATTGCTACCCCGTCCTGCTCTTCGACGAGAAGCGCAAAGTTGTCGCCGCCCTCCACGCCGGTCGGGCCGGAGCGATGGGCCAGATCGTGGCCCAAGCCCTCCAACGACTTGTCGACGATTTCAAGGCCCATCAAATCCGGGGGATCATCGCCCCTGGGATTGGGAGCTGTTGCTACGAGGTGGGCCCTGAAATCCTCGCCCAAGTGGAAGCTAAATACATTAAACGGGACCGATTTTTGGACATTAAAGGGATGATCAAGGATCAACTGAGCTACTTTGGCGTACAATACTACGACTATGGGATTTGCACCTGCTGCAATCCCAACTACTACTCATACCGCCGAGAGGGGCGAACGGGCCGGTTCGCATCCTTGATCTGGAGGAGTGCATGAGGGAACTTTTCGCCATCATCCCCCAATTACCCGGAGTGAGAGTCTACCAGTTTGCCAAGGATCGCCCCACTTCCCAGGAGCTGGCAACTTTCTGCAAGGAGGCTGGCCACTATCTAGAAATCGCGGCCTTGAGCGATTCGATCTACCAACAGATCCAGGATCTCCCAGCCAAGGTGCGCCGGATCGAAGAGAGCAAAGAGCGCTACAACCAACGCTCCCTCCACTTCGATACGATCTTCATCGACTACGACATCCACCGCCTCCAAGATATGGAGCAATTCTTCCGCAAGGTCTACCGGATGACGAAAAACGCTGGGGATATCGTATTTCAGATCGCTCCCGAGGAGCTTGACGCCATGACCCAGTTTCTGGTGGACCTGAACTATGTGGCCATCAACCCCATCGAAAGCCAAGGCCAACTCTACCTCACCGCCAAGAAGCTTCATGGATGGGCTAAGGTATGATCGACCACCAACTCTACCGCCTCTTCTTTGAACACAGCATCGACCCCTTCATCCTCTTCGATTCCGAGGGCAATGTCCTGGAGTACAACGACGAAGGGGAGTACATCCTCTCCAAAATCGACAAGAGCGAGCTCTTCAACCTCGCCGTCTCCCATGCCTCCATGACTTTTGGCTTCAAGCAGACCCTCCTGGAGCTGACCATTGGTCACTCCACCTTTTGCGCCCTCAATGTGGGCTACATCAACAGCGACGTGATCGGACTCGTCCTCCACAAGAGTTTGTGCAACAAACGCTACAAGAACCTCTCCCACAACCTCCAGCCGGCCAACATCTTCACCCTGGTCGACATCGCCATCAACACCAATCTGGGGGACGAGACCAAGATCCTCCGGGAATATGACGCCTCCATCCCCGAGTTCAAGATCAACATCAACCGCTTCCTCCAGTTCCTCAACAAGATCTTCAAACAGCTTCGAGGTCTTCCCCAGATCAAGATCGTCATCAAAATGGCAACAGGGGAGACGATGCTCATCGAGAAGCGGCGCTACCAGATCGTCGCCATCGATATCGTCGCCGATCGGGAGATCGAGCTGGGGGAAGAGGAGTTCATCTACTCCCCACGCAAGGAGGGAGGGGTCCACATCGAACTCCCCTTCATTCTATGAGCTCCTTGTAGCGCAAGAGCCTATTGGTCACGGTGGCCCGGTTGAGCTGGAGGGCTTTGGAGATAGCGAGGGTACTGCGGTAGCGCCGCTTGGCGGCCCGGAAGAGGGGTACTTCGAAGAGATAGAGCAACTGCTTGTACCCCTCCTCCAACCGCTCCCCTAAAAACCGCTCCAAAAGCTGCATGAGCTCCTCTTCCTTGAGGCTGGAGAGGACCGCCTGGGTGAAGATGGAGCGCTTGAGGGAGATGGCATTCTTGGAGAGATCGGGCTCCATCTCCCAAACGAAGTCTTCCAACTGAAAGTCCCGCTTCGCCTCCTGGACATAGCGTCTGGTCAGCTCTTCTAGATCCTCGGGGCGCTCCTTGAGAGGGGGAAGGTGCAAGATGATGGGGAAGAGCTCTTCGTAGACTTCGCGATAGTCATTGGCGGTGGCGATGATTCGCTTCCCGTTGAGCCGCTCCAAGAGCCGTTTGGGATCGCCACAGCGGTGGAGATCGTAGATGTGGTAGAGCTCCCCCTCCAAAGCTCCATCCACTTCATCGACACTCACAGGAACCAGATCCTTGAAGACCTCCTCCACCAGGGTCCGCTTCCCGGTCCCCTCTTCGCCCCAGACGAGGATGTTGACTGGCAAGTTGGCACTCACCCGGAGGGTATTGAGCACTTTTTGGCTCTTTGGCGAGCGGGCTACGAACTCCATCGCCACACCTTTGGAAGAGGTATTGTTCAATAATTATACAACAAACGGCGCCACTTTATTCTACAATTGTCCCATAAACTTCAAAGGAGGTAGCATGAAGAGGTGGTTCTTGAGCATCCCCCTCCTTCTCCCCTCCCTGGCAATGGCAGAGGAGAAGCTCGATAGTGGGGATACCGCATGGATGATCGTCGCCACAGCCTTCGTCATGTTCATGACCCCAGCCGGATTGGCCCTCTTCTACGGAGGAATGACCCGGGCCAAAAACATCCTCAACACCTACATGATGGTCTTCATGGCCTATGTACTCGGCTCCATCGTCTGGGTCATGTGGGGCTACTCCCTGGCCTTCAGCGGGGATGGAGCTATTATCGGGGATTTGAGCAAGATCTTCCTCAAAGGGATTACAACCGAGAGCTTGAGCGGTACCTATCCCGAATTTGTCTTCGTCGCCTTCCAGGGGACTTTTGCCGCCATTACCGTCGCCATCGCTAGCGGTTCGGTCATTGAGCGCCTCAAATTCTCGACCTGGATGCTCTTCGTCGTCTTGTGGGTTACCTTCGTCTATGTACCCATCGCCCATATGGTCTGGGGTGGCGGCTTCCTCTACAACGATGGAGCCCTGGACTTTGCAGGGGGAACGGTGGTCCATATGAACGGAGGACTGGCAGGATTGATCATGGCCTTGATGCTTGGAAAGCGACGGGGCTATCCCAAAGAGGCGATGCACCCTTCCAGCGTCATCCTCACGGCCCTTGGCGCCGCGATCTTGTGGTTTGGATGGTTCGGATTCAACGCAGGGAGTGAGTTTGCCGCCGACGGAGTGGCTGGAAGCGCCCTCCTCATGACCAACTTCGCCGCCGCCGTAGGTGCCCTGACTTGGGTGATCATCGAGTGGATCGTCTACAAGAAGCCCACCCTCCTGGGAGCCGCTACTGGGGCTATCGCCGGATTGGTTGCCATCACCCCAGCCGCCGGGTTCGTCGATGTGATGGGGGCGCTGATCATCGGTATTGGAGGAAGCGTAGTCGGCTTCATCGGGGTGGCCTATCTCAAGAAGATCTTCAAGTTCGACGATAGCCTCGACGCCTTTGGAGTCCACTTCCTGGCAGGGCTTTGGGGAGCTTTGGCCACAGGTCTTTTCGCCTTGCAAAACCTGGCCTGGGATGGCAGCCCCCTCAAGGACAACGGGGATCGGGCGGCCCAGATGCTGGTTCAGCTCGAATCGGTGGCGGTCACAATGATCTATACCGCCGTAGCCACAGCGGTGGTCTACTTCATCTCCTCCCTTGTAACTGGAGGTGGTCGTGTCGATGAAGAGACCGAGGTAATGGGTCTGGACGAGGCGGTCCACGGCGAGCGGGGATTCAACCTCAAGTAAGAGTGGGGCCCAGCCCCCTCCACCTTTGTAAAAGGAGTGGCTCATGAAGAAGATCGAAGCGATTATCAAACCCTTCAAACTGGAAGATGTCAAAGAGGCCCTCAGCGAAGCGGGAATCACGGGGATGACCGTGAGCGAGGTGAAAGGGTATGGACGCCAACAGGGCCACAGCGAGCTCTATCGAGGCGCCGAATATGTGGTGGACTTTCTCCCAAAGGTCAAGGTCGAAGTGGTGGTCAAAGACGAAGATGTGGATATGGTCACCCAGAAGATCGTTGAGGCGGCCCGAACCGGTAAGATTGGCGATGGGAAGATCTTCGTCTCCGATGTGGAGAAGGTGATCCGCATTCGAACGGGCGAAACCGACGAAGAGGCTCTTTGAGCCTCCTCGCCCACTCCCTTTAAAATCTCCTTTCCCCTGCTACTCTCAAGCCTGCTCCACGATCTTGACGAAAACTTCCCGCCGCTCCCTTGGTCCATCGAACTCGCAAAAGAAGATACCCTGCCAGGGGCCAATGTGCAACCTGGCATCTTCAAAGGGAATGGAAACCGAAGCTCCACATAGGGCCGACTTCAAATGGGCGTCGGCATTTTCCCCATGAGCGTACCGTTCGCTTTTGGGAACCAAACGGCTCATATGGGCCAGGAAGTCCCGTTGCAGATTGGGGTCGACATTCTCAAAGAGGATGACACTGGTGGTGGTGTGGGGGGTATAGACGAGGCAGATGCCATCCTTGATCCCACTGCGGATAACCGCCTCCTGGACGACCTCGGTGATTTCGATGAGTTCCGATTTGTGGTGGGTTTTAAGTTCGATTCTTTCCATCCCATTCCTTTAAAAAGTCGTGGAGTTTGGCATACTCCTTCCTGGTCAAATAGCGCACCTTCCCCTTGGGAAGGGCATTGAGCTTGATCCAGCCATATTCGACCCGTTTGAGATCGGCCACATCTTTGCCGAAGTGGGCGAAAAAACGGCGGATTTCCCGATTCTTCCCCTCCCTGAGGGCCACCTTGAGTTTGGAATAGGTGGGGCTGTTTTTCTCGATCCGATAGGCGTAGAAGGGGGCGAATTCCATGGACTGGATGGAGCTTTGCTGGTGGCCTCCCGCCCGGGCATCCTCGAGATGGAGCCCCTCTCGCATAGCTGCCTCCATCTCTGGAGTCACCTCCCCCCTAATCTTCACATTGTAGATCCGGGGGAGATCGCTCTCCATGAGGGCCTGGGCCACTTTGGGGGAGTCGGTCAAAAGCAAGAGCCCTTCGCTAGCAAAATCGAGGCGCCCCACGGGGATGAAGTGGCGAAACTTTCCCGGGAGGCTATCGTAAATGGTACGCCGTCCCCGGTCGTCTCGTTTGGTGACCAGCTCCCCCTTCGGCTTGTGGTAGACGATGACACTATAGCCCCGCTTCTGCTTGACGGGACGCCCCTTCACGAAGACGCGATCCCCAGGCTGGACATCGTAGTAGGGTTCGGTGACCACCTTGCGCCCCACCTTGACATGGCCCTCCTGGATGAGCCGATCCGCCTCCCGACGGGAGTAGGGGGTGTTGTGGGCGATGAACTTGTTGAGTCTCATTGAATTCCTGCCTCTACGAGATCGTGGATGTGGAGGACCCCCTCCACCTTTCCATCTTTGGTGACGATAAGGAGCTGGATCTTGTGCTCCTCGATTCGCCGCAAGGCCTCACTGGCCAACATGTTCTCATCCTCGATCACCTTAGGATTGGTGGTGGCAAAGTCGATGGCGGGCCGCTTCAAATCGAAGGTTTCACTCATAAGGGCCCGGCGCAAATCTCCATCGCTCAAGATCCCCTTGAGCCGCCCATCCTTTCCGACAATGAGCACATTCCCCAACTTCCCGGCACTCATGACTACGATCGCTTCCTTGAGGGGAGTCTCCTCATCGATGATGGGTAGATCCGTGGTGCGCATGAGATCCTTTACTTTGACGAAGAGGCGCTTTCCTAGGCTCCCTCCCGGATGGAAAGAGGCAAAATCCTCCCGTTTGAAGCCCCGTTTTTCCATAAGACAGACTGCAAGGGCATCCCCTAAAGCCATGGTCAAAGTGGTGGAGGCGGTGGGAGCCGCCTGCAAGGGACAAGCCTCCCGGGGTACAGCGATGGAGATGAAGATGTCGCTATAGCGTCCCAGGGTTGAATCGGCCTTGGCCCCCATCCCGATGAGGGGGATCTCGAAGCGCTTCACATGGGGGAGGATCTTGACCAGCTCCTCGCTCTCCCCGCTATAACTAATGGCTAGCACCCCGTCCCCTGGTTGAATCATCCCCAAATCGCCATGGAGGGCCTCGGTGGGATGGATGAAGAAGCTCGGAGTTCCCGTGGAGGCGAAGGTAGCTGCCATCTTGGAGCCGACCAGACCGCTCTTGCCCACTCCGGTCACGACGAGCTTTCCCGGCAAGGAGTAGATGAGCTCCACCGCCTCGTCGATCTCTGGCCCAAGCCGCTCTCGAGCCTGGCGGAGCGCCTCCATCTCGATAGTCAAAACTTCCCGAGCCCGTTGATGGTAGACCATGGCAATCCTACATGATGAAGATGGTGGGCACGATGGTGGGATACTTCTTGTAGCGGCGGAAGATATGTTTGCGCACCAGCTGTTTGAAGTCGTTTTCCAACTTCTTGGGGGCCTCCACCAGCTCCGGCTTGTTCTCCAAGAACTGCTCCAGCAGTTGGGCGATCTCCTTGGCAAACTCCTTGTCCTTGGCGTCGGCCACGAGACCGAAACTACTCACCTTGGGCGGAGTGATGAGCTTTTTGCGGCTTTTGTCGATCTGGGCGACGATGACCACAATTCCTTCAGTCGCCATCTTCTGCCGATCGACGACGACGTCGGAGGCGATCTCTTCGTTGAGCTGGTTGTCGATGTAGGTCTTGCCGGTCTTGACGCTCTTGACCTTCTTCATGTACTTGGGCGTCACCTCGATCTGATCCCCGTCGCTCATGAGGAAGATGTTGCGCTCGGGGATCCCACACTTCATGGCGGTCTCCTTGTGTTTGACCAGGTGGTTGTACTCCCCATGGACTGGGAGGAAGAATTTGGGCTTGGTCAACCGGATCATGAGCTTTTGCTCCTCCTGGGCCGCATGGCCCGAGACATGGATCTCGCTGAAATCCTGGTAGGCCACTGTCGCCCCACACTTCTGGATGAAGTTGATGAGGGCTGAGACACTGGCCTCATTACCTGGAATTGCCTTGGCCGAGAGGATAACGGTGTCGGTGGGTTTGAGTTTGACATGGCGGTGTTCGTTGGTAGCCATCCGATACAAGGCGCTCATCGCCTCCCCCTGGCTTCCCGTGGTGACGATGAGGATCTCGTTGTCGGGATACTTCCCCAGTTCGTGGGGCTCGATGAAGATCCCCTTGGGGAGTTTGATGTAGCCCAGCTCCATGGCAATATCGAGGTTCTTCTCCATCGAACGGCCAATGACACAGACCTTGCGGCCATACTTCATCCCATGTTCGATGGCCTGATAGACCCGATGGATGTTGGAGGAGAAGGTACTCATGAGCACCCGCCCCTTGGCCCGGGAAAAGAGGAGATCGAAGGTCGGCCCAACGCTGGCCTCCGACTTGGTGATCCCCGGATTGTGGGAGTTGGTAGAATCGCTCATCAAGAGGAGGACCCCCCGCTCCCCGTAGTAGGCGAGCCGGTGCAAATCGGCAGGATAGCCGTCGATAGGGGTATGGTCGATCTTGAAGTCCCCAGTATGGATGATGGTCCCCGCTTCGGTGGTGATGGCCAGGGCCGAAGCGTCGATGATGGAGTGGGTCATATGCATCCACTCCACTTCGAAATCTCCGATCTTGATGGGCTTTCGTTTTTCGACATAGCGGAAGTAGCTCTTGTAACTGCGCATATTGTGCTCGTCAAACTTGTTCCCAATCATCCCAAGGGGCAGTGGGGTCCCATAGATGGGAAATTGCATCTCCTTGAAGAGGTAGGGAATGGCGCCGATGTGGTCTTCGTGGCCGTGGGTGATGACGATCCCTTTGATCTTGTTCTTGATCTGGCGCAAATAGGTAAAATCGGGTACGAGGATGTCGACGCCGTGCATATCCTCACTGGGAAAGCTCATCCCCACATCGATCACGATAGCACTGCGCTCCGTTTCGATGACGGTGATGTTTCCCCCAATCTCCCCAAGACCTCCCAGGGGGGTGATGCGAATCTTTCCCGTCGATTTGGGGTTGATCCGGGAAGCGAGACGATTGTGCTGCATCCGTTCGTTGGCGTTGAGGGCCTTGCGCATATCCTTGTAGAGCCCGCCCCCCCGTCGTTGAGGTCGATTCGGTCTAGGATTTTGGGTCTGGGTCGGAGTGCTCCTGCTCTCTTTGGTCTCCATCTATCGTCTCCTTTAATCGGGCGTGGATTTGGTGATAGATGGATGTGGTAGCTTCGTGAGGTCGAAGAGTCTCTTGGAGCCCGAGATCTGCGAAGATCGACTGGATTCGCTCCTTCCCGTAGCCAACGGCCAGATTCTTCATCAACCGCTTCCTCGGCTGGGCGAAGGCGACTTTGAGGAAATCCATGAAGGCGGGATCGTCGAGGTTGCGCTCCTTGGCAATGAGGAGCACCGCTGAATCCACCTTCGGCGCCGGATGGAAGGAGGTGGGTTTGACGATGAAGAGTTTGGCTACCTTCCCAACACTTTGGGCCAAGACCCCCAGGGAAGAAAACTCCCGTTCCCCAGGGTGGGCGGCGAATTTTTGAGCCACCTCCTTCTGGAGCATGACGAGTATATTGTGGCAGTTGGGATCGCCCAAGGCTTTGAGGACGATGTTGGTCGCCACATAGTAGGGTAAATTGGCTACGAGATCGTAGGGTTCATCGATGAGGGAACCTGAATGCCACTGTTCCAGTACATCCCCACAAACAAGCTCCAATCGCCCCGATTCGATCTCTTGGGCAAACCGTCTACGCAAATGGGCGCACAGATCTCTATCGATCTCGAAAGCTATCACATCCTTGTGCTCTAAGAGCCTCTGGGTCAAATCACCTAATCCAGGCCCAATCTCTACGATCTTCCGATCGCTCTTGGGCATCGATTGGATGATCCGATCCAGGACCGCCCTATCCTTGAGGAAGTTCTGTCCAAACCGCTTCTTCGCGACGATCACCCAAGCTCCTTATCCTAGCCAAACTTCTCTTAATATAATCTTTCTCTTGCTGTTTGTCAACTGGCCGGACCAGTTTCACGTGGAACATCTGACATATTGTCTGACTGGACAGCTCCAACATTTGGGATCCCTTGGATGGCAAATGGCCTGCCCAAAGGCGACGAGGGTCCGATTGAGTCCCCTGGCAAGGGTCTCAGGGAGCACCTCCTGGAGGAGTCGATCCGTTTGATTTGGCGTTGCCGTCGTGAGGAACCCCCAGCGGTTGAGGATCCGATGGACATGAGTATCGACTGCGACCACCGCCTGGCCAAAGGCCCGTTCCAGGACGATCTTGGCCACCTTGACCCCAACCCCTTCCAATTGGAGCAGTTGTTCAAGCCGATCGGGAACTCTTCCTCCGTGCTCCTCCACCAACTGCCTGGAGGCAGCCTCGATCCAGCGTCCCTTTTGATGGTAGAAGCCGACGGGATAGATGGTCTTGGCAATCTCCAAAGCCCCGAGAGCCACCATCTCTTGGAGCCCATCGACCCGCTGGAAGAGCCTTCTGGCAGCGGGACAAGCGATGGTATCTTTGGTACGGCTGCTCAAGATGGCCCCAACGAGGATCCGGTAGGGATCACTCCCCGGAAAACACCCCTGGGCCGCCGGCACCTTCCAGCCCCCCATCTCCTGGCTCAAAATGGCCACCACCATCTCCAACCTTGCCAGATCCAAGGGAGCTCCTTTTTGAGTATAATTGTAGTCAAAAAGGGTTACGATGCAAGAGAGTTTCGCCAAGCGGATCATCCCTTGCCTCGACGTCAAAGATGGGCGTGTCGTCAAGGGAGTCAACTTCGTCGGCCTTCGAGACGCCGGGGATCCCGTAGAGGTGGCCAAGCGGTACAACCAGGAGGGGGCCGATGAGATCGCCTTCCTCGACATCGCTGCAACCTATGAAAATCGGGAGACGATGGTCCACATCGTCGAAGAGGTGGCCAAGGAGGTCTTCATCCCCCTGACCGTGGGGGGAGGCATCGCCACCTTGGACCATATTTATCGGCTCCTTGCCGTCGGATGCGACAAGGTCTCCATCAACTCCGCCGCCGTCAAACGGCCCCAATTCATCGACGAGGCGGCCCGGCGCTTCGGGAGCCAATGCATCGTCGTAGCCATCGACGCCAAACGGGTAGGACAGCAGTGGCGGGTCTTTGTAGCCGGAGGGCGGATCGACACAGGCAAAGATGCGATCCAGTGGGCCAAAGAGGCCTACGACCGGGGGGCCGGGGAGATTCTGCTCACCAGCATGGACGCCGACGGAACCAAGGCAGGCTACGACTTGGAGCTCACCCGCCAAGTCAGTGAAGCGGTGGAGATTCCCGTCATCGCCAGCGGTGGGGCTGGGAGGATGGAGCATATCAAGGAGGTCTTTCTCCATGGAGGAGCCGATGCAGCCCTGGCGGCAAGTATCTTCCACTATCGGGAGATCGAGATCCAAAAGCTCAAAGAGTACCTCCATCGGGAGGGGATAGCGGTGCGGCTATGATCCTTTGTGCTGGAGCCAAGGAGCACTTCCCCTTTGCTCTACCCATTGGGGTCGGTCTCGTGGAAGCGGCGATGAATGTCACCCGGCTCCTCCTTCTAGATCGCCCAGATTTCCTCCTTTTCGTCGGGAGTGCCGGGAGTTATGGCCAGTTCGACTTGTTCGAGATCGTTTCAAGCCGGGGAGCCAGCCAGATCGAGGGGAGCTTCTGGGATCGGTGCGCCTATACCCCCCTGGACAACGCCATCATCAGCGAAGGGCTCGATATCGAGCACAAGACCATCGTCAACTCCTCCAACTACATCACCACCTGCAAGGGGTACTGGGAGAGGTTCAACCGGGCAGGGATTGGATTGGAGAATATGGAGTTCTTCGCCATCTTGCGGGTTGCCCAGGCCTTCCAGGTCCCAGCGGGGGGGATCTTCGTCGTTACCAACTTTTGCGACGCCACCGCCCATGAGAGCTACGAAGCCAACCTGCCAGAGGCGATGAAGCGTTTGGAAGCCTACGTAAGGCGCCACATTCTCAAAGGAGGCTCATGAAGAATATTCTCGACTACACCAAAGCGGAACTCGCCCAAGAGGTGGATCCCAAATTCCGAGCCCAACAGATCTTCCAGTGGATCTACCAAAAGGGGGTAGAAAGCTTCGACGAGATGACCAACCTTCCAAAGGCCCTGCGCCAAGAGCTCGCAGAGCGATTTGTCATCGCTCCTCCCAAAATCCTCCAGATCGAGGGCAGCCAAGATGGGAGCAAGAAGTACCTCCTCCAGCTCCAAGACGGCCATACCATCGAATCGGTCCTTTTGCCCATGAAGCCAGAGGAGCGGGATTCAACAGGCAAGATCGTCAAAGAGGCCCGCTACACCATCTGCGTCTCCTCCCAGGTCGGCTGTAAGGTGGGGTGTGCCTTCTGCCTCACCGCCAAGGGGGGATTTGTACGCAACCTCACCCCAGGGGAGATCGTCGGTCAGGTTTTGGCCATTCGCAAGGAACACGCCATTCCAGCCAATCGGCGGGTCAATATCGTCTACATGGGGATGGGAGAACCCCTTGACAACCTGGACAACGTAGCCAAAGCGATCCGGATCTTCTCCGACGAGCATGGCCTCTCCATCGCCCCCCGCCGCCAGACCATCTCCACCAGCGGTCTGGCCCCCAAGATCGAGAAATTGGGCCAGATGGGTCTGGGAGTCCTCTTGGCCATTAGTCTCCACGCCGTGGATGATCGCCTGCGGGAACAGCTCATGCCCATCAACAAGGCCTACAACATCGAGCGGATCATCGAGGCAGTTAAAGGCTTCCCCATAGACCAGCGCAAACGGGTGATGTTCGAGTACCTCCTCATCAAAGACCTCAACGACGACCTCAAATCGGCTAAACGGCTGGTCCAACTCCTCCAGGGGATCAAAGCCAAGGTCAACCTGATCTACTTCAACCCCTACCCCGGCAGCCCCTTCCAGCGTCCCGACGAGGAGCGGGCCAAGGCCTTCCAGCGCTACCTGCTGGATCGGGGGATCTTGTGCACGATTCGCGAGTCCAAAGGGCTCGATATCAGCGCCGCTTGCGGTCAGCTCAAGGAGCGAAGCCTTGGAGATTCCCTTTAAAAACTACGAACTCATCATGGTCCTCGTTCTGCTCATTGCCGTAATCTTCATGATCACCGCCTTCGTCAAGATCACCATCGAAGCCGAGGAGGAGCGAGATGACAGGTCTTGACGGCGCCATGGTCCTCATCATCGCCTTGACCGTCATCGTCGGTCTCATCGGTTTCATCCTCGTCACCTTCAAGAGCTAAGCAGCTCCTCCACCAATTGGAGGAAGGGCTGTTTTGAGGTGAGGATATAGTGGACCTCTTGGTAGGTGAACTCTAGTTTGAAAGCGTGGAGCATGAGGCGCGGGGCTCCGGTGTATTCTCGACGCTGGGAGGAATCCAAAAGCCCTTCCAAGTAGGCAGCGGCCACCTCCCTCCCCACCCCGTAGAGGGGATCTCCTACAATGGGATGGCCGATGGAGGCGAGGTGGAGGCGGATTTGGTGTTGGCGCCCCGTCAATGGGATTGCCTCCACGAGGGTGTAGGGGCCATAGCGCCTCAACGGGCGAACTTTGGTCCGGGCCCTCTTGCCGCGAGGGTCGATCCGGGCCTTGACCTTGAGGTCGGTGAAGGTTCGATTCTTAGCGATCGGAGCATCGATGAGGTGCTCCCCCTGCAAATGGCCCCGAACGAGGGCCAAGTATCCTTTGGTGATCTTGCGCTCTTCGAAGAGCCCCTTGATGGAGGGCTCAAAGGCCTTTTTTCGGCTCACCATGACCAATCCGCTGGTCTCCTTGTCGATTCGGTGGGCGATATTGGCCTCCCGGCCATAGCGAAAGCGGACCTCATCCACGAGGGTGTAGATGGGAGCGAGGTTCTTGGGATGGACCATGAGGCCACTGGGTTTGTCGTAGAGAGCGAAGAAGGGGGTTTCGAAGATGGGGGCGAGCCCCTGGGTCTGGGGTTCAAAGAGTAAGAGCTCCAGGGCCCCTTGGACGATGGCTCCCTTATCGGTGATGGGGGTGCCGTTTTGAAAGACTTTTCGGGTGTCGATCAGCCGCTGGGCCTCGTGGATCGAACAGTGGAGTTGATCCATGAGGAAGCGAAAGAGTTTGGTCGGCTCGGGAACAAAATAATTTTTTCTTATAAAAGGCAACTTTTTTCCTTTGATCGTAGCCTAAGGTTGGGTGTGCTAATATACCCAGCAATTATACTCCAAGCCACTCCAAAAATCCGAAAAAGGAATCCAATGGTACCACGATACGCCCGAGAAGAGATGGCCAAACGGTGGACCCTTCAGGCCAAATACCAAGCCTGGCTCGATGTAGAGCTGGCCGCCGTGAAGGCGTGGCACAAGTTGGGACTCATCCCCAAAGAGGATATGGAGAAGATCATCAGCAACGCCCGTTTCGATATCGACCGAATCAACGAGATCGAGCGGGAGACCAAACACGATGTGATCGCCTTCCTCACCAGCGTGGCCGAATCCCTAGGGCCCGAATCCCGCTGGCTCCACTACGCCATGACCAGCTCCGATACCATCGACACCGCCACCGCCCTTCAAATGCGTGAGAGCCTCCACCTCATCATCGAAGATGTCCAGATGGTCATGGAGAGCATCAAGGAGCGGGCCCAGGAGCACAAGTACACCCTCATGGTTGGACGCAGCCATGGTATCCACGGGGAGCCCATCACTTTCGGACTGGTCTTGACCATCTGGTACGACGAATTTGCCCGCCACTTGAAGAACCTCCACGAGACCCTGGAGGTCATCAGCGTCGGAAAGGTGAGTGGTGCCATGGGAAATTTCGCCCACGCCCCGATGGAACTGGAAGAGCTGGTCTGCCAGGAGCTTGGCCTCAAACCGGCCCCTATCTCCAACCAGATCATCCAACGGGATCGCTACGCCAGGCTCATGACCACCTTCGCCCTCATCGCCTCCACCATCGAGAAGATCGCCACCAATATCCGCCACTTCCAGCGTACCGAAGTCTATGAGGCTGAGGAGTATTTTTCCAAAGGGCAAAAGGGCTCTTCGGCCATGCCCCACAAGCGCAATCCCGTCCTCTCGGAGAATTTGACCGGCCTTGCCCGCCAAATCCGCTCCATGGTCATGCCCGCCTTGGAGAACGTGGCCCTCTGGCACGAGCGGGATATTAGCCACTCCTCGGTAGAGCGCTTCATCCTCCCCGATAGCTTCATCACCCTCGATTTTGCTCTCCACCGCCTCAACAATGTCATTGCCAATTTGGTAGTCTATCCGGAGAACATGATGAAAAACCTCAACCTCACTGGGGGGTTGGTCTTCAGCCAGCGGGTTCTACTGGAGCTGACCAAACGGGGGGTGAGCCGGGAAGAGGCCTACAGAATCGTCCAGCGCAACGCCATGCAGGTCTGGGAGAGCCTCCAGGAGGGCAAAGCCCCGATCAACGAGGAGGGGGAGAGCCTCTTCCTCCAATACCTGCGGGCCGATAATGAGCTCACCCAAAAGATCCCTCCCCATGAGATTGAGGGCTTCTTCGACTATGGCTACTACACCAAGAATGTCGACAAAATCTACAAAAGGGTTTACGGGCAATGATACGAGTCATCAAACGCAACGGCCGTATGGAGCCATTGGATATCTCCAAAATCCAGAAGTACACCAAGGCGGCTTGCGAAGGGCTAGAAGGTGTGAGCCAGAGCGAGCTGGAGGTCGATGCAAGAATCCAGTTTCGCGACGGAATCACCACCGAGGAGATCCAACAGACCCTCATCCGCACTGCGGTAGACAAGATCGATGTGGACCGCCCCAACTGGACCTTCGTCGCCGCCCGACTCTTCCTCTACGACCTCTACCACAAGGTCAGCGGTTTTACAGGGTATACCCACCTGCGGGACTACTTCGAACGGGGCGAACGGGAGGGGCGCATCCTCCCAGGCCTCAAGGACAAGTACGACCTGGACGACCTCAACGACTACATCAAACCGGAACGGGATCTCCAATTCACCTACCTCGGCATCCGGACCCTCTACGACCGCTACCTCTTGAAGGATCGCAACAACCAACCCATCGAACTCCCCCAACAGCTCTTCATGGCGGTGGCTATGTTCCTGGCTCAAAATGAGCTGGATTGCCAAAGCTGGGCAAAGCGCTTCTACGATGTGATGAGCAAGTTCGAAGTGATGGTGGCCACCCCGACCCTCTCCAACGCTCGAACCACCCGCCACCAGTTGAGCTCCTGCTACATCGGATCGACACCGGATAACATCGAGGGAATCTTCGACGCTTACAAAGAGATGGCCCTCTTGTCCAAGTTCGGTGGCGGGATCGGCTGGGATTGGAGCCAGGTACGGGCACTAGGCAGCTATATCGATGGTCACAAGAATGCGGCCGGAGGGATCATCCCTTTCCTCAAGATCACCAACGACATCGCCATCGCCGTGGACCAGCTGGGAACCCGCAAGGGGGCGATCGCCGTCTATATCGAGCCCTGGCACATGGATATCCGGGACTTCATCGACTTGAAGAAGAATAGCGGGGAGGAGCGGCGTCGGGCCCACGATCTCTTCCCCGCTCTGTGGATCAACGATCTCTTCATGAAGCGGGTTGCCGAAGATGGGATCTGGACCCTCTTCGACCCCCACGACACCAAGGATCTCACCGAAGTCTGGGGGGAGGAGTTCGAGCGGCGCTACATCGCCTATGAGCAGGATCCCTCCATCGCCAAGGAGCGGATCCGGGCCAAAGAGCTCTGGAAGATGATCCTGCGCAGCTATTTTGAAACGGGCAATCCCTTCCTCTGCTTCAAAGACAGCGCCAACCGGTGCAACCCCAACGACCACTACGGTATCATCCGCAGCTCCAACCTGTGCACCGAGATCTACCAGAACACCCACCCCAACCACTACCGCATCCGGGTGGAGTTTGAAGATGGAAGCCATCTCCTCTTCGAGGAGGAAGAGGAGGTCACCACCGACGCAGGGATTCGCAAGAAGGCCAAGAAGATCACCAGTTTGGATAGCATTGGGGGCAAACAGGTCTTCATCGTGGAAAAGGTAGGCGAGGATGGGGCGACGGCGGTATGCAACCTGGCCAGCATCAACCTCTCCAAGGTCAACACCAAGGAGGAGATCGAGCGGGTCGTCCCCATCGCTGTACGGATGTTGGACAATGTGATCGACCTCAACTTCTACCCCCTCAAAAAGGTCAAGACCACCAACTTACGCTCCCGCTCCATTGGACTTGGCGTCATGGGGGAGGCCCAGATGTTGGCCGAGGCCAAGATCAAGTGGGGAAGCGACGAGCACTTTCACAAGATCGACGAGATCATGGAGATGATCAGCTACAACGCCATCCGGGCCAGCTCCAACCTAGCGGTGGAAAAGGGACGCTATCCCGAATTTGAAGGCTCCAAGTGGAGCAAGGGGATCATGCCCATCGACACCGCCAACGAGGAGGCCAAGAAGCTCACCCCCGAGCGGGGCGGCCTTTTCGGCTACATCTACGATTGGAACGAGTTGCGGGAGAAGGTGAAGCGGGATGGGATGCGCAACGGTTACCTCATGGCCATTGCACCCACCAGCTCCATCTCCATCCTCACAGGCACGACCCAAACCATCGAACCGGTCTACAAACGCAAGTGGCTGGAAGAGAACCTCTCGGGACTCATTCCCGTGGTCGTCCCCAACCTCAACCCCGAAACCTGGGAGTATTACACCCCGGCCTATGAACTGGACCAGCGCCTCTTGATCCAAGCGGCGGCGGTACGCCAGAAGTGGATCGACCAGGGGCAAAGCGTCAATATCTTCATCCGCCTCGACAAGGCCAGTGGCAAATATCTCCACGAGATCTATACCCTTGCCTGGAAACTGGGGCTCAAGTCGACCTACTACCTTCGCAGTCAATCCCCAGAGATCATCCAAGACGTGGCCGATCGGAGTATGGAGTGTGAGGGGTGTCAGTAGATGGTCTGCCCAAGTGACGGGCCCTTCCAGGAGCAGGCCTCCTCTGGAGGAGGTCGCCTGGGCACTCCTCTATCGGGAGAATCTGCAATTTAAGTGGGAGATCGAGTATGCGCTGCAGGGAACAATTGACGCCTTTCGAGTACCATGTCCTCTTTGAGCGGGGGACCGAACCCCCCTTCTCCAGCCCCCTCAACGACGAGAAGCGGCCAGGCTATTTCCGGTGCAAGTGCTGCAAACAGCCCCTCTTCGATGCCCGTGCCAAATTTGACTCGGGGACCGGATGGCCCAGCTTCTATGAACCCATCGATCCCGAGGCCGTCGAAGAAGAGCTCGACACGAGCCATGGGATGGTACGTACCGAGGTCCACTGCAAAAGGTGCAAGGCCCATTTGGGCCATCTCTTCCCAGATGGGCCACCCCCCACTGGATTACGCTATTGTATCAACGGGATCGCCCTCGATTTCATTCCAAAGGAGCAGTAATGGAGCAAATCTTCTTCCAAGATCGCTACCCCCTTTACACCACCACCATCCCAAAGGAAGGTTGGAGCCTTGAGAGCCTGGTCCAGGCCCTCATCGCCAAGATCCAAGCCCATCCGGTGGCAACCTTCATCACCACCTTCGACCACTACGCCCACACCAAAGGGCTCCCCGAAGGCCATATCGCTCCATCGATCCAAGGAGCTATCAATATCCTCTTTTGCTTTGGCAAGGAGCTCCAAGATCCTCTGGTTGTGGCTGTTCGGCCCCGGAGCATTGGGATCGTAGAAGAGGAGGAGGGTTTCGTCATCAGCTTCATGGAGGCCCCCAACCCCCAGGCCAACGAGACCATGCAGGGTTGGGTGGAATCCCTGGCTAGCGGAAGATAGCGCAACTACGCAAGTCGCCGCTTTTATACCCTTTGGCGAACCAGCTCACCCGCTGTTTGGCGGTCCCGTGGGTGAAGGTATCGGGAATCACGTAGCCCTGGGTGCGCTTCTGGATCATGTCATCCCCCACGGCCGCCGCCGCTCGGATCGCCTCCTCGATATCCCCCGGCTCCAGGCGATCCCGGACATAGTGGGCCCAGACTCCCGCATAGCAGTCGGCCTGGAGTTCCAGGGGGATCTGGAGGTGGTTGGCCTTGACCCGGTCCCCTCGGCTCAAAGCGATTTGACGGAGCCGCTCCACCTTCTGGAGGGTTCCCAGGAGATTTTGGACATGGTGGCCCACCTCATGGGCGAGGACATAAGCCTGGGCAAAGTCCCCCTTCGCTCCAAACTCCCGTTCCAGCTGGTCGAAGAAGTTGAGATCGAGGTAGATCTTCTGATCGGCCGGGCAGTAGAAGGGACCCATTTGGGCCTGGGCGAAACCACAGCCGCTATGGGTCGCTCCCCGATAGAGGACGAGTTTAGGCTCGACATAGCGATATCCGTGCTGAGCCAGGAGTTTGTGCCAGACATCCTCGGTGGTTTTGAGAACCTTGCCGATGAAGATGGCCTGCTCGTCCTTTGGATCGCTTCCAGCAGAAGAGGTGGTGGAAGGGGTACCCATCTTGAGGTAGAGAAGAGCTCCAGCGATGAGCAGAACCCATCCGATCTTCGAGCGCAACAGGGGACGCAAGAAGGGCAAGAAGGCCAAGAGCCGTCCTAAACGGCCAATGCTCCCCATCATACCGCCACCACCTACGACAGGTCCACTCCCCCGTCGATCCTCCACATTGCTACTGACCCGCTCGTCGTCAAGACGCATGGAAACCTCCTTGGATGAGTTTAGCAAGTTGGTCGATGTCGTCGCAGAAGTGGACGACCCTTTTGAAATTGGCATCGAAACACTGGAAGGAGCGGTACTCCTTCCCCAAAAGGACGATCTGGATCGATGGCTTGAGCCCCCCATACTTGAGGGCCGCGACCATGAAGATCTCGTTGAGGGTTCCTACACTCCCATACTGGGCGATGAAGAGCTGGCTCCCCTCGATGAGGAGCTGCAACCGTTGGTAGAGATCCTTAGCCACAATCTTACGGGTGAGGTAGGGGTTGGGAGGACGCCGCTCATCGAAGGCCTCCAGCCCAATTCCAATACAGACCCCCCCAGCCTGGGCCACCCCTTTGCTGACCGCCTCCATCAATCCCCCGTATCCGCCACAGCGGACTGTATACCCCAAGCGGGCCAACAGCTCCCCCAGGGCAACCCCCTCCCGATAGCGGGGAGAGTTGGGCTCGCACCTGGAGGCCCCGAATGTGGTGGCAATTTTCAAAAGGGCTCCTTTATGTTAAAATATCTGCCCAAAATTATAGTATAGTTCCTCTTAAAGGGGTTAGGGCGCAAAGGAGCCACCATGAGACACCAAAGGAAGAAGATCTACAACCCCGACTCCCACGAGCACGTTAACGAACGGCAGATCTTCGGGGGAAATCCCACCGGTATCTTCGAGCTCAACAAGATCAAGTACCAGTGGGCCTACAACCTCTGGGAGATGATGTTGGCCAATACCTGGTTTCCCCAAGAGGTCGATATGACCCAGGACGCCAGGGACTACAAGCTCTTGACCGACGCCGAAAAGCTGGCCTACGACAAGGTGCTGGCCCAGCTGATCTTCATGGACTCTTTGCAAACGAATAACCTCATCGACAATGTCAACCCCTATATCACCGCGCCCGAAATCAACCTTATCCTCGTCCGCCAAGCCTTCGAAGAGGCCCTCCACTCCCAAAGCTACGCCGTGATGGTGGATAGTATCAGCCAGAACACCGATGAGATCTATGAACTCTGGCGCGAGGATCTGCGCTTGAAACAGAAGAACGACTATATCGCCAAGGTCTACGAGGATCTGGCCGCCGATCCAAGTGACGAGAACATTGTCAAGGCGATGTTCGCCAACCAGATTCTGGAAGGGATCTACTTTTATAGTGGCTTCACCTACATGTACACCCTGGCCCGCAGCGGGAAGATGTTGGGATCGGCCCAGATGATCCGGTTCATCCAGCGCGACGAGGTAACCCATCTGCTCATCTTCCAGAACATGATCAACACCGTACGCAAGGAGCGCCCCGAACTCTTTACCAAAGAGCTGATCGACGATGTCTATAAGATGTTCGAAGGGGCGGTGGAACTGGAGAGCAGTTGGGGGAAATACATCACCCAGGGGCAGATCCTAGGCCTGACCGACGAGATCATCGAACAGTACATCAAGTACCTCGCCGACGATCGGCTCAAGCGGGTAGGGCTCGAGCCGATGTACAATGTGGACCACCCCATCAAGTGGGTCGACGATTTCGCCCGGTTCAACGACCAAAAGACCAACTTCTTCGAGGGGAACGTCACCAATTACAGCAAAGGTAGTTTGGACTTTGATGACTTTTAGCGCCATCCAAATGGAAACGGGCCCCGATTTCAACGGCAATTTGGCCCGATTGACCCGGCTCATCCAACGAAGTGGCGATCTCGTGGTCGCTCCCGAGGTCTGCTTGACGGGATTCGCCTACGATCGCTTCGACGAGGCGGCCGCCTTCGCTCCCAAGGCCCTTGAAACCCTCCTCCCCCTCTCCAAAGAGCGGATCATCGCCTACACCCAGATTGAAAAGCACGGTTCGGCCTTTTTCAACATGGCCCATGTCCTCTACCGGGAACGCATTGTCCACAGCCAGCCCAAGGTGAAGCTCTTCGCCTTTGGTGGGGAGAGTGACTACTTCACTCCAGGCTCCATGGAGCAGATTCAAATCTTCTCCATCGAAGGGATGCGCTTGGGGCTGCTCATCTGTTTCGAGCTTCGCTTCCTCGAAATCTGGCAGCGTCTCAAAGGGAGTGATGTGATCCTCCTGCCGGCCATGTGGGGGCGACCGCGGAAACGCCACTTCGAACAGCTCTCCCAGGCTCTGGCGGTGATGAACCAGTGTTTCGTCGTCGCCAGTGACAGCGCCAACGCCGACATGGCCAAGAGCAGCGCCATCATCTCCCCCTTCGGCCATGTGGTTCAAGACGATCGCAAACGGCTGATCTCCCAAGAGGTGGACCTGGGAGAGATCAAGAAGATGCGCCGCTACATGAACATAGGGCTACAATGAGTTTACGAGAGCGAATCGAACTGCACAAATGCCGGAAACTCGCGGAAGAGATCGACGCCATCCTCCATCTCCACCCCAAGATCAAAGAGGCCTTCGCCAAGACCCGGCGGGAGCTCTTCGTCCCCGCCGGCTTCAAACACCACGCCTACAAACTCGACGCCCTCCCAATCGCCGGGAAGCAGTGGATCAGCTCCCCCCTGACCGTCGCCAAGATGACCCAGGCCTTGGAGCCCATTGGCGCCGATAGCGTCCTGGAAATCGGCTGTGGCAGCGGGTACCAGGCTGCTATCCTCAGCCATATCGTACGGCGGGTTTTTAGTATCGAACGGATCGAACGGCTCGTCATCGAGGCGAGGAACCGGTTCCGCCACCTTGGAATCACCAATGTCAACGTCCGCTACGCCGATGGGATGCTGGGCTGGAAGGAGTTCGCCCCCTACGATCGGATCCTCTTTTCCACCGCCATCCACACCATCCCTGAACGGATCATCGAACAGCTCAAGGATGGGGGCATTCTCGTCGCCCCCCAGATCAAAGGGAACCACCAGGTCATCGTCAAGTATGTGAAACATGGGAGCTACCTGCGCAAAAGTGAACTGGAGCGCTGTCTCTTTATCCATTCTAAAAGTGGAGTGGAGTGAAATCCCTTTAGCAAACCTCAAAAGAGTTGAGGGTATCATTGAAAAAAGCTTGCAAAGGAGTCTCCATGCGCCAGATCGATATGAGCTCCCCCGAGTTTCTCCAGGAAGTGGAAAAGACCAAGAAGTTCACCCAGAAGGTCTGCGACCAGTTTGGTTGGGTCTACAACCCCAACGAGGAGGTCAACGAAGGGGTGATCATGGGGCTAGCCCGGAACAAACTTCTCTACGGGAAGCGCTTTTGTCCCTGTTTCATGGTAGTGGAAGAGAATGGGAAGTTCAAGAGCGCCGATGACCGGATCTGCCCCTGTAAACCGGCCATTGAGCGGGAGATTCCCGAAGAGGGAAGGTGCCATTGCGGGATCTTCTGTACCCCTGAGTATGCCGCCAAACATCAGGAGTGAGTAGTTGCAAATTGGCAGGTGAATTGTTACAATTGCATTACAATTTACTCACAAGAAGGTCGAAATGGAGATCAACGACTTTGACAAACTCGGCATAAAAAATGTCAAAAAGGTCTATTACAACCCGGATTACGAGACCCTCTTCCGCCACGAAATCGCCCAGCAGGAGGGGGTCGAGACCGAGTTGGGAGCCGTGGCCGTCGATACGGGGATCTTCACCGGCCGCAGCCCCAAAGATAAATACTTTGTCAAACAGCCCCCGAGCGAACGCTATATCGCCTGGGGGGAGATCAACCAACCCATCTCCAAAGAGATCTTTGACGAGCTCTTCACCAAGGTCAAGGAGTATTTGAGCGGGAAAGAGCTCTATGTGATGGACGCCTTTGCTGGGGCCAGCGACGAGAGCAAGAAGGCGATCCGCGTCGTCACCGAGATCGCTTGGCAGGCCCACTTCGTCAAGAATATGTTCATCCGCCCGACCCAGGAGGAGCTGGCCAACTTCCACCCCGACTTCACCCTCTACGTCGCCGCCAACTTGAAGAACGACCGCTACAAGGAGCACGGGCTCAACTCCGACGTCTTCATCGTCTTCAACATCGAGGAGAATGTAGCCATCATCGGCGGTACCTGGTATGGCGGGGAGATTAAGAAGGGGATCTTCTCGATGATGAACTACTGGCTCCCCCTGGAGGGGAAACTCAGTATGCACTGCTCGGCCAATATTGGCGAGGAGGACGATGTAGCCCTCTTCTTCGGATTGAGCGGTACAGGGAAGACGACCCTAAGTGCCGATCCGAAGCGACGCCTCATTGGAGACGACGAACATGGGTGGGACGACGAAGGAATCTTCAACTTCGAGGGGGGATGCTACGCCAAGGTGATCAACCTGGACAAGGAGAAAGAGCCCGACATCTACGCCGCCATCAAACGCAACGCCCTCTTGGAGAATGTGGTGGTAGACGAGCAGGGGCGCGTCGACTTTAGCGACGCCTCCAAGACCGAGAATACCCGGGTCAGCTATCCGATATACCACATCTGCAAACACAAGGAGGACCTCAAAGGGCCTCATCCCAAGAATATCATCTTCCTCAGCGCCGACGCTTTCGGAGTCTTGCCCCCCGTGAGTAAGCTCACCAAAGAGCAGGCGATGTACTACTTCTTGAGCGGTTACACCGCCAAGGTAGCTGGAACGGAGCGGGGTATCACCGAACCGGTAGCTACCTTCAGCGCCTGCTTCGGGGAGGCCTTCTTGCCCTTGCATCCCACAGTCTATGCCAAACTCCTGGGAGAAAAGATCGACAAACATCAGGTCAATGTCTACCTGGTCAACACCGGCTGGACGGGGGGGCCCTATGGGGTCGGCAAACGGATGGACCTTGCCACGACGAGGGCTTGTATCAACGCTATTCTCGATGGCTCCATCAATGAGGCCGAGTTTGAACTCCTGCCCATCTTCAACCTCGCCATCCCAAAGGCCATCAAAGGGGTCGACAGCACCCTCCTCAATCCCCGCAACACCTGGGCTGACAAAGAGGCCTATGACCGCCAGCTCCGTAAACTTGCCGAGCTCTTCATCGAAAACTTTAAACGTTACGAGGGGTATGGCAACTTCGACTACTCCGCCGCAGGGCCCCAACTCTAGCCCCGATCCCTTCGGGGATCCATTCAATTGAGTGATCTTTTCTATCTAATCCATTGATTTTACTTATCCATCCTACTTTGCATATAATTGCATCCAAACTTCCCAATAAGGATGGCTTATGCAATTACCCCGCCGTCTCGGTTGGATCCCAGGGGGGATCGCCCTCGCTCTGCTTATCTGGTTCACATTTAGCCAGTGGGGGGCCAATCGACCCATTGGCGCCTCGACAGGTATCGCCTACATGGGGGCTTGGTTCTTCGGCCTCACCGATACCCAATACTTCCAACAGATCACCAAGAGTGGGAGTTGGGAGGTTATCTTTCTCATCGGAGTCCTCATGGGGGGAGCCTTCACCTCCCTCTTCATTACCAAGACCTTTAAGTTTCGCATCATCCCGCCCCTCTGGAGGAAACACAAGAATAACTCCCCCCTCTCCAGACTCCTTTGGAGCTTCATCGGGGGCTTTCTCGTCGTCTTTGGGGCTCGCCTTGCAGGGGGGTGCACCAGTGGCCACTTCCTCAGCGGCGCCACCCAGACAGCTGTAAGTGGCCTTATCTTTGGCGGTGTGGCGATCGTGGTCTTGATCCTCACCGGACGACTCTTTTACAAAAACCTCTAAAGGAGGGGCGATGAACTTCAACCTCATCGACTTCTTTTCCACCACCATCGACCTCGTCCAAAAGCAGGATCACGGTTCCATCCCCCTCATCCTCACCATCGGCTTTCTCTTCGGTCTCATTATCCAGTGGAGCCGGGTCGATACCTTCGACAAGATCGCAGGGTTTGCCATGCTCAAGGGCTTCAAGGTTCCCAAGATGCTCTTTTTGAGTATCGGGATCGCCTCCATCGGCCTCTTCTTCATGATCAAGATGGGATGGGCCCACTACCACATCAAGCCGATCATGCTAGGCGGTCTTATCCTAGGAGGGATCATCTTCGCCATTGGGATGGCGATTTTAGGATTGTGTCCTGGAACTGGACCAGTGGCGGTGAGTGAGGGGAATATCGATGTTTTGACCGGCCTCATCGGTGGGATCATCGCCGGGGCCCTCTTTACCTACCTCTATCCAGACCTCAAGGAGATCATGGGGCCAGACTATGGGAAGCTCACCCTAACCCAGCTCTTTGGTGAACATGCCGACTGGTTCATCTTCCTCTATGGATTGGCGATGGTTGCCATCGCCTTCTTGCTCCCCAACAGGGAGATTGAAGAGGAGGTAGGAGAGGTCTAGGATTTGGGTCCTTTCGACTCGAGGAGATTGATTCCCTTGGAGGTGAGGGCCAAGAGCTTTTCCTCCTGCTCTTGGGAGAGGTTCCCACTGGCAATGGCATCGATGAGTTTGCCAGCCATTTGGGCCTGGAGCTCCCGCTCCCGCAAGGCAAGCTCTCGCTCATGGGCCTCCCGCTCCGCCTGGAGGCGACGCAATTCGAGCTCCCGCTTGTGGCGGTGATACCATTTGAAGAGGAGATAGGCCAAAATCAAGAGGGCCAGGCCGAAGAGCAGCCCATACAAAGCGATACGCTCCATCACCTGGGCCCAGAGGGTCTGAGGGGCGACGGCAACCTGCTCCTTTTCCACCTCCTTGGCCGCCTCTTCCACAATAGCCTCCTTCTCGATGCGCTTCGTATCCACGGCCTTTTGATACTCGATCTTGGCTAGGTCCTTCTGGGTTTGGGCCTCGATCCTGAGTTTTTGAAGCTCGAAGCGCGCCTTCTCATCAAAAGTGTAGGGGTCGTTGCGCTCCTGGAGCATGTGGAAATAGCTGCTCTTATTACTCTCGTTCAGGGCAAGAAGAGCCAGGGGCACGAGCAGGATCGCCAATCGCATCGCCACTCCTTCCTCAAGGATTCCAAAGGTATGATACCATATCTGCACCGCGCAGCTCGGGGCTTTCATGACCTCCTAGCGGTAGGTGACCAACTCGTGGAGGGGGAGGCGGTGTTTCGGCGGCCTGGGATGGGCACAAAAACCAAGGGCAACCAGAAGGGCAACCCGCTCCCGCTCGGGATCGAGCCCGAGAAGCTCTTCCACCCTCTCCCGCTCAAATCCCTCGATGGGACAGCTATCGACCCCCTGGGCCCGGGCCTCCAGGAGGATCGACTCCATTGCAATGTAACACTGCTTCTGGGTCCAGCAATCGAGGTCCTGGTTGGCGATAAAGTCCTTATAGCGCTGGATATAGGCCTTGGTGGCCTCTGGATCCAATCCTCGACGACGAAAGATGGCTTCGATGTACTCCTCGTCCTGGACCAGGGCGATCTGATTCTTAATGACGATGAGGTGGCTACAGGTGGTTATTTGCTTCTGATTCCAGCACAAGGGGCGCAGTTCCCTTTTGAGGCCTTCGTCGGTAACGACGAGGAAGCGCCATGGCTCCATGCCAAAGGAGCTAGGAGAGAGCCGAGCCCCCTGGAGAATGGCTTCCAACCGCTCCCCATCGATGGGACGCCCGTCAAACTCCTTACACGCATAGCGGGTACGCAAGAGCTCCAGAATGCTAGCCATAGATCCTAGCCTTCAACCGCTCCATCAGGGTCCGGGCATCCTCATAGAGCTTCTGGATGGCCGGAGCGATGGAAAACTCCTGAGCCAGCAGATCACTTTGGGCCAAGAGGGTCAGCCGCTTCTGCAGCTGGAGGGCCTCCCGAGTCTCCTCCTGGGCTACTGGATGCATCCCCTCGTAATCGGTACCGTCAAAGAATTTGGCCCGCTTGACTCTGGCAGCAAACTCATCCCCGAAGAGTCTGGTCCCCGTGATGGTCCTATTGGCCTCTTCCAGGAAGCGCTGGATGGAGCGGAGCTTCTCAATGAGCTCCCGTTGCTCCTGGCTCCACCTCTTGGCCGCCTCGAAGAGCTCCCTGGCCTTGACGAGATTCCTTGCTGCCGCCTTGTTGGCCACAATCCAATAGACCAGATAGCCCAAGAGCCCAGCCAGGGCGAAGGCCAGTGCCGTCCCGAGGGCGGGACCTGCCGAGGGGGTCTGGGTGACGAGGGCGCTGTAAAAGCCAAAGATCTCCTCCAGGCTCTGGCGCCAGTTGCTCTCGTCGATGGCGAGGGGATCGATATGGCGCATGAATCCGCCAACGGCTACGATTCCAACAAGGGTCACCAAGAAGGTGAAAAAGCCCAAAACCTTGGCCTTGAAGAGCCCCTCGCTAGGCTCTTCAACCTCGAAGGGCTCTGGGGGATCCAAGGGCTCTAGGGGAGCGTAACCCTCCTGGACGATCTGGGGCTCGTACTCCTCCTGAGGGAGATGCTCAATTCCTTCCAGGGCCTCCTGAAGCTCGTCGAGGGTGGCCAGCTTGATACTCTCCTTGGCCACCCGATGCTCCTCCAGGGAGAGGTTGTAGCGCTCAATCGCCTCACTCACATCTCGTTGGACCTCATCCACCAGCTCCCGGGTCTGCTCCAGAATTTCTCGTACCTGAGCGATCTTACTCATGGCCTATCCTTTCTTCTGTTTTGCCATCCGTTTACGCTGGTTGGGATCGAGGTAGCGCTTGCGGAGCCGAATGTTCCGGGGAGTCACCTCCACCAGTTCATCCTCCTCAATCCACTCCAGCGCCCGCTCCAGAGTCATCCTCCGGGGAGGGGTGAGCTGAATGGCGTCGTCACTGCCAGCCGCCCGGATGTTGGTAAGCTTCTTCCCCTTAAGGGGGTTGACCTCCAGATCGTTGGGACGGCTATGCTCTCCAATGATCATCCCCACATAGACCTGGGTGCCCGGTTCGATGAAGAGGACCCCCCGCTCCTGGAGGTTGAAGAGGGCGTAGGCAAGGGCTTTTCCCTGTTCCATCGATACCAGGGCCCCATGTTTGCGATGCTCCACCTCCCCGACGAAGGGGCGAAAATCGAGGAAGGAGTGGTTCATCACCCCCTCCCCCTTTGTATCGGTCAAAAACTCGCTCCGGAAACCGATGAGACCGCGGGCTGGAATTTCAAACTCGATACGCACATGGCCCTCTCCCATCGGTGTCATGGAGCGCATAATCGCCTTCCTACGCCCCAACTTGTCGATGATGGTCCCGCTGTACTCCTCGGGGGTATCGACCACCAGGTATTCGAAGGGCTCTAAAAGGAGGCCCCCCTCCTCCTTGAGGATCACTTCGGGACGGGAGATGCTAAACTCATACCCTTCCCGGCGCATCTTCTCGGCCAGAATGGTAATCTGCAGCTCTCCCCGTCCACTCACTTTGAAACGGCCCTCCCCCACCTCCTCGACCCGCATCGCGATGTTGCTCTGGACCTCTTTGAAGAGGCGATCCTTGAGCTTGTTGGCGGTCACATGCTCCCCCTCTTGTCCGGCGAGGGGGGAGTCGTTGACGCTAAAAAAGACACTCAAAGTCGGCTCCTCGATGTGCAGCGGATCGAGGGGCTGGGGATTGGCCGGATCCACCAGACTATCCCCCACGTCGATCTCCTCGAAACCGGCGATGGCGACGATATCCCCAGCCTGGGCCTCGTCGATCTCCAGGCGGTTGAGCCCCAAGAAGCCGATGAGTTTGCTCACCCGCCCCCGCTTCATCTCCCCATCGGCCTTGGCCAAGAGGAGCTCCGCCCCCCGTCGGACCTGGCCATTGAAGATCCGGGCGATCCCAATGCGCCCCAGGTAGTTGTCGTAATCGAGGGTAAAGACCTGGAGCTGGACCGGTTCATTGGGACTTCCCGAGGGAGGGGGAATGTGGTCGATGATGGCATCCAAGATGGGGGTAATATCCTTAGGAGGCTCTTCGAGGCTCCACTTGGCATAGCCCTCCTTGGCTGAAGCGTAGAGGATAGGAAAGTCCAACTGCTCCTCATTGGCATCCATCGCCACGAAGAGATCGAAGACCTCATCCACCACCCGCTCGGGATCGGCTCCCAGCTTGTCGATCTTGTTGACGATGAGGATCGGCTTGAGGCCGAGGGCAATGGCCTTGCGCACCACGAACTTGGTCTGGGGCATCACCCCCTCCTGGGCATCCACCAGCAGCAAGACCCCATCCACCATCTTCAAGACCCGCTCCACCTCCCCGCCAAAGTCGGCGTGGCCCGGCGTATCGATGATGTTGATCTTGTACTCTCCATACCTGATGGCTGTGTTCTTGGCCAAGATGGTGATCCCCCGCTCCCGCTCCAATTCGTTGCTATCCATAGCCCGTTCCATCAGCTCCTTGTGGGCCTCGATGGTTCCGGACTGCTTCAAGAGGGCATCCACGAGAGTTGTCTTGCCATGGTCCACATGGGCAATAACCGCTATATTTCGGATCTTCTGCATCCAGACTCGCCTCTTCCTTGCTTTTTTGCTATTGTACCAGAAATTGTGTGACAAAGGATTGCCATGGCTGCGACTATCATCTTCGACATGGATGGAACCCTCATTGACAGTTCCGACCTCATCGTCAACTCCATCAACCACGTGCGCCATCGCCTCGGCCTCCCCCCAATGGATCGGCAAACCATCCTCCAGGCCATCAACGACACGACCATCCACCGCCCCTCTTTCTTCTATGGGGTCCCAGAGTATAGCCCCCACCATCTCGCCTGGTTTCGGGACTACTACACCAGCCATCACAAGGAGCAAAGCCGCCTCTATCCAGGGATCAAGGAGCTTTTAAACCAACTCGCTCTAGACCATACCCTGGCACTGGCCACCAACGCCTACCGCCAATCGACCCAAGAGCTCCTGGAACACACAGGTATTGGCCACTACTTTCGCTGGGTTCGCTGCGGGGATGAGGTTCCAAACCCCAAACCCCACCCCCAAATGCTCCTAGAGATCCTCCACCAGAGCCAAACCTCTAAGGAGGATGCGGTCATGGTCGGGGATGGGAAGACCGATGAAGAGGCGGCCAAGAGGGCAGGAATCCCCTTCGTCAAGGTCGCTTGGGGATGGGAAGAGGATGGGGAAGGGGTTCAGAGCGTTCAAGAACTGCTGGAACGGCTTCAAGCCTCCACCCCGTAGAGCTCCCGGTAAAGTCGTAAGGCGTAGCGGTCTGTCATGCCAGCAATGAAGTCGGCTACAACCCGATGGAGGGGCCTTTGCCCACTTTGTCGGTAGAACTCCTCGGGCATGAGACGGGGCTCCTGGAGGAGGGCATCGAAGAGCCCCGCGATACACCGCTTCCCGGCATACATTTTGCGCACGATACTGGGATGGCGGTAGAGGTGGCGGTGCAAGAGCCCCTTCAAATGGGTGATGGCCCCCTCCATCTGGGAATCATGGGCGATTGGGGGCGGGGTGGTGGCTTCAAGGCTCTTGCACAAGATCTTCCCTGGAGCTGGATTGATAGAGTTGGCGATGAGGGAGGCCACCAACTTAGAGATGAGGCGGGAGGTGAAGCGGTGGCGGAAGAGCTTCTCCTGGGGATCGTACCCTCTTTCCTGGACCTCCTCCATCACCTCCTGGACCAGGGGATTGGAAGCGATCTGGTGAAAGTGGATGAGGCCGTACTTAATCCCATCGTCGATATCGGCGCTCAAATAGGCGATCTCGTCGGCCCGATCCACCACCATCGCTTCCAGACAGGGGTGGCGATCGAGGTTGAAGTAGTGGTGGTACCACTGACCGAGGAAGGGTTTGGGGTAGGGGGGAGTGTGCTTGAGGATCCCTTCGAGGGTGGCGAAGGTGAGGTTGAGCCCTGGAAACTCCTTGAAGCGGCGCTCCAGCTGGTGGACGATCCGAAAGGATTGAAAATTGTGATCGAAACCGTGGGGACTGTGGGAGCGGCGAATGAGTCGATCCAACTCCTCCTCCCCGCTGTGGCCAAAGGGGGTATGGCCCAGATCGTGGGCCAGGGCGATAGCCTCGGTAAGGCTCTCTTCAAGTCCCAGAGCGTTGGCTATGGTCCTGGCAATTTGGGCTACCTCCAGGGTATGGGTCAGACGGGTCCGGAAATAATCACCCACATGGTTGATGAAGACCTGGGTCTTATACTCGAGGCGACGAAAGGCGAAGGAGTGGAGGATTCGATCCCGATCCCTGGCAAAGGGGGAGCGAAAATCCTCCTCATCCTGGTAGAAGCGTTGGTGGCACTCCATCACGGCTCCTTTATGGTATAATCGAAAGCTATTCTAACACAAGGGGAGGGATGAAGGTCTCGCTGCTCCACTACACTCCACTCCATGTGGCAGCCCACGCCATCCGGACCTGCTGGCAAAGCTTCGAGAAAGGGGATGGAGGGGGGCCTAAGGATCGGGAGCTTATCGATCGGGTAGGCAACCGCTACCGCCACGCCTCCACCCTCGAACACCTGGTCTACACCTTCTACATCCAAGGAATCAGTCGGGCCCTCCTCCAAGAGCTGGCCCGCCACAGGATCGCCTCCTTGAGCGTCAAATCGACACGCTACACCCTCAAGGAGCTCAAGAAGGAGCCCCCCTTCGATCCGGACGATCCCCAACGGGCTAGCCGCTACCTCGTCTTCACCGGCCACCCCGAGGTGGATCGGGCCAGCATCGAGGCCCTGGAACGCCTCCGCCACCTACTCGCTTCGGGGGTCTCCAACGATCTGGCCAAGTACTGCCTGCCCGAAAGCTACAAGAGTGAACTCACCTGGACCATCAACGCCAGGAGCCTTCAAAACTTCCTCTCACTGCGCAGCGCCAAGACGGCCCTCTGGGAGATGCGCCATCTCAGTTGGGCCATCTTCGAGACCCTCCCTGCAGATCACCGCTACCTCTTTGAACCCTACATCACGCCAAAGGATCAGCCATGCGACAACTAGCAACCCTCTCCATAGCTACCGCCCTCCTTTTCGGCGGTCAGAGCATCGATTTGGGCTTTACCAACACCACTGGAAATACCAAGACCACCAACCTCAACGCCCGCTACGCCCTCCGCCATACCACGACCGGCCTCAACGCCCAACCCTTGAACCTCTCCTTCGCCATAAGCGCCTTTTACGCTGAAAACGACGACATCAAGAGTAACGAGGAGTACACGGCCTCCCTTGGCCTCGACCAGTTTATCGCCGATGGGTGGCTTGGCTACTTCACCTTCGACTGGCTGCGCAACCCGGATTTCAAGAACTACGACGGAAAGTACACCTTCGGTCTGGGAGCCGGGAAGGAGGTCTATAACGACGGGCAAAGCTCCCTCAAACTCAAACTCGGTGTTGGTTACAATGTCCTCGACTTCGCCGATGAGACCAAGACCGACACTTTCGGCTCCCTCCTCCAACAGGTAGACTATACCAACAAGCTCAACCAGCTCAGCCTCCTCTATGGGACCCTCAAAGCCAACGAGGCCTTCGACGACTTTTCCAACAACTACGAAGTGAGTGGGATCCTCGGCCTCAAATTCAACATCGCCGAAGGGATCCACGCCGTCATCGAAGAGCAGGTGATCTACGACAACCTCCCCCCTGCCGGCTTTAAAAAGACCGACACCAAGAGCATCGTGCGCCTTGGCATCTCATTTTAGCCGCTGGGCGTGGGTGATGGCCACCGCCAGGGCGTCACTCATGTCAAAGGGGCGCAGCTCCTTGCGGATTCCGAGAAATTGACGGACCATGAAGGCGACCTGCTCCTTGGTCGCCTTGCCATTGCCTGTGAGGGCTCGTTTCACCTGGAGGGGGGTATACTCGTGGAACTTGCCATAACGCTCCAGGAGGCGGAGGGCGATGGCTCCCCGAAACTGGGCTAGTTTGAGGACGCTTTGAGGATTATAAGCGTAGAAGATCCCCTCCAGGGCTACCGCGTCGATACTTTGGTCCTGGCCAATTTGATCGAGCCCCTCCACCACTTCGAGGAGCTGGCTTTGAAAATGGTCGCTACGGATATGGACGACCCCCGCTTCGACCAACCGAAGCCGCCTGCCCTCTAAAGCAACGATCCCATAACCTAATCGCCGACTCCCAGGATCGATTCCAAGGATTTTCATCACGCCTCCTCCAGTTATTCACATATTATTCACATGTTATTCACACCCTCTTTCCATCTCACAAAGTCCCTATTGTAGCCAATTGGAAGGGATTTAGGATAGAATTGTGGGCAGATATTCACAGGGTAGGTTTTTCACATCCCTTAGGTAGATTTTCACATATTCACACATATTCACATATTCACAACGCAAACGAGGTGACCCGTGTTCATCGAAGAGATACTCCAGCGTCTGGAAGAGGAGATTCCCCAAAGCGAATATGAGCGCTACATTAAGCAACTTCGACTCGACGAGGAGCGCTCCAAGAGCGATTGGATCGTCTTCGAAGCCCCCAACATCTTCATCGCCAACTGGGTTCGGGCCAAATATGCCAAGAAGATGGCCCAACTCTTCCAACTGCGCACAGGAATGAAGACCCAAGTCGAAATTACCACCCCTACCACCCTTCCGATCCAGCGCACCAACCCCCAGTGGGAGCCCAATCCGACCCCTCCCAGCACCAAGATCAATCCGACCTACATCTTCGAAAACTTCGTCGTTGGAAGCTCCAACCACTTCGCCTATACCGCCGCCTTGAGCGTTGCAGAGCGTCCAGGCAAGGTCTACAATCCCCTCTTCATCCACGGTGGGGTGGGGCTTGGCAAAACCCACCTCCTCCATGCCATTGGCAACTACAACCTAGCCCGGGGCCGTATTGTCATCTATGTGACCATCGAGCAGTTCATGAACGATTTCACCTACCACCTACGCAACCAGAGTATCGAGCATTTCCGTCAGAAATACCGCAAATGCGACATCCTTCTCATTGATGATGTCCAATTCCTCAGCGGCAAGGAGCGCACCCAAGAGGAGTTTTTTCACACCTTCAACGAACTTCATACCGCCTCAAAACAGATCGTCCTCACCAGCGACAAACACCCCAAGGAGATCGTCGGTCTGGAAGATCGCCTCAAAAGCCGGTTCGAGTGGGGACTCATCGCCGATATCCAGCCCCCGGAACTGGAGACCAAAATCGCCATCATCAAGAAGAAGTGCGAACTCAACAAGATCGAGCTGGAGGATGAGGTCATCAACTACATCGCCACCCACATGGACAGCAATATTCGGGAGATCGAAGGGGTCATCAACAAGCTCAACGCCTACTCCACCCTCGTCAACCAGCCCATCACCATCGAGCTGGCCCAAAGTGTGCTCTCCGAACAGCGCAAGGAGCAAGAGCAGAGCATCCAACTCCAAGATATCGTCACCCTCGTAGCCAGCGAACTCAACATCAAACCCAGCGAAATCCGGAGCAAGAGCCGGAGCCGACGAACTGTCCTAGCTAGACGGATTGTCATCTACCTGGCCCGAACCCTCACCCCCAACTCGATGCCAGCCCTCGCCCAGTTCTTCGGAATGAGGGACCACTCCACAGTGAGCCACGCCATGCGACGTATCCAGGAGCAAATCCAAAAGGATCCCGAATTCAAACTCTTCATCGCCTCCCTCCAACACAAGATCAAACGCCTCTCTTCTCCTTGAGAGCCGGAGGGAGTGGGAAGAGGTGGAAAGTTATTCACATTTGTTCACATGTTATTCACATCTTTTTTCACATCCAAAGTCCCGATGGGATGGGAGCTCCCATCACTTTTTCACACAATTCACACCAAACTACTACTACTACTATCTAAGTTTAAAAAAATTAAAGCATAAAAAGACTAGAATAAGGAAAAGTTAGTTGGGAGTGCGCAATGAAGATCGAAATCGACAAGAGTTTGCTGGAACAAATCCTCAGCCAGATGCAACCCTTTCTGGAAAAGCGGGATATGAGCCAGATCACCTCCCACATCTACCTCAATGCCACCGACCAGGGTCTCGAACTCAAAGCCAGTGACTACGAGATGGGACTAGCCACCCAACTCCAAGAGGCCACCATCCACGAACCGGGGGCAGTGACGGCCAACGGGAAAAAACTCCTCGACATCGTCCGGATCCTCAAGGAGGGCACCATCACGCTGGAAGGCAAGGGAGATGCCCTGCGCATCACCCAAAAGAGTTCTAAGTTCAAACTCCCCTCCTTCGATCCCTCCCAATTTCCCCCCTTTCCTGAAACGAGCAACCTTCCCCGGATCGATATGCAGGCCCGGGAATTCATCGACTCCTTCAAGAAGATCGCTCCGGCCATCGATACCAACAACCCCAAATACGAACTCAATGGTGCCCTCATCGACATCAAGGGAGACCGGATCAACTTCGTTGCTACCGATACCCGCCGTCTTGCCTTAGTGAGTATCCCTAAAACCTTGGACCAGGAACTCCAACTCATCATCCCCAAAAGGGCCATTACCGAAATCCAGAAGATCTTCCTCAACCAGATGGAGGTAGGCTACGATCCCAACCACCTCATCGTCACCAGTCCCAACTACACTCTCTTCACCAAACTCATCAACGGGCGCTACCCGGACTACGAACGGATCATCCCCCAAAGTCTCCGTTACAAGCTCACCCTTCCCAAACAGGCGATGGTTGACGCCATCAAACAAATCACCATCATCTCCAGCGAGATCAAACTCACCTTCCTCCCAGATCGGATCCACTTCACCAACCTTAGTGACGACAATATCGAAGCCCAGACCGAAATCGAGGTGGCAACCCCCTTCCGGGAGCCTTTCACCATGGGGATGAACAGCCGCTACCTCCTGGACTTTCTCGCCCAAATAGACGAAGAGCACTTCGAGATGGGGATCAACGAACCGGATATCCCCTTCCAGCTGCGAAGTGGCAACTTCACCACCATCGTTATGCCGATTGTGCTATAATCGCCCAAAAAGAGAAGGAGCGCGATGAGCGGGTATGGTGCGGAGAAGATCCGGGTCCTCAAGGGGCTGGAGGCAGTTCGCAAACGGCCCGGAATGTACATCGGCGATACGAGCACCAAGGGGCTCCACCATCTCATCTACGAGGTGGTGGACAACGCCATCGACGAGGCGATGGCCGGCTACTGCGACAAGATCGAAATCACCCTCACCAAGGAGGGGAGCGCCCGGATCAGCGACAACGGGCGGGGAATTCCCGTCGACATCCATCCGACCGAGAAGATCCCGGCGGCAACGGTGGTCCTCACCGTCTTGCACGCAGGGGGGAAATTTGGAGGAGACAGCGCCTACAAAGTGAGTGGCGGGCTTCACGGTGTTGGTGTCTCGGTCGTCAATGCCCTTTCCAAAAAGCTCATCATGACCATCAAGCGGGATGGTAAGATCTGGCGCCAGGAGTTCGAGCGGGGGGTTCCCATCACCGACTTGATCGTCATCGGCACCACCAACAGGACCGGAACGACCATCGAATTTTGGCCGGACGAGGAGATCTTCGAGACCACGACCTTCGACTACGATATCCTAGCCAAGCGGTTTCGGGAGCTGGCCTACCTCAACCCCAACGTCACCATCACCTTCAAAGATGAGCGCCAGGACAAGCGGGAGGTCTTCCACTTTGAGGGAGGGATTGGCCAGTTCGTCCAGGATATCACCCCCCGCCCCCCGATTACCAGGACCATTGCCTTCTCCGACAGGATCGAGGATGTAGAGGTGGATATCGCCCTCCTCTACAACGAGGGGTTCGATGAGCGGCTCTTGAGCTTCGTCAACAACATCCGCACTCCCGAAGGGGGAACCCATGAGAGCGGTTTCCGGGCCGGATTGACCCGGGCCATCTCCAACTACATCGCCCAAAATGCCAGTGCCAAAGAGCGGAGCGTCAAGATCACCGGCGAGGATGTACGGGAGGGGCTGGTGGCCGTGGTGAGCGTCAAGGTACCCGAACCCCAATTTGAAGGGCAGACCAAGGGCAAGCTCGGAAGCTCCTATGTACGCCCCATCGTGCAAAAGCTCACCTACGAGCGGTTGAGCCAATACTTCGAGGAGCACCCCAGTGATGCCCGAGCCATTATGCAAAAGGCTCTGGCTGCTGCGAGAGGACGGGAGGCGGCCAAGAAGGCTAGGGAGCTGGTGCGGCGCAAGGACAGCATGGGGGTGGGGACTTTGCCGGGGAAGTTGGCCGATTGCCAGAGCAAAGATCCCAGGGTGAGCGAACTCTTCCTTGTGGAGGGAGATAGTGCTGGAGGAAGTGCCAAACAGGGGCGGGATCGTACCTTCCAGGCTATCTTACCCTTGAAGGGGAAGATCCTCAACGTGGAGAAGGCCCGCCTCGACAAGATCTTGAAATCCGAGGAGATCAAGAACATCATCACCGCCCTCGGATGTGGGATTGGGGAGGATTTCGACGAGAGCAAACTGCGCTACCACAAGATCATCATCATGACCGACGCCGATGTGGATGGGAGCCATATCCAAACCCTCCTGCTCACCTTCTTCTTCCGTTTCCTCCCGAAAGTGGTGGAGCGGGGCTACCTCTACATGGCCCAACCCCCCCTCTACCGCTACAAGAAGGGGCGGGAAGAGGTCTACCTCAAGGATGAGAGTGCCCTAGCCCGCTTCCTCATCGAACGGGGGGTCGATGGTAAGATCCTCGAAGAGGTAGGCCTTGGGCGAACAGACTTCGTCGACTTGCTCCAGCTGGTCGCCCGCTACCGGATGGTCCTCAAGGAGCTGCAAAAGCGCTACCCCCTCATCGAGGTGGTCCGCTTTCTGATCGAACACAAAGAGCTCATCTCCTTGGAGATGGAGGAGCTCCTCCAAGCCATCGAGACCTTTTGCACCGAGCAGGGATGCAACATCCTCAACAAGGAGATCGATCGGGAGTGGCTCCACCTCTTTATCCAGACCCACGAAGGACTCGAAGAGATTCGCATCGACGAAGATCTCTTCACCAATCCCCACTTCGCCGAAGCCCTCCAGATCTACCAGGAGCTCATGGAGCGCATCCCTCCAAGCCTTGTGGGGCGGGATCTCTTGGAACTTTTGAACCAGGTGGAGCGCAACGCCAAACGGGGGGCCTACATCCAACGCTACAAAGGACTTGGGGAGATGAATCCAGAACAGCTTTGGGAGACCACGATGGATCCGGAAAATCGCCGTCTCTTGCGGGTGAAGGTCGAAAATGCCGAACACGCCAGCTTGATCTTTAGCCTCTTCATGGGCGACGAGGTAGAGCCTCGCAAGCGCTACATCGAAGAGCACGCCAAAGATGTACGCCACTTGGATATCTGATGTACTCGATTAAACAAGACAAGCGGAACAAGTTCCTCTTCACCCTCCGAACGGCTACCCCTATCGTCTTGCTCATCGTCCTGCTGGCGGCGGTGATCTTCCTGGAGAATCGGCCCTTCATCTACAATGCCGTCATCCTCTTCCTCGGCCTCCTCGCCTCGGTCTACTACCTCTACTACATGTTCTTCTCCACCACCCAGGAGAAGGTGATCGATGAAATCAGCGGCGCCTTCAACCGGACCTACTTCCTCAAACTCCTCCCCAAATTCAAGGGGAACTACCTCGTCCTCATCTCCATCGATAACATCAAGGAGATCAACGAGCGTTACGGTATCGAGAATGGGGACCGGATTTTGAGGAAGTTCGCCGCCCTCATCGACCTCTTCTTCATGGAGCAGCTGGGCAAGGAGGTCCCCATTGGCCGCTTCAAAGGGGGGGACTTCTTCGTCATCGTCGAGAGTGACGATGAGGAGGAGGTGAAGCGGTTGGTAAGCTCCTTCCTCAAGCTTTACGACAATAGCTTCATCGACAATATTGAGATCAAGCTCTTCGCCACCTACGGGCGGATCGAAGAGGATGAGGTCAAGGGACTCATCGACCACCTCTACGAAGAGCTCTACTACTGCAAGGGGCGATGCAAACGGGAGAATAAACGGGAGCATATCGCCAAGGAGCGTAAACGGAGCGCCACCGAGTTCGAACGGACCGTCGCCGATATCATCAAGAACGGCAAGATCTCGGTCTACTTCCAGCCGGCCCTCCATGTGGCGACGGGGCGCTTCGATCTGGCCGAGGTCATTGTGAAACTCTTGGATGACGAGGGGAATATCATCCATCCAAGCCAATTCGTCCCCGTCGTCAACAGGCTCGGGATGGAAAACGACTTCGATTTGGCCCTGGCCAAGACGATTATCACCACCATCAAGGAGCACGATCTCCCCCACCAGATCCACTACAGCTTCAACGTCTCCCCCTACTCGGTGCGCAACAAGAGTTTTAGCGAGCGTTTCTTCGTCCTTTTTGAAACCTCGGGAGTGCCTACGAGCTCCTTCGTGGTCGAGCTCTATGAGAACAGCATCTACAAGGATCTGCGCTACTACCGCTCCATTTTGGAGGAGTACCGCAGCCACGGCTTCAAGCTGGCCTTCGACAACTTCGGATCGTGCAACGCCTCCATCGAGTACATCAAACTCATCGATGTGGATTTCGTCCACTTCGACAAGTTCTTCACCAAACACAGCGACGATCCCCGGTACCGGGCGATCTTGCAAGGATGGATTACTACCTTCAAGGAACTTGGCATCAAGAGTGTGGTGAAGTTCATCGACGATGAGGAGAAGGAGCGGGAGTTTAAAGATTTTGGTGTCGACTATTTGCAAGGGTATGCCATCGCCCGTCCGATGGATGCCATGAATTTCAAACGGTTCATCGAGGAGCACTGATGCGATACGGAGAGGCGGAAATTGCCAACTTCGATCCCGAGCGGGATCTAGAAGTGTGGCCCAACAACCACGACAAGCGGTACAAGATCACCATTACCCTACCCGAGTTCAGCTGTCTTTGTCCCAGGAGTGGCTATCCTGACTATGCCACCTTCACCCTCGAATACATTCCCGATCGCTATGTCGTCGAGCTCAAGGCCCTCAAGCTCTACATCAACTCCTTTCGCAACCGCTACATCTCCCATGAGGATAGTGTCAACGAGGTCTTCGACACCCTCTACGCCAAGTTGCAACCCCGCTGGATGCGCCTCGTGGCCGATTTCAACCCGAGGGGGAATGTCCACACCACCATCGAGATCGATAGCGCGACGATGGAAAAGGAGTCTCCATGAGAAGGTTTGCTTCGTTTCTGCTGGCTCTCCTCCTGCTTGTACCCTTGGTGCAAGGGTGCGCACCCAAGGGCTACACCCATGCCAACACCAACCGGATCTTCCGCAGCGTGGAAGGGGTGGTTCTAGAGGCCCGGGAGGTGACGATCAAGGGGGGCGAAGAGGGGGCGACCCTGGGAGGGATCGTTGGCCTTATCATCGGCTCCCAATTTGGCAAGGGAAAGGGAAGCGTGGCGGCGGCCCTTGGCGGAGGGTTGCTGGGTTCTCTCCTCGGAGCCCAGGCCTCCACCAGAGGGCAGCAGCTGACCATCCGCTTGCAAGATGGCTCCACCATTACGACGGTGATCAAGGTCGACGAGCGCCACTACTTTCGCTCTGGAGATCGGGTTCGCCTCGTTCTGGATGGCAACAAGATCGTCGAGATTGAGCTGCGCTGATGGATAGCGATCTATTGATCGTCGGCAGCGGGGTTGCCGGATTGACCGCCGCCATCAGGGCTCGAGAGCTAGGGTGCAAGGTCCTGGTGGTTTCCAAAGAGTATCCCACCCAAGCCCAGACCACCATGGCCCAAGGGGGAATCAACGCCGCCCTCGATGGGGATATCGAGGGCCATGTTGCCGATACCCTCAAGGCTGGAGGCGGACTGGCCGATCCGGTCATGGTGGAGCGAATCTGCTCCAAGGGGCCAGAGCTCATAGCCTGGCTCGATCGCATCGGTATGCCCTTTAGCCGCATCCAGGATCGTATCGCCCAGCGCAGCCTGGGAGGAGCTAGCAGCCCCAGGGCCTGTTACGCCCAGGACTACACGGGCCTCAAGTTGCTCCAAACCCTCTACGATCGGGCCCGCTCCGTGGGGGTCCATTTCCTCCCAAACCACTATCTCCTCAACCTCATTGTCGAGGAGGGACGGGTCCTGGGAGGGACCCTCCTCGATCTAGAGCGGGGAGCGGTGAGACAGCAGCTGGCCAAGGCTACGATCCTGGCGACGGGAGGCTTCGCCCGGATCTATGGAAATGCCAGTACCAACCGCTATGGAGTGGTGGGGGAGGGGCTTGGAGCCGCTTTGCGGGCTGGAGCCCGGGTGAGTGATCTGGAGTTTGTCCAATTCCATCCGACCGCTCTAGCCGGAAGTGCCATCCTCATCTCCGAGGCGGCGAGGGGAGCTGGAGGGTGGCTGGTCAATGGAGAGGGAGAGCGGTTTGTCGATGAGTTGGCGACCCGGGACCAGGTGGCTCGGGCTATCTACCAGCAGTTGGAGGAGGGTCAAAGGGTCTATCTCGATATACGCCACCTCGGGGAGGATTTCATCGATACCCATCTCCCCCAGGAGCGCCGGCTCGCTCTCCTTCATGCCGGGATTGATCCTGTCCACGAACTCCTTCCCATTCGTCCAGCCCCCCATTACACCATGGGGGGAATCGATGTGGCCAGGGATTGGACCACCTCCTTGGAGGGGCTCTTCGCCATCGGGGAGTGTGCCAACCCCAAGTTCCACGGGGCCAACCGGCTTGGAGGCAACTCCCTTTTGGAAGGGCTCGTGACGGGATGGGAGGTGGCCTATGAGGCGGCTCAATGTCAGGAGGCTTCCCCTGCCATTGAGTACAAGCAGACCGTCAAGGATCGGGCCTTCCTCCAGAAGCTCTTTGATATACCGGCCACAATCGATCGCTTCCAGCGGCGCTCCTTCTTGGAACGGGTTCTCTACCACAACGCGGGACTCGTCCGGGAAGAGCAGGCCCTCAAAGGGGTTCTGGCCACGATACGTCAACACCAACAGGAGCTCTCCCTCATGGGGCTTCGGGACCGCTCCTGGCACTACAATACCGATTTGCTCCACTTCCTCGAATATGGCAACATGCTGGAAGTAGCCGAAGCTGCGGTGGTGGCGATGGAGCAGCGCAAAGAGAGTCGGGGAGCCCACTACCGCCAGGACTATCCCGAAACGAGGAAGGAGTTCCAGGGCCACCTGCTCTTATGGAAGGAGGAGGGGGTTCTCCATACCCAATTCCGTCAAAGGGAATGGTGAAAAGATGCAGGTCAAGATCCAGATAGCACGCTACCATCCAGCTCAGGGCCGATTCCTTCAGGTCTACGAGGTCGATCCCGACAAGACCCTGTTGGAGAACCTCATCGCCATCAAGGAGGGGGTTGACCCGACCCTCACCTTCCCCCTTGGATGTCGTAGTGGGGTTTGTGGCAGCTGTGGGGTGCGGGTCAATGGTCGGGAGCGTCTCGCTTGTACCACCAAAGTGGCCGATGGGGACCTGATCGAACCCTTGACCAGTCTGGAGCCCATCCGGGATCTGGTGGTGCGCCCGGCCGTCGAGTCTCTCGATCGGGCCAAAGCCTGGATGCTCAAACCCCAAGAGGCGGCGGTGGATGAGGAGGCGATTCGCCAAATTGAGGTCCAAACTGGGTGTATCTTGTGCCAGAGCTGTTATAGTAGCTGTCCCGTCTTCCAGGAGGATCCAGACTTTTTGGGCCCCTTTGCCTTGAGTCGGGCCTACCGCTACCTGGTCGATCGGCGGGAGGGGGAGAAGAGGGAGCACATAGAGGCGGTGGTGGACCATGGGATTTGGAGTTGTACCCTGTGTGGCAACTGCACCCAAGTCTGCCCCATGGGGATCGATCCCAAGGGGGATATCCTCCTTTTGCAAAGTTGGGCCACCCGTTTTGGCTATTCCAATCCAAATCTGGGTGGCTTTGGGAGTTTTGGATTGGAGTTTTGATGGAGCCCCAGGATTACAATATCGAGCTCTTCTCCGCAGTGCCCGCCAAGATCATCGAGGATATCAACCACTACGGCAAGATCATCACCTTCTACAAGAACATGCCCGCCATGAGCTACGAAGATACGATCCACTACTTCTATTTCATCATCGATGGGCGGATCAAGGTCTACCAATACGACTTCGAGGGGAACAAGGAACAAACCATCAAGATCTTGACCCGGGGGGACATGTTCGATGTGATCGTTCTCTTGGACGATCGTCCCCACGAGGTGGTAACCCACGCCTACGAAGATACCAAGACCCTCCGGGTTCCTATCGAAAAGGTCCGGGAGTGGATCGACTCCAACGCCGAATTTCGCAAACTCATCTTCCGCTACATCGCTTCCGAGATGCGCTCTCTAGAAGAGCTGGCCACCGATTTGAGCCTACACGATACTTCGACCCGCTTCATCAAGCTCCTCCTCAAACACTTCGATCCCGAAAGCACGAAATTGCGCCTCATCCACGATCTTCCCCATGAGGAGATCGCCTCCCTCATCGGCACGGTTCGCCATGTGGTCAACCGCCACATCCAAGAGCTCAAGAAGGAGGGTTCCCTCCAGGTGGAGCGGCGGAAGTTGCGGTTAGCCGATATCGGCAAACTGGTGGAGCGATTGCAACTAAAGTAGCGGTACATTTTGCAGGCCTAGACTAAAATAATCTTATCCAAAAAAATTTATCAGGAGGTTGTGGATGAAACGGGTACTCCTTTCACTGGTAGCTGCTTCCCTCGTTGCCACAGGTGTTTTTGCAAGCGAGGCGAGTAAGGCTGAGTCCAAAAAGGCCTTGAGTGAGGCTAAGGTCCAGGTACAAAAGGAGCAAAAAGAGGTCAAGATCGTTCAAGAGGCGGTGGACGCTGTCGCCTTGACCCATAAGGTTCTCATCGAATTGGACAAGGGGAACAAAGAGCAGGCCCTCAAGTACCTCAAAGAGGCGATCGGAAAGCTGGAGGTGGTCCTTGCTGCTCCCAACGCCCCTGCCCTCATTCCCATCGATAGTGCCATCGAGGTTGTGGACTTTCCAGGGAGCGTGAAGGATATCAAGACCGCCCTCATTACAGCCAAGGCCCTCTTGCGGGAGAATAAGATTCAAGAGGCTCGCCGTATCCTCGATACCCTGCGTAGCGAGATCGTTTTGAAGGTGGTCAACCTCCCGCTGGCCAGCTATCCGGCTGCTTTGAAACTAGCCGCCAAATTCTTGCATGAAGATCGCATCGAAGATGCCAAAGCGGTCCTCAATACCGCCCTTTCTACCTTCGTCGAAATCGATGTGATCACACCGATCCCACTGGTCCAGGCGATCCATCTGGTCGAAGCGGCCAAGAAGGTGGCCAAAGAGGATAAACAAAAGGCTCTCGAATACCTGGCTGAGGCAAAGATGGCTTTGAAAAAGGCTGAAGCCCTGGGTTATGTGAGCGATAGTGATACCACCTACGAGCAGCTGGAAGAGATGATCGAGCAGGTGGAAAAAGAGGTGAAGGGTAAAAACAAAGCCGAGAAACTCTTTGAAGAGCTGATCAACAAGCTCAAAGAGTTCAAAGAGAAGGCAATCCAGACAATCAACAAGTAAGGAGTTTTGATGGCAGTTGTTGGGTTTCACCATCTAGAGGAGCTCTTTCGCCGAGGAGCGGGGCTTGACATCAAAAAGGGGCACGCCAAGGAGGTCACCGATATCGTAGAGCAGAAGCTCTACGACCTCCTCCTCATGGGACAAAAGGCGGCCAAATACAATGGACGGGATGTGATTTGGAAGTACGATCTGCCCATCACCAAGGGGCTTGAGGAGACCATCAACGAGTTTAAAAAGCTCGAACAAGAGCTGGAGCTCAAGGAGATCCTCGATCGATTGGCAACCTATCCACCCCTCATGGAGTTGGAAGTGGAGTTGGAGCGCTTCTTGCCCGAGTTGGTTGGTGGGCTTACCCTCGTTTTGGCACGGATTATGAAGAAGATCGACGAGGAGAACCGAGCGGTCTCCCACGAGCTGATCGAGCGTGCCAAGGGTATCATGGACTTGACGCTCTAAAGGATCGATCATGGTTGGCTATCAAAATATCCAGCACCTCAACAAGGAGGTGATGGAGAAGTTCGCAAAGCACTCCAAGATTGCTGGAGTGATCTTCTTGCTCTTGGGTTTGGTGGGGATCTTCTATCCCACCATCATGTCGGTGGCCACCGCCTATTTTGTGGCCTGGCTCTTTCTCTTTAGCGGGTTCGTCATCGCTTTTCACACGTGGGAAAATGACCGCAAGGATTGGCTTGGTTGGCTCAAAGCCTTCATCTACATCCTCACGGGGATTCTCGTAGCCATCTTCCCCATCCCAGGAGTTGCGGCACTGGGGATCATCCTTGCGGTCTACTTCTTCTTCGACGGATTTGCCAGTTTCGCTCTGGCTGGACAGCTCAAGGGACAGAAGTGGTGGTGGCTGATCCTGCTCAATGGGATCCTCTCCATCATTCTGGGTGTGATCTTTCTCATTGGATGGCCCTTCAACTCCCTCATCCTCGTAGGGCTCTTTGTTGGAATTAGCATGTTCTTCGATGGGGTTGTCCTCTTGACGATGGGCAGCTATATCGACAAGCTCCAAAAAGGGGAAACCTCCCAATCCCAAGGAGAGGAGTCTCAAGAGAATCAAAATCCCCAAAGCGCTGGATCTTCCACGGCCTCCTAAGGGGCCGTGGATTGCTGTGCTACTTTCGTTGCAGACCCGCCTCCCCCCTTTCCACTACAATTGCACCAAAAATTCTCTCTCAACGAAGGAGTCTGCATGGTCATTAAAAAAGAGGGTGCCAAGATCCTACTCGCACTCCATCGCAGCGATGAGAAGACCATCGATGTATCCAAACTCAACAAAGAGGCGATCGAAGAGCTCAATCTCAGTGGTCTCATCCGCTTCCCCATCCCAGCCAAAGTCGAATTGACCTACATGGGAAGTTTGGTGGCTGACGTCTTGTCCCGGGTCGTGGAGAAGATGGAAAAGATCGACGAGTGGAAGGAGAGCTTCAAGTGGGTGAGCTCGGAAGTGATCGCCATGATCGATGGAGCCATCAAGAACAAGGATCGCACCACCTCCATCTCCCAAGAGCCCTTGGCTATTCGAGGATTTGCCAGCGAAGAGGGGCTCATCACCCAAGAGGCCAAGGATCTCTACGACGCCTACATGAAGGGGGAGCCCGAATTGGTCATCGATGCCCAGCTGGCCGAGTATATCCGTAAGTCGCCAATGGGGCCCACCGATGCCCACTACCTCCCGATCGAGGGGAACAACAAGGACCTCTTGGAGGCGATGCGGCTCATTGCCTACAGCGTACCCCATGGAGACTATTTCACCTTCACCGAGCTGGGTCAAGCGGTCAAGGAGACCTTGACGCTGGCTGGATGGGCCAATGAGGGGGCGGTTTTGGACATTTCGATCCTCGAATCCATTGCCCGGGTAGCCGATGGAGAGGATGTAGATGTCGATACCTTGATCCAACTCGAGGCCCTTGGCTACCTCCACGATGTGGATACCCTGAGCAAGGGGGGTGAGAAGGCGCTGGAGGTCTACCGTATCTTCAAAGACAAGCGGGAGCGCCCCCTCAAATCCTTTGCTATCGAGAAGGAAGAGGTGGAGACCCTCAAGACCATCCAGAAGATCTGGGAGGAAAAATATACCTCCAACCCCGAGGAGACGGCGACGTTCGACGAGATCAAGCGAGAGTTGGTGGATCGCAAGATCAGGGAGTACAAGCGTATCCTCGAAAAGTATGGGCGCCGTCTCGACGAGATGCCCTACAAGAAAAAGGAGATTGCCAAGAAGTTTGGCGAGGCCAAGGATATGGTCAAATGGTTCGAAGAGAACTTCGACCTGCGGGAGTACCTCTACTCCTTGGAGGCCTTTGGACTAATCAGCGAGGGAGAGGATCAGAAGGGTCGAGCTGTCTACTATGTCACCGAAGCGGGCCATAAGGTGATCGAGGATCAGCGGGATGAGCGCTCCATCCACAGTTGGTCGGTCAAGACCCTCACCATCTCCAACAAGATCTTCAGCTCTCCCAACCGAGAGTGGGTTCTTGAGGCACGGCGGGAGCGGATTTTGGGAACCTACGAGCCAAGTAAGTCGGGGCTCTTGTACGAAGAGCTCGCCTACGGGAAGAAGCTCCCCTTCATGACCAAGTACGAGGCCGATATCTTCAAGATCATCCCAGATCGAGGAATCTCGTGTGAAGAGGTTCTTGAGGAGTCTTTGAGTGAAGAGGAGCGCATTCGCCGGAGCGAGGCCTTGGACAAATTGGAGGCGAAAGGGTTCGTCGAGATCATGCCCGATGGCCATATTATCGAAACCGAGTTTGGCAAGTTGATGGATGAGGCGATGAGTGGAGTTCCCAGTGGTTTTGGGGCTCCCATTAACCCAACCATCTATCGGGTTGTCAAGGCGATTGCCGAGACTGGGAGTATGTATGTGAAGGAGCAAAAGATCCGCATCTTGCCTGAGAACCTCAAAGAGGCCATCAAGCGCAGCGGTTTGTCCAAGGAGAGCTTCGAGAAGGCGTACATCGCGGCAAGGGAGGCCAAGTACCTGGGACAAAATAGTGTCAACGAGGCTGGCTTGAAGATGCTCAAAGCCGTCGAGCTGCTCAACGCCGAGTAGCCTCTCCCCATGGGGGGCCTCGTGGCGAGAATAGGACGAAGGAGGTTCCAATGGCTATTGACCAGCGTCTCAAGGAGATTATCGAGACCCAAAAGGATGTTCTCAAGAAGGCAGCTCTGCTCATTAGCGAGAGCATCGAAGAGCTCAAGCGCAAGGCTTTAGAGGAGAAACGCACTCTTGAAGAGGTGATCGAAGAGATCATGGAGATCGCTTTAGAAAAAAAGGAAAAGGAGGAAGCTATGGCAATGCCACTGCTTGGAGAGAAGTTCCCATCCATCGAGGTTCAAACCACCCATGGTCCTATGCGTTTTCCCGAGGATCTAGCTGGAAGTTGGGTCGTTCTCTTTAGCCACCCAGCCGATTTTACCCCTGTGTGTACCACCGAATTCGTCAGCTTTCAAAAACACAAGGGAGAGTTTGACGCTCTCAACACCAAGCTAGTTGGTCTCTCTATCGACCAGGTTTTTAGCCATATCAAGTGGATCGAATGGATCAAGGAGAAGCTCGACGTCGAGATTGAGTTTCCTATCATCGCCGCCACCGATACCCTCGCCGCCCAGTTGGGGATGATCCATCCCAAGAAGGGGACCAATACGGTTCGTGCCGTCTTCATCATCGATCCCGAGGGAACGGTGCGCACCATCCTCTACTACCCCCAAGAGATTGGGCGCAACATCCCAGAGATCATCCGAGCTGTCAAAGCCTTGCAAAAGAGCGATGCCGAGGGTGTTGCGACACCGGCCAACTGGCCCGAAAACGAACTTATCGGCGACAAGGTGATCATCCCCCCGGCAACCGATTGCGAAACAGCTGCCAAACGGCCCAAAGAGTACCAGTGCTACGACTGGTGGTTCTGCTACAAAGAGTCCAACTAACCTCCCTTCCTCCGGCTCTTGCCGGAGGCATTTCCTCTTTTCCTCCAGCGAACTAGTCTCTCATCGGTTCTCTTGTCGTGGGTAATTGTTTCATAAATGGCGTAGGTGATGCCCCAACTATTGCAAAGAGTGCGTCATGGTGATGAGAATGTTCATAGCTCCTTCAAGGGTGCCTTTTTTACTGCTGCAAGGTGCACATAAAAGGCAAAGCCAACTATAAGCAAAGCAGTGAGCATAACAAAGCTTTCAGCACTCTGTTACTTATTTTGCCGCTCCACCCACTCTTTGAGCTTTTGCAGTTCCTCCCTCCATTTATGGGGTAGCAAATCGCTACCTTTTAATATTTCTTTAAGGTTAGTGACATCCTCGGGATCGCAATGTTTCTTGATAGCATCATTAGCGTTTTTATAACCCAGCACATCACACACATCCTTCGCTAGAAACCAAGGTTCTCCCTTTTCATCCACAACTATACGAAAACTATACGAATATACGAATATACGAACCTTTCCAAACTCGCTTTTATTCAAAAAGAATAATGTTTGTTTTCACTTTTTTCCTCCAGCAATATTCTCAATATCCTCCCGCCATAATAGACAAACTCTACCAATTGAGGCGGGATATTGACATCCATAGGGCGGAGTTCCAAGGGGGTGGATAGGTGAATCTCAAGGTAGCGTTTCCATCCCACCTCGCTACGGCCCCTCCTAGCTGAAAGTCGAAAAATGAGGAGGGTGGGAATGAGCCAACCGAGCGCCGTCCAGCGGCTGGCAGAAGAATATGGGAAGAGTCGGCAGTGGGTGTATGAAATAGTGAAGGGTGTCGATGTTTGACCAGGAACTGGAG
>PUXW01000005.1 GCA_009659925.1 Nitratiruptor sp. | reverse complement strand
CCCCATTAAAATCCGCGCCTTCTCCCTTGACGACCCCTCCATCTCCGTCGTCAGGGATACCATCTTCGTCTTCCCGCGCTGGGATATCTACTTGGAGAAGACCAAACGGGGAGCAAAGGAGTAAGGAATGCGCCAAGGATTTGACGAACATGGAGAGCCGACCCTCCATAAGCTTGACGATTACGGGCAGAGGGCTCCAGAGCCAAAACGCAAGGCGGTCTTTTGGGTTATCGTGACCGGACTGATCCTGGGGGTCTTCTACGCCTTGGCCAAACACTACTTCAAGGATGCGGGGATTCAAGAGGTTCAAATCCCCCAGGAACAGCGGATTTTCCACTATTGAAGGAGGAGTGATGAGTAAGGTTGTCGTTCTTGGTGGAGGGTTTGCCGGGGTAGAAGCAGCCATCTTTTTGCGCAAGGAGGGGTTCGAGGTGGAGCTTATCTCCCCCCGCCCCTACCTCTACATCTACCCCACCTCCATCTGGATTCCCGTGTGCAAGACCACATTCGCCGATGTCTGCTTGAGTCTCGATGAGCTCCAACAGGTCCATGGATTTCGCTGGATCCAGGATGAGATCGTTCAAATCCACTCCCAAGAGCGCAAAGCCATAGGCAACAAGGGAGAATACCAGGGAGACTATCTAGTTATCGCAATGGGAGCTGGCAAGGTCCACCATCCAGGGGAGCAGCATTACATGAGCATCTGTGGGGCCCCAGAGGAGGCCATCACCCTTCGGGACGAACTGGACCGCCTGATCACAGAAAAACGGGGGGGCAAAATCGCCATCGGCTTTGGTGGAAACCCCAAGGACTCCACCGCCGTCCGGGGCGGTCCCGCCTTTGAGGTCATCTTCAACATCCACACCTATCTGAAAAAGTTGGGCATTCGGGACCGCTTCGAGCTGACCTTCTTCGCCACCATGGCAGAACCGGGCAAGCGGCTGGGTCCCCAGGCCCTTAAGATGATGGAACTCTTCTTTACGAAGCTCCAGATCCGTAAACACTTTGGCAAGAAGATCCAGGAGTTTCGTCCCGATGGGATCCTTTTCGAAGATGGGAGCCTGCTGGAATCCGATTACACCATGTTCATCCCCGCCAACCAGGGCCATCCGGTCTTTGCCCAAAGCGATCTCCCCTTGAGCGAAGCCGGATTCATCAAGATTGACGAGTACTGCCAGGTCCATGATCGCCCTGGGGTCTACGCCATCGGCGATAGCGCCTACATCGAGGGGCCTCAATGGAGAGCGAAACAGGGCCACATCGCCGAGGTCATGGCCCGTAACAGCGCCTATAACATCGCTATCGCTAGCGGAAAGCGCAGTGGCCAGCCCAAAAGCTACCTCCCCCACCTCAACATCATCTGTGTTATGGATAGCGGCGACGGGGCAGCCTTCGTCTACCGAAGCCAGAAACGCGGACTCATGGTTCCCATGCCCATTATCGGCCACTGGATCAAACGGGGGTGGGGCTGGTATTTTCGCAACTCCAAGCTCAACAAGATCCCCCGCATCCCCGGTCTGTGAATATGTGCCAAAAGTAGCACAGAATTTGACTTGAATGGAATATAATAAGCTGACAAAAACGATGTAAGGAGGTTGCCATGGCGAAGCTGACAGAATTTGAGCGCAATATCGCCGAACGGATCAAGGAGCAAATCGAACTCAACAAAGAGAAGCCCGAACTCGGGAATGTCGATCTGCAAAAGGCCATCGAGCTGGTTAAAGAGGCGGGAGCCATCCTCCTCGATGTGCGTCCCCCAGCCAAAGTGAGTGGGGAAAATGCCGAGGAGGCCGATATCCCAGATAGTTACTACACCCCTTACACCGAGTTCACCAACTACCTGGATATCCTCCCAGAAGACAAGACAACTCCCATCGTAACCGCCTGCCTCAAGGGACTCTTTGCCAGCCGGGTCAAGGCCTATCTCGAAGTGCTGGGATATGAGAATGTCTTTGTCTTCACTGGCAACATTGAGGATTGGATTGCAGCCCACAAAGCCCACAGCGGCAAGATTTAGCCTCCTTCTGCTTGCCAGCGCCCTCCTGCTGGGAGGGTGCGAGCAAAAAGTCCAAGAAAAGATCTACGCCAGGGAGCGCCCAACCTGTCTTCGCATCTCCTCCAACGACCTCTCCCTCGCCTCCCAAGTGAAAACCCTCCTTGCCCCCTACACAAATCCCCAATGCCCCTACCGTCTCGAAATTCTCTCCACCATGCCATCTCGCTGCACCAATCTGACCACCCCCTCCCAACCCCACCCACACTTCGTGGTCCGTTTCGAACTCTCCCACCAAGGGAAGCTCCTCTATCGCTCCCAGATCTCAAGTTACGAACCCGTCGATCGAGGGGAGATCGCCACCCTCGTCCAAGCCCTCAAGGAGTATGCCGCCTGGCCCTAGAAGGAGTAGACGATGGTCCCCTTGGTGATGGTGTCGACCCGCTTTTTGGAAGGGGGCGGGAGGTGGTCGTACTTGAGTTCAAAACTCACCTTCAAATGGAAGGCATCGACAATCCAAATGGAGAGGGCACTGACCCACTGACTCTCAAAGTCCTGGGAGCGCTCCATATTTTCGATGAAGCTCAGCCGGGTCTTGAAGGTATTGCGTTTGGTGAGGCGGTAGCGGTACTTGAGCTCCCCCTTGAGGTAGTTGAAGTTGTCCGAACCCCCTCGGGTATAGTTGTCCCGGCGAAAGAGGTAGCCCACAAGTAGATCGAAGCGCTGCTTGGTTCTATCCTGGAGGCGATAGCCCAAAGCGAGGGAGAGGTTGTACTGCTGGTTGTAGCCGCCAAAGACATTGCGCAGGAAGGAGAGGCCCGTCACGGTGTAGGTGGTCGAGGAGAGGGCGTGGGTGTAGTCGAGATGGAGGCGGTAGCGCTCGCCACTCTTCTTCCCTCGGCGGGTGCTATAGAGTACATCGCCCCTCAAGTGGATCTTGTCTCCCGATTTCAGGGGGTATTGGAGGCGGTAGGCGGCGGTAAGGGATGTGATATTGGTATTCCCCGTGGTCCCGAAGTAACCTAGTTCGACCTTGTGGGTTGCACCAAGGAGGGGAAGGAGCAGGAGGCCAAGAACCTTAGCGGGTCGCATAGTCGCTGATACTGCGCAAAAGCCGATCCATCTTCTCAATGAGGCTCTCGGGGAGGTAGTAGTTCTCCTTAAACTCCTGGGGGGAGTGGTAGGTCAAAAAGACCCCACTCGTACGCTGGTAGATGTAGATCTTCAATGGGAGATCGACGCCGATCTTGGGATTTTTGGCCACCAGTTCACTTTCTAGCTCGGGATCGCTGATGAGGATGGAGATGGCCGAAGGGATCTGAACTCCAAAGGCCTTGGCCCGTTTCTTGAAGTCGATGACCGCCGCCGTCGAGAGGTTGTGGGCCTTGATGGCGTAGATCACGCGAACGAGGGTCTCGTAGAAGGGGTAGCGGGACTTCTTCATGATGATGTGGCATCCGGCCCAGCCGCTATGGGCGATGAAAAGGAGGGCGAAGAGCAATCTCATCGGGCTCCTTTTTTCCTATTGTACCAAGTTTAAGCATTATTGAGTTAAAATTTTCCTTAAAAAATCAAGGCGCGCGGATGACTCGATATATCTTCGTCACCGGGGGAGTGCTCAGCTCCTTGGGCAAGGGGATCTCCAGTGCCAGCATCGGAGCCCTCCTGAAAAACAGCGGCCTGGATGTCTCCATCCTCAAAATCGACCCCTACATCAACGTCGATCCAGGAACCATGAGCCCCCTGGAACATGGGGAGGTCTTCGTTACAGCCGATGGAGCTGAGACCGACTTGGATCTGGGCCACTACGAGCGTTTTCTCAATGTCAAACTCTCCCGCCTCAACAACTTCACCACCGGCCAGGTCTACCTCTCAGTCATCACCCGGGAGCGCAAGGGGGACTATCTGGGCAAGACCATCCAAGTCGTCCCCCACATCGTCGAGGAGATCAAAAATCGTATTAAAAAGGCAGGTAAAGGCCACGATCTGCTCATTGTCGAACTTGGCGGCACCGTTGGGGACATCGAGGGGCTCCCCTTCCTCGAAGCGATCCGGGAACTCACCCATGAGCTTGGTCCCCAAAAGGCCTTCAATGTCCATGTCACCCTGGTCCCCTACATAGCCGCCGCCGGAGAGCTCAAAACCAAACCGACCCAACACAGCGTCCAGGAGCTCCGACGTATCGGGATCAGTCCAGACATGATCATCGCCCGGTGCGAACGCCCCCTCCCCCCTGAAGTGCGGGAGAAGATCGCCAGAAGCTGTGGCATCCCTCTCGAGAGCGTCATCGAAGCCAAGGATGCCGAGACCATCTACAAAGTACCCCTCAACTTCCTGCGCCAGGATATTCTCGCTCCCATCAGCCGCCAATTCGCCTTGGGTCCCCTAGAACCGCAAATGGACGAATGGGACTTCATCGTCAAGAAGATCATCGCCCCCAAGGATGAGGTCAAAATCGCCTTCGTCGGCAAATATCTAGGCCTCAAGGAGTCCTACAAATCCCTTACCGAGGCTCTGGTCCACTCGGGAGCGGCCCTCGATACCAAGGTTCAGATCAAATGGATCGATAGCGAACTCATCGAAGCCGAGGGGAGCGAGGGACTCTTTCGGGACGTCCAGGGTATTCTGGTAGCCGGAGGCTTTGGAGAGCGGGGGGTCCAAGGGAAGATCGAAGCGATCCGCTACGCTCGAGAACACAAGCTCCCCTACCTGGGGATCTGTTTGGGGATGCAGCTGGCCATCATCGAATTTGCCCGGAATGTCCTGGGCATTCCCGAAGCCAACTCTATCGAGTTCGATCCCAACACCCCCTACCCCTTCATCTACCTCATCGACGAGTTCATCGACACCTCGGGCCAGAAGCAGATTCGCACCCGCAAATCCCCAATGGGAGGGACCATGCGCCTTGGGGAGTATGCCTGCCATGTACGGGAAGGCACCAAGCTCTGGGAGGCCTACGGGGGAGCCAAGACCATCTACGAGCGCCACCGCCACCGCTACGAGGCCAATCCCGCTTATCGCCCCATGTTGGAAGAGCGGGGAATGGTGGTCAGTGGAGAGAGCCAGGAGGGGCTCATCGAAGCGGTGGAGATCGAGGGGCACCCATGGTTCGTGGGGGTCCAGTTCCATCCCGAGTTCACCTCTCACCTCCAAAACCCCAACCCCCTCATCACCGCTTTCATCGCCAACTCCTTGAAGCGGCGATGACCCTCACCAAAGCCGATGTGGAGCGGATCCTTCGGGAGCGCTTCAAAGAAGGGTTCTTCAAACTCAAGGAGCTCCCCCAGCCAGCAACCTTCAAGGACATGGAGCGGGGCGCCCGACGGATCGTCCAGGCTATCCAGCGCCAGGAGCGCATCGCCATCGTCGGGGACTACGACGTGGACGGAGTGGTTGCCACCGCCCTCATGGAAGAGTTTTTCGACCACATCGGCTATCCCATCCAAGTGGCCATCCCCAACCGCTTCCACGACGGCTATGGACTCAGTCCCGCCATCATCGAACGCCTCGAAGCCGATCTCATCATTACCGTCGACAACGGGATCGGTGCCCACGAAGCCGCCGCGTATTGTGCCCAGCAGGGCATCGACCTCATCATCACCGACCACCACACCCCTGCGGCAACCCTCCCTGAAGCTTATGCCATCATCAACCCGAAGCAGGACGGGTGCTCCTTCCGCCACAAAGAGATCTGTGGCGCCCAGGTGGCCTGGTTCCTCATCGGCCAGCTCAAACGGGAGCTGGGGCTCCAGCTTCACATGGGCTCCCTCCTTGACCTTTTGGCCTTAGCCATCGTCGCCGATATCATGCCTTTGCGCCACATCAACCGCCCCCTCCTCCAAGCCGGCCTACGGGCCATGGAGCAAAGCCAGCGTCCAGCCATCTCCTTCCTGCGCTCGATCTTGAAGAAGCGCTCCTTTACCAGCGAAGATCTCGCCTTTGGAATTGCCCCCGTCCTCAACAGCGCCGGACGCATGGCCGATGCCTCTTTGGCCCTCGCCTTCTTGCGTTCCAAGAGCCACTTGGAGGCCTCTATCCACTACTCCAAGCTCCTCGCCCTCAACAGCCAACGCAAAGCCGAAGAGCGCCGGGTCTTCCAGGAATCCCTAGAGTTCGTGGATGAAAGGCGGGTGATCGTGAGCGTGGGGGAGGATTGGAACCAAGGGGTCGTTGGAATCGTGGCGGCTCAATTGGCCGATCGGTTCAAGCGGCCGGCCATCGTCTTGACCCAGACCCACGAGGGCCACCTCAAGGGGAGTGGCCGCAGCGTCGGGGATGTCGATCTCTACCACCTCCTCGATGGGAGTCGGGACCTCCTCCTTGGCTTTGGAGGCCACAAGAAAGCGGCTGGACTTAGCCTCGAAGCGGCAAATCTCGAGGCCTTGCGCACCAGACTCCACCACCTTGCCGCCAACCTCCCTCAAGAGGCTTTTGAGTCCGAAGAGGAGATCCTCGGAGAACTCCCCCTCACCCAGGTGGATTGGGAGCTCATCAAAATTCTCGACACCTTCGCCCCCTACGGCGAGTCCAATCCAATGCCCAAATTCCTCGCCAAGGGGGTGGAAGTCCTCAACTGGCGCAACGTCGGGGAGCAGGGGGAGCATCTCCTCTTAACCCTTCGCCAAGGGGGGGCTACCTTTCGCGGGATCTGGTTTCGCAGCTCCAAGATCCCCGGGAAGGAGCGGATCGACATCGTCTACTATCCAGCCCGAAACGAGTTCAATGAGACCATGACGATCCAGCTCTTCATCACCCAGATCCTCGAATAAGGAGGGAACCATGGCTACCATCCATCGGCGCAAAGCCCTCAAACTCCTGGCTAGTCTAGCCTTGGGATCGGCAAGTTGGGCCCAGGTCCAGAGCAGTCCAAAGAGGGTCCACATCGCTATTGTAGGGGGAGGAGCTGGGGGAATCGCTATCTTGTCCAAACTCTCCCGGATGGCTCCTAACGCCAAAATCACCCTCATTACCCCCAACGAGATCCAGATCTACCAGCCAGGCCAACTCTTCATGGCCGCGGGACTGGCCCGGGGCAGTGAGATGCGTAAACCGACCCGGGACTTCTTGCCTCCGGGAATCCAATGGATCCGGGCCAAGGTGGCCGAGTTCGATCCCAAGCACAACCGGCTCCTCACCGACGAGGGAAAGGAGCTCTTCTACGATCTTTTAGTGGTGGCCGTGGGAACCTCCTACCACTATCAGCGCATCGAGGGGCTCTCCCGGGAGCTGGTGGGTCGAGGCTCCATCGCCAGCGTCTACCTCAACGACCCAGAAAGCGGCGGGCTGCAGGGGGGAACGACCACCTGGAAGTGGCTCACCGCCATCCACCAACGGCTCACCTCCAATCCCTCTAAACCTGTGCGCCTCCTCTTGACCCACCCCTCCACTCCGATCAAATGCATTGGCGCTCCGTGGAGTATTCTCTACCTCGCCAGCCACCTCTTTCAGGGTGGGGGTCCCCTACCCAAAACCAAAGGCAAGATCGAAGTGACCCACATCGGCCCCAGTCCCCTCTGGCAACGCTCCCCCTACCGCCAGGCACTCGAAGCCGTCCAGGAGAAATACCCCAACATCGAGGTCCTACCAGACTACGAACTCATCGCCTTGACCCCCGAACGGGCCATCGTCGCTGGACAAGGGGGAGAGAGGGAACTCCCCTACGACTTCATCCACATCACCCCTCCCATGAGTGGGGCCAACGAACTCCGCCACTCCCCCCTGGCTGGAGAAAGAGAAGCCAAGGAGTGGATGGAGGTCGATCCCAAGACCCTTCAACATCGGCGCTATCCCAATATCTTCGGAATCGGCGATGTGGTCGCCACTCCAGGGGGCAAGAGCGCATGGACCATTCTCTACCAGAGTCGGGTTGTAGCCGCCAACATCGTCGCCCAGATGGAGGGGCGTCCTCTCCCAGCCCAGTTTGACGGGACCACCCTCTCCCCCATCAAAACCGGCTACTCCCAGGCGATGGTCGCCGCTTTCGACTATGAAGATCCCGTGAAAGAGCTCCCTCTCGATCCCCTCAAACCCAGTCGGATCTGGTGGTGGCTCGATCGCTACTTGGCCAAACCGATATACTGGAATTTCCTCTTACGTGGTCTCATCTAGGAGGATTCATGGCTACTCTGATACTGCGGGAACTTTTCGTCTATGCCCTTTTGCTCATCCTCTTCACCCTCTCCTTCCACGCCAAGGAGTTTTTGGCCGACCCCATCCCCTTTTTGCAAGCCTTCTTCGCCGACCCAGCGAAGATGGTCCACCCCCTGGTCTATACCATCCCCTTCTACCTCCTCATCCTCCTGATCCGCATCCTCATCCACTTTGCCTCCCGTCGCCGCTGAAGAGCTGGCGTAAAACCCGTTTGCCCAGCTCCACCCCGGGCTGGTCGTAGGCATTGATGCCAAGGGCGAGGGCCGTCGCCGAGGTCAAGAGTTGAAAGTAGAAGATCAACTCCCCAATACTCTCCTCGTCGAGGGATTGGAGCTCGATGAGGTCGTTGGGTACCCCAGCCAGCTCCAAGGCCCGTTTGGTCGCGTCGCACTCGGCGTTGAGGAGTTGGGCCAGGGAGTGGCCGTCGAGGAAGTCGACCCCCTCCAGATGGGGGAGGGAGCGGGAGCCAATGGGCAGATCCTCTCCGAATCGGGCCACCTTGAGGAAGGTCACGCTCTTGTCCCGGGGGCCGTCGATGAGCAGCTGGAGGAAGGAGTGCTGATCACTCGTTCCCAAAAGCCCCACAGGCGTAAGACCAACGCGCTCTTGCCCCTTACGCTTTCCCAAGGACTCCCCCCAGAGTTGGACATACCAGCGGGTGAACTCCTCCAACTCGCTGGCATAGCTAAAAAGGACGGTGATCGGATAGCGCTTGGCGTTGTGGGCGAAGAAAAGGGCCTTGGCCAGGAGGTGGTTGGCCTGCTGAGCGAAGAAGAGCTCCCGGAAGGTTCGAGCCCCCTCGAGGAGGGCGGCAGTATCAAGGCCAGCCAGGGTCAAGGGGACGATTCCAACAGCGCTGAGCACCGAGAAACGCCCCCCCACATTGGGGGGAATGTGAAAGGAGGGCACCTTCGCCCAGGAGGCGAAACGATCGAGGGGGGAGTCGGGATCGGTGATGACAGCGATGTTCCTCGCCCCTTTGGGATCGATTTGAAAGTGGTTCAAGAGGGCCTTGAAAATGGCCAGGGTCTCCACCGTCCTTCCCGATTTGGAGACCACGAAGATCTGGGCTTTTTGTGGATCGAGGGAGGCTAGCTTGAGACGGATCTCCACCGGATCGGGATTTTCGAGGAAGATGATGGGTCGCTTCAACTTGGAAGCGAAGAGATGGGCCAAGGCCTTAGGACCCAGGGAAGAGCCCCCGATTCCGATATGGACAATGGTCTCGAATCCCCAATCCAATTCCTGGGCCCGCTGGATGAGGGGAAGGGAGTGGTCGGGGAGGTGGTAGTAGCCCACTTTGCCGCTGGATCGCTCTGCAACCAGGGCTTCGTAGAGCCACTGGGTGGAGGCTGGAGCCGGTCGGGCTTCGTAGAAGATCATTGAGGCTCCCAGAAGGGCTCTTCGTCCACGGGGGGAAAGCCATCGAGGAGCTGGTAGGGACGAAACTGGAGCTTGTAGGCGAAGGAGGGACATCCATCGACCCAGTAGCCGAGGTAGATCCAGGGCAGCCCCAACTGAGCAGCTAGATCGATTTGGACCAGGAGAGAGTAGATACCAAGGGAGAGGTGCTGGTAGTCGGGATCGTAGAAGAAGTAGATAGAGCTGATCCCATCCTCCAGAATGTCGATGAGATCGACCCCGATGAGCCGATCTTCGTGGAAGTAGAGGACCTCTTTGCCGAAGTCATGGGCACCGACCACGAACTCGTTGTAGTAGGTTTCCAGGTCGATCTTCCAGTAGTCCCATCCGCTCTTTTGGGCCTTGAAGCGGTGGAAGCGGTCAAAAAGCTCCACATATTTGAGTTTGAGGGAGGGCTTTTGAATGAGGATGCGGGTCTGTCTGTTTTTTTTGATGGCCCGGCGCTGGCTCCTGGTCGGTTTGAAATTGGCCACATCGATCCGCAAACTCTTGCACTCGTTGCATCCGTGGCAGATGGGATGAAAGTAGGAGTGGCCGAAGCGCCGCCAACCCCGCTGGATCAACTTGCTGGCTAGCTCCTTGGTCGCTTTGGGAATGTAGCGATAATAAAGGCGCATCTGCCGATCGGGCAGGTAGGGACACTTGGTATCGAGGCTGCAAAAGTCAAGGGATGGAAGGTCAAACTCACGTTGCATGGGAAAATTATATCGGAAGAACCCTTATGTTGGGATAATTGAGGCGCTCCCGAAGGGTGTGTTCGATCCCCAGCAGGGTTCCCGTCGTGGCGCTGGCACACCCAACGCAGGCCCCCATGTAGCGAATGTATACATCCACATAGTCCCCATTCTCCTGGACCTCGACCACCTCCAAATTCCCCCCATCCATCACGAGGAATTGGCGAATCCCCTCGTCGATCGTCTGTTCGATGGCCTCCCGCTTCTCTTGGAGGGAGAGCTCTTGAAAGTTGCGCTCTGCCTGTTCCATCACGCCTCCTAAATGGGATAATTTATCTCCGAATTTGCTATATTACAGCACCTGCCCTTAAGCCAACTTGAAAGGGAAGAAATGCTATTAAAGTTGCACTTCTTTTGAGCCAATTCCTATACAATGGCAAGAAAAAAAGGAGGCCCTATGCAGTTGGACCAACTCTCCAGCATTGACGATCTCTATGTGGTCTGTGAGTGTATGGAGGTCACCTATAAGGAGATTATTGACGCCATCAAGGCGGGAAATTGCGACCTAGAATCCCTCATGGACGCCACCGACGCCGGAACGGCTTGTGGGAAGTGCAAGAGTCGGGTGGACGATCCAGCCGACGAGCGGGCAATCCACCTGGACGAGATTCTGGCCCTGGCCAAGGCCGAAGGACTCTGCCCCGAAGAGGAGTCCTAACTCCTCAGGGCTAGAAGCGGCTGGGTTGGGGGGCATTGATCAGGGTGAAAAACTCCTCCCTGGTCTTGAGGTTCTCCTTGAAGACCCCCCGCAACGCCGAGCTCACCGTCGTCGAGCAGATCTTCTCCACCCCACGCATCTCCATACACATGTGGCGGGCCTGGATGACGACCCCCACCCCCTTGGGTGTAACGCTCTCCATGAGAGCGTCGGCAATCTCTTCGGTTAACTGCTCTTGGATCTGCAAGCGTCTGGCAAAAAGCTCCACCATCCGGGGAATCTTGGAGAGGCCGACGACCTTCCCATCGGGGATGTAGGCCACATGGGCCCGCCCGATGATTGGGAGCAAATGGTGCTCGCAGAGGCTATAAAACTCGATGTCCCGGACTAAAACCATCTCGTCGTTGGTGGAAGGGAAGAGGGCTTCGCCGAGGACCTCTTTGGGATCCTTCCCATACCCGCTGGTCAAATGGAGGAAGGCGCGATAGACCCGCTCCGGGGTCTTGCGCAACCCCTCCCGCTGGGGATCTTCACCGATAAGGCGCAAGATAGTGCGTACCGCCTCCTCAAAGGCTTGCTGTCGATCCATTGCCCCTCCAACTTTTTTCTCCCATTGTAGCCAATTTCTGTTTAAAGCATTATTTTGATAAAATACGGGTTAAAATTTTTCAAAAGGTGCCTGAATGGAGATGAGAGCCACGAAAGTCGACAACGCCAACGCCCAGATCACAGCCACAATTTCGGCTCGAGAGATCGAGGAGCGGGGCGAGCGTATTGCGAAGCGGATGGCCAAACAGGTGAGCATCCCCGGGTTTCGCAAGGGAAAAGTCCCTGTGGCCATCGTCCGCCAACGTTACAAGGATCAAATCACCCAGGAGGCCAGGAACGAATTGATCCAAGAGGCCATCGACGCCGGGTTCAAAGAGCTTGGAATCGATCGGGACCAGATCCTCGGAGAGCCGGTCTTTCGCCGTTTCGACGAAGGTGAGGATGGGATCGAGCTTGAACTCGACATCGGATTCCGACCCCAGATCGATCTACAAGGCTATGAAGAGGTAATCCCCGAGGTCCAAGAGCCCCAGGTCAGCGACGAAGAGGTAGAAGAGCGGCTCCAACAGCTGGCCGAGGCGAGTGCCCGCTTCATCGAGAATCCTCGGCGCAAGGTAGCCAAGGAGGGGGATCTGGTGGTCATCGATTTTCGTGGGGTCCTTGAAGATGGCCAGGAGATCGAAGGGGGGAGCGCCCAGAACTTCGAATTGCGCCTTGGAAGTGGCCAGTTCATTCCCGGCTTCGAAGAGCAGGTGATGGGAATGAAGAAGGATGAGACCAAAACCATCGAAGTTACCTTCCCCGAAGACTATCCAGCCAAAGAGCTGGCTGGCCGGCCGGCCAAGTTCGAAGTAACCCTCAAGGCCATCAAGGAGAAAGAGCCGGTCACCATCGATGACGAGTTCGCCAAGAAGGTTATGCCCGGCGTCGAAGATGCCTCTTTGGAGCGGTTGCGAGAGGAGATCCGCAAACAGATCCGCAACGAGAAGCTCACCAAACTCTACAACGACGAGCTCAAACCCCAGCTCATCGAGGCCCTGGTGGAGCGTTTCGACTTCGACCTACCCCAGAACATCGTGGAGCAGGAGATTGATGTCCAACTCAATAGCCGAGCCGCTTCCATGAGCCAAGAGGAGCTTCAGGAGCTCCGGCAAGACCGGCAAAAGCTCCAACAGCTCCGGGAAGAGATCCGGCCCGAGGCCCAAAAAAGCGTGAAGGCCACCTTCATCGTCGACGCCCTGGCCAAAGCGGAAGGGGTGAGCGTGAGCGATCAGGAGGTCATTCAGGCACTCTACTACGAAGCCCTCCAGATGGGGCGAGATCCCAAGGAACTCATCGAAACCTACCAGAAGCAGGGGCTCCTCCCAGCCATCAAAATGGCCATGGTCGAAGATCGCCTCTTGACCCATCTGCTCAACAAAAAACTCCAAGGCAAGGCGGCCTGATGAGCTATTACATCCCCTATGTCATCGAACGCACGGGGCGGGGGGAGCGCAGTTACGACATCTACTCCCGCCTTCTCAAGGACCGGATCATCATGCTCAGTGGGGAGATCAACGACGCAGTCGCATCCTCCATCGTCGCCCAACTCCTCTTCCTCGAGGCGGAAGATCCCGACAAAGATATCTTCCTCTACATCAACTCCCCTGGAGGGATCATCACCAGCGGGCTGAGCATCTACGACACGATGAACTACATCAAGCCGGATGTGTGCACCATCTGCATCGGCCAGGCCGCCAGTATGGGAGCCTTCTTGCTCAGCTCTGGAGCTAAGGGGAAACGCTACGCCCTCCCCCATGCCCGGATCATGATCCACCAACCCCTGGGTGGGGCCCAGGGTCAAGCAACCGATATCGAGATCCAAGCCAAGGAGATCCTACGGCTCAAACGGATCTTGAATGAGATCCTCGCCCAGAATACAGGTCAAAGCGTCAAGAAGATCGCCAAAGATACGGAGCGGGACTTCTTCATGAGCGCCCAAGAGGCCGTGGAATATGGTCTCATCGACCAGGTTCTGGAAAAAAGCGCCAAATGATTCGCCCCATCATCACCTACCCCGATCGGCGACTCTTCCTGCGTTCTAGCGAGGTGGAACGTTTCGACGACGAGCTCCACCGCCTTCTGGACGACATGTACGAGACAATGATGGCCAAAAATGGCATCGGATTGGCGGCCATCCAGATCGCCGTCCCCAAGCGGGCCCTCATCATCAACCTTCCGGACGAGGAGGGGCACCAACACAAAGAGGATCTCCTCGAACTCATTAATCCGGTGATCCTCCAGCAGGAGGGCTCCCAACTCTATACTGAAGGATGTCTCTCCATTCCCGAGGTCTACGAGGAGGTGGAGCGGGCCCAGTGGGTCAAGGTGGCCTACTTCGACCGCCACGGCAATGAGCGAACCCTTGAAGCCGAGGGACTTCTGGCCGTGGCCATCCAGCATGAGATGGACCATCTCGATGGCCACCTCTTCATCGAAAAGCTCCCCTACCTCAAGCGAAAACGGATCGAAAAAGAGTATCGCAAGCGGCAAAAGCGCGGCAGTGCTCAAACTCCAGTGCGCAACCTTTGACCAGGGACTCGTCCACCCTGTAGAGGTGGAATCCTCCCTGACCAATGGCCTTCCCCAGCTTCAAATCGTCGGGCTGGCCAGCTCCTCGATCCAGGAGGCCAAGGAGCGGGTCAAGGCGGCACTCCAGGCTTGTGGCTTGACCCTTCCCCCGAAACGGATCACCATCAACCTTGCCCCAAGCGACATCAAAAAGAGCGGAAGCCACTTCGATCTGGCTCTAGCCCTGGCCATCGCCCTCCCACCCGATATCTCCCCGCCATCCAACCTCTTCCTCTTTGGCGAACTGGGGCTCGATGGAACTCTCAAGGAGACTTCAGCCATCTTCCCCCTCGTCCTCGCCTTGGCCAAAGAGCAGAGGATCCAGATCCTTGCTCCGGCCCAAAGTGCCTCCAAGCTCGCCGCAATCCCCAATATCACCCTCTATCCCATCGCCCACCTCCAAGAGGCTATCGCCTTCTTCAAGGAAGGACCACCTCAACCCTATCCTACCCGCTCCCTCTCCTATCCCAAAGTCCTCGGGAAATACTACTATACCGAGGACTATCCCCTCGACTTCGCCCAAGTCCGGGGCCAAAAGTTTGCCATCCGAGGAGCCCTCATTGCAGCTGCTGGATGGCACAACATCCTCCTGGAGGGCTCTCCTGGTTCTGGTAAGAGCATGATCGCCAAGCGGCTTCGCTATATCCTCCCCCCCATGGAGCTGGCCGAGATTCTGGAAGTAGCCCGTCTCGAAGCCCTGGAAGGGCGCGAACCTACTTTTGCCCCCATCCGCCCCTTCCGCGCCCCCCACCACTCGGCTACGAGAGCCAGCATCTTCGGGGGAGGAAGCCACCAACCCCAGCCTGGGGAGGTCGCCTACGCCAACAAGGGGATCCTCTTCTTCGACGAACTGCCCCACTTCTCCAAGGGAGTGCTCGAAGCCCTTCGGGAACCCCTCCAAGAGCGCCGTCTGCTGGTCTCTCGGGTCAACTGCAAAGTCGAGTACGAGAGTGACTTCCTCTTCGTCGCCGCCCAGAATCCGTGTCCCTGCGGCAACCTCTTGAGTAGATCCAAGGAGTGCCGCTGCAATGAGGTCGAAATACGCCGTTACCGCTCGAAACTCTCCGAACCCCTTAAGGATCGTATCGATCTCTTCGTCTCCATGGGAGAGCCCCTCCCCGACCAGCCTCCGGTCACCTCGTCCCGCAAACTCCACGCCCAAGTACACCAAGCCTTCATCAAACAGATCCAACGCCAAGGGACCCTCAACGGCAAACTGGATGAGAAGGGTATCGAACGCTATTGCCATCTCGACTCCGAAGCCAAGAGCCTCCTGGATCGGATGGCCAAGAGCTTTGGCCTCTCTTTGCGACGGATCGCAAGCCTCAAACGGGTGGCCCGGACCATCGCCGACTTAGCCGGGCAAGAGCACATCGGGAAACGGGAGCTCCTGGAAGCTGGAGCCTACCTCCCTAAGGATCCAGAGTGAGGAGCCCCCTCACCTTCGCACTCAAAGGAGCCCTCAACATGGCCTTGAAAAGGATTGGCAAGATCCTCTCCCTCTCCATCGACACAACCGCCAAGACCATCGATGTGGAACTCCTCCTCAAGGGGGAAGAGCGCCCACTCACCATCACGATCCGGGGATATAGCCTGTGCGAGGAGGGCCTCCTCATCCATGAACTTCGATCCAATCGGGAGTGGGTGGAGGGGCTCTTCGAGACCTTTTTCCAAAAACGTCCCATCCCCCTTCCCAAAGGGATCCAGGAGTACCTCTCCCTCTTCTTGTGAAAAATCGTAACACAGCGCCCGACGCTAAAGGGAGTGTTTTAGCCATTTTCCTTCAAAATCATCCAAGAAAGCCCCCAAATCTCGACCTTCTCCTCCCAACTTGCTTCCAATTTGCTTCCATTCTTCCCATTTGAAATTCCAAAGGAAAGAGCCGATAATAGAGGGGGAAGATGCAAAAAGGAGGTCTCCTTTGGAAATTGGATTACAACGCTACAAACAGGAATATTCCGATAGCAGTTTCTGGGAGAAGATCAAGCGCTTTGCCCGGGTAGCCGGATGTGAGGTAGTGGAGCGGGCCCTCACCCTCTACTATGTGGCCAAGGATGCCAAGACGCCGGTCCAGGTTAAGGCCACCATCTTCGCCGCCCTTGGCTACTTTATCCTCCCCTTCGATGCCGTACCAGACATTATCGTTGGAGGATACAGCGACGATCTGGGGGCCCTGGCCATGACAATGGCCCTCCTGGTAGACTCCATCAAGGAGGAGCACAAGAGCCACGCCAAAACCAAGATGCGCCAATGGTGCTCATAATAGATTCCACCACTTCACCGCCGCCAGACGCATTCCGGCAATGACTGGATGGACCCGATGGGCAAAGAGGCCATGGCTTGGAAAGACCAGGAGCATCCCCGCCCTTGGTCGCAAGCGGACCCGCTTCCCGTTGGGGTAGCGCAGGTGGCAAAACTCAATCCCTCCCCCTTGAAACTCCTCGTTGAGGAAGAGGAGGGTTGTGAGTTTACGCTCGGGGGCGACGAGTCGATAGCCTACGATTTGCCCATCTTGAACGAGCTCGCTTCCGTTGTCACTATGACAACGGTAATGGCCCCCCGGCGGATAGCCAAGGAGCTGGACCTTCGTCCCATCCAGCAAGACCCCATTGAAAAAGGCCTCAATCTCAGGGCGCAAAGGATCGATGAGTTGGGCGAAGAGCTCTTCGATAACTGGAGTGGAAGGGTAGAGAAGGCTCTTGCGAACCTCCTCATTGAATCCACCACCTCGAAGTTTGGCCTTGACACCGCTTTGAGGGATGGCCTGGCGAAAGGCTTGGAGCCTCTCTCCCCTCAAAGCCTTGGGATAGAGGAGGAAAGGGAGGGGATGGTAGGGAGAGGCCAGGGGTTCCTTCTTGAAAGGGAGTTCATAGATCGAAGCGAGGGCCCAGATCTTTCGACTCAAAGGAACGAGTTCCCGCTCCATCAAGCCTTTTTCTTTTGATTATACCATATCACACCCCAAAAAGAGCAACAGCCCACTTGGTCACGAAATACCCCCCAACCATAAGCCAAACCGCCATAATGAAAGCGAGCATGACCGGCTTGATGCCAGCCTGTTTGAACTTCTCGACGCTGGTCTCCATCCCCAAAGCGGTCATCGCCATGGTCAAGAGGAAGGTATCGAACTCGTTGATCTTGGCGATAATGGGCTGGAGGGAGGGGATATCCACCAGGAAGGAGTTGATCCCTGCCACTACAATGAACCAGACAGCGAACCAGGGAATGGAGATGGGTACCCCACCACCTTTGGATTGGCCCTTCTTGCTCCGGGCCACCAGAATCCCGAGGATGATGAGCAGGGGGGCGATCATCATGACCCGGGTCATCTTCACGATAACCGCATTGTCCGCCGCCACGCCCCCAATAGCACCCCCAGCCGCAACAACCTGGGCTACCTCATGGACCGTCCCCCCTACATAGATCCCATAGGTCGCAGGATCCATGTCGAGTATACCGGCCTTGTAGAGAGCGGGATAGGTGAACATCGCGATCGTTCCAAAGAGCACTACCGTTCCTACCGCCACGGCACTTTTATAAGGTTCGGCTTCAAGAACCGGCTCCGTGGCCAGAACCGCCGCAGCCCCACAAACGCTTGAGCCGCTAGCACACAGGATCGACGTATCCCGATCGAGCCCAAGGAGCTTGACCCCAGCCCACCAACCGAGGATGAAGGTGGTGGTGAGCATGATGGTGGAAACCGTCAGTCCAGCCATTCCCACCTGGGCGATCTGCTGGAAGGTAATGCGAAAGCCATAGAGTATAATTGCAAAGCGCAGAAGCTGTTTGGAGCTAAAGACAATTCCCGGTACCCACTCCTTGGGGATATGGCTACGGAGGGTATTGGCATAAAACATCCCGATGAGAATCCCGATAATGAGGGGACTAATAGCAAGGGCCTTGATGAAAGAAACTTCCGAAATTTGGATAGCGGCGATAGTGAAGAGGGCGACGAAGAGGATCCCGTTGAGGGTGTACTTGATATTCTCCTTGCTAAAGGCCATGGCACTCCTTTACCGATCTTTGGTGAAATATTATAATGGGAAATTTTCAATAAGTAAAATCAATAAATTGTTATATTCCATTAAAAATTACTGAAAGGGGTCCATGGCTCGGTCTATGCGTGTGACACTGCGTCAATTGGAACTCTTCATCGAAGTGGCTAAGATCGGCCACTTGACCCAGGTGGCCAAGGAGTTTGGCCTAAGCCAGTCGGCTGTCTCCATGTCCCTCAAGGAGCTGGAAAATATCCTCGGTTGCCGGCTCTTCGAACGAGTGCAAAAACGGCTGGTCCTCAATGAAAAGGGACGGGCCTTCTTCAATGAGGTAGAGCCCCTCATCTATCGGCTCAAGGATATCGAACAGGAGTTCATGAGCCAGGAGAACAAGGGGCAGCTCATCATCGGCGCCAGCACTACCATTGCCGACTACATCCTCCCCCACATTGTGTGCGAATATATGGAGCGCTATCCCGAGGTACGACTCCAACTGCGCATCGGCAATACTGCCGAGATCACCCAAAAGGTCGAGAGTGGAGCCGTCGACATCGGCTACATCGAGGGGAAGATCGACTCGACCCTCACACAGATGGCTCCGATCGGACGGGATGAGCTGGTGGTGATCACCGCCGACAAGGAGCTAGCTAAAAAACGGGAACACTTCATCGATACCCTCTTGAATCGCAAGTGGATCTTGCGGGAAGAGGGAAGCGGGACAAAGAGCGAGTTCATCAAGCGGCTCGGCAAGTTCGCCGGAGATCTCAACATCTACCTCGAACTCCGCCACACCGAAGCGATCAAAAATGTCCTCAAAGAGGTGCCAGGGAGTCTCAGCTGCGTCTCCCATATCGCCGTCAAAAAGGAGCTCGAAGAGGGGAGCCTCTTCCGATTGGATATCAAGGGATTCGATTTTGGACGGGAATTTTTCGCCATCCACCACAAGAACAAATACCAGAGCGAACTGTTCAAGAAGTTCACCCTCTTTGCCCGAAGCAAATTTGCATCAATTCTAGGAGAAGCCTATGCGTAATCTCTACGAAGATGTCGGCCCACTAGATCGACGCTGTTACGAGACCTTCAAACTCAGTGAAGATCTCTTAATGGAACACGCCGCTACGGGCCTCGCCCAGGAGGTCCGAAAACATGGGGCCCGCCGAGTTCTCATCGTGGCTGGCCCCGGGAACAATGGAGGAGACGGCATCGCCGCCGCCCGCCAACTCCTGGGAGAGTGCCAGATCCTCCTCTACCTCCCCTTTGGAGCCAAAAGCCCCATGGCCCAACTCCAGTTGGAGCGCTACCAAGCGGCCGGAGGAGAGCTTGTCTCCCAGATGGAAGGGGCCGACCTCATCGTCGACGCCCTCTTTGGCAGCGGTTTGACCCGTCCATTGAACGAAGAGAGCCTCCAGCTCATCCAGCGCCTCAACCAGATGGAGGGCTTCAAGATCGCCTGTGACATCCCCTCGGGCATCGACAGACGGGGAGTCCCCCTGCCCCAAGCCTTCAGAGCCGATGTAACCATCACCATGGGGGCTCCCAAGCTGGCCCTCTTCAACGACTTAGCCAAGGATTTCGTCGGCCAGATCCAAGTCGTCGATCTTGGAGTCAGCTCCAAGCTCTACGAGGTCCCGAGCCAGTACAAACTCCTCGAAGCCCAGGACCTCCATCCCCCCTATCGGGTGCGGCAGAATGTGAACAAGGGGGACTTTGGCCACTTGGTGCTCATCGCTGGAGAGAAAGAGGGGGCAGCCATTATGGCCGCCCTCGCCGCCTTGCGTTTTGGTACAGGGCTTGTAACGGTAGTGCGCAACGAACCTTTGACCATCCCCTACGAACTCATGTATTCCAGCTCCCTTCCTCCCAAATGTAGTGCTCTCGCAGTCGGAATGGGCCTGGGCCTTGAATATAGCGATGCCGAGTTTGAGGCCCTCGTCCTCCAGTGCCACCAACCCATGGTCATTGATGCCGATCTCTTCTACTCCCCCAAGATCCTCCAGCTCCTGGAGCGGCCCAAGATCGTCCTCACCCCCCATCCCAAAGAGTTCGCCGCCCTCCTCCAGCGCACCGGTCTTGGCACCCCAACCACCTCCCAGATCCAGGAGGAGCGCTTCTCCTGGGCCCTTCGCTTCGCCCAAGCCTACCCCCACGCCGTTCTCCTCCTCAAAGGGGCCAACCCCATTATCGCCCACGGCTCCCAACTCTACGTCAATCCCCTGGGAACCAACGCCCTGGCCAAAGGGGGCAGTGGTGACGTCCTCACAGGCCTCATTGGTGCCCTCCTCGCCCAAGGGTATGAGCCTCTGGAGGCGGCCATTCAAGGAAGCCTCGCCCATGCCCTCGCAGCTCGCAAGGTTCCAATAGCCAACTATGCCCTCACTCCATCGGATCTCATCGAGGCCTTGAAAGAGCTATGAAACGGATCGTCGTCCTTTTCAGCGGTCAGGGGACCAATCTGGAAAATATCGCCCGGAAACTCCACAACAAGGAGCTCCTCATTGCCAAAGCCATCACCAACAATCCCGACGCCAAAGGGATCGAACGGGCAAAGGGCTTTGGCATTCCAGTGACCATCCTCGACCACCGCCGCTTCCAGAGCCGGGAGGCCTTCGATCGGGCCTTGGTTCAAGAGATCCGAGAGGTCGATCCCGACCTGGTGGTCCTGGCCGGGTTCATGCGCATCCTCACCCCCATCTTCACAACGGCTATCCCCAACGCCATCAACATCCACCCCTCCCTCCTCCCCTGCTTCAAAGGGCTCAAAGCCATCGAACGAAGTTTTTACAGCGATATGAAGGTGGCAGGGGTGACGGTCCACTGGGTGAGTGAGGAGCTCGATGGGGGGCGTATCATCGACCAGGCCTGTTTCTACAAGGACCAAAAGAGCCTCGAAGAGTTTGAGGCGGCCATCCACGCCCTGGAATATGAGCTCTATCCCAAGGTAATCAGCCGCCTCTTAGCCACCAAAGCCCCAGGAACATCCCAGCCAGAGTGATCAGGAAGAACTTGCCCACCTCCCATCCAAGCCTTCCCCCTCCAATCCAGAAGGTCAGGGCCAATTTGACCAGGGAGTTGGTGGCCGAAGCGATGACGATACCGCTTATGGCGGTCCAGGAGGAGAGCCCCTCCTTGGCCATTTGAGCCAGGGAGAGGGTGATCGCATCCACATCGCTCAGCCCCGAGAGGAAGGAGATGGCATAGATCCCCATCGCACCGTAGCGGTGGCGGACGAACTCCACGGCCCCATAGATAAGGCCAAAGAGAAGGGCGAACTTGATGGCCTCCTTGAGCTGGAGAGGGTTGGTCTCCAATCCCCCCACGGTAACTCGCGTCGTTGCCGCCTGGCGGTAGAGCCAGAAGCTATATCCCAGGCCAAGGATCGAGGCCAGGAGGTAGGGGATGGCGAGCTGGCGGGCGAGTGCTGGATTGATAATGGCACTCTCAATGAAGACCCGCAGATACATGAAGGTGGAGGCGATGGCGATTCCTCCGGCATAGGCCGCCACAGATCCCCCTCGGGTGAGGTAGAGGCGGCTCAAGCCTATGGTTACCGCCGTCGAGGAGACCAATCCCCCAGCGGCTCCCGTGACGAAGATCCCATACCGATCCCCAAAGAGCTTCATCGCCATGTAACCGACGAAGCTGATGGTAGCGATCAAGATGGCCATGAGCCAGGTTTTGTAGGGATTGAAGAGATGATAGGGACCAATGAGGCGATCGGGGAGCAGAGGCAAAATCACATAGCTCATCACCAACAAGAGGGTTATAGCCTCCATGTCTTGGGGTGCGAGATAGCGGCGCAGCCGCTGGATTCGGGGCTTGAGTTCGAGGAGGAGGGTGATGGAGACGGCAATGGCAATGGCATAGGAGCCCAGATCGAACCAGACCAATCCCCCCACCAAGAAGGTGGCAAGGGCCGCCATTGGCGTTGTCAACCCCAAACGAGCCAGACGATTCCCCTTCATCCAGTAACTTACCACCAAAAGCCCCCCCACGGATCCAGCCACTACGAGATAGAGTCCCTCGATGCGCTCTTCTAGCCAGGCGGCCAGAAGCCCGACAAGGGCGATAAGGGCAAAGGTCCGACTTCCCAGAGGAGTGGTCCCCTGAGTGGCGATAGAGCGCTGGAGGCCGATCATGAACCCCAAGAGGAGGGCGAGAGCGACTTTTTGGATGGTTGCAACTTCCATACACGACTCCCTTTGAGACGATTATAGCCACTTTGACGAAAGGGTCAAATTAAAGTAAAATAAGACAAAATGTATCCTATTAAGGGAGCGGCTATGAGCGACATCTTGAAAATCGGCAAGTACGAGTTCACCAGCAGGCTCATCGTCGGGAGCGGGAAGTATCCGGACTTTCAAACCACCTACGACGCCACCATCGCTAGTGGCGCCGAAATGATCACGGTGGCGGTGCGGCGGGTCAATATCACCGATCCCAACAAAGAGAATCTGATGGACTACTTCAAAGAGACCGACATTCAGCTCCTTCCCAATAGTGCTGGATGCACCACTGCCCAAGAGGCTATTACCCTCTTTCGCATGGTGCGCGAGGCCACGGGGATCGACATCATCAAACTCGAAATCATCGGCGATACCGAGAAGACCCTCTACCCAGACGTGATCGAGACCCTCAAGGCCTGTGAGGTTCTGGCCAAGGAGGGCTTTACCGTCATGGCCTACACCAACGACGACCCCATCGTTGCTAAGAAGCTCGAAGAGGCAGGGGCCGCCGCGGTCATGCCCCTGGCTGCACCTATTGGGAGCGGTTTGGGGATCCAAAACCGCTACAATGTTGTCTTCGTGAAAGAGGCAGTGAAGGTCCCGGTCATCGTCGATGCTGGAGTAGGATGTGCCAGCGATGCGGCCATCGCAATGGAGCTTGGAGCCGATGGGGTCCTCACCAACACCGCCATCGCCCAGGCCAAGAATCCCATCCGGATGGCTGAAGCCATGAAACACGCTGTCATCGCCGGACGGCTCAGTTACCTTGCCGGCCGCATCCCCAAGCGCCCCTACGCCACGGCCAGCTCCCCCACCGAGGGAATGGTCCAGTTTTAAGCCCACCTCTCAAACTGGCTCCCCCTTCTGGCCCTCAGCAGAGGTTAGGGCTTGGGAGGGGTATAGAGGGCGTTGAAGCGTTGGATGAAGTCGATGGGATCGACGCTCACCCCGAGGACCCTGATCCCCAGATGCAAATGGGGTCCAGTCACCCGCCCACTCTTTCCAGAAAGGGCGATGACCTCTCCCCTTTTCACCAACTCTCCAGGTTTCACCTTGAAGCGGCTGAGGTGATAGTAGCAGCTGTAAACCCCTCCTCCATGGTCGATGATCACCGAATTGCCGGCAAAATAGCGATTTTTAACCAGGACTACCCTCCCATCGTTGATGGCCCTCACCGGTGTTCCCACCGGAGCACGAAAGTCGACGCCCGAGTGGTAGCTCGAGAGCTTTCCATTAAAGAGCCTCGCCGTACCAAAGGGGCTGGTTATAGTGGTGGTAAGGGGCAAGATGAAGGGGCGATGGATATAGTTGCGAGCCCCCTTCCGTTTGTAAAGCTCCATAGCCTCCCGATACTCCGCTTGGATCCGCTTGCCAAGACTTTTGGGGGGAGTCACCTTCTTGGGATCGACCCGGAGCCGCTCCTTGGGATACGCTTTGGGGCGGATGGATAAAAATTGGTGTTGCCCATCGACTCTTAAGAGGATCCGCCGCCCCTTGGATCGGTAGGGAATGGGGAAAAGGGCGATATTGCCGATGGTGGTATAGGGGATAGGAGCCTCAAGCCCCTTGCGAAAGGGGACCATATAGGTTTGGCCATTGGCGATGGAGGCTGCCCCGAGGAGCACCGGTACCAAGAGGAGCCACCACCACCTCATAGCTCAATAACCCCCATGAGGTTGAGCATCATGAAAAGCAGGGCGAGGGGAGCCACATAGCGAATGGAAAAGAGCCAGATTCGGTACCCCACAGGGCCCATCTCCCGCCCGACGTGTTGGACAACCTTACTTCGCGGGAGGATGTAGCCAACAAAGATGGCAATGAGAAAGCCTCCCAGGGGAAGGAGAATGGAATCGGTGGTATATTCGAGGATATCAAAGAGGGGTTTCCCTCCCAAGCTCATGAGGCTCCCCCAGCTCTTGGTATACGAGAGCAAGGCCCCAATGCCAACGAGCCAGTAGATGAAGGAGATGAAAATGACCGCCTTGGCCCGGGTGAAATGGAAGCGATCGATGAGGTACTGGACCACAGGTTCAACCAAAGAGATGGCCGAAGTGACCCCCGCAAAGGCGAGGGCGAGGAAGAAGAGGAGGGCAAACAGGGTTCCCAGGGGCCCGAAATTGTGTAAGATGGTGGGCAAAGAGATGAAGACGAGGCCGGGTCCTTGGCCTGGTTGGGCTCCAAACTGGAAAAGGAAGCTGAAGATCACAAGGCCCGCCACCAGAGCGATGAGGGTATCCATGAAGGTGACGATGAAGGCCGTCTTGGTGATACTCGCCTCTTGGGGCAAGGAGGCGGCATAGGTGAGGATCGCCCCCATTCCCAGGGAGAGGGTGAAGAAGGAGTGGCCTACCGCTCGGATGAGGGCTTCGGAGTTGAGCTTCTCCCATTTGGGCTCGAACATGAAGGCGAAGGCCTCCTTGAAGCCATCCAAACTCATGGCATAGAGCAAGAGGCCAAAGAGAATGAGCATCAGAGCTGGCATGAGGATGAGGTTGATCCGCTCGATCCCCGATTTGATCCCCCGGTAGACGATATAACCAACGATGAGGACGCTGAGGGTGTGAAAGAGGATCTGGGCTCCAACCCGCTCTGCGACGAGGGCCTCAAAGGCCCCTTTGGCCTCTTGGGTCGTGTGGGGAAGGCCTGTGGTGAGGATGGCATAGAGGTAGTAGAAGATCCACCCAATCACCACCGAGTAGAAGGTCATGATGACGATCCCGTTAAAGCCCATGAAGCCCGCATATTTCCACCACTTTTGTCCCTGGGGAGCGAGCCGTTCGAAGCTCGTTACCGTATCGGAGCGTCCCAGGGCTCCAATGAGCATCTCCGCTACCATAACCGAAAAGCCGATAAAGGCGATGGTGATAAGATAGATCAGGACGAAGGCCCCACCACCATACTCCCCCGTCATGTAGGGAAATTTCCAGATATTGCCCAGCCCAACCGCACTCCCAGCGGCGGCCATAATGAAACCGATCTTGCTGAAGCGTTGGATCTTGTGCACACGCGCTCCTCGAAAAGGTTTTCCTAATTATAGCAAGGCAGGTCCTATCTTGACAAAAATTGATAATTTTCCTATAATTTCACTCCGATCAACGGGGCGTAGCGCAGCCTGGTTAGCGCACCTGGTTTGGGACCAGGGGGTCGGGGGTTCAAATCCCTCCGCCCCGACCATCGATGGTGGGTGTAGCTCAGATGGTTAGAGCACCAGATTGTGGCTCTGGGGGTCGCCGGTTCGAGTCCGGTCATCCACCCCATTACGCCCCAATCATATCCTCTCATAGACGATGCGCCCGTAGCTCAATTGGATAGAGCAACGGACTTCGGATCCGTAGGTTAGAGGTTCGACTCCTCTCGGGCGTGCCACTCGACGACTTCCAGATGCAACACCCCCAAAGCGCTCGTAGCTCAACTGGATAGAGCAACGGCCTTCTAAGCCGTAGGTTCCAGGTTCGAGTCCTGGCGGGCGTACCAGACGCGGGAGTGGCGGAATTGGCAGACGCGCCAGACTTAGGATCTGGTGCCGCAAGGCGTGGAGGTTCGAGTCCTCTCTCCCGCACCACAAAATCCCTCAAAAGTCGGACTTTACGGTACTTTAAAGTTCTGGCAAACGATTTTGTACCACAAAAAACTACTACCTACAAAAACCTTCACTTTGAAAATCCTTAAATAGCCTCCTCATAGACTTTAAAGAGTACGCTACTTTTGAAATTTAACCTTTCAGGTTTTGAGCGGTACTTTTTGCGCTCAACTGAAGCAGATGAGGTCAAAAATCGAGTTTTTAAGGCTGGGTAGCTTCACTTAAAGATGAATGAGTCAAAGAGTCAAAAAATCCGCCCGTAGCGGTGTCAGCATACTAACTCATGGTTTGCTGATCCATATCGTCTCTTTTTTGATGTTTTCGATGATGTTTCTATGTGCACCGAGAGGTGATTCGGGATGGCAACACTGAAGAGGAGAGCTTACGTCATCACTACGAAGCAAAGGGGAGTCGATTTTGAGTCTATTTTCAAGAAGGCTTCATGCAAGTTTGAGCAGGGATTTACTGGTGCGGCAGAGAGGACTCGAACCTCCACGGCATTGCTGCCACAAGGCCCTCAACCTTGCGCGTCTACCAGTTCCGCCACTGCCGCGCAGTTGTTCGGGGGAAATTATAGCGAAACTCCTGCCAAATGGCAAGAGTCCCGCTCCCCTCTTTAGCCGAGGAATGGGTTGGCGTAGAGGGCGATCAGGGCAATAACGAGGGTATAGATAACTTGCGCTTCGATCATCGCCAAAGCGATGAACATCGTTGTCATGAGTTTTCCACCAAGTCCCGGGTTGCGAGCCGTTCCAGCAATTGTAGCGGCTGCGGTGTGTCCCATACCGATACCACCACCAGCTGCAGCGATTCCAAGACCAACACCAGCGGCAAGGACGCTGTAGGCTTGGATCATGCTCTCACCTTCTCCAGCGAAGGCAAATCCCACGAACCCGATGAGGAGCAAAAACAGCTTCTTCATAGAAGACCTCCTGAAAGATTTTGCGAAATCCGTTCGGCTTGCGTGTCCCTACTTGTGATTTCGCATCTGCAATTGTACCCCGTTTTCATTTAAATCTTTTTGAAGGCGCGTCCTTTGAATGAAGGCTAGAAGCTGGGGGAGATAGCGCGAGAGCCGCTCCCAGGGATTGGGCAACCTAGCATCGGTAACATAGGCATAGTCAAAGGGTGCTAGGGCCTGAAAAGGGACCGGGGGACTGGAGTGGACGAGAATGGCCTCCCGCTGGTCTAGGGTGTGGCGAGAGGCCTGGTAGTGGCGCTCTTCGTGGGTAATCGTGATGTGGCTCCATGGGAGGTGGCAGGGAACTCCGGGATTGGCAATGAGGAGTGAAAAGCGCTCCTTGATCTTTCGGGCCAGGGGCTGGTAGTACTCCTCCTTGGAACAGGCCACCTCATCCAAGAAGATCCCCTCGATCCCAGCCTCCTTGTAGAAACGCTCCCAGTGGTTGATATCTTCGAGGACCTCCTGGAGATCTCGCTTGCCGTAATGGGTGTAGACATAGCCAACGAGCTGGATATCGGCCGCCGCGAGTTGGCGGATCATCCGGGTAAAATTGGGATCGGGCCGGGTAAAGTGGCCATTGTTGGGATTGATGACGACGATGAAGGGGATTTGGGGAAAGCGCTTCTTTAAAGCGATGAGCCGGGCAACTTGGGGGTCATTGGGTCGAGGATAGTGGTAGAAGGGGATGAGGACCCCTTCGATGGCGTAGAGGTTGAGGCTCAAGAAGAGGGCAAGGATCCCTCTAACCATTGCGCCGCTTGAGGATCTTGCGTAGGGCCAATTCGATCTTGTGGCCCTGTTGGGAGAGGACTTCTACCTCCACCTCATCCCCCTCGCCAATGACATCCTCGACCCGATGGACCCGGCTCTGTCCCAACTTGGAGATGTGCAAGAGCCCGTCGACCCCCCCGGGCAGGGTGACGAAGGCCCCAAAGGTCGTAGTCCGCTTGACCTTGCCCCGGAGAATCTCGCCAGGTGAGAACTTGACCGTTTCTGGGGTAGGCCGCTTGGCGATGGATTCGATATGTTCGCAGGCGGCAATCACCTTGGGCTTGTTCTTCCCTGTTACCCGAACCCGGCCCCGCTCCCGGTCGATGTCGATGCTCACCTCGAAGCGTTCGATGATCTCCTTGATGGTCTTTCCCGCCTGGCCGATGATGTCGACGATCCTGCTGGGATGGACCATCACCGTCTTGCTCGTTGGCAAATTCTCCTCGTTGATCTCGATCTTCTCCTCGGCATCCTTCATGATTTTGAGGATCTGCAAGCGGGCCTCCCTGGCTTGCTGGAGGGCCTCTTTGAGGATCTCCTGGCGGATACCACCCAGCTTGATATCCATTTGCATCGCCGTAACCCCATCATGGGTGCCAGCCACCTTGAAATCCATATCCCCATCGTGATCTTCCAGCCCCATGATGTCGGTCAAGATGGCGTAGCGCTCCCCTTCGACCACCAATCCCATCGCGACTCCAGCCACCAAGTCGGCCAACTCGATGTTGGCGGCCCGCATCGCCAAAGCCCCGCCACACACTGTAGCCATGGAGGAGGAACCATTGGATTCAAGGATCTCAGAGACAAGGCGAATCGTCTTGTCCTGGGTCACATCGACCACCGGTTCGAGAGCCCGTCTAGCCAGGTTTCCATGGCCCAGCTCCCTTCGTCCAGGAGCGCTAATGGGACGGGCCTCTCCAACACTAAAGGGAGGGAAGTTGTAGTGGACCATGAAGTGCTCGTACTCGGGTCCTTGGCTGGTGAGGGTTTCGAACATCTGGGCATCGGTCTTCTCCCCGATGGTACAAACCACCAAGGCTTGGGTCTCTCCCCGGGTAAAAAGACACGATCCATGGGCCGAGGGGAGGAGGTTGGTCTCGATGGAGATGGGACGAATCTCCCGGAGCCCCCGCCCATCGGCTCGAACTCCCTCTTCGAGGATCATCTTGCGCAAGAGCATCCGCTTGTAGCGATCCACCACCTTGTAGATCGTCTCCAGCTCCCACCCTTGCTCTTGGGCGATTGGATCTTGGGCGATCTTCTTGGCAATGGAGCGCAAGAGTTCGAAACGCTCGCTCTTGGCCATGGCCCGGATCGCCTCCTGGATCTCCTCCTTGTAGAACTCCTCCACATAGACCCAGATCTCCTGGTCGATGGTAGCCTCTTGAAGGGGGAGCTCCTTTTGGCTCTTGGCCACCTCGATGAAGTAGCGCTCATACTGGGCGGCGGCTACCTGGATCGCCTCCTTACCCTGGGCGATGAGTTGGGCAAGCTCTTCCTCGGGCATCGCGTTGGGGTTCTTGATGAGGACCACCTCCTCGGCCAGGGCCGGATCCATGAGGGGGTCCACACTGGTTGGAACCACCTGGCTCTCATAGGTTCCAATGGCGGCCATCTCGATCATGAGCAGGTCCTCCTTGGTCCCGGCCAGGTAGAGATCGAGGGTCGAGTTGCGAAGCTCTTCGAGGGTTGGGTTGAGGATAACCTCTCCATCGACCTTGGCCACACGCAATCCGGCCACCGCTTTGCGGATGGGGATATCTGAGACGAAAAGGGCGGCGGAAGCGGCGTTGAGGGCGAGCACTTGCATATCGCTTTGAGGATCGGCACTCAGGACCAGGATGGTAATAACCACCGGATAGAGGAATCCCTTGGGAAAGAGGGGGCGCAAAGCCCGATCGACGAGGCGACTGGTGAGGGTCTCAAAATCTCCAGGCTTTTGCTCCCGCTTGACAAATCCACCAGGGATCTTCCCTGCCGCGTAGCTCTTTTCGATGTATTGGACCGTCAAGGGGAGAAAATCCTCGTCCACTGGATTTTCCTCATCGATACACACGGTGGCCAACATCACCGTCTTGCCACTGCGCAAGAGGACCGAACCATTGGCCTGTCGGGCTACCTTGCCAAATTGGTAGAGCTCTTTGAGATTGTTCATTTCAAACTGGAACTCACAAACCATACCTTCCCTTTCAAAATTGAAATCGCTTCATATGGGCCTCGTGTGGAAACTGTCTGAGTATCTCTTGGTCGCTGAAACTGAAGCGATAGTTGCGCATATATCCAGCGAGGATCTCATAGGCCTCGTTGATCTTGGCCATCTCCTCCTCGCTCCCTCCCCGATCGGGGTGGTAACGATCTGCAAGCTGGCGATAGCGGTGTTTCAAATCCTGATAGGTGCTCATTGGAGGAAGGCCCAGAACCTCCAGAGCCCAGTGGATTTGCTGGATTGGATCGTCCATCATCGAAGATAACTACCAGCCCCGCTCACGGTGCCAAGAAGATATTTCATGTCTTGGTCGATAAAGTCGAGTCCGATGCCGAAGGTGTAGTTCCGGGCTTTGGGATTGAGGGCGTTGTCGACTCCGACATAGGTATCCAGGTGCTTGAGGAATCGGTAGCGCAGACTCAAGTCGAGGTGGGCCCGATCCCCGCGGACATCGTTGACAGCATCAAAGTCGTACAGATCGGCCCGCACCTTCCCGCGATCCTTGTGAAAATAGTAGTCCAAGCCGACCCCTCCGGTGTTTTCGATAAGTCCTAGACGAAAGCGCCAATCCCCGTAGCGGCGGCCATACATCGCCGAAACGAGGAATTGGGACTCCTCGTGCTTTTGGGGGAGAATCGGATTGCCCTCTTTGTCGCGGCGGGAGTAGTCTTGACGGGAGACCACCTCGAGCATGTAGTACTTGTTGGGGGAGGGGATGTAGTTGAGGGCGACCCTGCTCTTGACATAGTCGTCCTTGCTCATGTAATCCCCTTGAAACTGGAGCTCGATCTGGCTCTTACCCATCGCTTCGAAGAATTGATCCAGCTTCTGGAAGGAGTCCCCCCCTTTTTGGAAGAACTTGTTGGCAGAAAGGAGGGTTTGGTTGAGGGGTTTGCGATTCTCCTTGATAACCCCCTCGATCTCCTCCTCGATCTTGGCGAAGCGATCCAAAACTTTGGGGAGCTTCTGGTTGAGATCCTTGCCGGTATTTTGCAAGTAGAGGGTAATGGCATCGATCCGGCGCAAGATCTTGGGAAGCTCCTTGTTGATCTGCTGGGCCGTGTAGGCGAACTGGTCACTCATACGCCCAAACTTCTCCCCGGCTTCGCTGAGTTTGAGCCCCATCTGGCGAATGTTTTCGATGGATTGGTTGATGTTGGCCCGGTTCTCTTCGATAAGCTCTTTGAGGTGCTGGGTGATCTTTTGCAAGTTGGCAATGCTCCTCTTCAAATCCTCACCGCTCTCCCCCTTTAAAGATTGGCGTAACTCGGCGATGAAGGCGCGAAACTCCTTGGCCGCTTCGTTGATGGTGGTACTGGTCTCGTCGAAGGAGACGAAGATACGCTCCTTGGTAAGGCTCTCTCCTGGAGCCAGGAAGGCTTGGGAGCTTCCCGGTTCGATGGCAAGATACTTGGTCCCCAAGAGGCTCTCCTGCTCCAGGGTGACGACGGAGTCCTTGGGGATCTTGACGCCATCGTAGACGAAGAGGGTCACCTTGACCTTGCGTCCAGCCAGCGCGATATCCTTGACGAAGCCAACCTCAACCCCTTTGATCTTGACCTTGGCGTTGCGCTCAAGGCCGGAAGCATCCTCCAAGAGGGCATAGATCTCATACCCCTTCTTGCCCATGTGAGCAAATCGGTTCACTTGGGTTGTGAGCAAGAAGAGGAAGATGAGGCCGAGGGCGACGAAGAGTCCTACCTTGGCTTCGGTCTTCATCGTCTAGAATGTCCTTTGCTCATTGCTTTGAGAAATGGACCGAGCTATCCCGCCCAGGGGATAGAGCTCGATACGAAAATAGATCACATTGTTGTTGTAGGAGTTGCTCCCCGTCGATGTGAGGACGGGGATCACATCCTGCTTGTAACTGATGGTATAGGCCCAGCACTGGGAGCGGTGCTCCCAACCGAGACTCCAACTCTTCGTCCGCTCGTCGACGAAGTCATAATCTATTGTAGCAAATAGTCGGTTGCGTTTGGATAAAGTGCGGCTGTAATCGAAGCGCAGGTAGTTGGAATCCCGCTGGCCATAGAGGCGGTCCTTGTAGAAGTGGGAGAGGTAGAGGTTGTCCTCATCGTCCTGGTAGTGGAGCTGGGTGGCGATGGCTACCAGTTTACTCGCCTGGTGGGAGTAGAAGGTATCGAGATTCACCTCCCAACCCCCAACCATGAAGCCAAATTCATTCTCCAGCTCTTTGGCCTTGTGGGGGTAGTCGTAGATGAAGGGCTGGGTGAGTCGATGGTAGAACCGCTCTCGCCCCTGTTTATCGTAGAAGTAGTGTTTAAGGGTCAAGTAGAGGCTCTTCTCGTTACTGGCAGCATCGATGAATGGCGCCCGATCTCCCCCTTCCCGCTCCAGGCTGGGGATATTGAGGGTCGCATCGAGATGGAGGGTGTGGAGGAAGGTGGGGTAGGGGCGCACGAGATCACTATAGATGGAGATCTGGTGGGAGTTGCGATAGGCGTAGTAGTTCTTCCACTTCTTGTTGAGGTTCTTGTCGACGAAGTTGTAATCGGCATACCGGGCGTTGAGATTCTCGCTGAACATGAGGCCGAGGCGGTCGTCGAAGAGGGCGGTATAGATACGAATGGGCATATCGAAACGGTATTCGATGGCATTGAGCCCCTCTTTGCGGGTGTAGTGGTAGACCTCGGCGTTGACCAGGTAGGAGATGTTGTGGCTCAAAACCGACTGGATGAAGCGGTGGTACTGGAGGGCTGGGAGGATCTGGAGGGTATCGTCATTGTCGAGCTTACGGTTATCCTTGAAATATTTGGCGTAGAGTCCAAAGTAGTTGCGCCCCTGCTGGAAGAAGTAGTTGAGCCGGGAAATGATGATGGAGCTAATGTTGGAGAGAAGCGAGTGCTTCTGGAGGTAGAAGTAGTCTACATCGTTGTAGCTCTTGCTATCGAGGTAGATCCCATCCTCCTCCTGATCCCCCAGCAACCCCCGGCGGCGGTAATAGAGCTCAAGCCCGTAGTGTTTGTCGTGACGAATGCCATGGTCCTCCCGGTAGCGCTCCCGCTCCTTGAAAAAACCGGTCCGGATCTCCCCATAGGAGTTGGGTGAATCGACGAAGCGAAAGGTCCCATACAGACCGGCCCCCCGCTTGGTTCGAATCTGGGGATCGAGTTCAAGATCCCACCAGTTGGTAGGGGCGTAGAAGAAGGGTTGGATATAGACCAGCCCCTCTCTATTGGAGAGGCCAATGGTTGGGCGCAAGAGACCGGTATGGCGCCTTGTAATGGTGGAAAAGCCGATGTAGGGGAGGTAGAAGATGGGAATCTCCCCGATATAAAAGGCGACGTTGTAGAGGTTGACCCACTCCCGCTTTCGATCGTATTCCCCCATGCCAAAGTAGAGCCGCCAGTCGCTACAACCCACCTGACAGCTGGAGAGGAAGGCCTTGGCCAGAGAGAGCCGGCTTTCGTTCCCATCCAAGCGGATCCCCTGGCTCCAGAGCTTGGAGGGCATCTGGCTTAAAAAAAAGCGATCCAGCCGGAAACGCTTCCTGGTCAAGTCGAAACTACCTGAGTGGGCATGGAAAGCCGATCCATTGCCATCGAGAAGCTCCAGAGAACCGAAGAGGCGCAGTTGGGAGGTATTCTGGTCGTAGTGGGCCCGGTCTGCTTCGAGGTGGTAGCCGCTATAATCGAGGGTGAAAGGGGCTTTCAAGCGGATCTTGGAGGGATCGATCTCGATGAGCTCCCCATGGATTTGCACCAGCTCCTGAGCAAGGAGCCATGTCCCAAGGAAGAGGAGGGCAAGTACTCTACCCATTGTCCTCTCGCAGCGCCTGATAGGCTATATCGCTGCGAAACTTCTTTCCGGCGAAGTGGATCTGTCCAGTGAGCATGTAGGCGTAATCCCTGGCCTCCTTGAGGCTCTCCCCCACACCGACGCAAACGAGAACCCGCCCACCGGTGGCGAAGAGTTTTCCCTCGATCAAACTCACTCCAGCAAAGCAGATGTGGGCATGCTCGGCCAACTCTTTGTGGACGATCTCGTCGATAATGATCTCACTCGGCTTGCTCTTGCCGTAGGGGTAGTTCTCACTGGCCAAAACCACACCGACCGCATAGCGCTTCCCAAATTTTACCTCCAACTGGTCCAGCTCCCTCCGGGCTGCCTTGAGGAAGAGTTCGCTGGGGGAGCTCTCCAGCAAAGGCATGAGGACCTCACACTCCGGATCGCCGAATCGGACGTTGAACTCCAGGACGTAAGGCTCCCGATCGACAATCATGAGCCCGGCGAAGAGGACCCCTTCAAAGGGGGTTCCCTCAGCCCGCATCCCCTCGATGGTCGGGGCGATGATGCGCTCTTCGATCTTGCGATAGAGCTCCTCGTCGATCAAAGGGGTCGGGGCGTAGGCCCCCATCCCCCCTGTATTGGGCCCTTCATCCCCATCCAAAAGTCGCTTGTGATCCTGAGCCGCCGGGAAGAGGATGTAACGCTCCCCATCGCTGACGGCGAAAACGCTTAGTTCATAGCCATCGAGGAACTCCTCTACAACGATACGCTCTCCAGCCGGACCGAAGGCCGCTCCAGAGAGCATTTGGGCGGCCACCTCTTTGGCCTCCTCTCTGGTCTTGGCGATGATCACCCCCTTGCCGGCACACAGACCATCGGCCTTGACGACAATGGGGGGCTCCAGCTCGTCGATGAACTCGGCCGCCTCCTCCATGACATCGGTCTCGATATAGCGGGCGGTGGGGATGCCATACTTGCGCAAGAAGTTTTTCATGTAGATTTTGGAGCCTTCCAGGAGGGCCGCCTTCTGGGAGGGGCCAAAGATGAGGAGACCGTGCTTCCTGAAGATATCGGTGATCCCCTGGACCAAAGGCCCTTCTGGACCGACAATCGTCAGATCGATCCCCTCATCTTTGGCGAATTGGGCAAGCTCCTCGTAGTCGGGAATATCCACATTCTTCCCAAGGGCGAGGGTCCCTCCATTACCTGGAGCAAAATAGAGCTGGGTGACGGCAGGGTCTTGATGGAGTGCCCGTCCAATGGCATACTCTCGACCCCCACTCCCCACGATCAAAACGCGCATCCATTCCCTTTTGGCGGATATGGGTTGAGGTGGCAAAAGCCCGAGCGGGCGTTCACGCTATGCGATGGTCCCAAGAGACCAAGAGGAGAGAGCGAGCTTGGCCTTAGGCGGCAACTCCTCGCCAGGTCCCCTGGCTCCAACGGAGCCACCGACACACAGCCAAGACTACAGACCTCTCTCAAGAGCGTTGTGTCGGACCCCCATAATGCGGGTAGCGCACCGCTCAGGCTCCAGCTGGTATTATACTAAAACTCCAATTCCTTGGCAAACGCCACCGCACCCTGGAGGCTCTGGGTCGGGCTGATGGCGATGGGGTAGGGGAAGTGGCTGGCTGTCTTGCGCCCAATGGCGACGGCCCGATAGTCCTGGCGCCAACCAAAGCGCTTCAGGAAACACTTGATAGTCGAGGGGGAGGAGAAGATGATGGTCGATCCTGGAGGTGGAGCTTGGAGGCTGGGATCCGGGTTGCAGCGGGTTTCGTAGACGATCTGCTCCTCCACCATCAAACCTTCCCGGGCCAGAGCCGCCGCCAGATCGAAGAGGACCCGGCGCGGACGCAGATAGAGATAGGAGCCCCCTCGGGGGAAGTTGGAGACGATCTCCTGGGCGAACCTCTCCCCATAGGCTTCCTGGGCCACATAGGCTACGATTCCCCCGCCCCGTTCCACGGCCTTGGCCGTTCCCTCTCCAATGACCAGGGCGGGCACCTGGCGCCAGGCTGGGTCGATACGCTGGGCGGCGGCAACCCCATTCTTGGAGGTGAAGATGAGGTAATTGTAACGGCCAAAATCGATGGATGGTTGCAAGAAGTGGAACTGGATCATGGGAAGGGAGATGGCCCCGGGGACGGGGGTAGGGGAGAGGAGATAGATGGCCATCACTCCCACTCGATGGTTCCAGGGGGTTTGGAGGTGATATCGAAGACCACCCGGTTGATTCCCTCCACCTCGTTGATGATCCGGTTGGAGATGAGTTCCAGAAGATCGTGGGGAATATGGGCGAAGGTAGCCGTCATCCCATCACTCGATTCGACGATACGCAAGGCCACCGTATTCTCGTAGGTCCGCTTATCCCCCATCACCCCGACGCTCTTGACATTGAGCAGGACGGCGAAGCTTTGCCACAGCCGCTCGTAAAGGCCGTGGGCCTTGATCTCCTCCAGCAGGATCGTGTCGGCGCGGCGCACCAGATCAAGCCCCTCAGGGGTCACCTCCCCCATGATCCGAATGGCAAGGCCCGGACCCGGAAAGGGGTGGCGATAGACCATCTCCCGGGGCAAGCCCAGCTCCAGCCCCAGCTGGCGCACCTCATCTTTGAAGAGTTCCCGAAGCGGTTCGATGAGTTCGAACTCCATCCAATCGGGAAGGCCCCCTACATTGTGGTGGGATTTGATGGTTTGGCTCGGCCCCTTGACGCTCACCGACTCGATCACATCCGGGTAGAGGGTTCCCTGGGCTAGGTATTTGATGCCCCGGTGCTTTCGAGCCTCCTCTTGGAAGAGTTCGATGAAGGTATGGCCAATAATCTTGCGCTTTTCCTCGGGATCCCGGACCCCTTTGAGGGCATGGAGGAAACGCTCCTTGCCATCGATAACGATCAGGGGAACCTGGAGCATGTTCTTGAAGACATGTTCCACCTTCTCCCGCTCTCCAGCCCGCAAGAGCCCATTGTCCACGAAGACAGGCACCAGCCGATCCCCGATGGCTTCATACAAGAGGGCCGTGACCACCGAACTATCGACCCCTCCACTCAAAGCACACAAGACCTTCTCCTCACCAACCTTGGCCCGGATCTTTTCGATCTGCTCCTTGGCGAAGTGGCCCATGTCCCAGCGGGAGGTCACCCCACAAATCCTCCGGGCAAAATTCTCGAGGATCTGGCCCCCCTCTTGGGAGTGGGCCACTTCGGGATGGAACTGGAGGGCGTAGATTCCCCGCTCCTCGTTGGCGATGGCGGCATAAGGGGAGTTGTCGGTGTGGGCGATCTGGACAAAGCCAGAGGGGAGCCGCTCCACCTTGTCTCCATGGCTCATCCAGACGATCTGGCCATCTTGGGTCCCCTCGAAGAGCTTGGAGGGACGATCCAGATAGAGTCGAGCCTTCCCATATTCGTGTTCGAGGGCACGGATCACCTCACCTCCGAAATCGGTAGCGATGAGCTGCATTCCATAGCAAATCCCCAGAATCGGGATTCCAAGCTCATAGATTCTCCTATCGACCCGGGGTGCATCCGGCTCGTAAACGCTGGCAGGCCCTCCGCTGAAAATGATTCCCTGAGCCCCCTTGGCCTTAATCGACTCGATGGCCTCGAAGTAGGGGTAGATCTCGCAATAGACCCCCCGCTCCCGCAAACGCCTGGCGATGAGCTGGGTATACTGGCTCCCGAAGTCGAGGATGACGATTGGCACGTGTTCCATAGACTCCCCCTAGTAGAGGCCGAGGATCTCGAACTGGACGTACCATAGGGCGATGGAGAGGATGTAGCCCGCTAAAACCGTCCAAGCATACTTCATATGAGCTCCGAAGGTATAGATTCCTCGCAAGCGTCCCATAACCCCGACTCCGGCGGCACTTCCGAAACTAATGAGGCTTCCCCCGATCCCTGCGGTCAAAGTGACCAGCAACCACTGATCCAACCCCATGGGGGGATCGGCTTTGAGGATGGCGCTCATGACGGGGACGTTGTCGACGATGGCTGAGATGAACCCAACCCCGATGTTCCCGGCCGTTGGCCCGATGATGTCATAGAGTTCGACGATGTACTCCAAATAGCCGATATAGTGGAGGGCCCCCACGGCACTGAGAATCCCGAAGAAGAAGAGGAGGGTATCGTTCTCCACATTCTTCATGTTCACATAGACGTCGAAGTGGTCGTGGTGGTTTTTGCGCTTGTGGTAGTAGGAGTACATCTTGAGCAGGGCGAGACCGAACATCATCCCCCACATGGCTGGAAAGTGGAAGAACTGGTGGCCTACGACGGCGATAAAGATGGTGAAAACCCCCAGCCAGATCACCACCTTGGCTCCGGGTTTGAGTTGGGCTGGCGGAAGGTTGGCATCGAAGTGGGGCTCCCCTTCGGGAACGAAGCGAACCAAGAGCCAAGCTGTCAGGAGCCATCCCGCAGCTGCCGGGACGAAGAGGTAGAGGAAGTCGACGAACTCACCCTTACCGGCGGTCCAGGCCATGAGGGTAGTGATATCGCCAAAGGGGGACCAGGCTCCTCCGGCGTTGGCGGCGACGACGATATTGATGGCTCCGGGAACGAGAAAGTGGTGGTTGGTCTTGTCGATGGTGAAGAGGACCGTAGAGAGGATGAGGGCCGTCGTCAAGTTGTCGGCCACGGGGGAGAGCCAAAAGGCGATGGCTCCCGTGATCCAAAAGAGCTTCTTGTAGCTATAGCCCCGGGAGACCAATTTGTACTTGAGGACATCGAAGACCTTACGCTCGATGAGGGTTTCGATGAAGGTCATAGCGACGAAGAGGAAGAAGAAGATCTCGGCGATCTCCAAGATCAGGTGTTCCATTTCATTATGGAGCGGCTCTGGATCGAGGCCGTTGATGGCGTAGTAGACCCCAAGGAGCATGAACATGAGGGTTCCAATGAGCAGGGCCGGTTTGGCCTTGTTCATGTGGAACTTCTCTTCCGCCGCGATGAAGTAGTAGCCGACGATGAAGATGAGCAGGTCCAAGATCCCAACCCATGTCGTCGTCAAATCGGTGTGCATAAAGACTCCTTGCAAAGTTTAATCTTCGATGTAGTGAGCCCCGATCGACTCCCGCCTGGCCAGGGCCCCATCGATGATGGATCGGGCCGTGAGGGCTCGAAGCCGCAAGAGGTGGCCGATGGGGCGATCGAGCATCCCCTCCACCAGTTCCCGGGCCTCCTGGAGTTCCTGGCGTCGCCGGATGATCCCCACCTTGTGCCACATCGTCTCCCGAAGGTGCTGTTTGGCCTCTTGATCCCCTTCCTTGACCAGGTCATCGCCGAGGACGGGAAAGGAGAGCTCCCGACCCTTGCTAGGAGAGGCCAGACTTGCCTCGACGGCCCGTTTGGAAAAGACCAGTCCCTCCAGGAGGGAGTTGGAAGCGAGGCGGTTGGCCCCATGGACCCCGGTACAAGCCACCTCACCGATGGCATAGAGATTCTCGAATCCCTTGACCCGGGAGTTGGTATCGACCTCAATCCCTCCCATCATGAAGTGAAAAGCCGGAGAGATGGGAACCTGGTCGTAGGGGACATTGAAGCCGAGATTGCGAAAGATCATGGAGATCGTGGGGAAACGGCGTTTGAAAAAGGCTTCGCTGAATCGCTCGAAGGAGAGGTAGACCCGATGGCCAGCCTGTTGGTGGCGAAAGATGGCCCGGGCCACGATGTCCCGGGGAGCCAGCTCTCCCTGGGGATCGTAGTCGAAGAGGAAGCGGCGCCCCGTCTCGTCTACGACGGTTGCCCCTTCGCCTCGAAGGGCTTCGGTGAGCAAATACTTCCGGGCCCTTTTGTTGTGAACGAAGACGGTTGGGTGGAACTGGGTGAACTCCATATCTTTGAGGGGTAGGCCCCGGAGAATAGCCAACCCATGGATATCGGCACTGATCTTCTTGGAGTTGGTATGGTATTCGTAGAGGGAGCCAATGCCCCCGGAGGCCAGGAGGATGGTCTTGGCGTAGATGTTGGTGCGCTGCCGGCCATGCTGGACGGTTACCCCGTAACAGCGCTCCCCTTCCACCAGAAGGTCGACGACCAGAACCCCTTCGAGGAGTTGGGCTCCGGTCTGGCTCAAAAGGAAGCGATGGAGCTCCCGTCCCGTTGCATCCCCACCAGCATGAAGGATTCGGGGACGGGAATGGGCCGCCTCTTGGGTGAAGAGGAGACGGCCCGCCTCATCCCGATCGAACTGGAAGCCACGGCGGATAAGGTCGTCCACGACCTCAATGGAGTTACGGGCGAGAATCTCTACCGCCTCCACATTGCAAAGGCCAGCCCCGGCCCGAATGGTATCGGCAATGTGGAGGGGAATATCCTCCTCGTCCACGGCCCGGCTAATTCCCCCCTGGGCATAGAAGGTATTGCACTCCCAGATTGGATCTTTGGAGAGGATGAGGGTGGAGCAGCCCTTGGGAATATGGAGACTTGCATACAAACCGGCCACTCCAGCACCGACGATGAGGTAATCGTAGATCACCGGGAGGCCTTCGTAAACTGGGAGGGCTCGTAATAGGGATCGGCTTTGTAACCGCACCCAGCCACCAAAAGTGCTATAATTACGATATGAAACATCCAAAGACCCTTTTTACCCATCTCTTCCCTAACCCTTACCCTTTTTTCGAACAAAAGTGCTTCAACAAGCTCCTCTCCCTCTTACCTCCATCTTTCCGGGAGATGACCCTCTACCTCTATCGGCGGGGAGAGACCCTCTACTTCGTTCTCAAACATCCCGGATTCGCGATGGAGGTCAATTATAATACAAAACTGATAAAAGATATTTTAACAACTCTGGCTCAACGCTACAAGGCGTGCCGCCATATCAAGATCACCCAGATCCGGGCCTATGCCAAATTTGTCCAGGAACCCAAACCCTCTCCCAAGTGGCACCACTCCTACAAGGAGCGAGCGACCGGGGAGTTTCGCGAGTCCCAGGAATTTCCAGAGCTCTTCGCCAAGATCAAGGAGGCGATCCGGCGCAATGTCCACTCTTGAGCGTACGCTTGCCCACCTTCCAGGTCTTCCTGGAGTCTACCGCTTCTACGACGCCGCGGGAAAGCTCTTGTATGTGGGCAAGGCCAAGAACCTGGCCAAGCGGGTACGCAGCTACTTTCGCTTCGATCCCTTCAAACCTGCCGCCAATCTCCCTCCCCGGATCGCCAAAATGGTCCAAGAGACGAAGCACATCGACTATGTGGTTCTGGCCAACGAACAGGAGGCCCTCCTCCTCGAAAACCAGCTCATCAAGGGGCTTGGTCCCAAGTACAACATCCTCCTTCGGGACGACAAGACCTATCCTTACATCTGGATCGACCTGGAGGATCCCTTCCCAACTCCCAAGATCACACGCCGCCTCCAGCCCCACAAGCGGGCCCGCTACTTTGGCCCCTTTCCCACGGGGGCCAAGGAGCTCCTCCAGGCCCTCTACCGCCTCTTCCCCCTGGTACAGCGATCCAACTGCCTCCAGGAGCGACGGGCCTGCCTCTTCTTCCAAATGGGCCGCTGTCTGGCTCCCTGTGAGGGACGCATCGACCAAGAGGAGTACAGGAGGATCCTGGAGGAGGCTTTGAAACTGCTCTCCGACAAGAGCAGCCTTTTAAAGCGGTTGCGCCAAGAGATGGAAGATCTCGCCCAAGGGCTCCACTTCGAAGAGGCCGCCAAGGTGCGAGACTGGATAGCCAAGATCGAGGGAATCCAGATCCAAAGCCCCATCGATCTAGAGGCTTTGGAAGAGTTCGATCTCTTCATGGTCCTCACCCACAACCAACAGGGGGTGGCCCTGCGCCTCGTAGTACGCGGCGGTAAGCTCATCGCCATCGACCACCACCTCTTCCCCCTCCAAGAGGATCTGGAGGCTATCTACCGCCATCTCATTCTTGCCACCTACGAGAGCGGCCATCCTCCGCCAGGGAGGATCCTCCTCCCCTTCCAACTTGAAGATCGTCAAGCACTAGAAGAGCTCCTCGCACAGCGCTTTCAAAAGTCGCTCTCCATCACTCCCCCCACCTTCCACCACCAAGGACTCGTAGAGCTGGCGAGACAAAAGGGCAGAGAACTTCTCAATGGCCACAACCCTCACGAGGAGCTCCTTTTTCAACTCCAGGACCACTTTGGCCTCACCCATCTCCCCCAGCGCATCGTGGTCTTCGACGTCTCCCACCTCCAAGGAAGCGCTCCCGTAGGAGCAGCCCTCCTCTATGAAGGGGGAGCCTTTCGCATATACCGCCACTACACTCTCAGCGGCAAGAGCGAGGTGGAACAGATGGGAGAACTGCTCGAGCGCTATGGAGCCAGGGGGGAGCCGGGGGATTTGTGGCTCATTGATGGCGGAGAGCAGGCCTACCATCTCGCCTTTGAAATCACGAGGCGAATAGGGATCGAACCGGACATTTTGGCCATAGCCAAAGAGCGCCAAGGAGGACGGGTCCGCCGGGCCCGAGGGGGAGCTTGGGATCGAATCTATGGGGCCCAGGGGAGCTTCTCTCTCGAACGGAAGGATCCCAAACTCCTCTTGCTCCAATATCTCCGGGACGAGGCCCACCGCTTCGCCCTTGCCAGACACCGCAGGAAGCGGCATAAGGAGAGTATGCAGATCGAACTCCTCCAAATCCCGGGGATCGGAAAGGTCAAACTGCGACGCCTTCTGGACTATTTTGGAACCTTCGAAGCGATTGCCGAGGCCTCCCTGGAAGAGCTCGAATCGATCTTGAGCCCACAAGACGCCAAGGCGGTCTGGAACCACTACCGATTCAAAGAGCTTTAGGCTTTTTTATGCCATAATATGGCTATTTCAAAGAAGGTGGAGTGGTGGTTCTCTACGACGCGTACAAACGGCTCATCGCCATCAGCGATCGAACCTTGGAACTCTTGGGCTTTGACTCCCTGGAAGAGTTCAAACGGGGCTTTTACGACATCGCCCAACTCTTCGTCAAACGATCGGGATATGTCCACGAGTTCAAGAGCTTCCACTGGATCGACTACTGCCTGACCAACTCCACCGTCACCCACCGGGCCATCGTCCAGAAACGGGATGGAGGGGAGCTAGAGGTCTTCATCAATATCACCCCCCTCAACGGACTGGATGGGCGCAACTACTACCTGGTCGCCCTGGAACCCAATACCTTCAGCGAGTGCCTCGCCCCCCTTCCCGATCCCCCGCGTACCGGTCCAGTGGCTCCCCCTACCCCTCCTCCCCCTTCCACCAAACCATCGGGCCTCGTCTACGAGATCGTGACCATCGAGGTGGGCCAGGACTACCCCAAACCCAACTTGGCCCAAATCGGCGAAGAGCTGGATCTGGACCAATCCATCGTCCTCGACTTCATCCACGAGTACATCAAACATGCCGCCGAGAGCCTCGACAAACTCAACGAGGCCATTGTCCGGGGGGATATAGCCACCATCAAGAACATCATCCACACCCTTCGGGGAGTGAGCACCAACCTCCGCCTCAAACCGGCCCAAGAGATCCTAGCGCGCAGCAGCCAGACCAAGGAGCTCCCCGAGCTGGTTTCGATCCTTCAGGAGTTCTACGGCTACATCAAATTCCTAGCCAAAGCCTTCGAACTCCCCCTCCCCGAGCTGCGCTTGAAAATCCCCATCCAGGAGGAGCCCCCCAACCCATGCCCTCCCATCGATCCAGCCAGCCCAACCATCGTCAAGCCGGAGCAGATCCAGCGGGCTACCAAGGAGCTGGGACTCTCCTTCGAGGAGTACCAGAACTACCTGCGAGAGCTCATCAACGAGATCAAGATCAACCTCGCCTACAACAACTACGCCGAACTCCACAAGCTAGCCTCCTTCGCCCGCAACCTCTACCTCCAGGAGTGTGCCAAATATCTGGACGAGGTAAGCATCAACCAGAACCCGGAACTGGTGCGCCGCTGCCTCAAGGATCTGGAAGAGCTCAAACGGGAGCCCAACCCCTTCCTAATCACCCCCCAAGACTTGGAAGAGGCCCTGGAGCTCATCCAGATCGATCGGCGGGACTTCATCGAGATCCTGGAAGATTTCATCGTCGAACTCAAGACCTTACGCTCGGTCAAGATGAAGCGGGAGAAGTTCTTGAAAAAGGCGAGGCAGCTCAAGAGCTTGGCCGAGAGTTTACGCCTTGGGAACTTGGTGCTGCTGCTCAACAACCTCATCAGCAACTACCCCCTCGACAGCTATCTGGTGCAGCAGCTGGATGAGGCGATCCAATCGCTGGAGCGAAGTTTGAAGGAGATACAGGAAGCATGAAGCGAAAACTCCTCCTTGCCACCCTGGTACCAGCCCTCTTGCTCATGGCTTTGAGCGGTTTTGGAATCTACCACTTTGCCACCCAATACCTCCAGGCCCGAAAGGCGAGCCAGGTCGATAGGAAGTTGATCCTCGTCGACGAGGCTCTGCGCGCCTTGGGATACGAACGACTCCTGGCCGCTTTGTACCTTTATGGAGCTTTAGACGAGCGGACCTTGCGCCTTGCCTATGAACGCAGCGACGGGAAGCTTCGCCAGATCAGGGAGTACTTCAAGGACCATCCCCGCCTCATGAGCAATCTGGCCATTGTGCGCATTGCCAGGGACAAGACCCTCAAAGGCAGCGACGATCCCAAGAAGATCCTCTATGGCCTTTATACCAACGCCGCCACCGCCTCCCTCCTCCAGCTTCTCGAAACCATAGCCAAAGGGGCTTCGAGCCAAGAGAGTTTGGAAACGAACCTCTTTCATATCGCCCTGGCCAAGAGTCTGGAGTACGCCTCCCTCGAAGAGCTCTTGCCCATTCCAGCCCTCCTCCAGCAACGGGAGCTCCAGCCCCAAGAGTACAAGCTCTGGCTCTCCTACATGGCCAGAGCCGATACGATCTTGGCCACCCCGACCCTCTTCCCTCCACTTAAAGGCTTCCTGGAGGGACTCCAGCAGGATCGGGGCTTCATGGAAAGCTATGATCGGGTGCGCACCCTCCGGGTCCAGCTGGCCCAAGGAGAGCTCCCCGATCTTCGAAGCTGGCGCCAGGCCCACGAGGCTCGGATCGAACACCTCTTCGCCCTGGCGCCCAAGACCACCGATCTCCTCTACACCCTCGACGCGAAAAGGGCCAAGATCACCCTTGTAGCCCTTGGGATCTTCGCTACCCTCTTCCTCGTCGCCCTCCTCCTCCTCATCTACGGCCAACTCTTCCGCAAAGAGTTCACCTTCACCCTGGCCCGCTTGGAGGATATCTTCAAGCGGGTCGCCCTGGAGGAGGACGACCGGGCTCTGGTGGAGGGGATCGATTTCAACAGCGTCCAGGGAATCGAACGGGCCTACGAGCTGCTGGAACGGGCCTTGCGTCGAATCGAAGAGTCCAAGGAGGCGGCCGAAGAGGCCAACAAGGCCAAGAGCATGTTCCTAGCTAACATGAGCCACGAGATCCGCACCCCTCTCAATGGGATCATGGGCTTTACCGATCTCCTCAAACACACCCAGCTGACCGAGGAGCAACGGGAGTTCGTCAACATCATCGAGAAGAGTTCGGAGAACCTGATCGAGATCATCAACAACATCCTCGACATTGCCAAGATCGAGAGTAACAAGATCGAACTAGAGGATGTGGTCTTCGAGCCAATCGAAACCTTCGAGAACGCCATCGAAGTCTACGCCCCAAAAGCGGCGGAAAAGAGCATCGATTTAGCCTTCTTCGTCGATCCCCACCTGGAAAAGCCCCTCAAAGGCGATCCCACCAAGATCAAAGAGGTCCTCATCAACCTCATCTCCAACGCCATCAAATTCACCAACAAAGGTGGCGAAGTAGTGGTGGAGATTCGCAAGCGGGGCAACGAGGGATCGAAAGCGGTGGTGGAGTTCCACGTAAAGGATACGGGAATTGGAATCCCTCCCGACAAGCAGCAGAAGATCTTTGAGGCCTTCAGTCAAGCCGACAGCTCCATTACCCGCAAGTATGGGGGTACGGGTCTTGGACTGACGATCTCCAGTGAGTTCGTGCGGCTCATGGGAGGGGAGTTGCAAATGGAGAGCGAAGAGGGGAAGGGAAGCCACTTCTACTTTACCCTTAAGCTCGAAGAGATCCCCGCCATGACCGAGAGCTACCACAACCGCTTCCAGGGCATTCGCATCCTCTTCTACGAAGATCCCAAACGGCCCAAGACCCAAAACCGCTTTGTCCAGGAGTATATGGACTTCTTTGGAGCAACTCTAGAGGTGGAACGGGATCCCCAGCAACTTGCCACCAAAGCAAAAGAGTACAACTTCCTCCTCATTGACTACGACTACCTCAAAGAGCCCCAGATTCAAAGTTTCTCCATGAACAAGATCCCCGTCGCCCTCATCTCCAAGGTGATCTACAAGAAGCAGGTTGAAGAGCTGGCCAGCAAGATCATCAAGAACATCTACGAACCAGTCAACTACACCAAGAGCCTCCAGCTCCTGGAGTTCTACCTGGACAACACCCAGTCCATCGAGCGCAAGGTCACCATCCTCGCAAGTACCCGAACCCCCAAGTTCAAAGCCAAAGCCTTAGTCGTAGAGGACAACACCATCAACCAGAAGCTCATCAAGAAGACTCTGGAGGACCTCGGGCTTGAAGTCGATTTGGCAGACGATGGACAAGAGGCAATCGAGAAGTTCAAACAGGGGCGCTACGATATCGTCTTCATGGACATCCAGATGCCCGTCAAAGATGGGGTCGAGGCGATGCAGGAGATCCACCTCTATGAGAAGCAGATGCATCTGGTTCCAACTCCCATCATCGCCTTGACCGCCCATGCCCTCAAAGGGGATCGGGAGCGCTTCATGCAAAAGGGCTTCGACGAGTATATCACCAAGCCCATCAATAGGAGCGACATCATCACCATCCTCAAGGCCTTCCTCCCCGACAAGATCTACTATGCCGATCCCCAAAAGGAGATCGTCCAAAAACTCCAAGAGCCCCCACAAAGCCAGGAGTACGACTACGACATCCTTCTGCTTAAAAAAAGCCCCCTGGAGAGCAAGCTCTTTGCCAATGTCCTCCGCTCCCTAGGCTATCGGGTCGATATGGCCCTCGATCTCGACGATATGCTCAGCCGCCTCAAGAAGCGCTCCTACAGGCTCGTCATCATCGACCGGGATTCGGACCACTACAACTTCCACAAGATCTACAAGCTCAAGGAGGAGTACCCCACGACCAAGTTTGTCCTCCTCATCGAGCCCGGTGAATCCCCCGAGGAGCTCCCATCCTTGGAGCGGGACTACTATGACGAAATCATCGAAAATATCATCCAAAAAGACTTCTTCAAAGAACGCATTGAGCGATTGATAGGAGAGAGATGAGCGAGATCAAGGTACTCTATGTCGACGACGATCCCATCACCCGGACCCTCCTAGGGAAAATCCTCGAAAAGCACCCTCGAGTCTACGAAAGTTTGGAGGCCCGGGACGGTCAAGAGGCGTTGCGGATTTTAAACAAGAATCCCGACATCGACCTGGTCCTCCTGGACATCATCATGCCTAAAGTCGACGGGATCGAACTCCTCAAGTTCATGAAAAAGGATCCCCGTTTCAGCCACATTCCCGTGGTGGTCTTCAGTACCGACGACACCCAGAAGATTCAAGCCATCGAAGCCGGGGCCAACGACTTCATCAACAAACCGATCACCGAAGGGGTGATCGCCGAGAAGATCGAGAAGTACGGCTCCCTCTAGAGGAGGGCCTCCTGGAGTACCTCCTCGATCTGGGTGACCGGGACGATCTGGAGGTTCTCCACCACCTCCTTGGGAATATCGTTGAGATCCCGGTCGTAGTTCTTCTTCGGAATGAGGACCTTCTTCATCTTTGCCTTGTAGGCGGCGATGAGCTTTTCCTTGAGCCCTCCGATGGGAAGAACCCGTCCTGTAAGGGTGAGCTCTCCCGTCATGGCCACATCGGGGCGCACCCGCCGTTCGCTCAAGAGGGAGGCGATGGAAGTGGCCATTGTGATCCCAGCACTGGGTCCATCCTTTGGAGTGGCCCCTTCGGGAATGTGCAGATGGATGTCGTAGCGGCGATAGACCTCGGTGGGATCGACTTCGATCCCCTCCTCCCGCTCCTTCTTGCTCTTAGGAATGACTTCCTGGGGGATGGGCAACTTCTTGGCGTCGATGAGGACCTTGACCACGCTATAGGCGATGGAAGCCGACTCCTTCATCACCTCCCCAAGACGCCCAGTCAGCTGTAACAGCCCCTTCCCTTTGATCTTGATCGATTCGATCTTGAGCAGATCCCCGCCCACGGGAGTCCAAGCGAGACCATTGACGACACCTACCCGCGGCTCGCTCTCGGCCTCCTCCATCTCGAAGATCGGTTTTTCCAGGAACTTTTCCAAGTTCTTCACGGTGACGGATATCTTGTGGACTTGAGGGTTTTCCAGGAGCTCCTTGGCCGCCTTACGGATGATGTCGGCGATCTTGCGCCGCAGGTTCCGAACCCCAGCCTCCCGGGTATAGCGCTCGATGATCATCTCCAGCGCCCCTTTGGAGATAGAAAGCTCGCTCCGTTTGAGACCGTGCTTCTTCAACTCCTGGGGGATGAGGTAGCGTCTGGCGATCTCAAACTTTTCTTGGGGGGTATAGGAGCTTAAAAAGATGAACTCCATCCTATCCCGCAAGGGGGGAGGGATCATCCCCACATCGTTGGCAGTGGCAATGAAGATCACATTGCTCAAATCGATGCTGAAGTTGAGGTAGTAGTCCCGGAAGTGGGTGTTCTGTTCTGGATCCAGGATTTCCAGGAGTACCGAGGTGGGATCTCCCCGCATGCTTCGCCCCACCTTGTCGATCTCGTCCAAAACCATGACCGGATCCATCTCCTTGGCTTCGATGAGCCCCTGGACAATCCGTCCCGGCATCGATCCGATGTAAGTGCGCCGATGGCCCCTCAATTCACTGACATCCTCCAACCCTCCCAAGGCGATCCGGACCAAAGGCCGCTTGAGGGCTTTGGCGATAGAGTTAGCCAGGGAGGTCTTTCCGATCCCGGGAGGGCCTGCAAAGCAGAGGATCGCCCCGCTCCCCTTTTCCTTCTGAATTCCCCGCAGCTCCATGAGCTCTTTCACGGCAAAATATTCGAGGATCCGCTCCTTGGGCTTCTCCAAACCGTAGTGGTCCCGATCCAGCTCCCGTTTCACATCCTCGATGCGCAACTTCTTCTTGGAGTATTTGCCAAAGGGGATCTCCAAAACCCAGTCCAAGTAGGTCTGGATCACTGCCGCTTCGGCGCTGTCTGGATGCATACGGGCAAGTCGATCGATCTGCTTCTTGATCTCCTTGTAGGCATCTTCTCGTAAATGGGGCTTGATAGCCTCCAACTTCTTGCGGTACTCTTCGATCTCTTCCTCGTGCTGGGTATCAACCCCAAGCTCCTTTTGGATCTGTTTGAGCTGCTCTTTGAGGAAATACTCCTTATTGGCCTGCTCCAGGCGGGAGCTGACTTTGGACTTGATCTCCTTTTGGAGTTTGCTCTGTTCGATCTCCTCGGTAACTGCGTCGATGAGGAGCATGAGCCGCTGTTCCACATCCTCCTCAATAAACATCTCATAGGCCCGCTTCTTGTCGAGTTTGAGGACGGAACTGACCAAATCGGCGATCCGGTTGGGTTCATGGTTCTCCTCGATGGTTTTGAGGAGATCTTGGGGGAAGGTACCGCTGATACTGGCCAAGGTAGCCACCTTCTCCCGTAGAACCTCGAGAATCGCCTTGACCTTGAGCTCGTTGAAGGGCTTCGATTCGATCACATCGACCACGGCGCTCAAGGGCTTCTTGGAAACGGGTTCGACGATCTTGCCCCGGGCCAGCCCCTGAAAGAGGAGTTTGACCCGTCCATCGGGGAGATTGACCTTACGCATGATGGATCCAATCACCCCCGCAGGATAGATATCCTCGAAACGACGCCCCCCTTCGCGCCCCTCCTTGGAGGGAACCACCAGCACGAGAGAGTTCTCATTAATCGCCTTTTGGGCAGCGAGAATATTCTCCTCGTCGCTGAGAAAGATCGGTGAAATCATGAAGGGATAGAGGAAGAGTTCATCCTCGACGATGATAGGCAATGTGGCAGGAAAGGCACTGTAATCACTGAGTTTCATCGCGCTTCCTTTCGGGCAAAGGTCCTACTTCCTCCTTTGCCGGTTAATTGTTGCAGGGGATTATAGCGGGTCTTTCCCCTCGGTGCCAAGGGAGGGGTTTACCAATTGATGAGGTAGTCGATCCAGCTTCGAGGAATTTCGATTTGGTCCTTGCGCAGCCAGGAGTTTTCGATCCGCCGCCGATAGATCCGGGCAGCCTCTTCCTTCCCAATTCGCTCATAAAGGGCGGCAATCTCCTGGTCCAGGAGATATTGGGCCATGTAGAGTCGGGTGAGGATGGTATCAACCATAGGCAGATAGGGACTTTCGGGAAACTCTTTCTTATATTGGAGCCCTTGTTCGATGGTCTCTTGAAGGAGTTTCTGATCCCTATTGATATTTTTGAAAGCGAGATAGGAGGCTTTGATCTTGAGGAAGTGGATGAAATCCATATCATCCCTGGCAAAGCGCTTGAGATACTCATCCAGATAGTAGTTGGCCAGCAGATACTCGTCCTGGTCCATATGGGCTTGGGCCAGGATCAAAAGGGCCTCTTTGAGCAGTGGCGAGGAGAAGTGTTCGCTCTGGAGAGAGGTGAAATAGTCATCGGCCCGATCCAGATCACCGGCGGCGATATAGTGGATCATCTTGTTGTACCAGTAGATGTCGCTCTTGTTGTACTCGGGTCCATTCTTACTGGAACAGCCAACGACCATGAAAAGCGCTAGGGATACCAATAGATACCGCATTGTTACCCATCGTCTTTAAATTATGTTAAAATTTTAACATAAAAAGATTATAAAAGTTTAAAACGGCCAAGGTAGATCGATGGTTTATGTTATCGGCTATGGAGCGATGGCTAAGGCCATCGTGGATGGATTCAAAAGGCAAGAGATCGAGGTAACCATCGTCGGACGCTCCAAGAAGCGACTCCAAGAGGTCCGAAACGAGTGGGGGGTACCTACCCTCGACCTCCATGGATTCTCCATCCACGATCGCGACATCATCTTGGCCATCAAACCCCACGCTCTCCCAGAAGTGGCCCAATGGCTCCAAGGAGAGGCCAGGGTTCTCTACTCCATTCTCGCTGGCGTCTCCCTCCATACCCTCAAAGAGCACATCACGGCTGCCAACTACGTCAGGGCTATGCCCAACGTTGCGGCGGCTCAAGGGGCCTCCATGACCGCTTTGACGGGAGACGAAGAGGTGAAAACCGCCGCCCTGGAGCTTTTTGGTGCCATTGGGGATACCATCTGGCTGGAGAGCGAAGAGAAGCTTGAAATCGCCACCCTCATCGCCGGCAGTGGCCCCGCTTTCCTCGCCCTCGTGGCGGAGGGACTGGCCGATGGAGGGGTGGCTGGAGGATTGAAGCGAGGGGAAGCCTATCGGCTGGTCGCGGGACTTTTTCGCAGCTACGCCAGTATAGCCGATCAGCTCCCAGCAACCATCAAAGACCAGGTCATGAGCCCCAAGGGGGTAACAGCCAAGGGTATTCGCACCCTCGAAAATACCGGAGTACGCGGGGCTTTCATGGAGGCGGTATTAGAGGGATTAAAGAAAGAATAAGAGCGACCGATAACTCTTACTCGAAGAAAAAAATTACTTTGTGGAGGTATCGATGCGATTGTTATTCCTACTCGTTGTCTTTCTTTCCCTCAGTTGGGGAGAATTAGATGGGAAATACTGTCCTGGGACGGTGGAGGGAAGAGGAACCGGAAGCGTTATGTTAGCTTCCTATGTAAAAAAAGTTGTGATAGAGTGGCAAAAATCTGGAGCTAGGTCCTGGTTTTTCGGAGACAAAGAAATTCCATTCTTAAAATTTTATGACTATAATTTTGAACGTTTTTACTGGTTTGGACCTGTCCATGAAGACAATAATCCATACAAAATTGTTAACTATTGGACCTACTCAAACGAATCTAAACCAGATAATAAGTGTCGGGTTATCTCTTATTCAGACCTTACAAGTGTAGGTGTTCCACGAGATAAACTACTTTACTCTCCAAGCCGTTACTTTAAGCGTGATTCCCATTACGTTTATTGTGACGTTCCAGAACCCCTCGACAATATAGAAATAGAACCCCGTCTTCTTTACTGGCTTGTTGGCACACGAAGTGTCGGTGGTCAGTACAATGCCAAAGACATGCTCCAAAAAGGCGAAGAACTATGCGCTATGAAGTCGAATATCATTGTCTATGCCCTCGATCACTGGCAAGGCAACAACCCATATGAATGCTGTACAGACCCGACCAATATCTGTACTTCTGATAAGGTTTATTCTTCCCTCAATCACTATGCTAGCATGCTTGGAGTAACAAGAGGAATTTCCGTTGGACAATTAAAATTAGTAGATCCTGAACAAAAAATCTATTCACTTATCATTGAGCTCAATTCTCCTAAGTGGGTAAAGACACGATACAAGTTTCCAGGCTTTCAAATTGTTCGCGTAGAGCACTACGACGGAAGCCACGTTAATAGCTATAACGATTTGAGCAAGCGAGAATTAATCACTAATGATGAACTGGCTACCTGTTCTCAAAAGAGCAATGATACTCTAGAGTGTGGTTATCTAGGACTCTACTGGAACTTTAATGAGCGCCATGCAGAGAGTTATAATGTCCTCGTAACAAAGGTTTACCTCAAAGCAACTCAAGATCAAATCGGATCTTATGTTGATGTTCAAACTCAGGATATTACCGACTGTGGAAGTTCTGAAGAAAATCACAAAGTCTTTGTACAAGGATCAGCAGATCTTTCTATCTTTGTCCAAGATAAAAAGGATCCTGTTGAAGCCCAGGAATTCAAGGACATCTTAGTAGAATACGATGTAGATATTCAAGTTCCTACCACAATCAACGGAGCTACTCTCTACATTTGGCCTACGAAGTGGGTTGATCCGGAAGGAGAAGGATGGCCATATGATGGCTATGGAAAACTTCCTTTCAAAGTCAATGCTCCTAATGGTTGGAAATGTGAGCCCATCGAAGCAAAAGGATACTACACCCATGTACCCGAGACTATGCAAAAACAAGATGATGGAAGCTATTACAAAATAGCGCTTCGGTGTCAAATTCCAGAAACATCTTCCAACCAAACTATTCAATTTCTCCTCTATTCTACAAATCACACCGCTCAGGATAACTATAAAATCAAAACCATGTTTTACCTGGATTATCCTCTAGAAAAAGACTCCTCCAATAACCTAGAAATTGAAGAAACAACCATTGCAAAACACTTGGATGAGTATGACCTTGGTTTAAAACTCACAAGCGACAAAGACACCCTCTATCCTGGGGAAAAGATCACCTATACCCTCACAGCCTTCGCCAAGGAAAATCAGAAGAAGGTACCAGCCACCATCACTTTGACTATCCCAGGAGAGCTGACCATCGATGAGGTCAATGACCAAGGCAAGTGCGATCTGGATAGAAGCAGCAACAAGCTCACCTGTAAAGTCGAACTCAACCCCAACCAAGAGTTCCCAATCGTCGTCAAAGCAACCCTTCCGCAAAGCTACAACCAGAACAAACGGGTCGATGCCATCGGCTCTATCAAGGGAGAGTTCTACAAAGATAGCGATCCTTCCAATAATGAGGTCAAGGTCCAAACACTCCTGGCTGGAGGAGCCATTACCGATCCTTATGTCATCAAGCAGGTCGTGGATCAACCTGGCAAGCGCCGAGTCGATGCAATGGTCGGAGACGAGATCGACTTTGAGATCCTCCTTGGCCGCAAGGGGCGTGCAACCCTGACAAAGATCGGATTCCAGGACAATCTGCCCAAGGGGCTCGAATTCATCAAATTCAAGGTGATGCCCAAAGGATATCGATGTAGCGTGAGCAACAACTTCATTAACTGCTCGGGCTCCTATCTCAATATCACCGATGATCCCTTGCGCCTCGTCTATACTGCCAAAGTCCTCAAGGCGGGCGAGTGGACCAACTATGGCCGCATTTGCGACTACAACGGAGAAGATACCGACACATCGGATAATAACTCCAGCGTGACCATCGTCGCCAGCGACGGTAAACGGGTGGATCCCTATGTCAAACAGCGCATTCTCGAACACAACGGCAAACCGGCAACCACCCAAACACCAGAGGTCGTAGCGGGGGATGAACTCCTCATCGAGGTAGAATTTGGCAACAGCTCCAAGGCCACCGAGGCAGTCGAGTTCAATGTCACCATCGCTCCCTACTGGAATAGCTCCCTCAAAGACTACCTCGAATATGAGATCGTCGATACTCCAAGGGGTATTGACTGCAAGATCACGAGAGAGGCTGGAGAACCCCGCATCACTTGTATTCCCAACAAGAAGTATCGCCCGGGAGAATATGACCGCATCAAGTACAAGGCGAGAATAACCAAAGCCTACAAGACGGGAACGAAGATCACCATCGGTAAGGCCGATTTGACCTTCGATACCAAGTACTACAAAGACATCGACAAAGAGAATACAAGTTCGACCATCAAGGCGACCTACGGCTCGATTGGCGCCTATATCGTCAAACGCATCGAAAATGAGCGCAAAGAGCAAAATAGCAAGTGGCCAACCTACTATCCTGGAGAGGAGATCACCTATTCAGTCGATCTGGGAAGCAAGAAGAACGATATCGTCAAGATCGCCTTTGTCGACAAATTGCCCAACGATCTCGAGTTCGTCAAGTTCAATAAAGTCCCAGGGGATCCTAAATTTAGCTGTAACTACACCAAAGGAAGCCATACCATCTCCTGTAGCCTCGAAAAAGGCACTATCCCAGAGGGTAAATACTACACAATCACCTATACCCTCAAGGTCAAAGAGGATGCCAAACGGGGTACCAAGACCAACACGGCCCAACTCTCCAATGGTTCGGAGAACTATCTCATCAACGACAACGATACCCGGGACAACATCAGTCAATGTACGATCTATGTGGAAGATGATCCCAACATCGTCCTCGACGCCCGAGACTGGTACCGCCCAGCAGACGACAAGACGATCACCACCAAGAGGGTGAGCGACGACAATGGGA
>PUXW01000017.1 GCA_009659925.1 Nitratiruptor sp. | reverse complement strand
GGGTCACCACTCTTGACCCCTTCATCTAGTGGCCAAGGATGCCACCCTTTCACGGTGGTCACAGGGGTTCAAATCCCCTAGGGGTCGCCACTGAGGTCGGTTAGCTCAGTTGGTAGAGCGCTTGCCTTACAAGCAAGTGGTCAGTGGTTCGAGTCCACTACCGACCACCATCTGGAGCCGTAGTTCAGTTGGTTAGAATGCCGGCCTGTCACGCCGGAGGTCGCGGGTTCGAGTCCCGTCGGCTCCGCCATTTCGACCTCTCTTGTCCCTTCCCAATCCTTCCCGATTACTTCTTGCAACAGATTTGAAACGGCTGCGGGCTATAATACTTCCCAAAAATCTGGGAAGGTGAGTATGTCGATCTCCCAACTGCATACCAAGGCCAAAGCCTTCGATCTCTCTCAAGAAGAACTCCAATTCATCATCCATTACGCTCAAAAGGTCGGTATCGATCCGGAACGGGTCCTGGTCAACAAGGAGCTTTTCGAGAATCTAGTGGCTGAATATGAGCGGGAGAGCTTGCGCCCGGACCAGCGTTTCGTTGAAATTTTGCGCCAGAAATTGGGATTCGCTAGTCCCCTTGGAGCAACCTTCCAATCGACCCGGGGCTCCCTTCCTCCTGGGACGATGGCCAAGTTTATCTTCGCCGATGGCAGTTTTGCTCCGATCAAGTTGGAGAAGAACAAGCCGGATTATCTCCTCTGGGAGGTGATCTCCCATCGCAACATGGACCGGCTCAAGAAGGGGGAAGAGGGCCACATTCTCATTGAGGATCGCTATGGGCGCAGCTACCGCTTCCCCTCTCGAATCCTCGACGAATTGCGCCAGAATGTCACCCTCATCCGGACCCCCCACGCCGAGGAGTTGGAGCTCCTCAAGGATCGCAGCCATCCCAGGATCGCGGTAGAAGGGGTTGGTTGGCTCCAGCGACTCGTCGAAGGGAGGCGGGAAGGGGAGCGCTATCCGGCCCGATTGAAGAGCCTTTCCAATAGCGGGATTACGGTTGTTGTCGAGAATGGAGGCAATCTCTTCGGGCGCTACGAGCGGCTGTGGATCGAGTTCGAGGTAGGGGGACAGCAGGTTCGCGGCGTGGTCAAGGTGGTCCTGGGGGGCTCTGACGGGAAGTATCTCCTTCTCTTTGAAAACTTCGATCCAAGGAGCATGCGGGTTATCGAGCGCTTCATCGCCAGCAAGATTTGATCCCTCTAGCTCCCAGGAAGTCTTGAAGAATCGTGGCATGGTCGAAGAGGAGCTCTCGCCAAGGGATCTCCTCCAAGGGGACGATGAAGGCCCGCTTGGCATCGTCGCCTCCCACTGGAGGGGCGTAGGCCCGGGCGACGAAGACCACGCTGACCACATGGAAGCGAGGATCCCGCTTGGGATCGCTGTAGACTCCAAGGAGCCCCTCGATCTCTACCTCAAGGCCGATCTCTTCACGCATCTCCCGGCGACACCCCTCTTCCACCCGCTCCCCAATCTCGACGAAGCCCCCAGGAAGGGCGATGCCCCGGGGCTCATTCTTGCGCTCGATCAGGACGATACCCTGAAAAGACCCTGACTCGTCGAAAATCTTGACGATGCCATCGGTTGCCAGATAGGGGGTTTGGATCATCTGCGCCTCCTGAAGAAGTCGAGGAGTTGGGGAAGGTTGTAGCTGTTAATAGTATCTTGGGGTTCGCACCACCCCCGTCGGGCCTGGTTGATGGCGTAGGTGATGAAGTGGAGGGAGGTGGGGGAGTGGGCATCGCTGTTGATGGCGAAAGAGACCCCAAGCTCCTTGGCCATTTTGATTTGGATGTCGGGAAGGTCGAGGCGGTCCGGTTGGCCGTTGATCTCCATCGCCACTCCAAGCCGGGCCGCCTGGGTGAAGATCGCCTCCAAATCGAGCTCCATCGGGGGCCGTTTGTCGATGATACGTCCCGTGGGGTGGGCTAGGATGGTGAGGGAGGGCTCCTCCATGGCCCGAAGGAGCCTCTTGGTCTGGAGCTCTCTAGGAAGCCGGAAGTGGGAGTGGATCGCTCCAATGACCACGTCAAGGCGTTGGAGGATGGCAGGGTCCATGTCGAGGCTCCCGTCGGGAAGGATATCCACTTCGATGCCGCTTAAAATGGTGATCCCCTCAAGTTCCCGGTTGAGTCGGGCGATTTCGTCGAGCTGTCTCAAGAGCTCCTGGGGGCTCGGGCCACCGAGCCGGGGAGAGTGGTCGGTGATGGCGATGTAGCGATACCCCCGCTCCCTGGCGGCCTGGGCCATCTGGGAGATAGAGGCCGTTCCATCGCTGGAGGTGGTGTGCATGTGCAAATCCCCTTGGATCGCCTCGAGGGTGATGAGGTTGGGGAGTTGGTGGTTGAGACACGCTTCGATCTCCCCGCGATCTTCCCGTAGCTCCGGTTCGATGTAGCATAACCCCAGGGCCTCGTAAACTTCATCTTCCCTAGCTCCGGCTACCTTGCGCTCCCCCTCGAAGACCCCGTACTCGTTGACTTTGAGTCCCTGCTCTTGGGCGAGGCGGCGGATGGCGATGTTGTGGGCCTTGGAGCCGGTGAAGTATTGGAGGGCGCTTCCAAAACTCTCCTCGGAGACCACGCGTAGATCGACCTGAATTCCTCCTTGGAGTATGATGCTCGACCGGGTTGGACCGGTAAGGAGGACCTCATCGATGTGGGGGTAGGCGAGGAAGTGGGCCATTGGATCCTGCTGGCCAGGGACGATGAGGATATCCAAATCCCCAACCACCTCCTTCTTGCGTCTGAAACTGCCAGCCACTTCGATGTAGAGGGGATCGACCTGCTTTAAATAGGCCACGAGCTCCTGGGCAATCTGGTTGGCTTCACTCCACTTGAGGTGGGGTTTGCGCTCTGGCAATTGGGCGAGGTGCTGGCGGATGGTCTCGATGAGCCTCTTCCCAAAGCCTGGAACCTCCTGGAGCCTTCCTTCCTCCAGAGCTTTGGCCAACCCTTCTAGGGAGTCGATTCCAAGGCGCTCGTACAAGAGGGCGATCCGTTTGGGACCCAATCCGCCGACCTTGCGCAATTCCAGGAGGCTCAAGGGGAATTGGCGTTGGAGCTCCCGGAGCTTGGTAAAGCTCCCTGTTTCGACGATCTCTTCGATATGGCGGCTCAAGTCGGCTCCAATACCTGGGAGCTGGTGGAGCTCGTAGCCTTGGGCCAGGAGCTGGGAGATGGGTTGGGGGAGCTCCTCGATGATACGGGCCCCATTCCTGTAGGCGCGGACTTTGAAGGGGTTGCCCCCGGCAATTTCCAGCAAATCGGCGTAGGTGCGCAAGATTTTGGCGATCTGGCTGTTGGTCATGGCCCCTTCCTCTGGAGCATGGCCCCGAGGACCATGATGGTAAGCCCCATGAGGAGCATGGCGTAGGCTCCCTGCTGGGGGAGTTCCACACACCCGAAGGTGAGGTGGTTGAAGGCCGTGATGGCCAGGGCGAAGCCAAAGAGGTAGAGGAGGTGGCCCCGCCTGCAGATTCGGCATCCCATCCTTTGCAACCTTTCGACTTTTGATTATAATAGCACAAAGGAGCGCCGCGGTGAAAGGGAAGATTTTACTCTTGGAGGACGATCTGGCCTTGAGCGAGACGATTCGAGAGTATCTGGAGGATGCAGGATTTGTGGTGGAGAGTGTCTACACGGGGGATGAGGCCCTGGAGCGGGTCTACGAACACAACTACGATCTCTTACTGCTGGATGTGATGGTCCCCGGAATCGATGGATTTGAGCTCCTGCGCCAGATTAGGGAGCGAACCGATACCCCGGCCATCTTTATCACCTCCCTGGATAGCGTGGAGAATCTAGAGCGAGGGTTTAAGAGTGGATGTGACGATTATATCCGCAAGCCCTTTGCCCTCAAAGAGTTGCTCTTGCGTATCGAGACCCTCCTCAAGCGGGAGTTTGGCAAGCGGGAGCGGGTCGTCATCGATGATCGACGCTACTTCGATTTGGAGAGTCAGAGTTTGTATGTGGATGGGGAGGCGGTTCCACTCAACCAGAAGGAACGCTCCCTGCTCAAACTCTTCCTCAAACACCCCAATGAACCCTTAAGCCACGAACGAATCCACGACGCCCTCTGGGAGTATGGGGAGCGGCCAAGCGACATGGCTTTGCGCACCTATATCAAGAAGTTGCGTAAGTACCTGGGGAAAGAGCGGATCGAGAGTATCAAACGCTATGGGTATAAGTTTATCCAGTGAGCGCCGTTCCCTCTTCTACTTTTTGACCCTCTACATCTTCTTGACCGTCATTATCTTCTCCCTCGCCTCCTTCATGTACTTCCGCTTCGAGAAGGAGTTAGCCCTCAACGCCCATCTTCCAAAGCTTCAAAACTATGCCAAGGATGTGATCCACCGGATCCGTCAGATGCACGAGAGCCTCTTGGAAGACAACTACTATCCCCGCTACTCCAACTTCCGCTCGGCCATCTACGATGCCGACTTCGTCCAGATCTTCTCCCTCTTGCGCACCCAAAAGATCGCCTTTGATAAGGTCCTCTACAAGCAGGGCAAACAGATCTACTTCATTAAAGAGCCCGAGCTCTACTACCTCGGGGCCAAATATGTGGTCATCGAGATCGACGATGACGAGGCCTGGCTCCACCGGGCCTTCGCCAACATTGTCTTTTTCGGCTCCCTCTTCCTCCTCTTCATGGCGGTGATCGGCTACTTCCTCGTCACCCTCTTCTTGCGTCCGATGCGCAACTCCATCGTCCTCTTGAACGACTTCATCAAGGATACGACCCATGAGCTCAACACTCCGGTGAGCACCATCTTGACCAACATCGAGACCATCGAGAGCGACGATCCCAAGCTGGCCAAGAAGATCGCTAGAATCGAAATTGCCGCCCGGACCATAGCCAACATCTACGATGATCTCACCTACCTCCTCCTCCATGAGCGGCTCCCTTCCAAGATCGAAACCATCGACGTGGCCCGGCTTTTGGGTCAGCGGGTCGATTACTTCAAACCTTTGGCCCAGAGCAAGCGGATCACCTTCCATCTCGACCTAGGGCCCTCCAGACTCCGGGCCGATCGGAAGAAGTTGGCCCGTCTCATCGATAATATCCTCTCGAACGCCATCAAATACAATCGGGTCGGAGGGAGCATCGAAGTGAAGAGTTTTGAGGGGGGTTTTTGGATTCGGGATAGCGGGATTGGCATTGCAAAGGAGCGGATTGATGAGATCTTCCAGCGCTACAAGCGGCTGAGTAAGGTGGAGGGGGGGTTTGGGATTGGGATGCATATCGTCTACATGATCGCCAAGGAGTTTGGGTTGAAGATTGCCATCGACTCCCAGGAGGGGGTCTATACCAAGGTGGAAGTGCGATGGGACAGATAGTCCTCCTAGCTTTTTTGGTGGTCCAGCTCTGGAGCGATACCATCTTCGATCGGCGCTGTGTCACCTGCCATAGGGAGGTGGCTCTCCCCCTCAAGCCGATCTTCTTCGATTATCTCCTCCACTTCAGCAGCGAGCGGTTGGTCAAGGGGGCGATGGCCCGCCAACTCCTCAATCCCGATCCCAAAAACTCCCTGATTCCCAAAGAGCGCAGACGAGGATACCGCCACCAGGTGGATCCGGATGAGCTCGATTTGCTCTTGCAGATCTACTGGAACCGCTACAAGGTGATTGGAAGAATCCGCTAGTTCACGATTAGTTCACGATTTTTGTCTATACTTTTCTATGAAAACTTGGACGAAGGAGGGAGCAGATGAAAAAGATCGCGACACTCATTCTCACAGGACTTCTGGGAGCTGGTCTGGTAGGAACTGCCGCTTTCGCCGATGCGAGCAAGGGGCAGAAGATCTACCAGAAGAAGCTCAAGAAGGTTTGTGGTTTCAACGGGGCCAAATTTGCGGCCAAACATACCCAAGATGAGTGGGAAGAGCTCTACGAAGAGGGGAAATTTGAGGATGAGATCCAGAAGCTCTGCCCCAAGTATCGCAAGGGCTATCTCAAAGAGACCCAACTCAAACATATCTATGATTTTGCTTACGAGTATGCAAGCGACAGCGGGAATGTTCCCAGCTGCTAAACAAACCACATAAAGGAGGTTACAATGAAAAAGTTGGCTCTTTTGACTCTGAGTGCTCTGGTTGCTTCTACTCTCATGGCTGCCGATGGAGCCGCTTTGTACAAGAAGTGTGCTGGATGCCATGGTGCGAAGGGTGAGAAAAAGGCTCTTGGCAAGTCTGCTCCAATTGCTGGATGGGACAAAGCGAAGCTGGTAGAGGCTCTCAAGGGCTACAAAGCTGGAACCCGCAATGTCTATGGCATGGGTATGCTCATGAAGGGCCAAGTTGCCAGCTTGAGCGACGCCGATATCGAGGCGTTGGCCGAGTATATCTCCAAATTGAAGTAACTCCCTCGGGCCTTCGGGCCCGGATCTTCACTGACTCTCTTGCCCCTTTTTTTGCTCTCTTTTCGCTATTCCTGCCCTACGCTCAAAGCGACCTCTCCTTTGGCTCTTCCATTGTTGAAATTCGACTAATCAGAGGGGATAGGAGGATTTGATCGAAGAGAGGTTGGCTATGTAGGTGGGTGGGCCTCCCCCGAAGGGAGGGTTAGAGGAAGCGGCTTACCCACTGGATGATCTGATCGGCGCTCAAAGCCCCACTCACCCTACCAAGTTCTTGGCCGTGTTTGAAGGCGATCATCGTGGGGATTCCGCGGATGCCAAAGGGTTGGGCCAGTTGGGGGTACTCCTCGGTGTTGACCTTGGCGAATCGGGCTTTGAGGGGGAAGTGGCTGGCCGCTTCTTCAAAGGCTGGGGCCATCATCTGGCATGGACCGCACCAGGGGGCCCAGAAGTCAACAATAACGGGGATATCGTTCTTGGTGATCATCGGCTCGAAGTTTTGCGGGTTGAGTTCGATGGGATGGGTATCGAGGAGGTTGAAGCCACACTTACCGCACTTGGCTTTGGCGTAGTAGCTCTTTTTGGGTAGGCGGTTGAGGGCAAGGCAGTTGGGACAGACGATGTTGAGGCTCTCCATAGCGACTCCTTTTTGAGGATTTTGGTTATCTTAGCACATCTTCCTTGCGGGAAGTGTATCCAAAGTCACATTTTTGCTACAATTGGAAGAGATTCCTCTCCAAGGAAGGACCATGGGACGGCTCGATGTGGAACGAATCCCTAGGATCTATGGGATTGTCAATGAACGCCGGTTCCCCTGGCCCTGGAAGCGGCCTTCCCGGGGAAAGGGCAAGCAGAAGTCCGCTCCCTCTTCCAGGGAGAAGGGGAAAAGGGGGAGCCGAATCGATCTTTATGCGTAAAGGAGTGGTATGGGTAAGGTTTTGATCATTGGTGCTGGAGGAGTTGGGCGGGTCGTCGCCCACAAGTGTGCCCTCAACCCCGACACTTTTCAGAGCATTACCCTCGCAAGCCGGACATTGGCCAAATGCGAGGAGATCCGGGACGAGATCCGAGATAAGTGGAACCGCCACATCGATGTGGCCCGGGTCGATGCGGACAATGTCAACGAACTCATCGACCTCATCAACCTGGTCAAGCCGGATATCGTCATCAATGTAGCCCTGCCATACCAGGATCTCACCATCATGGAAGCCTGCATGGAGACCAAGGTGGACTATCTCGACACCGCCAACTACGAACATCCAGATACCGCCAAGTTCGAGTACAAGCAGCAGTGGGCCCTGGATGAGCCCTTTCGGGAGCGGGGGATCATGGGGCTCCTTGGGAGCGGTTTCGACCCGGGGGTGACCAACGTCTTCGTGGCCTACGCCCAAAAACACTACTTCGACACCATCGAATATATCGACATCCTCGATTGCAACGCCGGCGATCATGGCTATCCCTTCGCCACCAACTTCAATCCCGAGATCAACATCCGGGAGGTCAACTCTAAGGGGCGTTACTGGGAGAATGGGCGCTGGATCGAGACCGAGCCCATGGAGATCAGCATGGTGTGGGACTATCCCGAAATTGGTCCCAAAAGGAGCTACCTCCTCTACCACGAGGAAGAGGAGTCCCTGGTCAAACACATCAAGGGACTCAAGCGGATCCGTTTCTGGATGACCTTTAGCGAGAGTTACCTCACCCATTTGCGGGTCTTGGACAATGTGGGATTGACCCGGATCGATCCCATCGAGGTGGATGGGTGTAAGGTAGTGCCACTGCATGTACTCAAGGCCCTCCTCCCCGATCCTGCCAGTTTGGGTCCTCGCACCCGGGGCAAGACCAACATTGGCGTGGTCTGCGAAGGCATCAAGGATGGCCAGCGGCGCAAGATCTACATCTACAACGTCTGCGACCACCAGGAGGCCTACAAGGAGGTTTATAGCCAGTGTGTGAGCTACACGACCGGGGTTCCAGCGATGATCGGGGCCAAATTGATGCTGGAGGGCAAGTGGCACAGACCTGGAGTCTGGAACTTGGAGCAGTTCGATCCCGATCCCTTCATGGAGGAGCTGAACCGCCAGGGGCTGCCCTGGAAGGTGTTGGAGATGGACCCCAACGAGACCCGGGTGGTGGAGTAGGTATGGAATCGCGTATCGAGGCGGTCCTCGACCGACTCCCAACTCCAGTTTATGTCTGCGAGGAGGCCCTTCTTGAGGCCAATCTCCAGCTCCTGGACCAGGTCCAACGGGCCAGCGGAGCCAAGATTCTCGTCGCCCTCAAGGGCTTTGCCATGTGGGCTACCTTCCCCCTGCTCAGACGCTATCTGGCTGGAGCCGCCGCCAGTGGGCTCTGGGAGGCCCAGTTGGCCTTTGAAGAGCTGGGCAAGGAGGTACACACCTACTCCCCCGCTTTTAAGGAGGATGAGTTCGACCTCATCGCCAAGATGAGCGACCATGTGATCTTCAACTCCCTCTCCCAGTTCCATCGCTTCAAGGAGCGGGCTAGGGAGCATGGAGCCTCCATCGGGATTCGGGTCAACCCCGAGGTGAGTGTCGCCCCAGTCGAGCTGTACAACCCCTGTGCTCCCTACAGCCGTCTTGGGGTCGTAGCCCAGGAATTCCGTTGGGAGGAGGGGATCGAAGGGCTCCACTTCCACGCCTTGTGTGAAGAGAGTGCCGCCTCTCTGGCCAAGGTAGTTGCCGCTTTCGAGGAGGCATTTGGCCCCTTCATCCCAAAGTGTCGCTGGGTCAATTTTGGTGGGGGCCACCACATTACCAAGGAGGGATACGATGTGGAAGGGCTCGTGGAGTTGATAACCGCCTTCAAGGAGCGTTACGGGGTTGAGGTCTACCTCGAACCCGGAGAAGCGGTGGGATGGCGGACGGGGGTCTTGGTTGCAAGTGTGGTGGATGTGGTGCGCAATGGGATGGAGATCGCCATTTTGGACACCTCCGCTGAAGCCCACATGCCCGATGTACTAGCCATGCCCTATCGTCCCGAAATTCGTGGGGCTGGAGCTCCTGGTGAAAAGCCTTACACCTATCGTCTCGGAGGAAATAGCTGTTTAGCCGGCGATGTCATTGGGGACTACAGCTTCGATCGCCCTTTGCGGCCTGGGGACAAGGTGATCTTTGAGGATATGATCCACTACACCTTTGTGAAGAATACCACCTTCAACGGCATCCGCCTCCCCGCCTTGGCTATCTTGCGCAAGAGCGGGGAGTTGGAGATTCTCAAGCGTTTCGATTATTGCACCTACAAGCACCGTCTCTCGTAAGGTTTCAGTTCTCCACGCCAGGGAGGAGGATCTCCACCTGATCCCCATTCTCCTGGGCGATGACACTCTCAATCGGGGTATAGACGAAACTCTGGCTATCTGGATCGTAGCCCTCCAGTTTATAGACCTTGCCCCCGAGGGTGATGACCCAGTCGAAGCCATTTTCCGTCGGATCTTGATAGTTCACGAAGGGAAGCCCCTTCTTGAGCTGATCACCCACTTGGATATGGCCATCTTCGTGGAGGCTCACCGGCTCAGTGAAGGGAGCGTACTGGAAGTTCCCTTGATCGTTGACTCCAACCAGTTTGTAGGCCTGGCCTCCCATGGTCACGAAGATCCAATCGTACTGGCCTGGGCCGATGGAGACGAAGTAGCCTACAACGGGATAGACCTCCTTCTCCCCGCTATGAACCAGTTTCTGGGCTACTTGGCGATCTCGCTCCTGCTTGGCCGCTTCGATGCGCTCCTTGAGCTCCTCCAAGAGGGCTGGATCCTGGCCGAGTTGGCTCAGATCCATATCTGCGAAGAGTTCCGCCTGTTTGTAGAACTTGATGGCCTTTTTGGCCTCTTTAAGGAGCTTCTTCGTCTCTGAATCGAGCTGGGGATCGTGGAGGAGCTGGGAGATTTGGCCAATGAGCTCTTTAGCGGAGCCCATGTGCCCCTTGACCCCTTCTTCCTCCAGATCTTCCTGGGCATCCTCAAAGTGGGGCTTCATCTCCTTGGAAGAGTTGGCCTCTTCCAACTGGGTATGGAAGGTTCCCTTTTGAGCCTCCATCTTGTCGGCGAGATCCTCATCGTCGATATGGATCTCTCCCTCTCGGGGCTCTTTGAGGGGGCGCTCTTTGACTGGCTTGTCGAAGAGATCTCCTTCCTCTTGATCGTCATCGTGGATGAGGATCGGTTCCTTTGGCTTTTGTTTCCACTCCTCTTTGAGCTTCCCGTGGGTATCCTCTTCCTCTTCCTCGTAACCGAACCGATGGTCCTGATCCTCGTGCTCCTCTTTGAGCTCTTGGCTGTGCTCTTCGATTTCGCTAAAGCCTGTGGTGAAGCTGCCCATCCGCTCGGTTGAGGCGCTTGCGGTGTTAAAAAGAAGAGCGGCAAGGGCGAGGGCTCCAAAAAGTTCCTTTCGCATTTTCACTCCTTTCGATCTAACTTTCTTCAACTCTTTCTTCACACGCATTATAGGGAAAACTTCGTTACTCACCTATTAGGGATTGGTTAAAGAAGTGTTAGAATCGGTACCCGAAACCGAGGCTAAAGACATGGTCGATGGTCTGGTTGTTCAAGGCCTTGCTCCCCGTAGCAAAGAGGAAGAGGCCCCCTTGGAAGCGGCGCTCGGTGCGCAGGTAGAGGAGATTGTTGATGGAGCCAAATTTGCTCTTGTGGTAGAGGTAGGAGAGCTCCAAGCTCCAGGGCCCAAAGAAGTACTCGATCCCTCCATAGCCTCCGTAGGAGTTCTTGAGGCGGCGCTGCTGGCCGTAGCGGTCGGTGGTGTAGATGTGGTAGAGACCAAAGAGGAGGCGGATGTCGAGGAGGTAGTAGTAGTTGTTCCAGTAGAGGGCGTAGTCGCTCCGGTTTCCTGGGACGTTGTAGGTTGGAAGATCGATCCCAACTCCTAGGAGCAGATCCCACATAGGGGTGGGATGGAAGAGGTATTGGAGGCGGATGTTCACATCGGAAAAACCGGCCTTTTGGGGATTGTTGAAATAGAGACTGCTCAAGCTGAAGTCGAAGGGACCCCGGTAGAGGGTGAGGTTGGCTAGGTAGCCGTTTTCGTGGAAGTGGCCATCCCGGGCGTAGAGGTATTCGAGATAAAACTCCACCTGTCTCGGGCGGATGAGGCGCTCGATGCTACATCCAAACTCGTCGACAATATCGCTAAACGGGGTGGCGGGACAGCGGTCGAGATGGTTGGGAACCCCATCGAGATCGTCGTCGTTGTAGCCGTTGGCCCAGAGGCTGGCAAGGAGTAGGAGTGCTAGGAGAAGTTGCTTCATCGATCCCTTCCTCTCGTATGGGCTTTGAGGTTGAGTAGTCGCTGGAGGTTGAGAATCTGGGCAGATTGGACTTCGAGGTTGAGCTCGAATATCTTCCGTTTGAGGGCGTTCATGAGGATACGCCGTTTATGGGGAGGGGCTTGCATGATCTTGTCGATCTCCCGGTCCAGATCGAAGGGGAGGCTCTGGTTGTGCTCTCCGGCAACGAGGGAGAGGGCCAGGAGGAGGCTGGACCATCTCATAGCCGTTGGAGTACCTTTTCCATGAGATAGATGTGATACTCCTCTTGCTGGTTGATATACTCAAAGAAGGTGGCCAGTTCCTTGTCGGCGATTCCCTGGCTCAAAGCCTTGCACTGCTCTTTGGCTGCCCGCTCCTCTTCGATCCCCTTGAGGAGGAAGGCCTTGAGGTCCTGGAATTTATACACCTGCTCCATCACGACCCGGGGCACGCTCAAGATCCCGAGTTTAGCCATGAGGAGGGCGAAGGATTTCAGGTGGTAGAGGGACTCTTGGACCAGATCTTCAAAGATGAGGGCGATGGTGGCGTCGTCGCTGTGGAGTTGGGAGTAGGTGTAGGTGAGGATGAGTTCATACTCCTTGTAGGACTCTTCCACCAGGAAGAGGATGAGGTTGTCGAGGCTCTTGCGATCGAGGCCCTTGAAGTGGAGGTGGCGCTCAAAGGCGCTGATAGGGACTTGGGGCGGGTTGTGGAGCCGGGTGAGCATGTATTCCTCATCGCCGACGATACGCTGGAAGAGCGGGCTCACTGGATAGTGGGGGCGGATCGATTGGAGGAGGTGGCTCAAAGCCTCGTAGAGCTGGGTTCCATCCTTGAAGTTGAGGGGGATGGGGTTGCGGTTCCAATCTACATCCTCTCCCGATGCGACGATCTCTTGGGCTATCCACTTGAGATGGCGGAAGTGAATGAGGGCAAAGTCAAAGAGCTCTTCGCTCTTGGAGCCCCTGGGCAGGGCGAAGGAGCCAAAGAGAAAGGTGAGCCAGATCTCATGTTTGCGTCGTAGGAGTTCAATCATCTCCATGCTCTTCCTCCGGTTGGGGACAGCTGAGGGTCACCAGGTGGACATGGTCCTTCACTTCACCTGCTTGCCTCGCCTTGTAATCCTCCACCGCCGCGAGGAAGGCCCGGGCCACCACCTCGCCACAAGCCGCGTCCGGGGGAGGATTGTGGGCTATCTTATCGAAAATCGCGTTAGTGAAGGATATCCCCTCCTGGATCGACTTTCCCTTGTACTCCTGGCTCAAGAGGCTTCCCGTTACCAGAGTGGTACCACAGCCGTTGGTCTGCCACTTGATGTCGGTGATTTGCTGGTTTTGGGGGTCGATTTTCAAATAGATGACCACCATCTCCCCGGTCTGCTGGTTCTTCCCATACCCCTTGGCGTCGAATCCCTCCATCTCCCCGTAGTTGGTAGGATTGAGGAGGAGTTCGAGGTAGCGGGAATCGATGGATACTCCTTGCTCCATGGTCTCCCTTTTGATAGAATGTGCTCGGCTACAATTATACCAACCCTAGGTCAAGGAGGAGTGATGGATCTGGAGAGAGCGAAGGAGGAGTTTCGCCGTTACGAAGAGATGCGCCAGGAGATGTACCAGTTTCTCGAAGGGGCCATCCCCCGCAAAGCCGATGGGAGCCTCGATCTGGAGCGGGCCGGTCAACTGGATGCCAAGGAGCTCTTTGAACGCTGGTTCAAGCTCGATTACCAGGCCCGACGCATTCGGGCCATTGCCATCGAGTGTCTCGGGCTCAAGGGTGAGTGAGTTCGACCAATTAGCCCCCTCTTGGGATGCCAATCCCCGCCGCCGGGCTCTGGCCCAGGCCTTGGCTACTACCATCAAGAGCTACTGGAAGGGTGGGCGCGTCCTCGATTTTGGGTGTGGGACGGGATTGCTCAGTTATAATCTCCTCCCCGAGGCCACCCAGATCATCGGCGTCGATGCCTCGCCCAAGATGCGGGCCCTCTTTGATGCCAAGTCCCCCGATTTAAAGAGGTTTTATGCCACCGCCCACTGGCCAGAAGGGCCTTTCGATCTGGTCTGTACCTCGATGACCCTCCACCACATTCGAGATCTCTCTCCCTTGCTGGAGAGGTTTGTCGCCGCTTTGGCTCCGGGAGGGATGGTGGCCCTGGCCGATCTTTTCATAGAGGATGGGACCTTCCACGATCGGGGGAATGCAGGGGTCTACCATTTCGGTTTCGATCCATGGCGGCTGGCCCGGGAGCTGGAGGGATTAGGGATGGAACTGGTCGCCCTGGAGCGACCCTTTACCATTCGGAAACACAGGGACTTTCCGATCTTTTGCCTGATCATGGAGGCTAGAGGAAGTTGAGGAGCTCCCGGAGATCCTTCCTGTCGATGACGATGTTGGCCTCCTCTTTGAGGATCTGTTTGGCACAAAAGGCCACCCGTTTGGCGGCATGAGCGAACATGCTCAAATCGTTGGCCCCATCCCCTACGGCGATGGTCTCCTCGGGGCCGATGTCGAGGAGTTGCTGGAGCCGCACCAGCATCTCCCCCTTGCTTTGGCTAAACATCATCTCTCCCCCCACCAGTCCCGTGAGCCGTCCTTGCCGGTGGTGCAAGATATTGCTGAAGTCGGCATCAAAACCCAGCACTTTCCGGGCATGAGCCGTAGCGTTGCGAAAGCCACCACTAAAGACGACAACTTTGTACCCCCGTTCCTTGAGGGCCTGGATGGTCTCCTTGGCTCCGGGCATGTAGGGAAGGTTGCGACAGATCTCGTCGACCCGGGCCACTTCTAAGCCTTCGAGGAGTTTGACCCGCATGATGAGGCTCTCGAAAAAGTCCAGCTCCCCCCGCATCGCCATCTGGGTGATCTCGGCTACCTGATCCTGGAGGCCTAGGGGTGCGGCCAGGAAGTCGATAGTCTCTCCATCCATGAGGGTTGAGTCAAAATCGAAGACGCAAAGGCCCATGTTCCCCCTTTGTTGGAAAAATTCATCCGATTTTAACGAACTTTTGATTAAAATAGGGCAAAAAGGGAGCAGGGAGCCGCATGGTCGAGAGTCTCATTGCCAAACTCCAACAGGGGCGCTGTATCACCCTGGAGACTACCCCAGGACATGCCCCCACCATCGATCCGATGCTCGATCGCATCCAGCAATTGGGGCTACACACCCTGGTGGACGGCTTCTCTACCACCGACAACCCCCTGGCCAAGCTCAAATACAACTCCCTCTTTGCGGCCCATAAGCTCCAGCGCCGTTTCCAGCGGCCGGTTATCGCTACCATGACGATGCGGGATCGCAACAAGATCGCCCTCCAGTCCGACCTCCTGGCTGCCAACGACTTCGACATCCGGGGGATTTTGGCCCTCACAGGGGATCCGGCCAAGATCAGTGACCAGCCCAATACCAAGGGGTGTTTTGAGGGGGATAGCACCCTACTGCTGGATATCATCAAGTGTTTCAACGCTGGGATCGATTATGCTGGAAAGGAGTTTACCATCAAGCCCAAGCGGATCTACCCCTTCGCCGTCTCCAACGCCTATGCCAAGAACCCCAAGACCATCCAGCGCCGCTTCAAAAAGAAGTTGGACCATCGGGCCTTGGGGATCATTACCCAGCCGGTCTTCGACGTAAAGAATGGACGACGGCTCCTGGAGATGTTCGAGGAGGTGCGCAGCGGCTACGAGGGGGAGCGTAAGAAGGCCCAGCTCATCTTTGGCTTCTTCCCCATTACTCGGCTCAAGACCGCCCAATTCCTCGCCTCCCATGTCCCTGGAATCAATGTTCCGCAATATTGGATCGACGAGCTCTACAAGGCCCACAAGGATGGGGAGGAGAAGGAGTACGAGGTGGGTTTTGCCCTCTCGAAGGAGCTCTTCGAGGAGCTCCTCCAGCTCCATCCCAAGATCCATATCATGACAGCAAACCGATTCGAGTTGGCCCATGCGATTCTTAATAGCTAGCCTCGTGATCGCCCTCCCGTTGCTGGGGGCCACCATCGATCGCTACTACGATAAGCTCTTCTCCTTCGTGAGCGATCTGCTCCAGGATGTGGATGAGTGGTTGAGCGATAGCAAGGAGAGCCTCAAGCAGAAGTTCTCCATCCGTACCTCAGTGGATACCATTATGGAGTCGCGGGAGCCGGTCCGGTTCAAGTTCAACATCCGGGCCAATATCTCCTTGCCCCGGACCCAAAAGAAGCTCAACATCTTCTTCCAGGAGTTTCGGCGGAGCGAGAATATCGATGACGAGACCCAGCAGAACCTCAACCGCTCCATCAAAGAGCGCTCCTTCCTCCTGGGGCTCCAGTACCTCACCTTCAAACACCTCTCTTACCGGGTTGGAGTCCGCTTCCATGGGATCTCTCCCGATCCCTTCGTGGCGGTGGGCTGGGAGGACACCTACTACCTGGACGATCTCTCATGGATCTACTATGGCGATCGGTTGGCCTACTACCTCGATCGCAAATGGGACAACAAGCTCTTCGCCTCCTACCAGCGTAAAGTGGACGAGGAGAGTATCTTCTCCTTTGACAACGGCTACCGCTACCAGGACTACATCAAAGAGCACCAGTACACCCACAGCCTCACCTACTATCGCTCCCTGGGGCGCTATGAGTTCCTCGCCCCCAAGGCGACCCTCTACTGCAATCAGAACAAGCGCCACGGCTATCGGGTCAACTACTACTACCTCGGTTTCACCTACCACGACCGTTTCATCCGGGATTGGCTCTTCTACGAGATCGAACCGGGCCTCATCTGGCGGGACGAGTACGATTTTAAAACTGGGGTGCGTTGTATGGTCCGGGTCGGAATCTCCTTGGAGCGCAACTAGACCGTCGCTTTGAGGGTCTTGGCGATCTGTTGGGAGATGGCGAAACGGCGGTTGGCCATGGAGTTGGCAATGAGGGTGTCGATCCACTCCCGGGAGGTTTCGATCTGGTTGGCGATGAGGTAGTAGTTCCCATCCTCTTCGACGATCTCGTAGCCGCGGACCCGAACGATGAGGGGCTCTTGTTCGCCCCGGAGCATGACCTCCATCTCAATCTCCTTGTTCTCCGAATCGAGTCCCAGGTAGAGGATCTCCCCAAACTCCTGGATGTGGCGATTGAAGAGCTGTTTCATCGCCAGGGCGACGATCTTCTCTTTGATGTTCTTGACCATGGAAGACTCCTTGTGGTGGTTTCATGAGGGATTATCGGAAAAAGGGGGAGGAGCGCTTAACGCTGTTTACGATAGAAGATGTTGACTCCGCTCTTTTGGGGGCCAAAGATCAGTTCGCTTTCGATATGATCGCTCATCTCGTAGCGGATGATGATGGTGGAGACGGTATCGTTCTTGTAGATGACCATAATTTTATCTCCCAGCCGCTTCCCGATCTCAAACCCGAGGCGCCCGTCGTTGGAGGTGAGGGTGAGGGTATCCAGCTCAATCCCGAAGCTAGAGAGCATGTTCTTCAAGAAGAGGTTGCCCAGGGCGCCCGCTAGCCGGTCTCCAGCCGAACTTTTCAACAGGAGGGAGGAGTTGCTTCCCATGATGAGGAGGGTGAGGATATCCTTGGGGGGCAAATAGGGGTCGCTGTCGAAGCGGAGGATCGGGTTGGTGAGGGTGCCCGAGATGGTGATGTAGATGGTGTAGGACTCCTTCTTGGTCTTGATGCGCAGATCCAGGAGGGGGTCGGTCGGTTTGCCGTAGAAGTAGAGATCGCTGGGAAGGATCTTGTAGTATTCGCCTAGGGGGCGGTAGGTGCCCTCGACGATGTGGATATATCCCAGGAGCTGGAGCTCCTTTTGGTACTCCTTCCAGATGAGGAGGTCGGGTTTGAGGGAGAGTTCCAGGTCGGGGAGCTTGTAGTGTATCGGCTTTTGGCTTTCTACTTTGATCTCTAGGGCCACCGATTCCTGGAAGAAGTTGGCCTTTGGCTCCTGACCGAACTGGTCGAGGATCACAATGTCTGGATCCTGGATGCTCCCCTTCTGCTTGGGGGCCATCGTGATGGTTCCCCCTTTGAGCAGAAGGTTCCCCTGGACCTTAATGCGCCCCTGGTTCAAGAGGATATCCAGAGCCGCGTCGAGGGTGATGGAACCTTCGATGGAGGAGTAGTGGTAGTCTTGGGCCTCAAGGTCGAAGCTCCCCCTTCCCTTGGCATAGCGTCCGGTCACGCGGATGCGATCCTCGATCCAGAGGGGATCGAGGATGATGGCTCCATTTTCAAAGCGGATTCGGGAGGTCTTGGTGGCGTAGAAGGCGTGATCGGCGAAGGTAGCAGCGTAGTAGTCGATGAAGAGTTCCTGCCGATTTCCATGGAGCTGGAGATCGAAGAAGCCGAGGCCAATGGCCTCTTTTGGGGGGCGCCATGGAGAGGAGATCTTGAGGCGATAGACCATTTTCTTCGGTTCGAGCCTCCCTTGAACCAGAAGTTTAGCGTCAAAATTGGGGACCTGGATGGTGGGCAAGAGCTGAGCCAGGGTAGCTCCCAGGGCCTTGAGGGAGGTGATGTAGCCCTTGAGCTTGAGGTCGTGGCGGTAGGTGAGCTGGATCGTGCTCTTGGCGATCTTGATGGTGGCATGGATCTGCCCATCCTCTTGGCTCAAAGTTCCTTGGAAGAGGGCGGTGGAGATCTGGGCCCGTTTCGTCTTGAAGTCGGCTTGGAGCTGGATGGGATTGAGGGCTGCCAGGCGGATTTGGGGGAGGCTGTAGAGGTTAGCCTTAGCTTGGAGGATATCGTTGCTATAGGTGATCCGGGCCTGGCCCAACTGGCTTGAGTCGAGTTGGAGCTGGAGCTTTCCCTTTTGCCACTTTCCTTTGATGGCGATGGCGCTCTTGGCGAGGGGCTGGGGCGGGTCGAAAAGGGCTTGGAGGGGGATAGGGGAGGTGGTGAAGGTGGCGCTTGCCTTTTGGAGGCTGGCTTCCAGCTGGCAAGAGCCATTGTCCGCTTGGAGGATGAAGTGGTCGGGTGTGCCTTGGAACTCAATGGCGATTCGCCTGTAAAAGGAGGGTTTGAGGGGGAGGTCGTAGGGGCGATTTTCCACGAGGCCACGCCCCTGCACATGGATGGTTCCATCATATTCCAGGTCGAAGGTGGCTCTGGCTTGGCTCCTGGCGATGGTAAGGGAGAGCTGGTTTTGGCTGGTTAGATGGGCGGTGGCGTAGGTGAAGGTGCCCTGGGAGAGGAGGGAGAGGTTGGCATCTCGATAGAGCTTGCGGGCGTGGGCGGTGAGGGTATAGTGGAGGGCTTTGGGGGTGATGGTGGTGGTGAAGATGAGCTTTTTCAATCCCCTCGGATCGAGTTGGGGGGGGAGCCATTTGGCCAGGTAGATGGCTTCTGGTTCGATGAGGCCTTGGAGCTGGAGCTGGTCGCCTTGGTAGTGGCCATGGGCTTGGAGGGTGGCGGCGAAGGTTTGCACCCAGAGCCGGTCGATCCATCCCCGGTGAAGGGTGGCGTCGTGGCCGATGAGCTCGAAGCGGTTGAGCCCTTGGTAGCGGTAGAAGCCATCGAGGTGGAAGGAGTGGATTTGGATGGGAATGGCGATCTTGGGGGATTGGGATCTTGGCCCTTTCTTTTTGGGAAGGAGTTTTTGGAGGGCGTTGAGGTCGAGATCGTGGACGAGGAGGCGGGTGAGGGCGAGATCTCCTCGGAGCAGCCCTGGGTAATCGAGACACACCAGAAGTTCCCGGGCCAGTTGGTGGTGGCGGTAAGAGGGGTTTTGGATCCGGATGCATTCGGGAGAATCAAAAGTGATTGTCCCTGCGAGTCCGTGGGTTTGGAGCCAGCTTTGAAGTAGACGCTCCTTGAATTCCGCCAGGAAGAGGGCCATGAGGAGGAGCAGGAGGAGCTCCAAGAGGGTATGGAGCCCTTTCAAAAGGAGGCTCCTATGGAGAGATTGATGGCGTTTTGTCCGGGATCCCTGGGATCGAGACCAAAGTAGGCTTTGAACTGGCCGACGGGAGTGGTGTAGAGGAGGCCCAATCCAACCCCGTCTCGATAGGGGCCCAGGTGGAGTTCGGTAGCACTGAGGTAGGTCCGATCCCAGAAGAGGGCGAAACTCAGCTCTTTGGTGTAGTGGTAGCGGGGTTCGATGGTGGTCTCCAGCAGGGTCTTGCCGCCGATATCACAAGGGGTATCGAGGGCGCTGAGCTGGCGGTAGGTGTAGGCCCTGTTGCTCTTGGCCCCTCCAGCATAGAACCGCTTGTTTGGAGGAATACTTGAGGCGAAAAGGGTTCCAAGGCGCCCTTTGAGGAAGAGGGTGAAGGAGGAGTAGGGGATGAGGAGCCCCGCGGTGAACTCATTCTTGAGGAATTGGTCTCCGATGAGGGAGAGGTCGAGGCGATCTTGGAGGAAAAACCCCTTCTTCGGAGCAAGTTTCGAATCCCGCTTGTCCAAGAGGGCGAAGAGTTCGGGATAGAAGAGGGTGTAGGTATCGTTGTGGATACACCCTGTGGCCTGGGAGATCCGGATACGCTCGAGATTGAGCTGGATGGAAGCCCAGAGGTGGTAATACCCGGTCAAGAGCTTGCCGCTGAGGCGATATCCGGACTGGGTGAAGGAGTCGTAACGGTTCTTCTCGATGGCCAAGGTGGCGACGCTGTCGAAGAAGAGACCCAGGATGGGGATGGAGGGGTAGAAGGTCCCCAGCTCCACACTCTTGCGGACATTGGAATAGAAGAGCTGGATCGTCGGCTGGAAGAGGTGGAAGTTGACATTCTTGTAGTAGTAGCTGGTGTGGATCCCGTTTTGGGTATCAAACCCAAGTCCGATCTTGTAGATGTTGCGTTTGCGCCGCTCTTTGGCTTCAATACCCAAGAGGATCTTGTTAGCCACTTTACGGGAGTAGTCCATGTTGATGAAACGGAAGTACTCCAGGGAGTAGAGGCGGCGGTAGCTGTCTCGAAGGCGATCGAGGCTGAAGGGTTGGCCCGGACGCAAATCGATATGGGAGAGGATGACCCGTTCTGGAATAGTTGTGAGGCCGTGGATGGTGATGGAGCCAATGGAGCAGATGGCCCCTTTTTGGAGGCGGTAGACCAGATAGGCTTCGTAGCGCTGCTTATGGACGAAGGCCTTAGCGTCGAAGTCGTAGCTACAATATCCAGCCTCCAGGAGCTCCTGGCGGATCGCCCGTTTGGACTTGGTGAAGGCCGAGGCGATGAAACGCTCTCCTTTGCGCAAGGGGATGAGGTCGGTAATGGGAAAGTCGCTGGTGATCTCAATGGAGGCTACGAGGATGGGGCGCCCCTCTTGGATGTGAAAGACCGCCCGCTGATCTTCAAGGCGCAGCTCCACCACCACATCCCAAAAGCCCTGGTCCCGATAGAACTCCTTGAGCTGGTCCATGAGGATCGGGAGGAGCTGTTCATCGACGACGGGGGGTTGGTTGGGGGAGAGGATCCGTTTCCACCAGGGGGGCTGGATTCCTAAGGCTTCGTAGAGGGTTTCTTTGGAAAAGCTCCTATTCCCTTGAAAGTCGATGGCGATAGGGCCACCGAGGAGGAGTTGGACCAGGCAGCAGAGGATGACCAGAGGCCTCAAGGGCGATCCTTGGTACAATTGTGGGTATGGATAGCGCAATTATAGCCTTTTTGGATAACCAGCACATTCTCAACATCGCCCTCCAAGGGCCCGAAGGAGCCTACGCGGCCAACTGTTTCTATCGCTTCTACCATCCGAATATGACCCTCCTTTGCGCCTCCCAGCCCAAAAGTTACCATGTCCAGCTCTTCCAGATCAATCCCCAAGTGGCCGGTACCATCCACAACTGTACTTCCCGGATCCAAGAGATCGAAGGGATCCAATTTCGTGGATCGGTGCGTCTGGCCAGCAAGGAGGAGCGGGACTACTACCTCCAAGCCTTCCCCCTGGCCCGGTTCATGGGGGCCTCCTACTGGGCTATTGAGCTGGAGTGGCTCAAATGGACTGCCAACCGCCTCGGCTTTGGGACCAAGGTCACTTGGACTCGACGATCGAGTCGATGACGAACTGCTCGATCTTGCGCCTTGGGATCTCCCGATCCAGGGCCTCTTTATAGATTTGGGCTACCCGCTCCTGGTACTTTTCGTAGGGGAAGTGGGGGAGGTAGTTGTTCCAAGCCTCTTTGATGAGCCGTCTGGCCGCCCGCTCCTTGAGGCGCTCCTCGAAGATCTTGTAGGTCCCAAAGAAGAGGAGGGTAAAGAGGATAGCCAGCACAATGGCCACATGGCAGTCCAGTCTGGCGAGGAAGGAGTGAAAGAGGAGGGAGAGGGGGATGAGGATGAGGTTCCAGATGATAAAGTAGAGGAGGTAGAGCTTGATGCGGCAGAACTTGATTCCTGGAATTTGGCGGATATCGAGGTGGTCCACATAGATCCGATTGGCTTCCATGAGTTCCCGAAAACGCATGGGATAGCGGGGTAGTTCGAAGAGGTAGTCGATGATCTTGTCTAAGAGTCGCTCCCACATCGTTGCTCCCAGAGGCGAAGGTCTTGGTAGGCCGCTTTTTGGCCGATTCCATAGATTTGGGCGAGTTTCGATCGCTCAAGTATACCATACTCTCCACACTCTTGGATCTCGACATAGTAGGTGGCCTTCGGGATGGAGTGGTGGATGTTGGAGTTGAAGAGGGCCATCGCCGCCCGTTTGAGGTTACCTCGGATGGTATTGGGGAACGGGAGGCGGCGGGGGTTGACGTTGATGGCGAGAATGGGCTCTTTTCTCGTAGAGCGTAGGGGGGTGACGGGCAGGTTGTCACTCAATCCTCCATCACAAAAGAGGACCCCGTCGATGGTGATGGGGGCGAAAAGGGGGATGAGAGCCGCCCCAGCCAGGAGGGTACGGGCCAGATCTCCCTGGGAGCGGTAGTGGGTGGTCAGGTCGTGGAAGCGGGTGAGGGTGATGGTCAAAGGGGCGGTAAGGCGATCGAAGCGATCGAGCCCGAGCCGATGGAGTTCCACTTCCATTGGCTCCAAGTTCCAGATCCCCCTACGAAGGTCCCAAGCGATTTTGGAGTAGTCTGTTTCTAGGAGGAGTTGGAGGGCCTCTCGAGGGTGGTAGCCTTTGGCCAGGAGGGCGGCGGCGATTCCTCCTCCACTGCTCCCGCTATAGGCCTCGATGGTGATCCCCAGTTCGTTGATCAGCGGTTCCAGATAGCCAAGCTGGGCGGCGCACCTGGCCCCCCCTCCACTAAGGGCGAGAGCCAGCTTCATACCGGTTTGACCACGGCCATGGTGACGATGATGATCATGAGGAGTGTGGGTATCTCGTTGTAGATCCGAAAGAAGCGCCCGCTCTTGGTACACCGATCCTGGGCCAGCCGCTTGAGGAAGAATCCTAGGGAGAGGTGATAGAGGAGGAGGGCGAGGGCGGCGCTCAATTTGATATGGAGCCAGAGGCCACTTTTGAAGAGGGCTGGATTGAGGGCGATGAGAGTCGTACCGCTCAAAAGGGTGGCCCAGAAGGCGGGAATTCCGATGTAGCGGTAGAGTTTGGCCTCTTGGATTTTGACAACTTGGACAAACCCCTCGTTCTCGCGATGCTCCACATGGTAGACGAAGAGTCTGGGCAGATAGAAGAGCATCGCCATCCAGCTGATCACCGCCATCACATGGAAGGCTAGGATCCAGTTGTAGTAGGCCATCCCCACTCCTTTGGGTATAATTGATGGACAATAGCTTAGCATGGAAACTCTTAAAATAGAAGAAAGGGGGCATGCCATGTGGTTGTGGAAGACCTTGCTCCTTGGGGGGTTGCTCTTGTTCCTCGGTTGTGGAGGGGATCGGGCTATGGAAAAGGGGGGAGAGGTCGTTCTTGATCTGCCAAGAGGGGCCTTTCCCTTTCCCAGCCGCTTCTTCTCCTTGGCTTCAAAAGGTCGAGAGAGCCCCGATTCTCCTCTACTCCAGGAGTTGAGCCGGCTCGATGGTTTCTCGACGACGGCTCCCATCACCATTGGGACGACGACCCTGATCGATCCTGCTTCGGCCCAGGGGCGCATCCACATCTACAAGGTAGAGCGGGATGGGCTCCAAGAGTTTCCCCACTTCCTCCCCATTGCCCAGAGAGATCGGATTGTTCTCCTCCTTCAGCGTCCTCTCGAGGGGGGGCAACGCTACATCGTTGCCCTCGATCGGGGGATCGTCGACGTCGATGGAGCTTTGCTCGAGAGCGATAGGAATTGGCGCTCCCTGTTGGATCCAGAAATTGCCCCAGATCCCGGACTAGCCCCCTTCAAGCCCATCACCCAAGAGCTCCTCCATCTTACCCGACGCTCCAAGGACGATACCATAGCTATCTGGGATTTTCCTACCCAGACCATCGGGGCCCGGGTAGCCAGACTCCTCGAAGCCGACTACTATAGTTCTGTCGCTATGGAGCTTTGGCCGACGGGGCTCTCAAGCCATCAGGCTTTGACGATGGCCGGCGTAGCCAACGAAATGCCCCCTATTGATCGCCTCTATACCGGACTCCTCCACAACCTCCCCTACTTCCTCGCCACCCCGAGCCCATCGGATCCGACGGCCCCCTTGCACAAGGGAATGGATCTGGACGATCCCCAACGCCGCTCCATCCCTGTCCTCGCCTCCATCCCTAGCCACTGCCCAATGCCCCCCTCTGGCTGGCCCGTCGTCATCTTCCTCCATGGAATCACAAAGGATCGTACAGCCCTTTTGGCCATAGCCCCTACCCTCGCCAAGATCTGCCATGCGGTGGTGGCCATCGATTTGCCCCTCCATGGGATCAGCGATCCGTCCAATCCCTTCTATATGGCCTCCTTTGAGCGCACCTTCGATCTGGATCTCATGGAGAATGGGACCAGGATGGCTGGAGCCGATGGGAACATCGACCCTAGTGGGAGCTGGTACATCAACCTAGCCAACCCAGCCATCTCCAGGGACAACATGCTCCAAAGCAGTGCCGATCTTGCCGCCTTGCGGGTGGCCCTTCAGCGCTTCAAGGGGCCGGATGGTATGGGCTTTGATCCCGATCGGATCTACCTGCTGGGCCACTCCCTAGGGGCGATGGTCCCCATCCCCTACTTGAGCCAGCACCCCCTTCCAGCGGCCGTCTTGGCCAATCCTGGGGGAGGGATCGCCCAACTCCTAGCCCACTCCAAAACCTTTGCCCCTCTCATCGAAGAGGCCTTGCAAAGGGAGGGTATTGAACCTGGCAGCAAGGAGTATGAGCGCTATCTCCTGCTGGCTCAAACCCTACTGGACGATGCCGATCCCATCAACTACGGCTCCAAGCTAACCCGCCATCCCCTCTTGCTCCTGGAGGTGGTGGGCGATGAGGTGATCCCCAACCGCGTCTTGGAAGCTCCGTTAAGCGGGACCGAACCTCTTGCCCGTGAGATGGGGGCGGTCAACATCTTGGCAGCTTCCTTCCCCTTGCAGGAGCGACCCTACCTCGTCAAGTATGCCTACGGAGAGCATGGCTCCCTCCTGCGGCCAACCTATCCCGAGGTGACCGCTTCGATGCAAAGCCTGGTGGCCAGCTATTTCGCCTCAAGGGCGAAGGAGCTTTCGTTGGATCGGGAGCTCTTGAGCCAGTAGAGGGTTTGCTTGCCCCCCTTTCGGGATTTTCACTATAATATTTCCATGGCGATGGTCGGTGGGGCTTTGCTGGAGGAGCGACCAACGGGCAATTGGAGGCTCTAGGGGAGCGTCTAGCTGGCACCATCGTCCTTGCAAATATGGACAAGGAGGCTGGAATGGCGATCTATTCCAAAGTGGAGGGACCTCAAGATATCCGACGGATCAACTGCCTCATTCGAGACGAGATGATGGTGGTCACCAGCGAAGCTCAACTGACCGAGCTCAAGAAGCGTAGCGACTACCTGTGCACCCTCACCTACTCCCCTTTCTGGCAGAAGCGCTTTGGTGATCGGATCGAGGAGTTGCGCCAGGTGGCCTTGGAGGAGAATCGGGTCAGCGTCAAGGAGGCCAACATCATCGCCAAGTTCAAGGGCTACTCCAAAGAGTACCACCCATGGCGGAGCGACATCGATATCGAGGAGCAGCTGCGCAAGATTCCTGAAGAGGTCTTGGAAGAGTTGGAACAGAGCCTCTTGAACCTCCACGAGCCCCAGGAGATCCTGGAGTTCTTGCGCAACGAGTTTTGTGAACTGCGTAAAGCGATGGTGGTGTGTGAAGATCTCCCCTGCTTGGAGCGGCTCAAACGGGGGGTCGATATCCTCTCTGTTTTGCCCTACCTGGAGAGCTTCCATGCCCACTTCGATCCAGGGTTACTTGGGGCCATCGATCGGCTGGTGGAGTTGGAGAAGGAGCGCAGTGTCGAGTTGGCCAACATCATCAGCGAAGTCCATGGATGGGATGGCTATTTCGAGGCGATCAGCGAAGAGGACTTTGGCCAAGAGGGGGCGGAGGAGTACCTCAAGAAGCTTTTGGAAGAGGAGGAGAAGGCCCAGACCCTCATTCCATCCCAGGAGCGCTACAAGGGTGGGGGACAGATTGTCTGGCTGGTCTACTACCATCCCCGACGCAAGAGGGAGTATGCCAAGCGGGTCTACCTTCCAGCCGAATACCGCAATCTCCGAATGGAAGGGCCCGGAGAGTTTCGCAATCGCTTTGGCAACAAGGTATGGGGGGTCAAGATCACCTATGAATCTCGGGTGGCTCCGACAACAATTACCATTCGTGGGAAAGAGGTACGGCTTCCCGAGCGCTGGATCGAACGCACGAAGGTAATCCCCCTTCCCAAAGGGGCAACCAACGTCCGTCTCCTTCGCGAACGGCCTAAAAGCGCCCTCAATATCCCCTAAGCCTGGCTTGGGGGAGTATTGATCCTGGAAAAGTTTTCTCTGGGAAGAGAGCTGTTTCGAATTGGATGGATGGCTACGGAAGTGGAGAATTGATGGTAGTGGAAGGCACTCTTGGTGGACCCTGCCGGGTTCGAACCGGCGACCTCTGCGCTGCCAGCGCAGCGCTCTCCCAGCTGAGCTAAGGGCCCATCTGCTTGGTTGGTGAAATTATAGCGAAAAAAATTCGAAAATGCAAACCCCCACCCAAATTCCCAAGGTCACGAGGAGGGAGAGGAGGACCCCTGCGGCTCCGGCATCCTTGGCATACTTGGCCAAGGGGTGGCGCTCCTGGGTGATGAGGTCGACGACCCCCTCGATGGCGCTGTTGAAGAGCTCGGCGATGAGGGGGATGAAAAGGGAGGTTTGGAGGATGACCTTGGACAAGAGGCTCACTGGAGCAAGCCAGAGCCCGAGACTCAAAAGGAGGAAGAGGAGGACCTCGATCTGGAAGGAGCGCTCCTTGATGAAAACCTGCAAGAGCCCTTCCAAGGCGTAGCGGGCGTTGTGGAAGAGGTGGTAGCGGGGTTTGTTGTGCATCCTATCCCTTGGCAAAATAGGTTTGAGCCTCCCCTTTGGTGGCGAAGGGGGCCACTTGGAAGGGCTCCCCTTCGATGAGGACTTGGTAGGTTTGGCTGGGGTCGGCCTTGGAGTAGGTGAGGGCGATCCGGGCCGCAAGTTCCCGATCAGCCTGGGAGGCCCCCTTGCTCAGGAGGCTGAGAGGTCCTGGAAGGGGGAGGCGGAAGGTGGTGTACTTGGTCAAGGCGAGGGAGGCTATCCGTTCGTTCTCATGGCGGTTGCGGGCAACCACCAGCTTGGCTCCCTCAGGGAGACGGAAGTGGCGCCCCACTTTGAGGACTTCGATGTCCTCAATCTCGAAGGGTTGGTAGCGGATGTGCTCCTTGATCTTGCTGGCAAAGCCTGGATCGGTGAGGAGGCACCCTCCACTTGGGCTCTCGTACTCTTCGATCCCCCACTTTTTGGCAAGTTCCATCTGGCGGTGGCGACTGCGGCCATGGATATCCAAGAGTCGTTCTCGATCGATCCAGCCCCGCTCTTCGGGAATGGTGGGGGGTAAGAGCTTGGCACTCAAGGGACGGACAATGAGACCATCGGCTTGGGAGAGCAGGTTCACCTTTTTGAGGGCATCGAAGCGCTGGCTCATGGGGCGCTGCCCTACCACCTCCCCGCTAATGAGGAAGTGGGCGTCGTACTTGGGTAAGAGGGCTTTGGCGATTCGAAACATGTTGGCGTGGCAGTCGATACAGGGGTTGAAGTTCTTGCCGTAGCCATACTTGGGATCGAAGAGGATCTCCTGGATAAACTGGTCCCGGATATCGACCACCTCCAGTCTGGCTCCAATCTTCTTGGCGACCCGCTCCAGGTAGGCTCGCTTTTGCTCTTCGGCCTTGCTCCCAAAGCCGGTGTCGAAATAGAGGCCGATCACCTCCACCCCCTGTTCGATGATGAGTTTCATCGCCAGGAGGCTATCCAGCCCGCCGCTAAAGAGTGCCAAGGCCCGTATCGTCTCCAATGGGCACCTCCCCTCGTTTCAATTGCAAGATCCAATCCCGATAACGCCGAATGAGGAAACTCTTTTGCTCAAGGGCCAGGGGGGCGTGTGCCACCTCCTTGATCTTGCGTTCGTAAAATTGTATCAAAAATGTGGTCAACTCCTCTTCAAGCTCTTCGGGCTGAAAGGGGATAATGGTCTCATCTAAGAGGATGGAGCGCAACTTCGGATGGTCTAGGTTGCCCTCGAGGATGGCTTGGAACTCCTCTTGGTGGTAACGGAGATGGGTGACATCGATGAGGTCGAGGACGCTCTCGATGGTCTGAGGGAAGAGGAGCATCGTCTTGATGAGGCTGAGCTCTTTGGGATCGGCGATCGTGGTGGTGGGAGGGGGGAGGGGATCCTTGGGCTTGAGGGGAATCTTGGCTGGATGGATCTGGAGGAGGGCGGCGAGAAACTCCTTGTACTCTTCCTGGAGGATGGGGGAGAGCCCCCGCAAGAAGGTGATGGCCTCTTTTAAAGCGCGCTCCTTCTCTTTGGGGTTGGTTAGGTCGAACTCCTTGAGGCTCTCTTCCAGAACGAATTCGATCAGGGGTTTGGGGGTGCGAAGGAGCTTCTCGAGCTCTTGGAGACGCCCTTGCTGGACCATGTCGGCTGGATCGGCCCCGGGCTCAAAGAGGACCACACCTCCATCCAGATCGGCTTGAGCCAGGAGTTTGGCCGCCTTGATGGCTGCCGCCACTCCGGCCCGATCCCCATCGTAGGCCAGGATGATCTGGGGCTCCCCTTTGCGCAGAAGGGGGAGGTGGTGGGGGGTGAGGGCCGTGCCGAGGGTAGCGACGGCGTTGGTGAATCCCCCTTGGTGGAGGAGGATGACGTCGAGATAGCCCTCGCACAGGATGAGGCGGCGCTCCTTGTAGATGGTCTCCTTGGCCAGGTGGTAGCCGTAGAGGAGTTTGGACTTGTTGAAGAGTTTGGTTTGGGGGGTGTTGAGGTATTTGGCCGGATGAGTGCCCAGGGTGCGCCCACCAAAGCCAACAAGCAGACCTGTGGGGGTATGGATCGGGAAGGTGATGCGATCGCGTATCCGAGCGTATGGCTCTCCCCCCTCTCCCTTGGCCAGAATTCCAGCCTCGATAGCTCCCTGCAGGGGAATGTTGCATTTTCGAAGGTGGGCTATTTGCTCTGGAGAAGCCGGGGCAAATCCGAGGCCGAAGCGCTCTATCGAGTTGCGGCTGACCCCTCGCCCCGCGAGATAGTCCATGGCTTGGGGGTGGTTGGGGAGGGTATCGGTGTAAAGTTGCTGGATGGCTTCCAGGGCTTGGAGGAGAGGGCGCTCCTTTGGAGTTTTGGTGTAGGTGAGGGAGAAGTTGTAGAGGGTGGCGATCTTCTCGATGGCTTCAGGATAGGAGAGCTTCTCATACTCCATGACGAACTGGATGACATCTCCCCCTACCCCACATCCGAAGCAGTGGAAACGCTGGCGGCTTGGGCTCACGACGAAGCTGGGGGTCTTCTCGTCGTGGAAGGGGCACAGAGCCTTGTAGTTGGAGCCGGCCTTTTTGAGTTCGATATAGTTCCCGATGACATCGACGATGTCGACGAGGCTCTTGAGGCGTTCGATGGAGGCTGGATCGATCATCGGGGTATTATAGTATAATTTTCGTCAAAGGGAAGGAGCCAAGGGTTGAGCGACTTTTTGGTAGGGTATCGGGATCCCCTCTTCGGTCTCATCGTCTTCTTCGCCCTCGTCTTCATCATCTCCTTCTTCAGCTACTGGTGGGCCATCTACAAGGCGAGGGAGCAAGATTCGAGGTTGCGCCACTTCTTCCACCGCTTCGAGTACCAGGAGCATCGGCTCCCCCACCCCTTCCAAGAGCCATCCAGCCACCGGGCCCTCCTCATCCTCGCCGATGCCTTTGCCAAGAGTGGGGATTACGAGGCGGCGATTGCCATCTACCTCCAGCTCCAGGAACATCGGGAGCTCCAGGGGCGTTTGGAGATCCTGCTCCGTCTAGCCGACTTGTACCGCAGGGCGGGATTTTTAGAGCGCAGCTGCCAGATCTACGAGGAGATCCTGGGGCTTTTCCCCCGCCACCGAAAGGCTTTGCGCTCCCTTTTGTACGTCTATGAGCGGTTGGGGGATTTCGAGGGGGCCTTAGATGTCCTCGAATCCCTGGAGGAGCTGGGGGAAGGCGGTAGGGAACGGGGCTATATCGAAGCCCTCATCGCCACTCGGCGGGGGGATAGTGACCGCCTCGAAGAGCTCTACCGGGCTGGACTTGCCCGGCGAACGGCCCTTGAACCCCTTTTTCGCCTGGATTTGCCCCGGCTCTGGCGGATCTTGCGGGAGGAGGATGTCCTCTTGGTGGCCGATTTACTCTGGTATTTGCCCAAGGAGCAGATCTCGACCCATTTCTCCCTTTTGCGGGAACTCTATGGAGCCAAGGGTTACCTGGAGGGGGTAAAGGGTTCCTCCATCTTCGAGCTCGATCTACTCCTCCACTATCCCAAGGCCGATTTGGAGTTCCTCTACCTGTGCCAAGGGTGTAAGCGCCGTTTTCCCCTCCCCTTCGGGCGCTGTCTGGCGTGTGGTGCTGTAGAGGAGATGGTGGTGGAGATGGTCGTGACAAGGAGGAGGCGTGAAGCGAGTTTTACTTTTTAGTGATGGATCGAGCCTGGGAAACCCTGGACCCGGAGGCTATTGTGCCCTCTTGCGCTACAAGGATCGGGAGCGCATCATCCGGGGAAGCGAGCCCCATACCACCAACAATCGGATGGAGCTGCGGGCTGTGATTGAGGGGTTGCGGGCTTTGAAAGAGCCGTGCGAAGTGGAGCTCTATAGCGATTCGAGCTATGTCGTGCGGGCTATCCAAGAGTGGCTACCCAGGTGGGTGGGGAAGGAGTTTCGGGGGGTGAAGAATGCCGATTTGTGGAGGGAGTTCTTGGAGGTGAGTGGCCCCCATCGGATCCGGGCCCACTGGATCCGGGGCCATAGCGGCCACAAAGAGAACGAATTGTGTGATACAATTGCAAAGCAGATGGCCGAAAGGGCCAGATAAGGGGGAGCATGGAACGACTCGCAGAATTTGAAGAGAGATTGGGTTATCGCTTTCAAAATCGTGAACTCCTACGTGAGGCCCTCACCCACAAGAGTTTTAAAAGTCCAGTCAACAATGAACGCCTGGAGTTCCTCGGGGATGCAGTTTTGGACCTCATCGTCGGGGAGTACCTCTTCAAACGTTTCCCCAAGGCCAACGAAGGGGAGCTCTCCAAACTCCGGGCCTCCCTTGTCAACGAGGAGGGATTTGCCAAACTGGCCCAGCGTATCGGGATTGGCGATTATATCTTCATCTCCCAGGCGGAGGAGAACAACCAGGGGCGGACCAAGCCGAGCCTTCTTTCCAACGCCTTCGAGGCGGTGATGGGGGCGATCTATCTCGAAAGTGGTCTTGAGCGGGTTCGAGAGTTGGTCTTGCGCCTTCTGGAAGAGACCTACCCCAAAATCGATCTGGGAAGCCTCTTTAAAGACTACAAGACGACCCTCCAGGAGCTCACCCAGGCCCGCCATGGGGTGACCCCCGAATATAGGCTCTTGGGCTCGTCGGGGCCCGATCACAGGAAGGAGTTTGAAGTGGCCGTAACCCTCCACGGGAAGACGATCGCCACCGCCAAGGGACGCAGCAAGAAGGCGGCCCAGCAGGAGGCGGCTAAACGGGCCCTCGAAGTGTTGCGGGGAAGCGATGAATAGCTTCGGGAAGCGGTTGGTGGTGACCACCTTCGGTGAGTCCCATGGTCCAGCGATCGGGTGTGTGATCGACGGCCTTCCGGCAGGGCTTGAGATCGATGTAGCCTTCATCCAGGGGGAACTTGAGCGCAGACGCCCCGGTAAGAGCCGCTACGCCACGGCCCGAAAGGAGGAGGATCGGGTCGAAATCCTCAGCGGCCTCTTTGAAGGAAGGAGTACTGGGACCCCCATGGCGATGGTCATCTTCAACCAGGATCAGCGCTCCAGGGACTATTCGGCCATCAAAGAGCTCTTTCGCCCAGGCCACGCCGACTTCACCTACCACCAGAAGTATGGGATCCGAGACTATCGGGGAGGGGGACGCAGCAGTGCCCGGGAGACGGCGGCCCGGGTAGCCGCTGGAGCTGTGGCCAAACTCCTCTTGGGTAGATTTGGGATCAGCGTGGAGGCTGGTGTGATGGAGGTGGCCGGAATCGAAGGGAGACGCCTGGACTTCCAACACGCGAGACAAAGCCCTATCTGTGCCCTCGATCCAGAGCGGGAAGGAGAGCAGAGGGAAGCAATTCTAGCCGCCAAACAGGCCCATGACAGCGTCGGGGGAGCGGTGCTGGTCCGGGCTAGAGGTGTGCCTGCGGGGCTGGGGGAGCCTCTCTATCACAAACTCGATGCGGCCCTGGCCGGGGCGATGATGGGGATCAACGCGGTCAAGGCGGTGGAGATCGGTCTTGGGATCGAGGCAGCTCGGCTTCGGGGTTCCCAGAACAACGATCCCATAACCAAAGAGGGTTTTGCAAAGAACGATGCCGGAGGAATTTTGGGGGGGATTAGCACTGGAGAGGAGATCCTCGTCAAGATCTGGTTCAAGCCGACTCCCTCTATCTTTCAGAAGCAGCGAACCATCAATGAGCAGGGAGAAGAGGTGGAACTGCAGCTTCAAGGAAGGCACGATCCCTTCGTTGCTGCCCGGGGTAGCGTGGTGGCTGAGGCGATGATGGCTTTGGTCTTGGCCGATATGCTGCTGTTGAACGCTACGAGTCGGCTTGAATGGCTGGAGAGGATCTATCGTGGCTGAACTAGTCAACTGGATCGTCGAGCTGGTGGCAGGTTTGGGGTATTGGGGAATCTTCGTCATGATGTTTCTGGAGAGCTCCTTTTTTCCCTTCCCCAGCGAAGTGGCGATGGTTCCAGCCGGATACTTGGCCAGCAAGGGGGAGATGGACCTCTTCTTGGCCTGGTTGGCCGGTACGGGAGGAAGTTTAGCCGGAGCCCTGTTCAACTATCTCCTGGGCTATCGGCTCGGGCGCCCTTTCCTGAAAAGGTATGGCCGCTACCTCTTTCTCAAGGAGGAGAGCTTGGAGAAGGTAGAGGCCTTCTTCGCACGCTATGGGCCAGCCAGTACCTTCTGGGGGCGGCTTGTGCCGGGAATTCGCCAATATATCTCCTTGCCAGCTGGAATTGGGCGGATGGAGCTTGTCTCTTTTAGCCTCTATACTCTCCTGGGTGCCGGGCTCTGGTGCGCCATCTTGTTGGCTCTTGGCTATTTCATCGGGGAGAACGAAGAGGAGTTGCGCCACTATCTCCACCTCATCCTTGGCGGGGTGATGGTGGGGGTGGTCCTCGTCTTCTTCTACTACTACCGCCAGGCCAGGAGGGGCAAAGAGGGCCCCTAATTGTCGTAGGGGAGTTCGAGGAGGTGGATGGGGGGAATGGCTCCCCCAACAATGCCCTGGAGGGCTCCATACATCTGGGAGGTGGTGGTGAGGACCTTTTGGAGCTGCTTCTCCCGCTGCTTCCAAATTCGCTGCATCGCCCGTTTTTCCCGATCTAACTCCTCTTGCATTTGCGTGAAGCTTTCGATGATCGCTTCGATGTGCATCCGAAACTCGTTGGAGGTGAGGTAGTTGTAGAGGAGCTCCATCTTCTCCTTGCTGTTTTGCTGGCTTCGCTTGAGGGAGGCGAGGGCGATGAGGTGGTGGCGCAAAATGGCGCTGAGGGCCTTGAACTCCTGGAAGGTGCACACCCACACCCCCTCTATTAGCCCCATCCGATCCATACCCTTAGGCATCGTCTGGGTGACGATCACGCCCACATCTGCTCCGACCTCCCGCATATCCTCTTTGAGCTTCTCGATCCAGGCCCGCTGGAACTCCTTGGTCCGCTTGGATTCGTAGTAGATAGTCCCACACCGGGGCAGGTGGGTGTCGTTGACGATTTGAAGGCAATCACCCCCCCTTGCCCCCTGGCGAATCTGTTGGATCTCGTCGAGGGGGAAGTTGGCCCGCAACCACTCTTCGATCAGAAGCTCTTGGACCTCCCCTTGGAGTTGCTGGCTCTTTTGTTCGATCTTGCGCTGGGCCTCTTGGAGCTGTTGCTTGAGTTGTTGGAGTTGGATCTCCTTCTCCTTGAGCTCCATTTGGGTCTCCAGAGCGATGCGTTGGCGCAACTCTTCCTCTTGCTGGCGGAGCTCCTCTTGCAATTGCTGGCGCTCCCGCTGGAGCAAGGTGGTCAGCTCTTCTTGCATCTCCCGTTTGGCCCGGGCGAGGGCCTCCTCCTTCTCCCGTTCGAGTTGACGGATACGGGCCTGGGCCTCGTAGAGCTGGACCACCTGGCGGCTCTTTTCTTCCAGTTCCTGGTGGAGGCGCTGGATCTGGAGGGTGTAGGTTCGTTCGATCTGCTCTTTGAGTTCGCGCTCCATCCGCTCTCTCAAGCGTCCCTCCAGCTCCTGGGTCAAGGCCTGATCGATGTCGATGAGGTTGTGGCAGTGGGGGCAGCGGATTTGGGTCATCGGCTCTCCTTTTTTCCCCGATGATACCACAATCGACCTCAAGGATCCCCTTCCATGAGATCGAGGAGGTTGGGTTCGAGGGCTTTTGGACGAAAACACTTGCGATGGATGGGGGAGAGGCCATACCTCTTGATGGCTTCGATGTGCTCTTTGGTGCCATAGCCCTTGTGGCGGCAAAAGCCATATTGGGGATAGAGGCGATCTAGTTGGCACATGATCCGATCCCTGGTCACCTTGGCCAGAATCGATGCCGCCATGACCTCGGGAATGGTGGAATCGGCCTTGACGATGGGCTCGATCCCCTCCACACCAAAGGAGGAGTTGCCATCGAAGATGAAGCGATCGGCTTCGAGTCTGGCAGCGATTTGGCGCAGGGCATGGGCGATGGAGGCCGAGAGGCCCTGGTTATCGATTGTGGAGCTTTCGATGGTGACGATGTGGTAGTGTGCTCTTTCGAGGATCCTCTCGTAGAGAGCGTGACGTACTTTGGGGGAGAGCCGTTTGGAGTCGTCGAGTCCAGAAATGGGCTCTTTTAAAATGGCTCCAGCCACGACTAGGGGCCCTGCCAAGGGACCCCGTCCTGCTTCATCTATACCGCAAACCATCGGATGCCTTTATCGTGATGTTCTCGATGGAGGATTGTACAATATCGGCGTGTATGGAAGTTGCTGAGAGACCCTTTCGGCTTAGCGATCCAAGAGGGGAGCATACGTTTACTCCCCTAGGGCCCATTCGTAAAAGGGGAGAACTTCGCAGAGGATTCCCCTCGTTTCATACCGGAAGTTACTGGTAACCGTTATGACCTGGATCCGCTCAAGTTCGAGGCTGTTCCTGGCCAATACCTGCTCGATGCGGTTTTGGATGCGGACCTCGTCGCCAAAGGGAATGGCCAGAATGAAGCGGCGGGTTTGGGGTAGGTAGAGGCCGAGGGGATCCAGGTAGTAGACGGGCTCCCGGAGTTCGAGATAGACCATGTTCTCGAAGGTTTTGGGAAATTCCCGCTCGGGATGGAGGAGGGCTTTGGTGAGGAAGTTGGCGAAGAAGAGCTTCTTAGCCGCCCGGGGGCTTCCCCATTTGGCCACTTCGAAGAGGTAACCGCGCTCTTGCCACTGGTGGAAGAGGGTGTAGAATCGATCCTTGCCGATTTTAAAGTGCTCTTTGGCTCGGGTGAAGATGAAGTGGATCGAAGCCGTGTGGCCCTGGAAGGCGGCTACTTGCTGGAAGAGTTCGAGTTCTCCTTGGAAGGCGAGGCGAAAGAGTTGCTGGGAGCGGCGCTCTTTACTCCATTCGTCGATTCTGGCTACCTCGGGGAAGTTGCCGCTTTTGAGGAAGAGGTTGAAGGCTATCTTGGGATTGTGGCGGCGCTCAAAGGCCAGGAACTCCTCGAAGGTGAGGTAGCCCAGGGAAAGGTTTTCGTAGCCTGGGACCTTCTCCTCTCCAGTGAGCCAGATGGTTTCACACTCTGGTAGGGCCATATCCCGCTGGTAGTTGGCAACACACAAGAGGCGGATTTGGCGCTCCTGGAGGAAGCGTTGGAGGTGGTGGGGATTGGGGGGGATGCAGCGCAAATCGGCACAATCGAGGAAGAGGACCTCCTTGGGGTGGAAGTGCTCCTTGGCCATGAGGCGCAAGAGGGAGCTCTTGCCACTCCCTTTGGGGCCGGTGAGGATGAGTCTGGGAGCCGGCTGAAAAGGGATCTTCCTGGGGAAGAGGGGCCCCTTGAACCATGGTTGTTCATAGAAGCGATCGATGGGGTTCATTTCCTTCCACCAAGGAAATAATTTGGACCAATTATACCAAAAACCCTTGATTTTAGAGGCCGCTTTAGCCTATAATTCATCCTCCAAAATAGGTCGATTTTGGACCAAGTTCTTTTGAAGGGATCCTCATGGAGAAGATACGACTCAAGCTTCGCGCGTATGACCATCGGGTTTTGGACCGGAGCGTCTCGGCCATCGTAGAGGCCGTGAAGCGGACAGGGGCCGAAATTCGTGGACCCATCCCACTTCCTACCAAGATCCGCAAATATACCGTTTTGCGATCACCCCATATCAACAAAGATTCACGGGAGCAGTTTGAGATCCGAATCCATTCGCGTTTGATCGATATTGTCTCGGCGACGCCGGACACCGTCGATTCGCTGATGAAACTCGATCTTGCACCAGAGGTCGACGTCGAAGTCCGGTCAATGGGTGAGTAAGGGGAGAGTCGATGGAATTCATTGTAGAAAAAATCGGAATGAGCAGAACCATTGGGGTCCCAAGTGTGCCTGTGACCCTGCTCAAGGTCAAGGATGCAAAGGTGTGTGAGCTCTTGGAGGATGGGCGGGCCATCGTCGCCTATAGCCACGGGAAGAAGCGCAACAAGGCGATCGAGGGGCAGCAGAAGAAGTATGGCCTGGAGAAGATCTTCAACCGCTTCGCCACCTTGAAGGTCGCCAACAGCGAGGCGGGGGATCTCGATCTGACCCCTTTGAGCGAGGCTAAACGGGTGAAGACCAGCTTCCGCTCCAAGGGACGCGGTTTTACCGGCGTCGTGAAGCGGTGGAACTTCGCCGGAGGACCCGATAGCCATGGATCCCGATTCCATAGGGCTCCAGGATCGGTGGGGATGTGTGAATTTCCCGGTCGGATCATGAAGGGTCAAAAGATGCCAGGCCATTATGGCAACAAGCAGGTGAGCGTCCAGAATGAAGTTGTCAGCTTCGATCCGGAGAGCATGATCTTGGTGGTTAAGGGATCCGTACCCGGACCCAACGGAGCACTCGGTAAGATAAGGATTGTCAAATGAGCAAGGCGGTAGTACTCGATCAAGACCTCAAACCGGCGGGAGAGTTGGCCCTCCCCTCCAGTTTCCAAGGGATCAATCCCCACAACTTCTACCTCTACATCAAGGCCTACCAGGCCAATTTGCGGGCCGGCAACGCCCATACCAAGACCCGGGGGGAAGTAAGCGGTGGTGGCCGCAAGCCGTGGCAACAGAAGGGACGAGGAGGGGCCCGGGCCGGATCGATCCGCTCACCCCTTTTCGTCGGCGGTGGGGTGGTCTTCGGCCCGAGAAACGAGCGCAACTACACCCAGAAGATCAACAAGAAGCAAAAGCGCAAGGCCTTCCAGTTTACCCTCAACGAGAAAGGGGAGCAGGGAGGGCTCTTCGTTGTGGATAAGATCGCCATCGAGTCTGGCAAGACCAAGGATGCCGCGGCCTTCGTTAAAAAGATTGGGGCCCGGGATCTGCTGGTGGTCAAGGAGGAGCTTGACGAGAAGACGGTTCTAGCCTTCCGGAACCTTCCCAACGCCTACCTCGTCGAGGCGCAGGAGCTCAATCCCTACCTCATCGCCACCTTTCGGGCCGTTGTCCTGGAAAAACCAGTCTGGGAAAAAATCGTAAAAGAGGGTTAAGATGGCAGATATTACCGATATCAAATCGATCGTCTACACCGAGAAGAGTCTGGGGCTCCAGGAGGAGGGGTATATCGTCATCCAAACGAGCGACAAGGTGACGAAGAACCAGCTCAAAGCGATCCTCAAAGAGTACTTTGGCATCACCCCTCTCAAGATCAACTCCTTGCGGATGAAGGGGAAGCGTAAGCGCTTCCGGGGAGTCGAAGGGAAGCGGCCAAGCTATAAGAAATTCTATGTCAAGCTTCCTGAGGGGGCCAAGATCGAAAGTCTAGCGGTATAAGGATGGGACATGGCGATTAGAAAGTATAAACCCTACACGCCTTCACGGCGTTTCATGAGTACAATCGATAGCAGCGACATCACCGGTAAACCCTCGGTACGCAAGCTTTTGGTCAAGCTGCCCACCAGGGCCGGGCGCAACAACCAGGGGCGCATTACCTCCCGCCACCGGGAGGGAGGGGCCAAGAAGCTCTATCGGATCATCGACTTCAAACGGGACAAGTTCGGTGTTCCTGGGCGGGTGGCCAGTATCGAGTACGATCCCTACCGCAACTGTCGGATCGCCCTCATCGTCTATCGGGATGGGGACAAGCGCTACATCATCCAGCCCAGCGGCTTGAAGGTAGGGGATGTGGTCGAGGCCGCCGAATCGGGTTTGGATGTCCTCCCTGGCAATGCGATGAAGCTCAAGAACATCCCCGTTGGAACCCTGGTTCATAACATCGAAATGAAGCCGGGGAAGGGGGGACAGCTGGCCCGCAGTGCCGGAGCCTACGCCCAGATTATGGGGCGAGAGGATAAGTATGTGATCTTGCGCCTGCCAAGCGGGGAGATGCGCAAGATTTTGGGAGAGTGTATGGCGACCATCGGGGTCGTAGGGAACGAGGAGTACATCAACATCGTCATCGGAAAGGCCGGACGCAACCGCCATCGAGGAATTCGGCCTCAAACCAGGGGATCTGCCATGAACCCAGTGGATCACCCCCATGGTGGTGGGGAAGGGAAGACAGGACCTGGTGGCCATCCCGTTACACCGTGGGGCATGCCTACCAAGGGCTACAAGACCCGCCGCAAGAAGCCAAGTGACAAGTTCATCATTTCACGAAGAAAGAAGTAAGGTAGGAAGATGGCACGAAGTATCAAGAAAGGTCCTTTCGTCGACGACCATTTGATGAAGAAGGTCCTCAAGGCCAAGGAGAGTGGCGATCGCAAGCCAATCAAGACCTGGTCTCGCAGGAGCACCATCGTTCCTGAGATGATCGGCTTGACCATCAATGTCCACAACGGGCGCCAGTTCGTTCCCGTTTATATCACCGAGAATCATGTCGGGTTCAAACTGGGCGAGTTTGCACCAACCCGCACCTTCCGAGGCCACAAGGGAACGGTGCAGAAGAAAATCGGTAAGTGATGGGGGCAGAGGATGAGCAAAGCGATTCTACGATTTACCCGACTCTCTCCGACCAAGGCCCGGCTCATTGCCCGGGAGGTCCAGGGGATGAATGCCGAAGAGGCTCTGGCCGCCCTGGAGTTCATGCCCAACAAGGCGGCGAAGGTGATCTCCAAAGTGATTGCCAGCGCCGTCGCCAATGGGGGATACGAGGCCGACGAGGTCGTCATTACCTCGTGCCGGGTCGATCGGGGACCCTACTTGAAGCGGTTTCGTCCCAGGGCACGGGGACGGGCAAGTCGAATTCTCAAACCGACCTCCCACATCTATGTGGAGGTTGCACAAGCCAAGAAGGATAGCTAATGGGTCAGAAAGTCAATCCCATCGGTCTTAGACTTGGAATCAACCGCAACTGGAACAGCCGCTGGTTTCCGGATTTCAACAAGATGCCCGACCGGGTGGAGGAGGACCATCGGATCCGCAAATTTTTGAAGAAAGAGCTCTACTACGCTGGGATCAGCAATATCATCATCGAGCGGACCGCCAAGAAGTTGCGGGTCACCATCGTCGCCGCTCGCCCTGGGATCATCATCGGAAAGAAGGGGGCCGACATCGAGAAGCTCAAGCAGCGGCTCCAGCGCTTGGTGGGTAAGGATGTCTACATCAACATCAAAGAGGAGAAGCGCCCCCAAGCCTCCGCCCAGTTGGCGGCTGAAAACATCGCTACCCAATTGGAGCGCCGGGTCGCCTTTCGCCGGGCGATGAAGAAGGCGATCCAGGGAGCTCAAAAGGCCGGAGTCAAAGGGATCAAGGTCCAGGTAGCCGGACGGCTGGGAGGAGCGGAGATGGCCCGCACCGAGTGGTATCTCGAGGGACGAGTACCCCTCCATACCCTCCGGGCCAAGATCGATTATGGTTTTGCCGAAGCTCATACGACCTACGGTGTCATCGGGGTGAAGGTGTGGATCTTCAAGGGAGAGGTCCTGCAAAAGGGTATTCGCCCCGAGCAAGAGGAGCGACCTCGACGCCGTACCCCAAGGAGGAGATAGACCATGTTGATGCCAAAGAAGACCAAATACCGCAAGCAGCAAAAGGGGCGCAACCGGGGGAAAGCCTATCGGGGGAACAAGTTGGCTTTTGGAACTATCGGAATCAAGGCCCTCGAACATGGGCGCATCGATTCCCGCCAGATCGAGGCAGCCCGGGTCGCCATGACCAGGAAGGTCAAGCGGACCGGAAAGATCTGGATCCGGGTCTTCCCTGACAAACCCTTGACCAAGAAGCCCTTGGAGACTCGGATGGGGAAAGGAAAGGGAAGTGTCGAAAAGTGGGTTATGAACATCAAACCCGGACGCATCATCTACGAGATGGCCGGGGTTGAGGAGAGTTTGGCCCGGGAGGCCTTGGATCTGGCTCGCTATAAGCTCCCTTTCAAAACCAAAATCGTGACACAAGAGAGCGAAAATGAAATATACTGAGATCAAAGAGAAGAGCCTTGCCGAATTGGAAGGGTTGTTGCGGGAGAAGAAGTTGGAGCTCTTCGAGCTTCGCATGAAGCTCAAGACGATGCAGCTCCAGGATACCAGCGCGATCCGCAAGACGCGCCGAACCATTGCGCGGATCAAGACGGCAATTGCTGAGAAGAGAAGGGCTGGATAATGGGCTACAAGCGAGAATTGCAGGGAAAGGTGATCAAAAAGAGTGGGGACAAGACCATTTCGGTCCTTGTGGAGCGCAAGATCATGCATCCGCGCTACCACAAGATCGTGAAGCGGTTTAAAAAGTACCTCGTCCACGACGAGCGCAACGAAGCCAAGGTCGGGGATGTGGTCCGGGTCGTCGAGTGCCGGCCCATTTCCAAGCGGAAGGCCTTTCGGCTCAAACAGATCATCTCCACAGGAGTGCAGTGATGATTCAAAGTTTCACCCGGCTTACCGTAGCCGATAATAGCGGCGCTAAGGAGATTATGGCCATCAAGGTCCTGGGGGGGAGTAAGCGACGCTACGCCTCGGTGGGGGACATCATCGTCGCTTCGGTCAAGAAGGCCCTCCCCAATGGGAAGGTGAAGAAGGGACAGGTCGTCAAGGCGGTGGTGGTGCGCACCAAGAAGGAGATCCAGCGGGAGAATGGCTCCTTGATCCGCTTCGACGATAATGCTGCTGTCATCTTGGACAACAAGAACGAGCCCATTGGAACCCGGATCTTCGGTCCCATCGCCCGGGAAGTGCGCTACAAGAACTTTACCAAAATTGTCTCCCTGGCTCCGGAGGTGCTCTAATGGCTCGCAAGAAGTTCAAGATCAAGAAGGGAGATCTGGTCGAGATCATCACCGGCGACGACAAGGGGAAACGGGGGGTTGTTTTGAAGGTTCTCACGAAGCGGGACGCCGTCTTGGTGGAGGGGTGCAAACTGGCCAAAAAGGCGGTCAAACCCAGCGAGAAAAATCCTGATGGCGGATTCATCATGAAGGAGATGCCCATCCACATCTCCAATGTCCGAAAAGTTGAAGGTGGAGCGTCATGAGAATCGAACTCAAGGAGAAGTACAAAGAGGAGGTGATTCCGGCTCTGCGAGAGGAGCTGGCTATTAAGAATCCGATGCTCATTCCCAACCTGGAGAAGATCGTCATCAGCGTCGGAGCCGGGGAGGCGAGCCGGGACAGCAAGTTGATGCAGAATATCCAAGATACCATCAGCCTCATCGCCGGCCAGCGGGCGGTTATCACCAAGGCGCGCAAGAGTGAGGCCGGTTTCAAGATTCGGGAGGGAATGCCCGTTGGAGTGAAGGTGACTCTACGGGGTACTCGCATGTGGAACTTCTTGCAAAAGCTCATCTACATCGCCCTTCCCCGGGTCAAGGATTTTCGTGGACTGCCCAAGAGCGGTTTCGATGGGCGGGGGAACTACAATTTCGGGCTCGACGAACAGCTGATGTTCCCTGAGGTCGACTACGATCAGATCATGAAGACCCACGGGATGAACATCACCATCGTCACGACGACGGAGAGCGACAAAGAGGCCTACAAGCTCCTGGAACTTCTGGGATTTCCATTCGCGAAAGGTGGGAAGTAATGGCGAAGAAGAGTATGATTGCAAAGGCGAAACGGAAACCGAAATTCAAAGTACGGGCCTATACGCGATGCCGCATTTGTGGTCGCCCCCGCTCCGTCTACCGCGACTTTGGACTTTGTCGCATCTGCTTGCGGAAGATGGCTAGCGAGGGATTGCTGCCAGGCGTGAAGAAGTCGAGCTGGTAGCTGGAAGCATAAAGGAGAGGATATGATCAACGACCTTATCGCCGATTCCATTACCCGTATTCGCAACGCCTCCATGCGGGGTCAGGAGGTGACCCAATTGCTCCATTCCAAGATCGTGGAGGCGATCGTCGACATTCTCGCCCGAAAGGGGTATATCGAGAGCTATAAGGTGGTCGAAGAGGGGAACCGCAAGTATATCAATGTGGTTCTCAAGTACGAGGAGGTCGGCAAACGCAAGAAGCCCGTCATTAACGAGATCAAACGGATCTCCAAGCCAGGACGCCGGGTCTATCGGGGCAAAGAGGAGATCAAGCGGTTCAAGAATGGCTATGGAACCATCATCGTCTCGACGAGCAAAGGGGTCTTGCCCAACGACGAAGCCTACGCCAAGGGTGTTGGCGGCGAGGTATTGTGCACCGTCTGGTAACGGGAGATCCACCGAAGGAATTTTCAATATCGTGCCAAAGGAACTTTGAATGAGTCGGATCGGAAAGCAGCCGGTTGTAATTCCATCTGGAGTTGATGTAAAAGTAGAGGATGGAAAGATCATCGCCAAGAAGGGGAACGCCGTCAACGAGGTGGAATTTGGCGATCGGGTCAAGGTGCGCATCGAAGATGGGAAGATCATTTTCGAGCCCGTAGGGGAGGATAAACAGAGCCGAGCCTACTGGGGAACCTATCGTGCCTTGACTCAAAATGCCATCGACGGCGTGACCAAAGGCTTCGAGAAGAAGCTGGAGATCAACGGGGTCGGTTACAAGGCAACCTTGAAAGGGAAGGAGCTGGAGCTGCTTCTTGGCTTTTCCCATCCCATTCTTTACCCGATTCCAGAAGGAATTCAAATCAGTGTCGAGAAGAACATCATCACCGTCAAGGGACACGACAAACAGCGGGTTGGGCAGGTTGCCGCCGAGATCCGTAGTTTCAGGCCACCTGAACCTTACAAGGGGAAAGGGGTCAAGTATGTGGATGAGGTGATCATCCGCAAAGCCGGTAAGGCTGCCAAGAAATAGGAGGGAGTATGCGAGAGAGCGTCCAGCGAAAGAAGAACAAGTTACGGCTCAAGCGGAAGCGACGGGTCCGAGGCAAGATTCGGGGAACGGCCCAGCGGCCACGGGTTTCTGTCTTTCGATCCAATCGCCATTTCTACGCCCAGGCCATCGACGACGATCGGGGCCATACCCTCGCCTATGCCGATGGGGCCAAGATGGGGTTGCGGGCCAACAAGGAGGATGTGAAGCAGGTGGCCGCGGCCTTTGCCGATCAGTTGAAGGCCAAGGGGATCGAGGTCATCGTCTTCGATCGCAATGGGTATCTCTACCACGGGGTGGTGGCATCCTTCGCAGATGCCCTTCGTGAACATGGAATCCAATTTTAGGGGTAGAGCGTATGGAAAAGTGGAACAGAGAAGAGTTTGAAGAGGTGGTGGTCAACATTGGGCGGGTGACCAAAGTTGTCAAGGGTGGACGGCGCTTTCGCTTTAGCGCTCTCGTGGTCGTTGGGGACAAGAAGGGCCATGTTGGATATGGTATTGGCAAGGCCAAAGAGGTTCCAGACGCCATCCGCAAGGCGATCGACAACGCCTTCAAGAACATCACAACCGTCCACCTCAAGGGCTCGACAATCGCCCATGACATCGAGCACAAGTACAATGCCAGCAAGATCCTCCTCAAACCTGCGGCCCCAGGAACCGGGTTGATTGCGGGGGGTGCCGCCCGACCGGTCCTAGAATTGGCTGGAGTCAAGGATGTTCTCTCCAAGTCACTCGGTTCCAACAACCCAGCGACCCTGGTGCGGGCGACTATCGAAGCATTAGAGCGAATTAAAGGATAGCCTATGGGACTGGAGCATCTCCAACCGGCAAAGGGAAGTAGTCAAAAGCGCAAACGGGTTGGTCGAGGTCAAGGAAGCGGTCGGGGTAAGACTGCGACCCGAGGTCAAAAGGGGCAAAAGAGCCGAACCGGCTACAAACGGAAACGGGGATTTGAAGGGGGTCAACAGCCCCTCCAACGCCGTTTGCCAAAGGTTGGCTTCAACTCCAATGTAGAAAAGCCCCACCCAATCAATGTGGACAAGGTACCCAAGATCTTGGAACTGGAAGAGATCACCATCGAGACCATCCGAAATGTCCACAAATTGGGGAAACGGGTTACCCGGGTCAAGTTGATTGGAGTTGGAGTGGAGAAGATCGTCGAGCGCATCAAAGATCCCAACATCTCCTATAGTGGACAGAAGTGATGAACCGCTCGCTGGTCAACAAGATCCTCATCACCTTCGGCTTTCTCTTCCTCTACCGGGTCCTGGCCTATGTGCCCGTTCCCGGAGTCAACATCGATGTGGTCAAGGAGTTCTTCGAGAGCCAGTCGGGAAATGCCCTCGGCCTTTTCAATATGTTCAGTGGAAACGCCGTGGAGCGGCTCTCCATCATCTCCCTCGGGATCATGCCCTACATTACCGCATCGATCATCATGGAGCTCCTTGCCGCCACATTCCCCACTCTCGCTCAGATGAAAAAAGAGCGGGATGGGATGGTCAAATATATGCAGATCATCCGCTACGCCACCATTGTTATCACCCTCATCCAAGCGGTTGGGGTCTCGATCGGGTTGAGCCATCTCACAGGTCGTGGGGGCGAGAGCGCCATCATGATCGATCTGCCTACCTTCATCACCATTTCGGCCATTAGCATGTTGGCTGGGACGATGATCCTCATGTGGATCGGAGAGCAGATTACCCAGCGGGGGGTTGGAAACGGGATCAGCCTCATCATCTTCGCTGGAATCGTTTCCGGAATTCCTGCAGCCATCGCTGGGACCATCAACCTGGTCAATACAGGGGAGCTCAACTTCTTGGTACTCATCGCCATCGTAGCCATCATCCTGGCTACCGTTGGCTTCATCATCTATGTGGAGTTGGCGGAGCGGCGTATTCCAGTCTCTTATAGCCGTAAGGTGCTGATGCAGCACCATAAGAAGCGAATCATGAACTACATCCCCATCAAGCTCAACCTCAGTGGGGTCATTCCGCCAATCTTCGCCTCTGCGATCCTCATGTTCCCTGCGACTATTCTCCAATCGAGTACCAATCCCATCGTCCAGCAGATCGCCGATTGGCTCAATCCCAACGGCTTTCTCTTCAACTTGTTGATGTTCTTCCTCGTCGTCTTCTTCGCCTACTTCTACGCCTCCATCGTCTTCAACGCCAAGGAGATCGCCGAAAATCTCAAGCGGCAGGGGGGCTTCATCCCTGGAGTGCGTCCCGGCGAGCCAACGGCCGAGTACCTCAACCAGGTGGCCAGCCGTTTGACCTTCTGGGGTGCCCTCTATCTGGGACTCATCGCCACCTTGCCCTGGATTTTGGTCAAGGCAATGGGGGTTCCCTTCTACTTTGGAGGAACGGCCGTTCTCATCGTGGTTCAAGTCGCCCTTGACACGATGCGCAAGATCGAGGCCCAAATCTACATGAGCCGATACGAGACCCTCAGCGCGGTGGGGCTCTAATGGCTATTGCGATCCGTACGCCAGCCCAGATCGAGCGGCTGCGCACGGCCAGCCTGGCCGTGGCCAAGACCCTTCGCTACCTCCAGGGGCTCTGCCGTCCCGGGGTCTCATTGAAGGAGATCGATGCGGCTGGAGAGGAGTATCTACGCTCCCTAGGGGCTCGTCCCTCCTTCAAGGGGCTCTACGGCTTTCCAGCGGCTGTGTGTACCTCTGTTAACGAAGTCATCATCCACGGTATCCCCAGTGACTATCGCCTTCAGGAAGGGGATATCATTGGACTCGATCTTGGAAGCGAGGTGGATGGGTGGTTTGGCGATGCGGCTATTACCGTGGGGGTTGGGACCATCTCTCCCGGAGATGAGGCCCTCATCGCTTGTGCCCGGGATACCCTGGAGTATGCTATCGATATCATCCGGGTCGGGATGCGCTTTAAGGAGCTCAGCTATGCCATCGAAGAGTTCATCAAGGCCCGGGGCTTTCTTCCCCTTCATGGCTTTTGTGGCCATGGGATCGGGCGTAAACCCCATGAGGAGCCGGAGATTCCCAACTATCTCGAACACGGTTCGCCCAAGAGCGGTCCCAAGATTCGGGAGGGGATGGTCTTTTGCATCGAGCCGATGATCACCCAGAAGTCTTCGATCCCTCAGATCCTCGAAGATGGATGGTCGGTGGTGAGTCAGGATGGATTGCGTGGGAGCCACTATGAACATACGGTGGCAATCATTGGTGGACGAGCCGAAATTTTGAGTAAGGAGTAAGAGATGGCCAAAGACGATGTGATTGAGGTGGACGGGACGGTGGTGGAGGCTCTGCCAAACGCCACTTTTCGAGTCGAGCTGGACAACGGACATAAGGTTTTGTGCCATATTGCCGGCAAGATGCGGATGCACTATATCAAGATCATGCCCGGAGACCGGGTCAAAGTGGAGTTGACCCCTTACAGCCTGGATAAGGGGCGCATCACCTTCCGCTACAAATAAGCTTGGACTAAGGGAGAATTAAGTATAATTTTCTCCCTTTTTGAAACTATGGGAAGAGCCTTTACAAAAGAGGCACTCCTTTTGTAAGGGTTGGTCTGGATCGACTCTCCAGACCTATGGCGTGCTGCAAGAGTGCAAAACGAGGAAAGGAGCTGGGATGAAAGTGAGACCTTCTGTGAAGCGGATGTGCGAGAAGTGCAAGATCATCAAGCGCAAGGGAGTGATCCGGGTGATCTGCGTGAATCCCAAACACAAACAGCGACAAGGATAGGCGATGGCACGGGTAGCAGGAGTAGATCTTCCAAAGAACAAGCGGATCGAATACGCCCTTCCATACATCTATGGAATTGGGCTCACATCTTCCCGAAAGATCCTCGATGCGGTGGGAATCAGTTACGACAAGCGGGTTTATGAGTTGAGTGAGGATGAGGTAGCCGCCATTAACAAACATATTCGCCAAAACTATGTGGTGGAGGGGGACTTGCGCCGCAAAGTGGCGATGGACATCAAGGCCCTCATGGATATTGGCTGCTATCGGGGATTACGCCATCGACGGGGGCTTCCCGTCCGGGGACAGCGGACCAAGACCAATGCCCGAACCCGCAAGGGTAAGCGGAAAACCGTAGGTTCAAAGTAAAGGATCGCCATGGCAAAGAGACGAGGCAGTCGGAAGAAGGTCGTCAAGAAGAATATTGCCCGGGGGGTGGTCTATATCAGCGCCACTTTCAACAACACTGTCGTTACCGTAACCGATGAGATGGGCAATGTAATCGCCTGGAGCAGCGCAGGGAGCCTCGGGTTCAAGGGGAGCAAGAAGTCGACTCCATTTGCCGCCCAGCAGGCGGTAGAAGATGCCCTGGCCAAAGCGAAGGAGCATGGGATCAAAGAGGTTGGAATCAAGGTCCAGGGTCCTGGCAGCGGTCGGGATACAGCGGTCAAGAGTGTCGGTGCGGTCGAAGGGATCCGGGTCATCTTCTTCAAGGATATCACTCCGCTTCCACACAATGGTTGTCGCCCTCCAAAACGACGGCGGGTCTAAGACCGCCCCTTTGCAGCACGCCTGAAGAGGGAAAAATTTTGAGCGCATAGGAGAGAAGATGGCACGATATCGAGGTCCTGTTGAGCGAATCGAGCGAAGACTTGGAGTGAGTTTGGCCCTGAAAGGGGAGCGGCGCCTTGCTGGAAAGAGCGCCTTGGAGCGACGCCCCTATCCCCCAGGACAGCATGGCCAGCGCAGAAGCAAGATCTCTGAATATGGCATGCAGCTCCGGGAAAAACAGAAGGCCAAGTACATGTATGGGGTGCTGGAGAAGCAGTTTCGCAACCTCTTCAAAGAGGCTGCTCGAATGGAGGGGAATACCGGGGAAAACCTCCTCAAGCTTTTGGAGCAGCGGTTGGACAATGTGGTCTATCGCATGGGATTCGCTACAACCCGCCGCTTTGCCCGCCAGCTGGTGAACCATGGCCACATCCTCGTGGATGGAAAGCGGGTCAATATCCCCTCCTATCGGGTCAAGCCCGGTCAAAAGATCGAGGTTCGAGAAAAGAGCAAGAACAACCCCCAAATCCAGCGGGCCTTGGAGCTGACCAACCAGACAGGCATTGCTCCGTGGGTCGATGTGGACAAAGAGAAGGTCTTCGGTATTTTCACCCGTATCCCCGATCGGGAGGAGATTGATTGCCCAGTGGAAGAGCGTCTCATCGTCGAGCTCTACTCCAAGTAGTAGCTTCCTGAAAGCGAGTAGGCAGATGAAGCGAATTAAAAGAGCGCCTTCGGTCCCCAAACATATTGAGGTCCAGAAGATCAAGGAGAACCATGTCCGCTTGAATGTCTACCCTTATGAGAGCGGCTATGGAATCTCCATCGCCCATCCATTGCGGCGCCTCCTCCTGGCCAGTACCTCGGGGTATGCTCCCGTGGGAATCAAGATCGATGGGGTCTTGCATGAGTTCGATAGCGTCCGGGGGATGCTCCAGGATGTGGCCGAGTTCATCATCAATTTGAAGGGAATCCGCTTTCGGGTGAAAAATCCCGAAGTGGAGAGTCTTACCCTGGAGTACCACTTCACCGGACCAAAGGAGATCACTGGGGCCGATTTGCACAACGAGGAGGTGGAGATAGTCACCCCCGATACCTTTCTCGCCTCGTTGAACGAGGATGCCGATTTGCATTTTTGGCTCATCCTCAAGCGGGGGATCGGCTATGTTCCGAGTGAGGAGTTGCGGGAGGAACTTCCTGAGGGCTACATTCCTCTGGATGCCTTCTTCACTCCGGTCAAGCGGGCCACCTATACCATCGAGAACATCCTCGTCGAAGACGATCCCAACTACGAGAAGGTCATCTTCGACATCGAGACCGATGGACAGGTGGAACCCCTGGAGGCCCTCAAAGAGGCCTACGGGGTCTTCATGGATCAAATCGCCATTTTCAACAGCGAGTTGAATGTCGTCGAGAGCGGGGCCAACGCGGCCCTTTCCAACGAGGATCGAATCCTCTTGCGTAAAATCGATACTTTGGATCTGAGCGCCAGGAGCTACAACTGCTTGGAGAAGGCGGGGATCGAGTATGTGGGTGAGCTCCTCCTCATGGATCGCAAGGAGCTCAAGAACATCAAGAATCTGGGCAAGAAATCCCTGGATGAGATCGACGAGAAGTTGGCTGAGCTCGGGGTCGATCTCTCCTCGATGGACGAGGAGAAGAGGCGGGCCCTCTTGGAGAAGATCAACTCCATCAAAGGGAATCAAGGCTAAAGGATAGGAGTATGCGACACAGACACGGATACAAGAAGTTGGGGCGTACCACATCCCATCGTAAGGCGCTCCACAAGAACTTGGCCATCGCTTTGATCATGCACGAGCGTATCGAAACGACACTGGCCAAGGCCAAGAGTTTGCGCAGCTACATTGAAAAGCTTATCACCAAGGCGAAGGAGCCCGATTTCAACACCCATCGGGCCATCTTCGCCCATTTGCAGGACAAAGAGGCGACCAAGAAGCTTATCAACGAGATCGCTCCCAAGTACAAGGAGCGCCCCGGGGGCTATACCCGCATCATCAAGACCCGTACCCGACGGGGCGATGCGGCCCCCATGGCCTTCATCGAGCTGGTCTGAGGGACCGGCTCGCCCTCTCCGAATTAATCCCCACGATTAATCTAAATTTAAACAAAAATCCAATATATTCCTTGGCATAAGATTGAGATCAAGGACCAAGATGTTTCCATTTACCGACGAGGATCTCTATCCAGCCGTTGAAAAGAGCATAGAAAAGATCCGTCCTATGCTCGCTCTCGACGGAGGGGACATCAAATTGCTGGGGGTACGCAACGGGAGGGTCTTTGTCCAGCTTGGGGGAGCTTGTGTCGGGTGTAGTGCCAGTGGGAACACCCTCAAGTATGGAGTGGAACGCCAGCTTAAAATCGATATTCACCCAGACATCGAGGTAGTCAATATTCCTCCAGGTTACGAAGACAAGTGGGAGGATATTGCGATGCAATATGAAGGAAGCCAGAGGAGCAATGGATAGAGAGAGACTCTTGCAAGTGGCTGCTGAAGCCTTTTTGAAGCGGGATTTCCAAAAGGCCTTGGATAGTTATCTAGCCCTTTTACGTCGGGATCCAATGGATTTAGCCGCTCAAGTTGGAGTGATGTTGTGCGATCTGCTCAGCGAAAATGAAGATGAGGCGATGGCGCTCTTCGACTACTACGAGGTCCTCAAGGATGAAGGGGATCCCCATGCCGAGGAGATTATTATCGATATGATCCGGGGCTTCGACGAGCTGGAGAATGAGATGAACCAGGCCTTCAGTAGCCAGGAGCGCCTGGTCGAGGGGGGGATCAGCTACGAAGATTTCAAGAGTTTCGTCCGGGAGCGAGGGGATTTCAAGCAGGCCTATGAGGATATCATGTTCAGTACCAAGGTGATTATCACCAACAAGGAGGAGCTCTTTGACTTTATCGACGAGCTCATCCGCCACGGCTACGAGGAGCAGGTCCTCGGCTATCTGGAAGATGCCTCCAGGCTCTATCCCACCGATCGACGCCTCCAGGAGCTTTCTAAAAAGATCAAGGTATGATCTACCACTTCGATGGGGTTGCCATCAGCGATGATACCCGGGAGATTCGAGATGGCGTTACCCTCCTAGAGACCCCTCAAAACGCTCCCTACCGCGCTGGATCCAATTTTCCGACGATTCAACCCCAAGAGCTGCTGCGGCGCTTCCAACTCGATCTTTCCATCGTAGGGGTGACTGGTACCAACGGCAAGACCACCACCACCGCCGCCATCTATTCGATGCTCAACGATCTGGGTCATAAGGCGGCCCTTCAAGGGAGTCGGGGTTTTTTTATCGCCGATCGTCTGGTCGCTCCCAAGACCCACACCACCCCTCCCCTCCTCCAAACCCTCTACCACCTCTATCTGGCTAAGAAGGCAGGGGCCAAATTCTTCGTGATGGAGGTGAGCTCCCATGCTATCGACCAAGGGCGAATCGCGGGTCTGCCCTTCGCCCTCAAAGTGATCACCAATATCTCCCAAGACCACCTGGACTATCACAAGAGTATGGAGCGCTACATCGCTACCAAGAATAGCTTCCTCGCCGATGAATCCCGGAAGTTGGTCAACAAGGAGGATCCTCGGGTCTCTTTTAACCCAAAAAATGCCAGAACCTATGCCATCGAGGAGTTAGCGACCTATCGGATCCTCGCCTACTCCCTGGAAGATGGGATCGACGCTCTCGTGGGTTTTGGCTCCGAACTTGCCCCCTTCTCCTCACCTCTGCGGGGCCTTTTCAACCTCTCGAACCTGTTGGCGGCCATCGGTTCGGTCCATATGCTCACCGGTTGCTCTCTCCAAGAGGTGTGCCAGGTTGTTGAGCATTTCGGCGGAGTGCGGGGGCGTATGGAGGTGGTCTCTACCGATCCGCTGATTATCGTCGACTTCGCCCATACCCCCGATGGAATGGCGAAGGTCTTCGAGAGCTTTCCAGGGAAGAAGCTGGTGGCCCTCTTTGGAGCGGGAGGGGATCGGGATCGAAGCAAACGGCCCCAGATGGGGGCTGTGGCTGCCCGCTTTTGCAAACGGATCTATCTTACCAGTGATAATCCCCGAAGTGAGGAGCCCCGCAAGATCATCGAGGAGATTCGCAGCGCCATTCCCCCTGGCTATCCTCTCACCATTGAAGTGGACCGGGGCAAGGCTATCGAGCGGGCGATCCGGGAACTGGGGAGGGATGAGGTCCTGCTCATTCTTGGCAAGGGGGACGAAGAGTATATCGAGCAAAAGGGGGAGCAAATTCCCTTTTGCGATCGGGAAGCGGTCCAGCAGGCTCTCTCCAGATTAGGATAGTCGATTCAGGAGAGTTTAAGGAACCCTCGGTAAAATTGGGACAAAAATAGTATGATTTCAAAGGAGCGCGCATGGGTATTCCACAACCAACCTTTTACATCTTCAAATGCGAGCAGTCGGCACCTCCAGGTTTTCCAAAACCGAGCTGTGTTCGCCCCGACGATCCCCAAAGCCAACAGCTCTTCCAGTATCTGGCTCAAAAGTTGATGGAGCGAGGGATCATCGCCGCCGTCCAGCCGGTGCGAACTGGATGTTTGAACCGATGCCAACTGGGGCCGGTCATGCTTGTAGAGCCTGGCCACTACATGTATGTGGGCCTCGATCAACAGAAGATCGACCGAATCATCGAAGAGCACATTATCGGCGGTACCCCGGTCCAGGAGTATCTCATCCCCAAAGAGTACTGGGATGAGCCCATGAGCATTGCCGATGTCATCAAAATGGCAGGTGGAGCATAGGGCGATGACCATCGAGATGCTCTATAGCAAGATCCATCGGGCGACGGTGACGGGGGCCGACTTGAACTATGTGGGCTCCATCACCATCGACGAGGAGCTTATGGAGGCGGCGAAGTTGCGGGTCGGACAAAAGGTCGAGATCCTCAACATCAATAACGGAGAGCGCTTTCAAACCTATGTGATCCGGGGAGAGCGGGGCAAGGGGGAGATCTGCCTCAATGGAGCCGCCGCGAGGAAGGCCCATCCTGGAGATAAGATCATCATCGTGGCCTATGCCCACTACCAGCCTGAAGAGCTGGAGGAATACGCTCCTACCGTCGTCCTCGTGGGCGAGGGGAATCGGATCGACCAGATCATCACCTACTCCTAGGATAGCCCATGTTTGACAAACTCGATCTCGAAGAGCTTGGCAAGATGGTCCAACAGCTCCAAGAGCGGGCCAAAGCCCTCCAGGAGGAGCACGCTAAAAAGATCTTCACAGCCAAAAGCGGGGGAGGGATGGTGGAGGTGAGCGCCAATGGGAAGGGGGAGGTCGTCGACTTGAAGATCGACGACTCCTTGCTCGAAGACAAGGAGGCCCTCCAGATTCTCCTCATCAGTGCGATCAACGACCTATTCAAGATGGTGGAAGAGGATCGAAAAGCCAGCGCCCTGGAGATGATGGGGGCTGGCCTCTTTGGACAGCGCTGAGCATGGATCTTTATACCAAATTTGAGGAGCACCTTCGACGCCGTCTCCTCCAAGTCGACACCTTCCACCCCTTCTACCAAGAGGCCCTCAACTATACCCTCCAAGCACCTGCCAAGCGGTTTCGTCCCTTGCTCCTTTTGACTATTGTGGAGGCCAAGGAACCGCTCTTGCTCCCTTCGGCCCTAGATGTGGCCTTGGCCCTCGAACTCTTCCACACCTACTCCCTCATCCATGACGATCTGCCTATCATGGACGATGCCACCTTGCGACGAGGGCGGCCTACCTTGCATCGGGCTTTCGACGAGGTGACGGCGGTTCTAGTGGGGGATGGGCTCAACACCCATGCCTTTCTCCTCATTGCCGAGGCATCCCTCCATCCGGATGTACGGGTAGCTCTAGTGCGGGAATTGGCTCAAGCTGGCGGGATTGGGGGGATGGTCCATGGCCAGATCCTCGATTGCCACTTCGAGGAGCATCCCCTCTCTCTCCAAGAGCTTCGCCAGCTCCATCTCAACAAGACGGCTAAACTCATAGCGGCCAGTTTGAAGATGGGGGCGATCATTGCCAATCTCCCCCCCCACCTCCAAGAGGAACTTTTTGCCTTCGGACTTGAGCTTGGTCTCCTCTTTCAAATCCAAGATGACCTCATCGACGCCCTCGCCCATGAAGAGGAGGTGGGAAAGACTACGAGGAACGACGGGAAGAAGAATAGCTTCACCCAACTTCTCGGGGTCAAGGGGGCTTTGGAAGAGGCCGATCGGCTGGCCCAAAAGCTCGAAAGGGAGCTGAAAGCGATGGAAGAGCCCATAGCCCAAGGTCTTGGAGGGCTCCTTGGAAACTATCTCTACCGACACAACGACTTAAAGGGGAGACATGGATGAGAAGATGCTCAAGAAGATGGCCGATACCATCCGCTTTCTCGCCCTCGACATGATCGAAGAGGCTCGAAGCGGCCATCCAGGTGTATGTTTGGGGCTAGCCGATGTGGCGGTGGTTTTAAGCCACCATCTGCGCCACAACCCCAAAAATCCCAAATGGCTCAACAGGGATCGTCTCATCTTCAGTGGTGGTCACGCTACGGGATTGATCTACTCCTTGCTCTATCTGTGGGGCTATGATGTGAGTTTGGAGGATTTGAAGCAGTTCCGTCAATTTGGTTCCAAGACCCCAGGCCATCCCGAATATGGCCACACACCCGGGGTAGAGATGACCACGGGTCCCTTGGGGCAGGGGGTGGCCAATGCCGTCGGTATGGCAATGGCGGCCCAGTATGGAGCCAATTTGCTCAATAGCGAAACGACCAAGATCATCGACCATAAGGTCTATTGTCTGTGTGGGGATGGGGACTTGGAGGAGGGGATCAGCTACGAGGCCTGTGCCTTGGCTGGACGGCTCGGGCTGGATAACCTCATCCTCATCTATGACTCCAACCACATCACCATCGAAGGGGATACCGCCCTGGCCTGGAACGAAGATGTAAAGAGGCGTTTCGAGGCTCAAAATTGGGATGTGATCGAAATTGACGGCCATGACTATGCCCAGATCGATGGAGCCCTCACCTGGGCGCAAACCCGGAAAAAGCCTGCGCTCATCATTGCCAACACGATTATCGCCAAAGGGAGCTGCCACTATGAAGGGGATCCCCACGCCCATGGGGCTCCCCTGGGGGAAGAGGAGATCCGATGCGCCAAAGAGCGGGCTGGATTCGATCCAGATCGGCGTTTTTATGTGCCCGAAGATGTCCTAGCCCGTTTCCGCTGTGCCGTAGAGCGGGGGGATCTGGCCGAGCGGGAGTGGAAGAAGCGCATTCTCGAATCCCCTTACAAAGAGCAGGTGGAACTTCTCGAACGCCTCCAAAACCCCAATTTTGAAGCCATTGAGTGGCCTACCTTCGAGCCAGGGAGCATGGTGGCCACGAGGGAGAGCAACGGCAAGATCCTCAACGCCATTGCTAAAGCCCTTCCCGGCTTTTTGGGGGGAAGCGCCGACTTAGCCCCTTCCAACAAGACCTACCTCCACGGAATGGGGGAGTTTCCCAAGGGGCGCAACATCCACTTTGGGGTCCGGGAACACGCTATGGGGGCCATAACCAACGCCATGGCCGCCTATGGCCTCTTCATCCCCTTCAACGCCACCTTTTTCGTCTTCAGCGACTATCAGAAGGCGGCGGTTCGGATCGCGGCTTTGAGCAATTTGCGCAACTACTTCATCTGGACCCATGATAGTATCGGGGTTGGAGAGGATGGTCCCACCCACCAGCCAATCGAACAGCTCTCCACATTTCGGGCCCTCCCCAATTTTTACACCTTCCGTCCGGCTGATGCCAGCGAGAATGTGGAGTGTTGGAAGGTGGCCCTGGAGCTAGGCAAACCCTGTGGTTTCGTCCTCTCCCGCCAGAAGCTCAAGACCCTCAAGCCCCATCGAGATTTTGGGGATGTGGCCAAGGGGGGATACATTGTCAAAGAGCGCCCCAATGCCCAGGTGGTCCTGGCCGCCAGTGGGAGTGAAGTGATGCTCGCCCTTCAGGCTGGCTGTGCCCTGGAGGAGCGGGGAATCAATGCCAATGTGGTCAGTATGCCCTGTATGGAGCTCTTTTTAGAGCAAGATCGCGAGTATCGAGACCGTATCTTTCCTCCCCAAACCAAGGTGGTGGCTATCGAAGCGGCTAGCGGCTTGGAGTGGTACCGCTTCGCCGACCGGGTCATCTCGATGGAGAATCGCTTCGGAGCCAGTGGGCCAGCCGGAGTGCTCTTCAAGGAGTTTGGTTTTACCATCGAAAGAATCGTGCAAGAGGTGGAAAATCTCCTGGGCTAGTTGCCCACCTCTTGACAAGAGAGAAAAAATGGGCTAAAATTTCACCCACATTGAGAGTGAGTCGATTGAGACGCCGGTGTAGCTCAGTTGGCTAGAGCAGCTGATTTGTAATCAGCAGGTCGGGGGTTCGAGTCCCTTCACCGGCTCCGTTTCAGCGCTTGGACCAGTGTGGCACAGTGGTGGGATACCCAAGTGGCCAACGGGGGCAGACTGTAAATCTGCTGGCTTTTGCCTTCGGAGGTTCGAATCCTCCTCCCACCACC